>JBKEBT010000130.1:0-6473 GCA_047973305.1 Pyrinomonadaceae bacterium
ATATTAACCAATAAAATCAGGTGGTTCAGGTGTATTAAACGCGAACCGGAGATGTGAAATGCACAATTTATCTGATTTATTACATTCATAGTTTATAACTGTTGACTACAAAAAGCTTACAGTGTTGCGCGAACTTAGCGGGTTTGAGCCGACGTAACAGGTACGCGCAGATGTAAGCTGGGGTTATTATAGCATGAACCCGTTAGTTTAGATTAGAGGATTAAAGGTTTTTCAAGGTCGATTGGTTCCTTTGTACCGTGGTGTTCGATGTTTATATCGCTATCGAGAAAATAGAACCTAAGCGAATCTTGTTCTATATCAAATTCGCGCAAGAGTCTTGATTTCAACAAAACCCAGTGCGCTTTTGTTATTTTGCACTCAAAGATGGAATTTTGCACGCGCTGACCATAATCAGCACATGCGCGGGCGATTTTTCTAAGACGTTTTCTGCCTGCGCTATCGATTGTTGAGACATCATAACAGATTAGAACCAGCATAGTCGTTTAAGTATTTTGGGTTTAAGGTTATGAGCGTTTTTTTTCACTCAGAAATTGAATTTAAGTAGTTTTAGCAACTTATTAACTTCCGGCATCTTACGTTGGTGATAGTATTGGTAAATTGTTTACGATTTGGTTTCAATCTTCACCGAACAACGAACGGGTAATATGCCGGAATATCTTCACGCAGATAGCGCGCAAGAATGCGCGCCTGTGCAAAAAACAATTCACCATAGCGATATTCTTGGTCAAGCACCGGATGAATAATTGTATCTTGTTTGCGTGTTTGATATGCGGTTATCACTTTTTTTCTTCCATCATCGGTAAACTCTATTGCGCCGCCTTCGCGTTTATTAAAATCTGATGCCGAAATTTGTTTCAGATTTATCATTGCCACTGCTATTTTATCTGCGATTGCGGGGCGGAATTCTTCCATCAGATCAAGGGCAAGACTCGGACGAGTTGGACGCTCAGAATGCAAAAACCCCACGAACGGATCGAGCCCTACGGCAGTTAAGGCGGAAATACAATCATGCCGAACTAACGCGTAAAGATATGAAAGCAAACAATTTACGTAATCAAGCGGCGGACGCCGGCTGCGCTTTTTAAAAAAGAATTCGTTCTTTTGTTTTCTAATTTGAAGATCGAAACATTCAAAATAAACTGCCGCCGCCTGTCCTTCATAACCACGAACTGAATCAAGTGCATCTGCATCAGCTAAGGCGTTTTCTGCTAAACCTGCAAGTGCCGCGGCTGCTAGCTTCAAGGTTCCTTTTTCTGAATCATCTTTTGTTGCACGTGAAGCGCGCATAACATTTTGTCTGGAATTTCTTATTTTGCCGTTTACAATTGTTGCCGCTAACATTTGCTTGAACTGCGCATCATCAGCCTTACGGTATTGGGTTCGGCGCAAAACCACACTTGTGTTTGGCACACCTTCCCACCTGCCGAGAAAAAATCCGTTTTCGGTAAAGCAATTAACCGGCACTTTGTTTTCCCAGCAAAGTTTTAGCGCAAACGGACTGAATGTATTGTTGCCGAAGCTGCAAATTGATTCGATGTGATGAATTGGCACGGCAAGCTTTAATTCTTTTTCACATTCGATTCGCAATGTAAGATGATCACGATTTATGTAGTTGCCGGAAGTGCTTAAAAAGAGTGTATTTTGTTTTATTTCAGCCATAGTTTTATTTGGGTTTGAATTGTTCGTATTTCATCATCAGTTTTTCACGTTCAGCGGTGTCAGAAAGTTTTGGGATGCAAAAACTGTAAATGCTGCATTCATCACAGCGTTTTGAATATTCCGCAGATGGAACTTTTTCTGAGGTAAGCATGGTGCGGATATTAGAAATAGCAGCCAAAACTTTTTCACGCAGCTTTGCATCAATTAACACTTTACGGCGTTTGTTGCTTTTTGCGTGGTAGATATATCCTTTCTTAACGCTAGTTGAAAACATTTCTTCTAAACACATTGCTTGCGCAGCCAACTGCATATCGTCATTTACAAACTTGCGCTTTGCCCCTTTTTTGTATTCCACCGGAACATATTCTTCACCGTGTAGCTCAACAATATCAGCCTTTCCGCTAATGCCAAGATTGTGCGAAAAGAGCGGCAATGCGCGAAGAAGTGTTACACCGCGCCTTGTTTCGTAACCGGAAGTATCAACTTGATTGTGGATTAATGCGCCGGCGAGAGTATGAGAATTATCAGCCCAAACGCCTTCAATAAGCACCAAAGCACAACGGCGCGGACAAAATTCGTATTGATTTATTGATGAAATTGAAACAACTTCCATTATTTGTATATAACTTTAAAACTTGCGCGGTTTACCGGGTAGCAAAATATCATCGCCGCGGTTTCTGCGTTTTCTAATCTTCTTGCTATCGCCCTTAAGCACGGTTGTTACAACCGGGGCTTCATGCCCCTCATCATAAACAACCATCGCGCGAAATTCGTAAGGAAAGGGGCGACGCGTGCGAACGCGCATTGTGCCGCCATCAGGCAAGAGTTTTACTTTTTCACTTTTTTGCACACCTTCGGCAATTACATTCTTCGCCGCCTCATATGGTAAATCTGCAATTCGTTTTCTGAATTGTTCTATCGCATGGTTTGAAACAACCACACGCTCACGCTTCAATAAAAGCTTGCCGATTTCTTCGCCATTCATCTTTTTACTCCTTAAGAAAGAATTTTTAGAGTTACTTTGACCGGCAAAGAACCGGTCAAAGCTTTGAAAACAAAACTAACGGTGATGTTTATGAAGGCGCACACCCGCAGGTAAACCCGTCTCATCCCAAATATTGCGCACGGTATAATCCGCAAAAGAAGCAGGCGTTTCAATGCCATCATTCAACCTTACTTCAATGCCTTCAAATAAAGTGTTTGCGTGGCAGCAACCAAGGCGTGCTTCGCGTTTGTTAGCTTCGGCATTGTTTTCGTGTTGTGTGCCAACATGTTCAAAATCATATATTCCGCGAACAACCATATCCCCACGCGCCGCTGAACGGTCGTGTTCAAACATATTGTTTAGGGCTTCAAAAAACACTTCCAAATCACGAAGCGTAAATCCGGTGCGCTCAGCAAACGCGGGTGAAACAAAGATTTTTGCCGCATATAAACCATAGGGAACCACAAACTTGCCACCCATAGTTCTTTCCTTTGCTTCATCTGCAATCGCAGTAGCAACAAGCCGCGTGATGGTTATATCTAACGGAGAGATTGGGTCAAAAGATTGCGCAAACGTAAATTGAACAGGTCCCCGAACTTGTCCGTAAGCGGAACCCTTCATCACCTTATCACCAACACTTAAAACACCGCCAAACGCGCGGATGTCATAAAATTCGCGACAAAGCCATTTAACGGCTTCTTCGGCAGTGCCACCGCCTTCTTCGACAGCTTGCGTGATTGTGCGTTCGAGCGCGGGTCCGCTTTTAACAAAAACTCCAAACGCATTTCCGTTGCGTTCAACCGGAAACGTTTCGATGAAATTTCTAATCTTACGCTTTAGGCAAACATCGGTAACAATTCCGCGGTTTGTGTTTGGTTCAAGTCTGGGCATATTACCTGCATCCGGGTCACCGTTTGGGTTACCGTTTGTTACATCAAAAAGTAAATAGATATCGTGACGATTGTTTAAGATTTCAGTGCTCATTATTCATTTTCTCCTGTTTTATTTTTATCTGAGTTTTCTTTGTTTTCCTTATAATTGCGACGTGCTTCACGGTCAGCTGCAATTTGCTGGTAAAAGCCGAGTGCAAACCTGCCTTGCGCGCGAAGATCAAAACTGCGCGGAAAGCTTGGTGCGTTGCTTGCAGTTTGCGCTTCAAAAAGCGAACAAATTTCTGCGATTCGCGCCTTAATAGCTTCAGCCTTTGCGCGGTTGTTGCGTGAAACCTTCTTTAGATGGTGTTGGTGCAGCCGCCATAAAATACCAAATGCTGAATTTGGCGAGGAAGAAGCCGTTCCGTAGTATTTTTCAACCACGCTTACGCCTTCAAGTTTGTATTCATGCGCGGCAGCCTGCAAATCTTCAAAGATCGCCAAAAGTCTGCCGCAGTTGTAAGCGTCATCCCGAATTTCCGGGTTTAATTTTTCTTCAATCATTCTTGATTTCTCCTTTTCATTTCGATTGATGATTAGTTTTAGAAGCGCAAAGCGCGAGAGATTATTAAGCGATTTCGTTCCGTCAGCAGATAGGTCAACAGCAACCCTTTTTACAAGTCCCTTAATTAAAGATATTGAAGGTGCAGAAGCTAAAACTGCCGCGCGAAATAACTGTCGTGAAACTTCCGGACGAAGTTCTTTTGATTCGCGAACGGTTGAAACCGCCAAACGGTATAGTGAAAACGGCGGAATTTTATCGTTATGATGTGAGCGAAGCTCAGCGATTCTTAAATCCTTAAACCACTGATCGTAGTTTAGAAGTGCTTGCGCAACCGTAATCTGCATCCAATCGCGAACAATTATCCGTCCGGCGTTTCCGCCAAGTGTAACGCTGTAAAAATCATCCGGCGGAAGCGTGCCTGCACGTGCTTCACCAAGAAGCGGCGAAGCCAAAAATGCTTTTAAGTTGCTTTCATCCGGCGAATCAAAAAGTTTTGAAATCCAATCAGTTGCCGCATCAGAATTTCGCGCCCAAAAAACAAGTGTTGTTTCGCCAACTGCAAAGTGATGCTTCTTATTTGAAACAAGATAATTTAGTGCATTTGTGTATGCCTCAACCGCTTCAAATGAAATTGGCGAGTTATAGCTTTTCTTAATTCCGTAAGAACGAAACGAATCTTTATCAAATGATATAAGAGCCGCGCCCATTGATGATGCACCGCGAACACTTGAAATCTTCGGCAAATGCGATGGCGAAATCGCGGCATTTGTGCTGCCCGTTACAAGACAAACGCCGGTTTTAGAATCTGATTCTTTCTCCGCTTTTTCATCCGCAAATTTTTCACGCCAAAAATTTCGTGTTTCCTGCAAATCAACAGCAATGGTTCCGTTAACCTGAAACGTAAAATTATCGGCTTTGAACTTTTCTTCTTTTCCGCCTGCTGTTAAAACCAGCCAACAGGGTTTTTCGCCCTCATTCAGCGCGCCCCAACGCAAGAATGGCGGAGGCATAGAATCTTCGAGGGTATCGAAGAACTTAATTACCGCCTTTAGTTCGCCGCAGTTTGTGGCGTTGAACGCCTCATTCAGCTGGCGCATAAAATCTTCGTGTTTGCCTGCGCGTGTTGATTCCTGCCGCAGTCTTTTCTTCTCATCGCTCGGCACTTTGTCAAAATCTGAAGGAAGCGAAAACATTGCTTCAATTCCTTCCCAAAGAAATTCTGCCACACCACCCGCATTCTTCGGACGGTTTGTTTTCGGCAAGGTCACTAAACGACCCCCTTCTTTCGGAATTTCTATCAAACCACCGCCTTCAAGCGTGCCTTCGATAGTAATAGGAATTAGCCAACGAATGTATTTAGCAGTAAATGCCGGATCGATTATTTTGCCTTCATCAAGCGAACGTTTATAAAATTGTGATAATGAAGCAAGCAACATCAGCGTTCACCTCCAAAAGCTTTGTGAATTGCGATGCGTTCGGGATTGCAATCCAACAAGCCGTTTTCGACCCTTGCAATAAAAAAACTGGCGGCGGGATTTGATAATTTTCCGATTGTTTTACCGTTTTCCGTAAACGCAAACCCATGGGAACGCTCTTCGACATCAAATAGATCAAACAACATCAACCCCAAATCCTCATTCCAATCAACCGTTTCTGGAATTTCCGCCGAATCTTCAACAAGTGCAAATTCACAAGAAAATTCACGCACGCCAAAACTTGGGCGATGAAAACACTTGCCGGATTTTACACGCCGGGCAAGTTCGGCTTGATATTTATTGATAGTTTGCGATGCCGCTTTACCAATTTTGCTCAACGCAATTTTGGCAGAGATAATGTATTCAACATCTTGCAGCGCCAACATATTTCGTTGTGTTGCATCAGCCGCGCCACCACCTGCTGCAATCAACGGCACTTCGCCATTGCCTTGCATCGCGCTTTTTGCTTTTGTAAGGCTAATCTGCTTTGTAACTTCGTTCCTGCGGATCGAAGTCCATTTTCCCTTTTTTATTACACGAACGGAATCAATAACGTAATACATTTCGGGCTTCCAAAATATCGCTTCCAAGATTCCGCGCGCAGCGGATGGGGTAACCAACGGATACGAAACGCGCTCAACCTTCATTTCAGGTCTTGTGAAGCACGCAAAATCTCCCCAAACACGAATATGAACTAACTCTCCATCCATAAACATTGCCACCTATATGTGAAAAATATAGAAGGCTTATAGCAACCACCAGTTAAAAAACAAAAACTTCGCTTGTTGGGCGTTTGGCTTTTAACACGCCCAACGCCTCGCTGTAAGAACCTTCATCAACCACAAAAAGCTCAAGCTTTTTGTAATCATTTAAAAGCGGGCGCAACTGCCCCATTG
>JBKEBT010000131.1:0-54033 GCA_047973305.1 Pyrinomonadaceae bacterium
GATGATTGCTTTTGGAATAACTTCCTTGCCCGCGCTGTCATTTATACGTTGCGCGATTGCATACGCCTCAGTTTTTAAAACATCGCCGATTACGGCAATTCCGCCGTTTGTATCACCGTAAAGCGTGCAATATCCAACTGCCAGCTCAGATTTATTTCCAGTGGCTAAAACCAATCTTCCTTCGGCGTTTGAAATAGCCATTAAAATCAAGCCCCGCAAACGCGATTGCATATTTTCCGCAGCTAAATTTTCGCCACCTTTGTTCGGCGCGTTAAATTCCAGCTGTTTCAAAAGCACGTCAAATGCCCCTTTAATGGGCTCAATGCGCGATTCGCATCCCAAGTTTCTGATAAGGTCTTCAGAATCCTTTATGCTACCTTCACTCGAAAATTGCGAAGGCATCATTACGCAAAGTACGTTTTCCGCGCCCAATGCTTCGCAGGCAAGTGTTGCAACCAATGCTGAATCTATGCCACCGCTTAAACCAAGCACGGCTTTTGTAAAACGGTTTTTATGCGTGTAATCGCGAATTCCCAAAACTAGCGCGCGTCGCATTGTTTCAATTTCATTTCCGGTAATTCCGCGCGAATCCGGTTTATGAACATCGAGTTCAACGGTTTCGATAAACTCTTCAAATGCAGTAGCTTGCAAGATAATATCGCCTTCTTCATCGGCTATTAACGATGCACCGTCAAATATTATTCCATCATTTCCGCCAACAAGATTTACAAACACAACCGGCACTTTTTTGGCGCGCGCGCGGTGCGCAACCATATCGCACCTGAGTTTTATTTTACCGCGGTTAAATGGTGATGCGTTTACAGAAACAATTAAATCCGCACCCAGCGAAAGTAATTCATCGGTTGGGTCTTCATCGTAAAGTCTTTCTTCCCAAAAGGTTTTATCGTTCCAAAAATCTTCGCAAACTGCGATTCCAATCTTTCTGCCTCTTACATCAAACAAACGCCGTTTTTCCGAAGGTTCAAAATATCTTGGATCGTCAAAAACATCGTATTCGGGTAAAAGTGTTTTATCTTCAAAGCCAAGCAGTTTGCCATCTTCAAATACTGCCGCCGAATTAAAAAGCCTTCTTCCGTTGCCATCTTCATTGATTCTAACCGTTCCAACTATCGCAGCAATTCCTTTTGTGGCGGGAATTATTTTTTGCAGTGGCAACTCACATGCGCGTATTATATCGCGATCTAGAAACCAATCTTGTGAGGTATATCCGTGTATTGCAAGCTCAGGTAAAACCACCAAATCGCTACCATCTGATTTGGCTTTTTCAATTGCCGATAAGATTTTGGCAACGTTGCCTTCAATATCGCCGTTTATTGTATTGATTTGCCCTATCGTTACTTTCAAAACTTTTCAATTCCTTTGGATAACTTCGAAGCTCATTTGCTTACCTTTTTTGATCTGTGCGTTTTACCATTGTAAGGCGGTTTCCGCGTTCGTTGTATGTTACTTCATCCATTATGTTGTAGATAAACATTACGCCTCGTCCGGATGATTTAAAGAGATTATCGGGAACGGTTGGGTCGGGAATCGAATTTACGTCAAACCCTTCGCCTTCATCTTCAATTGTAAAACTTGCCTTTTCTCGGCTGATGTCAACAACTATTTTTACAAGTTTGGAAATATCAAACTTGTTTCCGTGTTTTACGGCATTTACAAAAGCTTCATCGAGCGCAACAAAAAGATTTGATTTCTCAGGTTTTACCACACCAAGTTTTTCAACACGCGACATAAGATAATCCAAAATGTCGTGCATTAGTTCAATAGTGCTTGGAACTTCAAATTCGATTCGCTCAACCCGATTCTGCATCGCGGGTCCGCGGTCAATGAATCTAGCTTTGAATTGTAAGGTAAGTTTAACAATATCAAGCATTTCGGCATCATCATTGCCGTCATTATTAAACTTTGCAAGACATATTTTAAACGCCTTCAAGTTGCTTCGTGCTTCGTTCACCACGGGCAAACATGCTTCAACCCGCTTATTACCTGAAGCAACAACGGGCACGAGTTTTTCGCCGTCCAAATCCGTAATTACAACTTCAAAGGCATTATTTTCAGCCAACTGCATTGCTAAATCACGATCGCGTGCAACAGTTACTTTGTGTCCTTGCTCACAAAACGCCTCAGTAAGTGCAGTCGCAAGATCATCATGATCATCGATTATAAGAATCTTTCGCGGCATTCGGTTTATAATTAGTGGGCTTGCAATTCGCTAACCCCTTCAGCTGAAATACGTTAAAATAGTGGTCCTAATAATATATTTTACCCGATATTTGATGCGATTTCTATTATATGAACAAACAAAACGAAGAAGAATTTGACGAATTACACGTTTTTGCACCGCTCACGCGGTATCCGTTTTCAAAGCGAATGAAAATATATGTAATCGATTTTTTGCTTTATTGGACAATTGCGATAATTGGGAAAAGTATCAGATTCGAGGTCAAGGGCTGGGATAATTGCGAAATCGATGGATGGGAAATCTTTGGAACCGCATATTCAAGAAACCCGGTTACAATCAATGCGTTTTGGCACGATCGCATTTTCTTAACCACATATTATTGGCGAACGCACCGCACTTCGGTCATCATCTCGAATAGTTTTGATGGCGAATATATAGCACGAACAGCCCAGCGGTTTGGCTATGGCGTAATTCGCGGTTCTTCAACAAGGGGTGGCTCGCAAGCACTTAAGAAAATGGTAAATTATTTGGAAAAAGGCGAATCTATGACGTTGACCGTCGATGGTCCGAGAGGTCCGCGGCACAAAGTAAAATCCGGCGCGGTAGTTTTGGCAATGAAAACCGGCTTCCCAATAATTCCTGTTGTGGTTGAACCACAGTCATTTTGGAAGCTCAAAACTTGGGATGAAATGCAGATACCAAAACCCTTCACAACTGCTTGTGTTTACATTGGTGCACCTTTGTTTCTTGAAGGCGGCGCAAATGATGAAACGATCAGAAACAACTGCCTGCAATTACAAGCCACGCTTGACGAAATGGTGCAAACTGCGAAACAATGGCGTAACGGCAAACATTAATATTTGCGTCCCCCTTGTGTTGCGAGCGGAAATGATAACGAAAAATCCGCTTTAAGGAAACTTCAATAAACTTAGAAACAAACTTCTGCATTTTGCAGATATTTTATTAGGAAATATAGGAGAACTAAAATGGCGCTTTTTGATTCAATTATTAGCGGGGCGGCTGATAAGTTCGGTCTAGGTGATAAAGCCGGAACATTGTTGGCTTCACTTATGGGGCTGATGACAAACAACGAAACCGGCGGCTTTAGCGGTTTTATAAATCGAATTAAAGATGCTGGGTTGGGTGATCAAGTTTCATCTTGGATTGGTTCCGGAGACAGTACCGCTTTAACGTCTGATCAAGTTACATCCGCGCTTGGGGCGGACGAAGTAAAATCTATTGCCGATTCGGCTGGTGTTGACACAAACACGGCTTCCTCAGCACTTGGATTTATGATTCCGCAAGTTGTAGATAAACTTTCGCCCGATGGAGAACTGCCGGATAACGATAGCATTTTTTCAAAAATTAGTGGCTTTGTTGGCGGTCTTGGCGGAGCGGCAGCGGGCGCGTTTGCAGGAATTGCAGGAACCGCCGGTGCGGTGGCAAGTGGGGCTGTTGGTGCGGCAGGTGATGCCGCGGGTGCCGTTGGTGATGCGGCAGGTGCTGCGGTTGATAAGGGAAAAGAAGTTGCCGGAGCGGCAGCGGGTGCGGTAGGTGACGCTGCAGGAGCCGCGGTTGATAAGGGTAAACAGGCTGCAAGTGCGGCTGCAGGTGCCGTTGGTGATACCGCGCACGCTGTATCTGATAAAGCAAGTAGCGCGATAAAAGGGGTTACGGATTCAATAGACGGTGATGGCAGCGGTTCCATCTTAAAATGGCTTATACCGCTTTTACTTTTGATCTTGCTTTTGTTTATCGGCTTCAAGTTCTGCGGTAAGAATACGACGGGCGGAGCGGATACAAATGCAAATCAAGAAGCGAACGCAAGTGGCGAAACTTCAGAATTAACGCAATCAACAATAAAGGTTGAATCAAAGGATAACAAATACTTTTTAACCGGCACCGTAAACAGTGAACAAACGAAGGCGGATGTTACTACAGAAGCCGGAAATGTTTGGGGTAAAGACAATGTTGATGCGAGCGGATTGACGGTTGATACAAAGGCAGCCGCATTTTCTGACGGTTGGCTGGACAACTTTAAGAAAACTCTTGCACTTCCCGGTTTTAAGACATGGACAGGTGGCTCAATAGCTTGGGTTGGAACGGCAATCAATACTGCCGGAACTTTGCCTGATGGTGCCGTTGACAAGTTGAAAGAATACTTTACCGGTTGGACCGTAAATTCCGGAGATTCCGCCGGAGACAAAGCCGATAGGCAGCTAACCCAAATCAAACTTGGTGACGAAACCTTAGAAGCATACCCGGGCGGCATTGAAGATCAATTAATCACTTTCATCAATTCGGATGAATATAAGAACGCAACCGATGATCAACTTAAAGATAAATGGTTTGTGTTTGATGATTTGGTCTTTAAGTTTGGCGGAACAACGCTTGAACCAACATCGAATCGTCAATTGGATAATATCGCGAAGATTTTGAAGTTTTATCCTGATGTGAAGATGAAAATTGGTGGATATACCGATAAGAAGGGTAACCCGGAAACAAATAAAAAACTTTCCGGTGATCGTGCCAAGACCGTTCAAGCAGAACTTGCTAAACGCGGCGTTGGCGCGCAAGTGCCTGAAACTGAAGGATATGGCGATGAATTTGCAAAGGTTCCGGCAGATGCTTCAGATCAAGAACGTGCGGCTGATCGAAGAACGTCTGCGCGATTATTGAAATAGGTAAACTTACAATCTGATATACGGGCGGGTCGAGCAATTGAGCCGCCCATTTTAGCATTTATATTGCTTCCCTCAGTTTCACAACGGCACTATTTCTGTAGTTGCCGGTTGCGGCGATTTAAGATATGAAATCGGATTTTGGCTACGGAAACTCAAAATACAGCTTAGAAATCGATTCAGATAAGTTTATTTCGCTTGGCAAAATGGATGAATATTTTCCACTAACCGATTTGGAATTAGGGGAAGCTCTTGAACATCCGATAAACTCGCCAAAGCTTGAAGAAATAATTTCGCCTGATGAAACGGTGTTGATTGTCGTGCACGATGCAACGCGGGTTTCAGGTAGTGCACACATTATAAATCTTTTAGTTAGAAGACTTATAAGCAGTGGTGTAAGGGCTTATAACATCGCAATTATTTTCGCTACCGGGCTCCACCGCAAAACTACACGTAAAGAAAAAGAACTTCTTGTAACATCCTTTGTTGCACAACGTATGAAAATGTTGGATCACGTTGCCGATGATTTGGCTTCATTTATACGCGTCGGAAGAACTTCCGAGGGAATCGCGGTTGAATTAAATAAAGCAATTGTTGAATATGACCGCGTTATTACGGTTGGAAGTGTAAACTTCCATTATTTTGCAGGCTTTTCCGGGGGCAGAAAGTTAATATGCCCGGGGCTGGCTTCAAAACGAACAATTGCCGCCACCCATGAACTTGCGTTTGATTGCAAAACAAAAACTCGTGCCACACGTGTTGAATCCGGAATACTTGATGGAAACCCCGTAAACGAAGCTTTTATGGAAGCTACTTCGTTCGCGCCTCCGGATTTTGCCGTAAACACATTTGCAAATAAGTTTGGTGAAGTTACCCACATCTTTTGCGGCGACTGGCGTGAATCATACCAAATAGCGTGCAACGAATATGCGCGTAAATATTCTTTGGAAATCCACGAAAAACGTGAATTCGTTATTGCTTCTTGTGGCGGCGAACCATTCGACATTAATCTTGTTCAAGCGCATAAAGCGCTAGAAAACGCGGCGGCGGCATGCGTTCCCGGCGGAACGATTATTCTTTTTGCAAAATGTGCGGATGGACTTGGAAGTTCAAATTTTCTTGAGTGGTTCGAATCAAGGGATTCTGCACACCTTGCAGATAGAATTTGCGAATATTATTCCGTCAACGGACAAACAGCGTGGACATTCTTAAAAAAGGTCGAAACGTTTAACGTAAAATTGATAACCGAACTTCCCGAAGAGATTGTTACAAAATTGCGTTGTGAAAAAATCGAACCCAAGGACATATTGCGCAATGTCCACAATAAAACGGGTTACGCTTATCATTTTGCATCGCGCTTTAAAGCAAAAATGGGCGATGAAACGCCCACATTTTACTAAACCCTGAATTATTTTCGAATTATTTTTTTATTGTAAAAGTGCGTGCGATGCTATCGGTTTCATTTCGCAATAAACGAAGGGAATCTTTCAACCCGGTAAACCGCAGCGCATAAACCGTTGTCGAATCGGTTCGCAAATAATAGTTTCTGCCACTCATATTTTTACCTGCTTTTACATATTCATAGTTAAAAACCTTTCCGTCATAATTCCCTGTAAAATTTTCTTCTTTGCCTGCAACGTAACCGGGCATAAATTGCAATTTCAATTCTTCATCCTGCAAAATACTTGAAAACGTTGCATCTTTATCTACCGAAAGCTTTCGAATCTGAAGATAACCTTGGTCACGATCTTTGTAAACGTATTCAACATTCGGGCTAAATTCCGAAGGTTTTACAATCATTTTCCAATTGTCGTTTGGAATCATAAACTCATATTCAACGTTCGGATCGCTGAATTTTTCCTGAGCAAATGCCGTAAACGCTGAAAATACAGTCACTAACAGCAATAAGGAGATTCTGTTCAGTTTCGTGTTCATATTGTTCTCGTAAAAAATGCGGAATCTTTTGTTTGAATTGGCTTTTAACCAAGTGCTTAGATGCAAAACCGGCAGATTTTCGTTGCAAAATTTACTGCTTCATATCAATCTTACCCTTGTGCGTGGCGAATGTGCAATTAAGATTGCTTTTGGGTAGCGATTTTTTCTTCGTCCAAAAAAGAAAACCGCACGTCTAAGTAAATAACGAATTGCACGCTGAATTTCAGTTTTGGAGCATACGACCTATGATTTTCTTATTACGAACATTAACGAGTTTCTTTGTATTTTCGCTGCTAGTTTCATTTTTTGCGCCTCTTACAACAGTAAGGGCTGAAGAAAATCGAACAATTTTAACACCGCGGCAAACCGAATTACACACATTAAATCGAATAACCTTCGGTCCAAATCGACGGGAAATGGATGAAATCGCTCGTTTGGGGGTGCGGGCGTATATCGAACAACAGCTAAATCCGGCGCTGATTGACGACAGCCGCGTAGAACAAATGCTTGCGAGTTTTGATATTCTGAATATGACCACAACCGAAATTTTTGCAAAATACCCAAACCCTGCGGATATAATAAAAGCTGTTCAAAAACAACAATCCGGCGCGCTTGGTGAAGAGTTAGGTACAAACAGCCCGAAAGATAGACAACGCATAATTGCCGAGTATTACAAAGAGTTTGGCTTGCGGCGCCCGGCACAGATAATGAGTCAAGTGCAAATTGCTAGAATCTTACGTGCGGCGTATAGCGAAAAACAGTTACAGGAAGTGATGGTTGATTTTTGGTCGAATCACTTCAACGTATATTCGCGTAAAGGTGCAACCCGTTGGTTTATACCGAGTTACGAGCGCGACGTAATCAGAAAAAATGCTCTTGGCAACTTTCGCGATCTCCTAATCGGCACTGCAAGCCATCCGGCGATGTTGTTCTACTTGGATAATTTTCAGAGTGTTTCACCAAATAACCAAACACAGAACCGCGCAAATGGTTCGAATCGCTTAAATAAGAACGGCACATTGAAGCCTCGTACAATAAAAGCTTTAGAAAACCGCGGACTTACGAGCGCAGAAATAGAAAAAGTTGAAGCTAGAGCCAAACGCGCAAAAACCCAACAAAACCAACGCGGAATAAATGAAAACTACGCCCGTGAATTGATGGAATTGCACACACTTGGTGTTGATGGAGGTTACACGCAACAAGACATAAAGGAAGTGGCTAAAGCATTTACGGGTTGGACAATTTTTGATCCGCGCGGCTACAGAAATTCGGCGGCAAAAGAAGTTCTGGGAACTGAAAATGCGCGTCTGATGCAGCAAGCAAAACGACTCGGCATTTCACCCGAAACTCCATCCGGAACGTTTGTATTCGTCCAACGGTTTCACGAAATTGGCGTAAAAACCGTTTTGGGGAAAAAGATAAACTCGGGCGGAATGCAAGATGGTTTGGATGTAATTGATCTGTTAGTCTCAAACCCCGCAACCGCAAAATTTATCGCCCGTAAACTCGCCGTAAAATTTGTTTCCGATACGCCCGATGAAGCCTACGTTAACCGCATCGCAAACGCATTTCATCGTTCGAATGGCGACATTAAAACCACGCTTCGTGCATTGTTTTACGATGATGAATTCTTTGCCGCCAAAAATTACAGATCAAAAATCAAAACGCCTTTTGAACTATTAGTTAGCTCATTGCATGCCGTAAACGCCGATGTAAAAAACAGCCAAACATTGGTTTCGCTCTTAGCGCAAATGGGCGAACCGCTTTACGGCTACCAAGCACCAACGGGCTATCCGGATACTTCCGAAGATTGGGTCAACGCCGGCGCACTTATTGAACGTATGAATTTTGCAGTGCTTCTTTCCGCAAACCAAATTCCGCAAACTAAAGTTAACTTGCAACAGTTTGCAGGCAAAACAAACGATGAAACGCTGCAAAATTCAATATCGCAGATTCTCTTTGGTGAAGTTTCTGAAACCACGAAAGCCACACTTTTAAAACAGGCAGAAATGCCTTTAAAAGAAGGAACGCTCACATATATGGATAATGACTCTGTTGATTCGGACAATCCTGAACCAATGGCAGAGCGCAACCGCCAAGGTGGACGATTAAAAAAAGCTTCGGGCGACCCGCAGATTGTTAAAATAGTAAGCCTGGTGCTTGGTTCGCCTGAATTTCAGCGGCAGTAAGAGGAGTAAATATGAATAGAAGATTCTTTTTAAAATCTAGCGGAATTTCGCTTGCGAGTTTTGGCGCACTGGCTGCTACCCCTTGCGTTTTGCAAAATACGGTATTTGCACGAAGTGAAGAACTTCGAAAGAAAGTATTGGTCATAATCTTTCAGCGCGGAGCGGTTGACGGGTTAAATATGTTTGTTCCGCATGGTTCCCGCGAATATTACGAATATCGCAAAACAATTGCGGTTCCACAGCCCGGAAAGAATTCGGGTGCAATTGATTTGGATGGCTATTTCGGGTTAAACCCTTCAATGGAATCGTTTCGCCCACTTTGGCAACAAAAACAACTTGCAATTGTTCATTCGGTCGGTTCGCCTGATAACACGCGTTCGCACTTCGATGCGCACGATTATATGGAATCAGGCACACCGGGAACAAAATCCACTCGCGATGGATGGATGAATCGTATGCTTGAATCAGACGCGCGCAAAGATGATTCGCCATTCCGTGCTGTTTCAATGACAACACAAATTCCGCGTTCGTTAATGGGGCACTATCCCACAATTGCTATGACAGATCTAAATTCTTTTGCAATTCGCGCGGGCAAATATTCCGGTAGTGTTTCCGGCGGATTTGAAGGAATTTGGCAGCAACAGGCGGACAACGAGCTGGGTGAAACCGGGAAAGAAACATTTGAAGCGATTAATTTTCTGAAACGGGCGAACCCCGCGAAATATAAGGTTGAACATAACGCAAAATATCCTGCGGGCGAATTTTCAAGGAATCTGCGCCAAATCGCACAGTTGATTAAAGCAAATGTCGGGCTAGAAACTGCGTTTACGGATACGCCCGGTTTGAATTGGGATACGCACGCAAATCAGGCAGGTGCCGGCGGCGGCGTTGGGCAACTTGCAAATCTGTTGCGAACCTTTTCGGATTCAATCTCGGCATTTGCAATTGATTTAGGAAAACAAATGGATGATGTTGTGGTTGTAACAATGTCCGAATTTGGCAGAACAGCGCGTGAAAACGGAACCCGTGGAACCGATCACGGTCACGGAAATTCAATGATGATAATCGGAAACGGTGTAAATGGTGGCATTTATGGTAATTGGAAAGGCTTGCGTTCGGACGAATTGTATCAAGACCGAGATTTGGCGGTAACGACGGATTTTCGAGATGTTCTTGGCGAACTTGTTTCAAAGCAGCTGAACAAAAAGAATTCAGCTAATATCTTTCCGGGTTACGCTCTTCGCGCTTCAAACTTTAAGGGAATTTTAAGATAGATTGGATTTGCATATCAACTTTTTGCTCGAAAAGGGAAGCCGCCCGAGTGGCGGCTTTTTCTGCAGGAAAGTTTCTATGGTAGGGAGATGACCGTTAAAGGTTTGTAAACCTAGAACTTCACGGTCGGGGGGTAAAAAAATGGTCCGGATGTTACAAGACTGTTTGAATCAAATCTTTTTCGTGCGCCACACTGTAAGCACGCCCGATAAGATGCCGAACGATTCGAAAACGGACGACTTAAATTCTTGTGCCAACAACCAAACAACTTTGCTAATATTCCGATTCTTTGACCAAACGCACCGTTGGTTTTATCTATTATTGCTTCGGCAATTCTTCCCTGATCCAAAATCTTGTTCATCGTTTTATTTACTCAACTTGTTTCAATCATGCCACTTTTAGAACGGCACGCCGGAAGAGTTTTGCAATTATTAAGATGTTTTTGTCTAATAAACGTTGTACTTATTCGTCGAACCGAACGTCGCCGGAAAAAGGAGATTTCTTGAATAGAATGAAAACCAAACGATATATTGCACATTTTTTGCTCGTATTAACTTATCTATTTTCTTATAGTTACGCTTACGGATGGGATAATGCGGGGCACGCCCTTTCGGCTGCTATCGCTTGGGACAAAATGACTCCCGAAACGCGCGAAGCGGTTTTTAAGATAATTATGTCCGCACCGGAAGATTCGGATTTAAGTGTGCCGTTTAACTTTTACAATTCAATGTCGCTTCATTCAAAACAACGCGATCTTTTTATGTATGCCGCAAACTGGGCGGATAACATAAAAGACCGTTCATTTAAGAATCGCTATCGAAAATACAACCATTCAACTTGGCATTATTCCGATATTTTTTGGAAAGATGAAGAAGGTAGAGCCGTGGTTTTGGAAAACTTCGATGGCGAAGGTGGTGAAGCTGTTACAAAACTATATGAGTTTGAAGCAACAATGCGTGACCCCAAAGCAGAAGATTCCGCAAAGGCAATCGCATTGGCGTGGTTTGTGCACGTGGCTGGCGATCTTCACAATCCGCTTCACAATGCCTCTCGCATAACTACAACGGAACCGAAGGGTGACCAAGGCGGAAATCTATTTATCCTTCGCGAAAACGTTCCCAACGGGCAGCGCGGGGTTAATCTGCATAGCTTTTGGGATGGCTTAATCACGAACAATGACAAACGAAAGAATGATCAGTGCGATTCTGATTATATTACGGCAATAGCAAAGCGTTTGGAGAAAAAATATCCTGAGCAGAAGATGGGCGACCTAGAAACGGGCAAATACAAAGAATGGAACCAAGAAGAATTTAAGCTATTGGAGGCTGTTGTTTACACACCTACACTTCAACGAAATCAAATGCCCGAAAAGAAATATACAAAAACCGCTCTCAAAACCGCCGAAAGAAATCTTGCACTTGCGGGATACAGAATTGCGGCGACGCTAAACGCTATTTTTGGCACAAAATCAACCAAATAGACTTCAAACTTAACTTTTTTGCAAATTTATTATTATGCCTTTAACGGAACTTCTTAAACACTTTAAAGCTCGCGAATCGGAAACAATCGAACTTGCGACGCAACTTATTGAAATCGAATCACCTTCGAGAGATTTTGAAGGCAGCGTTGCGGCGGCTGATTGGATTGCGAGCCGTGTAAATGAAATTCTTCCGAATGCGGAAGTAAAATTTATTGATGCGGAAGGCTATGGAAGGCATTTACTGATAGAAGCTTTCACCGAATGCCCTGGAAAGCCTATTCTATTTCTCGGACACTCAGACACGGTACATCCTGCCGGTTCGAAATTAAGAAACCCGACACGTGTTGAAGGTGAACGGTTTTATGGCTGTGGCGGCTTTGATATGAAGGTTAACATCGCCGTTATTCTGGAAGTTTTTTTCGCGATAAAGGAATACGGTTTAGAACCGGCACGACCCATTAAATTGTTGATTTCGTGCGATGAGGAAATCGGAAGCACAACGGGACGCGAACATGTTGAAACGGCTGCCGCCGAATCCGAATTTTGTTTGGTGCTAGAACCTTCCGCAAATGGACGCGTAAAAACAGGCAGAAAAGGTACGGGCGAATTTCATATAAAATGCGAAGGAATACCTTCACACGCCGGCTTGGACCCTAAACGGGGCGCATCGGCAATTTTAGAGATTGCAAAACAAATCGTAAAACTTCAATCGTTCTCTAACTTCGAAACCGGCACAACCGTAAACGTTGGCACCGTACATGGCGGCACAACAACCAATGTAGTTCCGGCTGAAGCGGAGTGTGCTGTCGATATTCGGTTTGAAACGATTGCTGAAGCGGAACGTCTCGAACAAGAAATTCGTTCATTAACGCCGTTTGATGAACGAGTGAAGCTCGAAATTACAGGCGACATAAATCGTCCACCGCTCGAACGCACTAAAGAAGTAATCGCATTGTTTGAACGCGCTAAAGCTTATGCGGCGGAAATCGGCTTTAATCTTGAGGATGCGCAGGTTGGCGGGGCTTCAGATGGAAATTTTGTGGCGGCACTTGGTATTCCCGTTCTTGATGGATTGGGAGTAAAGGGCGATGGCGCGCACACCTTGGATGAATACGTAATAGTTTCAGATATTCCATATCGTGCCGTCCTTTTGGCTAAATTTATTATTGAAGGCTAAAATCACTGTTTAATGCAACAAAAAAAGGCAACAAAACCGCGCGCCTCAAGAAATCGTACCATCGCGCTAACTTCTGAAGAGGCAATACGTTATAAGAAAAACATTGTAAAAGTATTAGCACCGGTTACTACGCCACAAATCGAAAACAAAGTAATTTTGGGCGATGCACACACCATATTAAATTTTTTGCCTAAACAGAAATTTAATTTGCTGTTCGCTGACCCGCCATACAACCTAAACAAAAAATTCGGAACGAACACATTTAAGCAAACATCACTTGAAGCGTATGAAAAATGGCTTGACGGTTGGCTTTCAAAGTGCGTCAAGCTGCTAACACCGGATGCTTCAATATATATTTGTGGCGATTGGCGCTCATCTTCCGCAATTCAGCGAGTTGGATTGAAACATTTTATTCTTCGTAACCGAATTACTTGGGAACGTGAAAAAGGGCGTGGTTCAAAAACCAACTGGAAAAACGCTTCCGAAGATATTTGGTTTTTTACGCTCTCAGAAAACTATAAGTTTAATGTTGAAGAAGTTATGGTGCGAAAAAAGGTTATTGCACCATATAAAGAGGAAGGCAAACCAAAAGATTGGGCTGCGGAAAACGGTGGGAACTTTCGTTTAACACACCCTTCAAACCTTTGGAATGATTTAACCGTTCCGTTTTGGTCAATGCCTGAAAACACGGTGCATCCGACACAAAAGCCGGAAAAACTATTGGCTAAGATTATTTTGGCTTCCACCGGTAAGAACGATCTTATTTTGGATCCGTTTTCGGGAAGCGGCACTAGTGCGGTTGTCGCAAAAAAATTAGGAAGAAAATTTACTTGCATTGAAACCGATGAAGATTATTGTTTATTGACGGAAAAACGGCTTGAGTTGGCAACAAATGACACGACAATTCAAGGATACACGGATGGCATCTTTTGGGAACGTAATTCCCAATTTAAGAAATAACGTAAGCGTTTTTTTGAATATTGAGGAAGATTTTCAGTATTGCAATGGGGGAAACTATGTCAAGCGATCTTGAAATTGCGCAAAAAGCGACACCAAAAAATGTAACGGAAATAGCGGAACAAATGGGGCTTGAACCGGTAGATTTAGATTTGTACGGCAGCCCGTTTGTGGGAAAAATAAATTTGGATGTGCTGAAAAAGCTCGAATCCAAACCGAACGCAAAGTATATAGATGTTACCGCAATTACGCCTACTCCACTTGGTGAGGGGAAATCCACTACGCTTGTTGGGCTTGGGCAGGCAATGAAACACATCGGCAAGCGCTCTGTAATAACTCTTCGACAGCCTTCGCAAGGTCCTACGTTTGGTATAAAAGGTGGCGCAGCCGGTGGCGGATATTCACAGGTGATTCCGATGGAAACATTCAACTTGCATTTAACCGGCGACATTCACGCGGTAACTGCTGCAAACAATCTTCTTGCGGCAATGATTGACAATAAGCTGATGCGCGGAAACCCACTTGATATTGATCCTTATAGCATCACTTGGAAACGCGTTTTGGATGTAAATGACCGCGCACTTCGCAACATTGTGATAGGGCTCGGCGGGAAACTCGAAGGTGGGGTTCCGCGCGAAACGGGTTTCGATATCTCCGTAGCATCTGAAGTTATGGCAATTTTGGCGCTGACAACTTCACTTCAGGATATGCGCGAAAGATTCGGAAAAATTGTTGTTGGGTTAAAGAATGACCAATCACCGGTTACCGCGGAAGAAATTGGTGCTGCCGGTGCAATGACGGTTTTGATGAAAGATGCAATTCGTCCGAACTTGATGCAAACGCTCGAACACACCCCGGCGATAGTTCACGCAGGACCATTTGCCAATATCGCGCACGGAAATTCTAGTATCTTGGCTGATTTAATCGGCATTAAATGCGGTGATTATTTAATGACTGAATCCGGCTTTGGCGCAGACATCGGCGCGGAAAAATTCTTCAATGTAAAGTGTCGTTACAGCGGCTTAAAGCCGGATGCATGTGTTTTGGTTGTAACCGTTCGCGCACTAAAAACACACAGCGGTAAATACAAAGTTATTGCCGGAAAGCCCTTGCCAAAGGAAATGCTGGAAAAAAATGTAGCCGATGTTGAAGCCGGGGCGGAGAACTTACGTAAACAAATCGAAAATGTAAAGCTTCACGGGGTAACGCCGGTTGTTGCAATTAACGCGTTTGAAAGTGACCACCCCGAAGAAATTGAAGCGATTAAACGAATTGCCATTGATGCCGGCGCAATCGGCGCAGCGGTTTCTTCGCATTGGGCTGATGGCGGTGCCGGCGCGGTTGAACTAGCCGAAATGGTTGTGCAGGCGGCGGAAGAGCCAAGCGAATTTAAGTTTTTGTACGATTTAGATCAGCCTATTAAGAGGAAAATAGAAACTATTGCAACAAAAATTTACGGGGCTGCAACTGTTGAATATACCTCACTGGCTTCAAAACAGATAAAAAGTTACGAACAAAACGGATTTGGCAATCTTCCAATTTCTATGGCGAAAACACATTTAAGCATCAGTCATGATCCCACTCGGCGCGGTGCGCCATCCGGGTATATGTTTCCCGTCAGAGAAGTTCGCGCAAGTGTAGGCGCCGGTTTTATTTATCCGATTTGTGGCGATATGCGCACGATGCCCGCCCTTCCGGCAACCCCGGGTGCCGAAAAAATCGATATTGATAAAGATGGAAATATTGTAGGATTATCGTAACAATGAAACTTGCAACTTGGAACGTAAATTCGATAAACGTTAGACTTGAGCACGTTTTGCGCTGGTTGCGCGAAACCGGTACAGATGTTCTTTGTGTACAGGAAACAAAATGTACTGACGATAATTTCCCTAATTCGGAATTTGAAGCCGCGGGTTATCACACGGCTTTTATGGGTGAAAAATCATACAACGGGGTTGCCATAATCTCGAAGAACAAAATCGAAAACGTACAACGGAATATGCCGGAAGATTTCGATGACGCGCCAAAAAGGTTTTTGGCAGCGGATATCGGCGGGGTTCATTTCGTAAACACTTATATCCCAAATGGCACAAAACTGTGGAGCGATAAATTCGAGTTTAAGCTTGATTGGCTTGCACGCCTGCGAAAATACTTCGACAAAAACTGTCAGCCGGAAAAAAATGTGGTGTTGCTGGGCGATTTTAACGTTGCAATGGAAGATATTGATGTTTGGAACACGGAAAAGTGGGAAGGTAAACTCCACTTTTCTTTACCGGAGCGCGCCGCTATGTTTAACGTAAAACAATGGGGCTTTTCCGACACATTCAGAACTCTAAATCCAAGCTTAAACGAATTTTCCTGGTGGGATTTCCGCACAAATGCGTTTTCCAGAAACGAAGGTTTACGCATCGATTATGTTTGGGCTTCCCAAGCTTTAATGAAGCTATGTAGTAAAAGTTATATAGATCAAGTTCCGCGGGGTTGGGAACGCCCAAGCGATCACACGCCGGTTGTTTCGGAATTTAAGTTTTAGTGAATTTATTGGAAAATAAGATTCTGCAAAGCCGAACCCGTTTCCTATTGAATTTTAACAATTTCAAATAGGCGAACCGATACTTGTTCAACCGGAAATAAGCGGCTGCAAGATTTTTGATTGTTCGATTGCAATTTTCTTTTCTGAAACGGTTTTCGTTATATCTGTACCGGATGAGTTTTGAAACTCGCGCTCAAACGAACGGGTTATTTCTTCTTCGGTTTGCCCTTTCAACATTCCCTCAAGCACCGCCAAATCAATATCGTTAAACCCTTCAATTCCAAGCGCATTTTGCGTACTGTTCCCGAAAAAGCGTGTTTGTGACAAATCCAAAATCCAATCCAATACTTTATCCAGCGGGTTTTCATCCGAAAATCTTTGCTGCACTAACGAAAGAATATTTTCCCTGCCTTCGAGGTTCAACAACAATGCAAGAAAAAATCTTTGTTCGGGATCGGTAATAAACTGCCTGCGGTTTAATATTTCGCTTTGTTTATCTTGATGCGCAAACACTGCCGGAAATACGCCGGCAAGTTCGCCATGCCTTTCTTTTACGACATTTTGCACAGTTTCGTAGCGCTCCATACCGGTATTTATGTTGAATTCTTTTTCCATTTGATTGTTCAGATAATAGCCTCGTACGCCGCCTAAGATTCTATAAGTAGTTTGAAAATCTGCAATTTTGAGCCAATCCATTAAGTACTCATCCACTTTCGGCATACGCGCACGAAACATAGAATTCAAACACTGCATTTTCTTAATCGTGTTGGGCTCTTCAAAGAACGGATCAATCGCTAAAAATGGCTTTTTATAGTCAAATTGTGGCAAATCCAACGGACTTCGGTGCGTGCGCACAACAATTGTTACCGAAGGTTGATCAAGATGAAACAACGAATGTATATATTGCTTTCCGCCGTGAATTTCCTGCACGTCTCCAATGGTTAACAATTCGCAAACCTTCAAATTTATATCACCAAGCTCGGTAAAAAAGTTAAGCTTATCTCGCAAATCAAACGTGTACCAACTGTGGATGCTGGAACCGTGCATTACCTGAAATGCACCGCAAAACGCATGCTGATGGATTGATGTAGTGCCTTCAAGCCAAAAATATGTATCAATATGAAATCTGGGCGAATTATAAAGTGTAATCGGCGGATCACCGAATCTTCCGGGCAGGTCGCGTTGTTCCGGAAGCGTTACTTGCTGCATCGTCCATTCCAATACGTCGTTTGCGGTTACCTTTGATGGAATATCAGCCTCACGTAATGCCGTCGCAGCTATTGATGGAAACTTATCCTCATCATAATTGGCTTCAGCCCAAATGGTTTCCAACGTTTTTCCCAGTTCTTCAAAATGTTTCATCATTGCTCCTAAAAGGTAGGTGGTTCCGGCACCGCATCAAGCATTTGATTTTTTGTTGCAATCGCTTGAAGCTCCTGACGAGTGGTAATAGTTCGAACGATATTTATTAAAAGTAACCCCGAAACAATAAAAAAGAAAGTTACAATGCCGATAAGAAATACCAAGAACACGTGCGCCTCATAATCTAGTGTTTCCGCTTGCCGCTCCGTAGGCACAAAATTGCTTGCAAAAATCGCTAGAAGCCAAAACACCCACCAAGTGATCAACTTGGGCGGAGCACCGGTATTCGAATACGAAACAAAAAAGCCTTCGTTTTCTTCTACCGCTGCTTCTTCAGAGTTATTCCAAACCTCGGAAACCACGCCTAATGGCTTAAAAAGGTTATAAAACGGGATGAACCAGCTACCTACCGCCCAACCCGGCGAGGAATTCAGCCCCTCAATGCCAAACGCGGAAAGGTTTGCATAAGAAGAATAAAGCCACATCAAGAAAAAAATTATTGTGCATATATACGACAGAAAAGCGGTACTCTGTAAAAGAAGCGAAAACAGTGCGAATGCCGAATTCGGATCTGACGCAGTTAGAGCCAAATCGGGAGAGGCGTAAAAAATAAGCGATAAAATGAAACCAAGCAGCCGCGAAGCCAGAAAGATACTTATAAAAATTGTGAAAATTCGCGCTCGATTTCGTGTCGGTACATAAGATCTCATTTCATTGTCCCCATCTTGTCAAAACTCGATTGCAATTGAAAGTCCAACAAATTCGCGATTAATTGCAAAAAGAAAACGTTTACTATTTTTCCGCTATTTTGACATAATTTGTTGTTCGGTTCGAATGTAAACGCCGATATTGACTATTCAATCGGAAAATAGACTTTCGCTAGGCGATAGTTTTTGCTATATTTTCACAAACTTTCCCTACTTCGATAAAAAAGGTGACATTTATGACATCAGGCGATGAAACTGCAAATGCAGGTACAACAAGGACTTTCTTTGGTCAGCCGATAGGCTTATCCACGCTTTTCCTTACGGAAATGTGGGAACGCTTTTCGTTTTATGGGCTTCGACCGCTTTTGGTTCTGTTTATGTCCGCTGCTCTCTTGGATGGCGGCTTTGGTTTTGACCGCATGGAAGCCTCCGCAATTGTGGGTATCTATGCGGCAAGCGTATATCTTTCTTCGTTGCCCGGTGGCTGGATTGCGGACCGTTGGTTGGGTTTACGAAAAGCCGTAATGATAGGCGCGGTTTTGATATCGCTTGGACATATTTCAATCGGAATTTCTGCATTCGAAGCAGGAAAAGTTGCGTTTTTTGTAGGTTTGGTATTGATAGTGCTGGGAACGGGTTTGTTAAAACCGAACATTTCTGCCATGGTCGGCGAACTTTACCCGGAAGGCGGCGAACGTCGTGATGCAGGCTTTTCAATTTTCTATATGGGAATAAATATCGGTTCGTTAGCCGGGCAGTTTTTGACAGGATTTCTTGGAGAATCGGTCGGGTGGCATTGGGGGTTCGGTGCCGCGGGCGTTGGTATGTTAATCGGTTTGGCAGTTTTTGTTACAAGATCCAAAGCAACACTCGGCGAAATTGGAAACGAAGTCACAATTGACCCTGACCCGGCAAAACAGGCGCGACAAGTGTTGTTGGTGAAAGCCACCACCGGCATTGGTATTGCGGCAATTGCATTAGTCATATTCCTTGTAGCGGTTGGTACGATACAAATTGATGCCGTAGTTTGGGGCGAGTATTTCTTTTACTTTTTGGGTGCTGTTGCGCTGGCGTATTTTCTTTATATCTTTACGCTTGGCGGATTGACCAAAAACGAAATGAAGCGAATGGCGGTGATCGCCGTTTTGTTTGTGTTTGCTTCAATATTTTGGGCGGCATTTGAGCAAGCGCCAACGTCTCTAAACTTGTTTGCTAAAGACTTTACGGTGCGAACGTTTATGGGCTTTGAAGTGCCCGCAACGTGGTTTCAAACCGTAAATTCGGCATTTATTATTATTCTTGCACCCGTGTTTGCTTGGCTTTGGATTGCGTTGGGGAAACGCAAAATAAATCTTTCCAGCCCTTTAAAATTCGCAATCGGCTTAGCATTTGCCGGGCTAGGTTTTTTGTTTATGATATTTGCCGCAAATATTGTGGTTGGAAGTGGCGGCACAACGTTGGTTTCGCCCTGGTGGCTTGTTTGCAGTTACTTTTTCCAATCTGCAGGTGAACTTTGTCTGAGCCCCGTAGGGCTTTCCTCAATGACAAAGCTTTCACCGAAAAGATTCGTGGGACAAATGCTGGGAATTTGGTTTTTGGCATCTGCCATCGGAAATTTGGTTGCCGGCTTGGTTGGCGGAAATGTTGACCCCAATAAACTCGAACAAATGCCCGCGCTGTTTTCGGCAACTACGTTTGCACTTTTTGCCTCTGCAATAATTCTCGGGCTTCTATCAATTCCGATTGCTAAAATGATGAAGAACCGAAAAGGCGCTGATCAAGATTTGGAAATAGAAACTGTAATGGACTAACACCAAAAAAGGGCGCGGAATTAGTTTTTTGCGCCTTTTTTCCTACGCGTAAAAACGTTCGTAAACTATTGAAATTCCAAGACCTAAGCTAAACACGCCCGCCAAGCACAACAGAACTTTATTAAACGAATCAAACCTCCCCGCCGTAAAATGAATTGGCAAACTCATCAAGATACTCATCAGCATCATTCCTCCGATTGATCCGATTCCGAAAATTGCAATGTACATTAGCGCAAGCGCAGGTGAATTTATTGTTGGAACAATCAAAAGCATCAATGCGGCACTGCCCGCCAAACCATGAACCATACCAATCAAGATAGAACGCGGGCTGTTTTTTACTAAATGGTGGCTGAGTTTTTCGGCGTTTTCATCATTTTTATGGGTATGAATATGAACATGCTTGCGCTCACCATGAACATGGGTGTGCGCGTGAATCTTATCATTCTTAAACAGTTTACGAAGCGCATTTAAACCCAACACTACGAGCATAACGCCCACAAAGCCCTCCAGCTTGCCTTCAAGCGCCGGTGATATTGAAAACTTAAAAACTATTGCAAGTGAAGCTACAATTAGGAGCGTGATTGTATGCCCGATTCCCCATGATGCCCCAACAAGCGCTGATGCCCAGATGCTTCGCCTATCTGCAACAATCGTAGAAACCGCCGCAAGATGATCCGCTTCAATCGCGTGTTTCAAACCCAAGACAAACCCGATACTCAAAATTCCAAGCACACCGTAATTCATTGCTCACTCCCTTCCAATCGCCAAATTATGTTGAAACGCTAAAGTTGATTTTTTCGCTCGTGGAAATTTGTTTGTCTTTTTGTTGAATCGAATGCACGTGCCATTCTTCATCGATTTCCGGAAAATCAGATCTAAAATGCCCGCCGCGAGATTCTTCACGCCAAAGCGCCGACTTTGTAACAAGTTTCGCGAGGGTTACAAAATTCTTAGAAGTGCGCGAAAGATTTGCTTTTGAAATTGTTTCAAATTCTTCAAGTGCACGCGCAAGCGATGCGCCATCACGCACAATCCCCACACGCTCCCACATTACACGTTTTACGCGTTTGCTTACCGCCGTCGCAATCTTGTCGTCCTCCTTGAAATGGCTGGGTTCAGTTGAAGTTTCAAACGATTTTACTGAGTATTCCAAATTATCGGCTAAGGCGGCGGAACCCGCCCTTGCTCCAAAAACCAATCCTTCCAATAACGAGTTTGAAGCTAAGCGATTTGCACCGTGAACACCGGTACATGTAACCTCACCGGCGGCATACAAGCCTTTGATAGTTGAACGCCCCCATAAATCTGTGCGAATTCCGCCCATGCAATAATGCGACGCAGGCGAAACAGGTATAAGATCTTTTGCGATATTTAAACCGTAATAAAGACAGGTGTCATAAATTTTCGGAAATCTTTCACGCAAAAATTCTTCGCCCTTTTCGCGAATATCAAGAAACACCACGCGCGAACCTGTTTTGCGCATTTCCGTAACTATTGCACGCGAAACAATATCGCGCGGCGCAAGTTCTAGACGTTCATCGTATTCCCCCATAAAACGTTTACCGTTTACGTTTCGTAAAACGGCGCCTTCCCCACGCATTGCCTCTGAAAGCAAAAATCGCGGTGCATTTTCAACACTCAAAGCCGTAGGGTGAAACTGTATAAATTCCATATCGGCAATTTCGGCACCCGCCGTGTAAGCCATCGCCATTCCGTCGCCGGTCGCGCCGGGCGGATTTGTGGAATGTTGAAAAAGCTGTCCGGCACCGCCCGTACATAAAATGATTCCGCGAGCAAAAATATTGCGTTCGGCTCGAAGAATCGGATCAAGATATTTTACGCCAACGCATCTTCCATCGCGGATTATAAGGCTATCCACATTTGCAAAAGGCAGCAAATTTATTCGCGTTTCAAGCCGCGCACGCGCAATTAAACTTCTTACAATTTCCTTCCCCGTTGAATCGCCATGGGCGTGAAGAATTCGTCTTCTGGAATGAGCCGCTTCTCGTGTAAACACAAGTCTGCCACCTTCCCTGTCAAATTCAGTTCCCCATTCAATAAGTTCTTTGATGTATTTTGTGCCTTCGGTAACAAGCGTTTCAACAGCCTTTTCATCGCAAAGCCCCGCCCCGGCAATAAGCGTATCATCTTCATGAAGTTCTGCATTGTCATCATCAGACAACACCACGGCAACACCGCCTTGCGCCCATTCTGTGTTTGAATCTGAGGCTTTCGATTTCGTCAATACTGAAACTCTAGCGCCGCTTTTTGCCAATTCAATTGATGCACGAAGTCCGGCAATTCCGCTTCCTATTACGATAAAATCCGTTTCCATAACCAGTTAAAAATTTAGCAAATATAACTGTTAGTTGCGAACACAAAACGCCCCGTATTAGCTTTTGTACGCCAATACAGGGCATTTCATTTGCGTTGATTTCAATTTCGAAGTTTAACCTTGCGGAATCGAAAGTTCTTGTCCCGGAAAAATTTTGTCCGGGTCATCAAGCTTATCACGGTTAGCTTCAAAAATTGCTTGCCAGCTAACACCATATTTTGAACCGATTTTGCTCAAGCTATCGCCTGATTGAACGGTATATGTCGTTGATGATGCATCGGCATCCGGAGCATTAATATTTAACACTAGGTCACCGGAACGGTAATCGGGATCGATTACGGCATACTCAGCCCAAAGCTTTTGCTTTGCATCTGCATTTGCATCTCCCTCGATCTGCAAAAACCCGTCACCATCCGTAATGTTCAAATTTGTAACACCAAGGCTGTTTGCCATATCAATTAGCGAACTATATTTGTCTCTTAACATTTCTTACTTCCTCCTCAGTATTACTTTTCGGTAATTTCATTCTTAACAGGCTTTCCGGCTGCTTCTTGTGCAACTTGAACCGCAGTGCTCATTTTACCTTTCGGAACCGAACCGCGAAGTGTTGCCGGTGTGGTTGTAGTGTCAACCGTAACATCGGTAAATCCTGCTTTCTTTAATGCATCTTGAATTTTTGTTTGATCAGCCGAATCTGCAGTTGCCGGCGGTGGTGGCGGTGTTACCGTAATATTGTTGATTACCGATTTTACGCCCTTAACGCCCGTTACTGCTGTTTCAGCCGCACTCTTTGCCGCATCATCTTCAACTTCACCCGAAAGGGTGGCTACACCATCTTTTACTTCAACGGTTACGCTGGAAGTTGCAGCGTTTGCCCTTAGCGCATCAGCTGCCGCAGATTGAAGATCTGCATCACTTTTCCCGCAGCCGGCTGCAAGCAAAACTGCCGAAATAATCGTTACAATTGTCAAAAACTTAATTTTCATTCTTTCCTCCAGAAAAAATTCGATAGGGGCTTCTTATTGTTACAAGAGTTAAAGCATACCTAACCTCAACCACCAGCTGGTTGCATACGATATACCATTAAGTAGATTGCTCAAAACTACTTTCATATTCAAGTTTTGTCAAACTTCTCGCAGTGATTCCACTTCGGCGTTTTCTTTTGCCTTAACTGCCATAAATATCATTAAAAATGCGTTCGGCAACATCAAATGAAGTGTACCCCGCGTGAATTACAAAGTGCCAATCCGCCAAACAATAGCTTTGCAACCTATCGTTATATAGCCTTTCAGCCTTATTTTTGTCGGCTGCCAGCGGTCGCACAACCTTTGAACGGCGAATGTTATGCCAAGAATGATCAAATGTAGATTCAAGCCAAATACTCATACACTGATGATTTTTGATTAGCTCACGATTTCTTTCAAACGTAAAAGTCCCACCACCTAGTGCGATTACTACGGTTCCTTCCTCCAACAATTTTTGCAAGATTTGGTGCTCTAAATCACGAAAGTAATCTTCGCCGTTTTCCGCGATAACCGCTGCAACATCTTTGTTTTCAGTAAGTTCAATTTCGTCATCCAGATCTTTCGCATTTGTTTTCAATAAACTTCCAAGATGATGTGCGACGGTAGTTTTGCCTACACCCATAAACCCGGTCAACACAATTTTTTGCGAAAACTCTTTCATTACAGCGTAATTTTTTCAAGTTCGGAAAAGAATTTTGGAAACGAAACCGCTGCGCAATCAGAATTATCGATTACTGTTTCGCCGCGCGCAAAACTCGCCGCTATTGCAAATGCCATTGCGATTCTATGGTCACCGTAAGTGGTTATTTCGTTGCCGCGAAGCGAAGAGTTTGAAACCAACATTCCGTCACGAAATTCCTCAACTTCGGCACCCATTTTCTTAAGATTTTCAACCACGCTTCTTATTCTGTCAGATTCCTTAACGCGAAGCTCTTCGGCTTCTCGTATTTCAATTCCGCCTTTAAGTTGGGAGCCCAACACTGCAAGAATTGGAATTTCATCAATCAAATTTGGAACAACTTCCGCGCCAATTCTTACTCTTTCACTCGTCAATGATTCCGGATCGCCGTAAACATAAACATCGCCAATTTCTTCAAGATTTGCATTCCTCCTGTTTCTTATCTCAATTTTTGCCCCGCACTTTTGCAAAACACCAAGCAACGCCGTGCGACTCTTATTTAAACCCACGTTTGGCAATGAAATTTCGGCACCTTTGTATAACATCGCCCCAACAATGAAGAATGCAGCCGCCGAAATATCCGCCGGAATAAGAATATCAGCCGCTTTCAATACCGAATTACCTTCAATCGATATTTTCTGTACAAAACTCTCGCTTGATTCCACATATTCTTCCGTAACCTCCGCCCCTAAATGCCGTAGCATTCGTTCAGTGTGGTCACGTGAAGCCGATTCTTTCTTGTTATTTTGCGGATTAAAGATAACCGTTTTTCCTTCTGCGTAGAGCCCCGCAAACAGAATTGCGCTTTTTATCTGAGCAGAAGGGATTGTCAGCTTGTGTTCGAATGCATCAAGCGGATAATTTCCCCGGATTTGAAGCGGCGCAAAGCCCTCCCGAGATCTAATTGCCGCCTTCATATTAACAAGCGGCGTGATAATACGTTTCATCGGTCGTTTACTTAAAGATTCATCGCCAATCAATTCGGATGAAAATGTCTGACCCGCTAAAATGCCCGAAAGCAAACGCATTGTAGTTCCGCTGTTTCCGCAATCAAGTGCGTGCCTTGGTGCCAAAAGTCCAAATTTGCCGGCACCGCGCACTAACATTTCGGTGTTGTCCGATTCCACAAAAACGCCCATCGCCTGCATACACGCGCGGGTAGAAGCGCAATCGGCACTTGGCGAATAATTTTCGATTCGCGTTTCCCCTTCACAAATCGCTGAAAGCATCATCGAGCGATGCGAAATTGATTTATCGCCCGGTAACGCAATTTCACCTTGAAATTTTCGGGCTTTTATCACTTTTTTAAACATAATAATCGGTTATACGGTTTTTCATAGTTCTTGACATAAACTATGATAAAAAGCAAACTTAGACGAAATCGAGACCTAAAATAATTTAGTTGTGAAAGAAAATCGAAAAGATTATACGATTGTTAGCAAAATCTCGGAAATCGATGGCGCCGTGACGAAGGCAACGGATTTTGCTCGGAAACAAGGCTTTAGCGACGACGATATTTTTGGCATTGATATGGCAATGCGTGAAGCAGTCGCAAATGCGGTAAAACACGGAAACCGTTTAGACGAAACTAAGAATGTGGAAATATCGTTATCGGAAAGCGGTACAGTATTATCTATTTCGGTTCGTGATTTCGGCGAAGGTTTTTCGGTTGATGCGGTGCCGGACCCAACAAATCCGGAAAATCTTTTGAAAGAAAGCGGAAGGGGTATATTGTTTATGCAAACCTTTGTTGACCGTGTTGAATGGCACAACCATTCCGAAGGCGGAATGATTGTAAAAATGACTAAAACGCAAGCTTAAGATATGTGTTTATTGGACATTCAGGTTCGGTTTCAACTAAAATTCGTTTCAATTAACTTATAGGAGAAAATAATGGCAGATCTTAACATTTCGGAAAGACAAGCTGGCGATGTCACGATTCTTGACCTTAGCGGGAAAGTAACAATCGGTGAAGGTAGCGTGGCGCTTAGAAACGCAATTCGTAAAGTACTTAGCGAAGGCAAGAAGAAAATTATTCTAAATCTCGCGGATGTGGGATATGTTGATTCTAGCGGTATTGGCGAATTTGTATCAAGTTACCATGCTGTAAATAAAGACGGAGGCACGCTTAAGCTTTTGAATTTGACACAAAAAATCCACGATCTTTTGGCAATTACAAAACTACTTACGGTTTTTGACGTTTACGAAGATGAGGGCGAAGCGCTTGCAAGTTTTGATTAACTTGAGGTTTGTCGTTAAATAGTTTGGATGAAGGATTGGCTTTGATTTGCCTTCTTTCGTCCATTTATTTTTGGAGTGCATCTTTACTGAAGCAACTGGCATCTTTTTGAAAGCAAAGACTTCGATTTTAGCCAATTTTCAGTTGTTTATTTTATGTCACGGCTCAAATTGAGTTCTTTGCTGTTTATTTGTGATGAAAGTATATTTTTTGGGATTTTTTATTATTGTTTTTGCGCTCGCCGGGTTTGCTCAGGATAGCGGCGCATTAAATCTTGCCGATTATGGCGTAGAAGTTATACCGGATAAAAGATTAATTACGGTGCTGACTGTGCTGGAAATAGGCGGATTCAATTCGACGCTAAGTTCTGAAGGCAATGAACTTCGTGCGAAAATAAAAAATGATTTTGCAACCCTCGATCCCGAATTAAAAAGCAAACTTGAAGTTTCAATTCAACAATATAAATCTCGACATCCGAGGATTTCCACCGGTAACAATCTTTCGGCATTCGTTGCACTGGCTTACAGTTTAAGCGATGCACCGGAATTTCGTGCGCCGGAGCGTTCATTGGATATGCCCGATGAGCTACTTGAAGTGTTGGATTTTGCTCCGATTGTTTCCAAGTTTTATTCGTTGCCGGGCGTCGCGACAAAAATTGAATCTTACTATGACGCGGAAAAGAAACTTGCCGAAAAAGCGAAGCCTAGCGCGCGCGTGATGGTGCGCGAAGTTTTGGATTATTTGCACACAAAACCAGAACTGATTTACGTTGTAACAAATGTAAAAGAAGATAAGAATTCGAAAAAGAAAAACACAAAAATAATCGAAAAGAAAACTTTTGAACGAAGCTTCTTGATCGTGCCTTCATATCTTGCACCAAAAGATACAGTGTTGTTTTTAAATATCAAGGAAGATTACATAGCGGTTGTGCCTCCGGATATTGATCTTTCTGAATCACAAGCACGGCGCGGTTATCTGCAATTTGTTTTTGATCCGCTGGTTCTTTCCAACGCGGGGAAAATAATTGCAAAAAGCGCCGAGATTCGTGAATTGCTGGATCGACGCAGGGAAACGGATAAGAACATCTCTCCTGATGTAATACTCGCAGTTTCGCGTTCGTTGGTAGCGGCGACGGATGCAAAAGAAACCGAATTCAACAAGGTGGCGCTTGCAACTCAACAAGCGCGAAATAAAATTGCTCTCTTGGCAAATGACACGGAAAAACGTGAAACTGTAAAACAGCTTGATCGCCTTAAGCAAACTTTCGCAGATGAAACCGCACTTGCACTTTCACAAAGCTACGAAGGCGGTGCGGTGCTTGCTTTTTACTTCGCAGATAAATTAAGTGGTATAGAAGATTCGGGCTTTGATGTTGGAAGTTCCGTTGGCGTTTGGTTCGAAGATATGAACCCGAAGGCAGAATTAAACCGCCTACAAGAATTTGCCGAAGCACGCAATCGCGCGATTGCAGAACAAAAGCAGGGCGTGACAACAAGTTTCGTAACAAACCCTTTGACGGAAGCGCTGAAAGAAGTTGATAAGAAAATCGACAACAACGAATTCGCAAACGCAGATAACGATTTAAACGCGTTACTTGCCAAATTTCCGGCTGGTGAAGCACGAATTTCTTACGCGCAAGGGCGAAACGCAAGCCGTTCAGCGGTTGGAATTACAGACGCAACCGAAGTAAATAGGAGATTATTAAAGGCAAGAGGCTACTTTCAAAAGGTTTTGACTTCTTCAACGTTGGGAAATGATAACGAACTCGCCGCTCTTGCTTATGTATCTCTCGGTAGGATTTATGAGTTCTACGACCAAAAAGAATACGCCGCAAAGCTCTACGATGCAGCTATGCGGGTTGGCTCGCCGGATGGCGAAGGCTTTAAAACAGCATTTGATGCCAAGAAGAAGTTGCTTGGAAACTAAATTCCCGTTTCAGGCTGAACCAATGTCGGCTTCTTAAATCTCCGCGGATATTCAATCTTTACGGTTGCCATTGCAACAAGCAACAAAAAGAAGAATGCATTTGCATTTGTGCGCAACGGAAAATCAACAAAACTATGAAGAAAAATTCCGGTACACCCGGCAAGCGCGCCGATTGCAACTCCGCGCCGAAAGAGATTTCCTGATCTTTTTACCGTGCTAAAGCCCTTCTTGTATAACAAAACAATAAACGAAGCTATAATCAAGAACCCGATAATTCCCGCATCGGTTAAAGTTTGCAAATAATCATTATGAGCTTGTTCAACCCGTAGTTTTCCGTTCCAAGTATCGAATTGCGGATAAGCCATCTGAAAAGAATCCAAACCCGTGCCCAATATCGGATGATGTGTAAAAATTTGCAAAGCAACCGACCAAAAATGAGTTCTGCCCGTAGAAAAATCCGGTTGGCTAACACTTCCGATTCTTTGTAGCGATGATTCCTGCCCAAGCCAAATTACCGCAATCAATAAGAGAATCAGCAAGGCGGCACTTGCGCCGATTATTGTAAGGTTCTTCTTTGCTAAAATTGCGGAAGGTTCCTTGCCGGGTACGGTTCCGTAGCGTGCATAAACCAAAACCAAAAACAGTATTACGCCTATTAGGCTAAGAAATGCTCCACGTGAACCGGTCAACAAAACTGCGATTCCCATCAAAACTACCGCGATTAAAAGCAGAAGACGTTTATCTTTTTCAACCGAATTTCCAAAAAGCATTCCCAGCGAAAGTCCAATTGTCAGTTCCATAAACGCCGCGAAATGATGCTGGTTTATATAAGTAGCAAACGGAAAAGCGTAATCAACCTGGCGAATTCCAAGAATTGTCGTTGGCGAAGCAAGTCGTTGTAAAATGCCGATAAATGCCATTATGCCGGCAAACACAATTACCGTAAATACCAGTTTCCGAAGTCTTGAAGGGCGGTTTACATAAACCAAAGTGGCGCCAAAGAAGATTAGTAAAAGTGTGTAACGAATGATTGCAAATTTCGTGAGCATTGGCGCCATCGTTAAAGCTGAACTTGCTCTTTCGCTTATTATTTGAGTCGCACCGCCATCCGTACCGATTGGCAAAAGCTGAAACAGACCCAACAAAACCAACGCTAAAATTGGAATTTGCAAAAGGTTTGTATCAAAATAAAAACGCTTTGACCGCCAGAAATCGAACAATATAAATATTTGGAAAATTCCCATTAATAACGCCACAAATGCAAACGTGCCGGTGCTAACTGCTCCAAACATTAAGCTTGCCGCCATTGGAATAATACAAATTCCCAAAAACACTGCGCTATTAGTAAATCCTTTTTCGGGTACTCTTGACATAATCAACTGAGCTTAAAATCATCAAACCAAATTTTTCCGTGAAGCGGACAAACATCTGAAGCGCATCCGGTTCTTGAAAGTCGAATCTGTATTGCATCGGCTCCTTCAGGAACGTCAAAACTTACATCTACTTTTTGCCAATCAGTTTTTGCCGCCAACGGTTTGCTGTTCGCTAACACCGGCACCCCGGACGCGTTTAAATCAACTACTTCCCATTCAACCGTGTTATCGCTGTCCAATTCGGATTTGTAAAAGAAGCTGAGCGTATAAGATTTGCCACCGGCTACGCCGATATTTTGTTTCACGATGCGAAATTCGTCGCGCTTTGTGGACGAAAAAACCAACAATAAACTACGTGAACCCGAATGTTTAACCGCTTCATCAACATTAATAATCGGCTGTACGCCGGTATCCAAATTCCATTCAAACACTTCGGCTTTATCGGTTTTTACATCTTCTTCAAATCCGCCGTTCGTAATTTCGCCAAACTTAAAAGTGCGTTCACCTTCGTTTGCAAGCACAGCCAGAATTTGCAAAGCTTTTTGATATTCAAGTGCATTTTGAAATGTTTGTTCCAAAAGTTCAGAATCTTTTCTAAGTGAATCGCGTGCAAGCTCCGGCGGAATAGATTTCCAAAGTTCGAATGCCGCTTCATAATCTTTGCTTCGTGCGAGCGATGTTGCCAAAGCAGAATTTACCGCGTGCGAATTTCCAACGATGCTTCGAACCTTTGCTAAATCGCCATCATATAACGCCCAAGCCAGATTTGCAGCCGCCCCGGCATACGTAGGGTCTATTTCAACTACGCGTTTTATCTGAACAAACGCTTCGTTAGTTTTTTGTTGCCTAATTAACGCGTTACCAAGTGTCCACATTACTTCGGAATTATTTGGCGCAAGCTTTTGTGCTTGTTCGAAAGCTTTGAACATTCCCGCAACATCGCCGTTTCGTTCGCGGGCTTGCCCCAAATCCAGCCAAATTTGAAAATCCCAAGGAGAAAGCGCGGCGGCTATTTCCAATTCGTGCAGTGATTTAGGTTCATCCGAAGGTATAAACGAACGCTGCAACAAAACGGAAAGCGCAAAATGCGTTTGAGGATCTTTCGGTGAAAGAACTTCTGCAACATTTGCCACCTCAATTGTTTGTGCCTGTGTCGAAATCGAATTTCCAAAGAACCATTTAACTGCCACGCCGTTTAAAAACAGCGCTAAAAGCACCGCCACGAGCGTCAGTACGCGTCCAATCCAATTTCCTGCGTAAACGGAACTTACAGCCATAATATTTAAAGAATTTACAGGGTATTTTATACAAAAATTCAAATAATGACACTAATCAAATTCCAATGGTTCAATCTTGATCAAAGCTCGTTGGATAATTATGTTCTCTTCCCTGCAAACCGCTCTCAGTTCTTTTAGATTTTCCGGATCCATATTTCTAACCGAAATCAATAATTCCTCTACATTTAAATCGCGGCATACCTGTGCGATATCACGAATGCCGCCACAAACTTTTAATCCGTGTATCATCTTATCCTGTTTTAGCGGGTCATCATCAATAAACCCGACCGGCGACATTTCCCACTTCGGGTTGTTTTCAAGTTCGCGAAAAACCATTTCCCCGCCATCGCCCGCACCGTAAATCAAAACCCGTCGGTGTTCTTCGGTAATTGGCGTAGGAAGTATTTGGCGAAACAAACGAAAAGCAATTCTACTTGCGGACACTGCTGAAAACAGCAACAACCCATCCAACAGAAACACTCCTCTTGAAAACGATTGAAACCGGTAAAGGAAAAGTAGCACAATCATTCCAACTGCGGTTCCGATGACTGTCCCCTTAAAGAAAGTTACGAAATCATTTATGCCGGTGTATCGCCAAATTCCACGATAAACGCCAACAAAAAGGAATGCCCCAAGCTGAATTACTACCATTAACGGTAACGATTGGATAAAAATATCCCACGTTGATGTTCTTTCAAAGTTCGGAAATAACAACGAATACGAAAAATAATATGCCAGCGTTATTAGCAGCGAATCCAGCAAAACTTCAAATATTCGCCGCTTATACGAAAGGTTTATCAAAAAGCCAAATGCCGCATTGTTGTTCCGCGCAAGCTCTTCTTCGTCATCATCATAAACCCTGACTTTACCTAAAAATACGCCTACAAGAACAAGCACAACCGTTAGGAGCGCAAATAGCGCTAAACTTTGCGTTAACTGTAAATCTCGAATGTAAAACGAAATAAACCCGGCAACAATTGCCAAGCCGTATAACATTAAAACCGCTGACCGTTCAGATAAACCTAGTGCCACCAATCGATGCGAAGTGTGATCACGCCCGCCCTGTGAAGCCCTTCTACCGGAAACTTTTCGTAACACCGTTACAAACGTTGTGTCAAAAATAGGCACAAGCAAAATCATTGCCGGAACCACCAAAACCGTAAACACTCCGCGAGATCTGCCGGCATAAAATCCATCTGTGGAATTTAACATTACAGAACTTGCCAAGAAAAACCCCACAAACATCGACCCGCAATCACCCATAAAAATTGATGCGGGATAAAAGTTGAATGCCAAAAAGCCGACCAAAGAACCAATGAATACCGAAACGAGCATAAGCTCATCGGTTTGCCCGTTTGAATACAGAACAATCGCGAGAGTTAACGAAGCAATTGCAGAAATTCCGGCGGCTAAACCATCCATATTGTCGAGTAGGTTTATCGCGTTCGTAATTCCGATTAACCAAAAAACCGTAATAAAAATATTTACGATTTCCCAGTGCGTCCACGGAAGCGTAAAACCCATTCCGATTACAAATGCTGTGCCGATTAATTGCCCTATTAGCTTTTGATATGGTTTGATGTTTAGAAAATCGTCAACCAGCCCAACCATAAACAGAATTGTGCTGCCACCCAAAACAACAAGTTTGCCTTTTGTATACGGAACCGCTGCCGCCGAAATAACTATGGTTGTTAAGTAAATTGCAATGCCGCCCAACATTGCGGTGGGCTTCTTATGCCATCGATCTGCTTTTGGAGCTGCGACGAATCCTCGTCTTCGCGCGTACGTCCTCGTAAGAAATGTAAATACTAGCGATGTTATTAACGAAGCACCCGCAATCGCAAATATCCTGTATATCATAACTCTTACGTTCCTGCCGCCTAATCCTAACTATAGTTTTGAGCACTTGAGGCGGTTCGCTAATAGGCTTGAATTACATTACTCATTTTCTGTTAAACTTTTCAATGCGCCGTGGGTATTTTTCTATTAGCGTTTGATACACTTCCGAAATTTCCGCAACCATGGTTTCAGCCCGAAACATAGGATCAACTAATTTTCTACCCGCTTCTCCCATTTTTCTTCGAAGTTCGGGATTCTCCAAAATTTTTGCAATTGAATCTGCTAAACCAACTGAATCAAATGGTTTAACTATATAACCGGTTTCATCATTAATCACAACTTCCGGCGCTCCATCAATCTCAAACGAAACACACGGCTTCCCCATCGCCAAAGCCTGTGGCAAAACGCGCGCCAATCCTTCCCGCAAACTTGTATGTACAACAACATCCATTGCCGAAATCAACTCAGGAATATTTTCACGTTCAATTAAACCTGCAAAGATGAAATTGTCCAATATTCCATATTCTTTTGCTCTTTGCTGCAAATGTTCAAGCAAAATCCCATCGCCGATTAGAAAGAATCGCACATTCGGAACGCGGCGGACAATTTCCGGCGCCGCATCCATTAGTTCGTCGTGACCCTTTAGCGGAAAAAGCCGCGCAATTTTACCCACAACCGGAACATCTTGTGGAATTCCGAACCTTTCGCGCACTTTCGCTGAATCGAATTTGGCGTTAAGAAACCAATCGAGCTCCATTCCGCTGTAAATAGTGCGGTAATTTTCCGGCTTTGAAATTCCTGCTTTTAGGGCTTTCTGAACAATAATTTCCGAAACGCTTATATAAAAATCAGTAATTGGCGCACACGTCTTTTTCATCAACCACCATGCCCGATTCACAAGCCAAGGTTGATAATCGTGAAACACCAAACTATGTAATGTGTGGACAATTAAAGGCGTTCCGGCGCGCCAAGCTGCGATTCGCCCAAGCACCCCGGCTTTTGATGAATGCGTATGAACAATGTGGTACTTCCCTTCACGAATCAGCCGATAAATCTTCCAAAAAGCCTTTAAATCATTAAGCGGACTTACCGCGCGTCCGAGTTCCGGAACGATCATCAAATTTGTTGTTTCACGCGCCCGCGAAAGCAACTCACCTTCGCGCCCTAAATCAATGCCGCTCATTAAAACAACATCGTATTCGGGCATTTTATCCAACCCCTCAACCGTTAGAAGCGTGTTTTCCTGCGCTCCACCAACTATCATTCGTGTAATTATATGCAACACACGAATGGGTTCGTTCGCGGAAACTTTCATTTCTGCTACCGGCGCCCCATTATTACCTTCTACGATTTCACTCATACTTCAGCCACGATGAAATAATCGCGGTCAAGATTTATCCATTCATATTTTTCTACTCCCGCATCTTTGAGAATGTTTCTCACCTGCTCTTCTTTATACAAAAAGAGTGGCGTTCCTTTCATCCAAAAGCGCATACGGCGCAACGGCACCCGCCATTCAATTGCTTTCGGAAAGCTCATAATCATCGTACCTTTTGTAAGTTTCCGCATTGCTTCAATTATTGGAACCGGTTCAGCGATATAATCGAAAAAGCCATTAGCTGTGGAAGCATCAAACGGAGCATCGCTCTGATCCACGATTTCCGGAAAGGCACCGACCCGAAACTCGCAAATATCGGCAACATTTTGCTCTTTTGCCAATTCCTCCGAAATTTCAATCATTAATTTTGCAAAATCAACGCCGATAACTTTTGCCGCGCCTTCTTTGGCAAATGCGAGACAAAACCTGCCTGAGCCGCACCCGACATCCAAAATCTTTTTGCCTTTCATCGGCTTCAGTTTTTCGACATTTAATTCTAAACGCTTTTGAACCACACCGCGCCAATAATCGTCAATAAACTTGGCAACGAATCCTTTTTTCGTTTTATAAATTGCGTCGAATCTTTCCGCGTCATCATCGAAATGAACACGAACTTTCTTTTCAACTTCGTTAGCTGTTTTTGTTGACATATTTGAATATTAAATTTTCGTAATGAAATAAATGTAAGACTTTTTGTTAAATAAAGTTCAAAACATCGCGCATCGGGGCAAACCGAAAGTCGCGCAATAATTTCTTAAATCTGCGCTCTGTCGCACCCAAATTGAAATAGTGCGTCAAACCTGCAATTCGGCGCGGTAATTTTATCTTCGGATGATCCGGATCAAGCTCCCATGGATGAAGATAAAACGTAAACGGATTTCCTGTCCGATTAACCGCTCTCAAAAACTGCTTGCTTAAATGATACGGATAAATTCGAAAATACGCACCACCCGCGATGGGTAAAGTTATACCCGGAAATTTTAAAGTCGAAACCGGAAATTCTTTTATCCTATACTTTTCGCGTTCGATGTCATACGGAAATCGGGGCGCATCTGCGATTCCATATCGATAATTTAATACAGGGAATATACTGGAATCGTACGTAATACCAAGTTCGCCCAAAATATCTAGCGCCCAAAGCGATTCTTTTGTAATCGAAAAAAACGGCGCGCGGTGCCCTATTATTTCATCGCTTATTAAATCTTCTAAGAAATTTACGGCACGTGTCATTTCTTCACGAAAAACCTCAGGCGTTTGGTTATAAATCAAGGAATGTGAAAAACCGTGCGTGCCTATTTCATGTCCGGCAGCCTTGATTTCTTTGATAATTTCGGGATGTTGTTCGGCAATATATCCGAGAACAAAGAATGTCGCTTTCGTGTCTGATTCTTCGAGGATTTCGAGTAATTTCTTGCCAACTCTTAAAATTCTATCTTCAAATTCACCCCATTGTGAATGTGGAATTTCCAGACCTTGATACCAATCTTCAAAATCAATCGTCAGCGCATTTGTAATTTGCTCTTTCGGCATAAATGTTAGTAATTATCCCCACATCCATTGAGAATTTCAAATTGTATACTTTATTAATTTACGATTACAAACCGGCAAAAATCACATCAATTCCATAGTTTGCGCGCTATGAATCAATAAACCGGGAATACCAAAGTTCCAACATCATTAGCGTCCAAATTTGCATAGTGTAGTCTTTTTTCGCAGAAATATGATCGTTCAAGTACCTTTCAACTATCGCCGGATTAGTAATTCCACGTTTTTTCGCCTTTTCAGAAAGAAGAGAATCTCTAACAAAATCTTTCATTTCGCCACGAAACCAGTTACCAATCGGAACTCCGAACCCCATTTTTCTTCTATAAACCACTTCACGCGGAACAAGTTTTGCCGCAACTCGCTTTAGTAGATGCTTTGTTGAATACCCCGGCAACTTAACTTTTTCCGGTAAACTTGCCGCAAATTCTATCAACTTATGATCAAGGAATGGTGACCGTGCCTCCAATGAATTAGCCATAGAAGCAATATCAACTTTAACCAACAAATCATTAGGAAGATACGTCATTTGATCTGTGAGCAGCGTTGCGTCAACTATTCCGGCACCATTTGCTTCCGTAAACCATCTATTTAAGAACTCTTGCGGGTTATTCTTTCGCACTTCGTTCTGAAAACCCGCCGAATAAAGCGTAGCCTTGGCGTCAGGCATAAATGTTGACATCCAACGGAAGTACCTATCTGTTTTCTCAAGCGACGCTACTTTCAAGAACCGCTTCGCATCTCTAGCACGGCTGCGTTTTATTTCAGATGTCGGAATAAGTTCAACGGCGGTTTCGATTAGTCTTTTTCGCAATACTTTGGGCAAACGATGATATGCCTGCGCAATTTTCATCGCCACGTGCCTCTCATAACCCGCAAATGATTCATCGCCGCCATCTCCATTCAACGCAACGGTTACAAATTTTCTTGTTTCGCGCGAAACATAGTAGGTAGGAATTGCCGATGAATCAGCGTAGGGCTCGCCATAATGTTCAACTAAGGTAGGTAAAATCGCAAGCGCATCCGGTTTTACAACAAACTCGTTATATTCCGCGCCAACATGCTCCGCAACTCGCTTTGCATATTTCAGTTCACTAAAATCCTGCTCTTCAAATCCGATTGAAAATGTTTTGACCGGCTTTTCAGATTCTTTAGCCATCAGCGCAACTACGGCTGACGAATCAACTCCACCCGATAAAAAAGCGCCTAATGGCACATCAGAGATCATCCGAATTCTTGTTGCTTCACGCAAAATCCGCAAGGTTTCTTCTTCGGCTTCTTGCTCAGATATTTTTATCTTCTTGGAAAAATCAGGTTGCCAATAACGTTTAATTTCAATTTCACCGTTCCGCCAACGTAGCCAATGCCCCGGTTCCAGCTTGCGAATTTCTTTGAAAGCAGTTTGCGGCGCGGGCACGCAAAGTAAACTCATATAGCTGTCAATTGCGTCATAATCCACTTCACGCGCAATTGCAGGATGTTGAAGAACCGCCTTAAATTCGGAACCAAAAATTAGATTGCCATTGCTTTGATGTGAATATAAAAGGGGTTTTTTTCCGACACGGTCACGAGCTAAAAACAGCTCCTTCTTACTCGAATCCCAAATCGCGATTGCAAACATTCCCCTAAGATGTTGCAAACAATCAACGCCATATTTTTCGTAAAGTTGAACCACTACCTCAGTGTCAGAATTTGTCTGAAAAGAAACGCCTTCTTCTTCAAGATTTCCGCGAAGTTCCTGAAAATTATAAATTTCACCATTAAAAACAATTGCCTTTGTACGATCAGAATTGAAAATGGGTTGTTGCCCGCCGGCAAGATCGATAATTGCAAGCCTGCGCATGGCGAGCCCGATATTATCCACACAGAAAAAACCATCCTCATCAGGACCCCGATGAAAGATGGCACTGTTCATCTTTTCAAGCACTCCGCGTTCAACGCGTTCACTTTTGTTTACGATTCCAACAATTCCACACATGCTTAAGCGCGCAAACCCAACGATTTACGCTTATATTTCTTAACTAGCTTTGCATTTTCGCGCTTTTCTAATTGTAAAACCAATCCGACTGCGACAAATTGCAACAAGAAAATCTGAATCTGCGCCCTTTGTCTATAAATCGTACCCAAATTACCCTGCGTAAGGGAATACGCAAGGGTTAAAATAGCTACAAATACCAAGACCGTCATAGATCTCCGGAGCCGATGACGAATGGCAAACAATAAACCGGCAACCAAAAACGGAAGCGACAGCCACCAAACTACCATTTCAGGCATGGTTAATGCCTGTGTCATACTAGAAACCTGCCACGGAAATGGTGCAAACAAAAGAGTTACAAAACCTAGCGGTAACGCAGTAATAATACCGCCGGTCGAACGGATATCGGTACTATTATCGATTCCCGAGTTTGCACTTTCCGATGCATATTCCCTTGCTTGCTGAATTTGATCCAAGTCGCCAAGTTTTTGAAATTGATCTTCCGAAAGTTGCCACACGCCGGCAAACGAAAAACCAAACGCAATAATCATACAGGCAATAAATCTACCGATTAGTGCCGAATTTGTTTTGCTTGGTGCTATTACAAACCCGCTTACAATCGCAATTACTACCATTCCGAAAATGTATGATCGAAGCATAAATAGCATCAATAAAGCACCAACTAACATTATCAACCATTGTGGCGTTATTCGCTTCTTAAGATTCCACGCTGCAAGCAGGCTTAGTAATAAAGCGAAAATAATAAACCCCTCTTTTAACAATTGGGATGTCCAAATTATCATTGCCGGAAACACGGCAACAATCACCGCAGAATACTTTGCGACTCGCTTGTTTCCGATGATTTCATCCGATAGCACATATGTTAAAAGGGCAGAAGCTGCACCAAGCACACAACTTATTACTTGAATCGCCAGCGGATTTCTTCCAATTACATAATAGAAAACACCAACAATATATGGCATTCCCCAACCCACACGGTTAAAATCCGTCGAATAGTCAGTCGGCAACCCATCCCATTTTCGCGCTAATTCATTTCCCCACGAATCATAGGTAAACGCGTCTGGTCCGAAGCTACCTTGAAGATCCATGCCATAAATCAAACTCGCCAAAGCCAAGCGCAAGACCAAAGCAACAATAAACACCGAAATTAAGAAATCAACCGTTGTTTCGTCAAAACCGGCGTTGCGAACGGCAACATAAACCACTCCAAATCCGATAATTACAAATATCGTTGATACAGTGCCAAGCGGAAAAAATACAATATTCATTGCAATCAATACGCCCGCCAACAATGTTATTAACGGCTTTTGCATAAAATCACTCTACAAATTTCCTGCTCGTTCAGCAATTTCTCCCATTGTAAGATTTTCAAGAATTCCTTTTTCGCGCAGTTCCGAAACATATTGAAGAATCAAATCCAACCCTGAGAACATTTGTTCGGCTTCATCCACCATATTTGTCGGGTGAAACCAAAAATGAAATATTCTTCCCTCTATTGCCGCCTTCATTATTCCCTTTTTCGCCCGAATAACTCGGCGCGAATTCGGAATATATTTACGTTTTCCGTGCGAAGGAAAATACAACATCGAACCCGGAATATTTACAATTCCGCATTCACGAATCTCCGGCTCAACAACCGGTGGCGTTACCGCGGCAACGACATCAACAAGCCGAAGAATTCGCTTCAACTTTTGCGGAACTCTATTAACTTCATACCAGTTTGGTTCGACCCCGCGATAGTTTGTAAATCCTGCTTCTCGCAATAAACCTACATCGCCAACTATATTTCGCGGAAAAACAAAGCTCTTGAGTTCAATTCCCAATTCCTTCGCGGCTTTTACACTTGCATGCAGCTCGCACTTTACGGTTTCTTCCCTTGTTTCAGAATCACCGAGTATTATATGTGAAAAACCGTGACTTCCGATTTCCTGGTAAACCGGAAAATCTCTGATTTTTTCAACAAGGCTTCTTGCCAAGTGAATTGACCCATCACATTCAGAACCGCCCGGATCATGGAAAAACCAATCTTCATCTAGCCAAGAAAAGTTTGTGCGTTCAATTTCAGGATGTTTGATGCCATCAACTGGCTCACAATTGTCTAGAAAAAGATGTCCGACGGTTGCCCAAGTGGCAGATATATCGTGCTTTTGAAAAAGCTGCAAAAGTCTGTCAACCACAAAATCGCGTTCAATTTTACAAGCGTTTTCAAAATGCTTGCTTTTTTTATCCGCAGTTCCCCAAATCAATTCAAAATCAAGACTTAATGCAAAAATACCCGGCTGCGAATTCATACTTTTACCCTAAATAAAATCCATATCCCCAAAACTAAAATCCCATTTGGTTTCAGCAATTGTTTTTGTGTGGCTTTCATCTTTCCCCTTTACAAGAAAATTGAACCTATCCTTTATTCTCCTATGGAAAAACCTTCGCCATACGTTCTTGTTACTTTGGGTTTCCAGTGCCAAAAGTCCTAATCCGAATTTTCGGGTTACGTAAATCATCGATTCTTCAATAATTCTTGACCTCTTTTCCGGCAAAACAACAATCGAATCAAGCAAAACATATAGCGGTAGTCTTTGTTTGTATATCTTCTTTAAGACGGCGAAGCCGGCTAGTTCGCCGGATTTTTCCTTAACAGCCAAAAAAATTGTCCCATCATTTGATGCACGCGCATATCGCCATTTAAAATATTCGCCTGATTTTACAAATTCATTTTTTGACGACGGTTGATCCGGAACTTCAGGTAGCGAAGAAAGTTCTTCATAAGTAGCGTTTTTCAAGAAATACTTCGGGTTGGAAAATACAAGAATTATTTCCGGACACATACCGCGTGCATATCCAAACTTCTTCAAAAAAATCGGTGTGCTGGCTTCATTTGTTATTGTAAGAAAGAAATCAACTCCGTTTTCCAGGTTCGATTTTTCCGTTTGTGCATAAAGCTTTCCAAATAACCCCTTTCCGCGCATTGTTCGCGAAGTTAGCACCTTCTGTGGCATAGCCGCAACTGCGTTCCCCTGCTTCGTTTTTACGATAAAATTATTCGTACATGCCAAGCCAACCACTTTTCCATCAAATTCTCCGTGCCATAGGGAAAAACTTTTGGAAGGATTTTCAAAAAACCACCAATGTAGATAATCGGGCGAAATATGATTATCGTTATTCTCGACCCTGATACACTCGGCAAGGTCGTTCAAATCAGCTTCTTTTGATTCAATAAGTACGGGTTCCACCACTGTTATTCCTTCCTGTCTTCCAATAATCTTCTAAAATGGCATTTATACAAACGTTAATGTTCAATTCCTATCATCGTTTTTGTTATCGTTCGAATCTAAGACATTAAATATCACATCTTGAAGAATCTTTGCGCATTTTATCATCGAATATTCACGCTCTACCGTTTCTCTTGCCTTCTTACCAAGATTTCTACGAAGCTCGCTATCCAGAATTAGTTTTTCAAACGCTTCGAGCCATTCACTTTCGTTTTTTGCCAAAAAACCGTTTTCATTATCTTTAATTACCTCACGATTTGTACCTATATCCGAACAGATTGTTGGAACCGACATTGACATATACTGAAGTGCCTTTGCGGCGCATTTTCCTTTCGACCATTCGTCATCCGGATTCGGCATGATCCCGATATCAAATTCGCTCAGTTCTTGAACTTCAGTGTCGGCTGTCCATTTGCGCCAGTTATACGGTACATTCTTAAATGAAGGTTCACGGTTAGAAATTACTCGAATCTCAACATCATATTTTTGAAGTAGCTTTTCCAATGTGGGCTCAAACAACTCTAAATGATATTGAGATGTAGAAGTTCCCATCCAACCTACAACCAATTTCCTGTTTGGCTCGGCTTTAACTCTTTCAACCGGAGTGTAGATTTTCGTATCAATGCTTGTAGGAATAACAAATGTGTTCCGATTGAAATTCCGAGAATAATCTGCGAGCCAATTGTTCCCTACCGTAACCGCATTACTAATCTTACAAAGTGTACCCGTTTTAGCTGCAAATTTTGTCCAACGAAATCTACGATTTGCATCACTTGTATCGGGAATAAATATCGCATCATCAAAATCATAAATAATCGGGCGTTTTAAAAGCTTGATCAATCGCTCAAGCCAAGCGGGACCAACGATAGATGCCGCTCGATAAATAAAAACCGCATCGTATTTTCGAATAACGGTCAAATGTCGAAGCCTTCCGGCGATTGATTTCGATAATAATCGAACCTTTCTAAACATATGTCCGGGCTGTTGAAGAATAGTTGAAAGCTGATTATCGGCAAATGGATAATAATCAATGTGAATGCCGAATTCTTCCAAGTAGGGTTCCCATTGCTCGATTCTAAACCTTTGTCCGGGCGCGGTATCATACGGATACAATGTTAACGCGCAAACGCGTATTGGTTTCACTTTTGAAGTCATTCTTGCTATTGATAATACTGTGATAAATCGGTTGGGTTCAAATGCGTGAAAAGATAGTTTAGATATTCCGGATGCCCGATAATTTCATCTTTTTTAACTGGACCCTCCGGCGTAAGCAGGTAAAAGTTATAACCAAATTCACGAAGTATTTCTTTTAGTTTTTGCCCCTCGGCGCGTCCGGCTAAAACCTCACAAAAGATTTCCGGCTGATGTTTTGTCAAAAGCCCTTTCGCACCAATCAAAACGTCCGGCTCGGTGGTTTCAGTGTCAATCTTAATCAAATTGAGTGCTTCTATTCCGTTTTCAACGGCAAATTTATCGAGCTGAAATATTTTGACCGTAGTGCTTGTAATATTTTCGTTGTCTTTTACAAATTCCGACGAAAGACTCGAACTTGTCGGTAGCTCAAAACCCTCAACGTGAAAAAATTCCGCCTCACCCTCTTCCGAACCAACTGCGCCGAGTGTAGTTTTCACATTCTTCAAATCATTCAACTCAATGTTTTGCAAAAGCCGTTCATAAATTGCCTTCATTGGTTCGAACGCATAAACTTTTGCATTATTATTTGCGTGCGCAGCCAACAGCGTAAAGAAACCAACATACGAACCAACATCAAACGTCACTGCGGATTTCTCTGCTAATTTATAAAAAAGAGGAATCGTTTCCGGCTCATAGCCTCGCCATCCGCGCCAAAAAACTTGGTTGGAAACCCAATCATCCCCTTTTGACTTAAGCTTAAGGGTGCTGCCGTTTGGCAATCTCGATTCAACTAAATCAATTCTATGAAGATGTTTAATAAAAAATTCAGGTGGTTTCGGAAACAAGGACTTCGCCCCCGCTGTCGCCAAACGGTTAAACGGCTGCGATGTGCGTAAATTTTTAAGCGCGGATTTTAAGATATACTCTCCCCCTTTTTCACAAAACGATTCCACAGCCAAACGATAGCGATTGAACAATAAATCAACAACAACGGACGCGCCGGAAGCGTGTATCTGCCTTCAACCAAGAAAATAAAATGAATTGCGGTCAAATAAAACGGCAAAAGCCAAAGCATCCATTGATCCGACAATTGTCTATAGCCTAAAAATATTCCCAAAATAATCAAACCAAACAAAATCAAATATTGCAATTGTCCCAAACGATGCAGAAAACCGTTATAAATGTCTAACGGTGCGTAGTCGGCAGTACCCCACAGATAAGCGAACCTTTTCGGAGAACTTTTCAAAATAGTTGAAACTTTAATTTTTCTCAATTCTTCGTTAATGGACTGCTTGAAGTTTTGCTCAAGCAAAAATTCTTTTTGAATAGTCGGCGGAAGATTAGCGAGGTTGGCGGGAATTTCACCCTTGTTCATTTGCTCGTCAACCTCGCGGTAACGGCGAAACAAATCGGGAAAATAGACGGTTTGCCATTCCTGTTGCGAGAACGCGTAAGTGATAATTCCTTCATATTGCCAAAGCGAATAAAAAAGTGTCTCGCTGCTGGTCATCACCGTCATGGGAATAAATTTGTTGGTAATGATGTAATTTCTAATTATCCAAGGCGTAAAAACAACTAAAATCCCCAAACCTAAAATTGCCGATTTAACAAAAACTTTGGTGGCTGAAAGTTGAATTTTACCGCGCCATTTTAACCCCCACAGAATTGCCACTATCGGAAAAACTAACAATGCCGTTGAAGGGCGAATTATCGCCAAACATCCCAAAATCAAGCCCAAAACGATGTCCCAAATGATTTTATTGTTGTTCATCCACCGATATTTTTTCAATATCAAAATTATGCTGATGCAGAGCAAAGTAGAAATCACTTCCGTCACAATCATCGAGGCTAAAAACAGAAAAGGCAGGTAAGTTAAAAAAAGTATTGCCGTTATTTTCGCATGTTTCTCATCGGTAAACTCTTTGGCTAAAGCAAAAACCAGCCACGCGATTATTCCCACCAAAAAATATTGAACGATTTGAACGAATAAAACCGAATTGCTGCTGATTTTATATAAAGTGGCTAAGAAAACGGGATAACCGGGCGTGCGATAGACAGTCGGTTGATAAGGCGCGTCGGTCTGCAAAGAAAAAGTCCCCTGTTCAACCAAATTTACAGCTAGCTGATTGTATTGCACTTGGTCGCCAGTTAACTCACGGCTGCCTAAACTTAAGACTACTAATCCGACAATCAGATTAAAAAGAGTTAGTGCCGCAATCGTCAACAAAAAGCCTTTTGATGTTTTGTTGCTCATATTTTATTTAGCCGTTAAAAGCGCAGAATACATACTCCAGCCCGTTAAACCGAAAAGTTTCATCAAGTAAAAATCTTCATCATTTATTTGGAAGTTTGCCGAAGAAAAAATCTTTTGCCAATCTTCCAGATGCCGAAAATAATCGCCTCTGTCCTGATTCATCATCAAGGTCATAAAAGGTTTGTTTATCGGTGGAATCAGAGGCTCCTGGACAATGATTATTCCCTTTTCTGCTAGTAACGGCTTCAGATCGGTCATCAGTTTATTGCATTCTTCGTTATCCAAATGGTGCATCAGCGAATTGATTAGAATAAGGTCAAATTTCTTTCCGTCCAAATTCAATTTGGTGGCATCTCCAACCAAAAAAGACATTTTGGGAAACAGCTTCAAGGCAGATTCGATATATTGCGGATTAAAATCTACGCCCAAATAATCGAATCCGTCAGCAAAAACAGGCGCATTCGAGCCGGGACCGCAACCGACATCCAAAACTCTGCCGCGGGTCTTTTGATTTTTTTCCAAAAGCCGTTTGACGGCGAGAATTTTCGGCTTATTAAACGGCACCGACCAGAGTGCATAGCCGACCGGCGATTCCAAAATCATTTCTTTGACACTTTTCATTTATTCGCTTTTGTATAGTATTGACCGCCGAACGGCATCCATTTTAGGTAATTTTCTAACGGTAACGCCCAATTCAACGCCTTCACACGCGGAAAGAAGATCGTGTAGTTCGTGCTGATTTGGCGAAAATCCAGTTTCGTTAAAATCTTTTTTGTATAAGACGGACTCAGCAAAACCGCATCTTCGTCAAACGGGCAATCACTGACAACTTTTCTAGTCACAGGATTAAACGGATTATGTTCAAAAATATAAAGCCGTCCGTTTGGCTTCAAAACCCGTTTGACTTCGCCCAAAACTTTTTCGTGATTATCAAAATTGATGTGATGTAAAACACAGGCGATAAAAACTAAATCCAAACTACTCTCTTCCGAAGGCAAATCAAACCCATTATAATGAGCAAATTCGGCATTCTGAAGCGTTTTCTCTTTAGCAACCGCAATGCTTTCCCGTGAAACATCCAAGCCTAAATATGTTGAGTGCGGAAAATATTTTTGAAAAAAAACCGCTGAGTTGCCGTCACCACAGCCTAAGTCTAAAATATTTAAATTATCCCGATTTTCCACTTTACGGATTTCTTCGACCTTTTGCTCCGAGAAAAAGTCGCTGTCAGCGCCGCTGAATTTTATGGTTTCATTGTGAATTTGACGATAATCCGAGGCAAACCCGTCAAAATCATCAAAGGCTTTTTTGGACATAACTTGCTTTATTCTTCAAATAATTATAGGTTTGCTTGATTCCGTCTTCTAGTGAAGTTAGGGAAACCTGCCCGAAATGCTTCATTAGTTTAGTGTTATCCAGCACAACTTTTCGATTATCGCTGGCTCGCGCTGACAAATATTCAACCTTGACCTCAACTTTTAAAACATTTTTCATCAATTTAACCAATTCATTCAAACTAATCGGATGATTTGAACTGAGATTATAAATTTCCGAATTTTCGATATTTTTTTCGAGGCTCAAAGTCAGTAATTTAGCCGCATCCCGAACATAAAGATAATCGCGGACATTTTCGCCGTCTCCGTAGATAATAACAGGTTGATGATGGGCAATTTTTTCTAAGGCTGTATTGATAAAACCAAGCCCTTTGCCAATATCTTGACCTTCGCCATAAACATTTGACATTCGATAAATATCGTAATTTAACTGATGTTTCTGTTTCGCATACTGCAAAAAACTTTCACTAGTTCGTTTGATAATTCCATATGGAGAAAAAGGTTCAGTTAAAGATTCTTCTGTAAGAATGTCTTGTTGTAATCCATAAACCGTTCCCCCACTAGAGACAAAACATATTTTCTTTGCACGGGCTTTTACAACTAAGTCAATAAAATTTAAGAATGGAACAAGGTTCTTTTCAATTTCAATCTGAGGTTTTTCCCAACTTGTGGCAGGGATAGTTTGAGATATAAAATGATAAACTAAATCTTGCCCATCTAATGCATTATTCAAAATGTTAAGATTGATAAAATCACCTTGCACGAACCTTAAATTTGAAAATTCAGGTGGACAACTCCTGCCAAAAACCGTTAATGAAATCTCTTTCATTCCCGATAAATAATTGATGAAATGTTTGCCAATAAAGCTGTTAGAGCCTATAACCAATATGTTTGTCATTTAGATATTGATAGTTTTTTCGATAATACTATGAGGACGACTTAAGACCTCATCATAAATACGAACAATATACTCTCCAATAATTCCAAGGCAAATTAAAGTTAGAGAACCGAAAAATGAAATAAGAATAGCAATTGTTGTAAAACCTTGCACCGAAATATTATGAGTCAGATAAACTGTGATCAAATAAAAACTGTAAAGAAACGCCACGCCTAATCCGATAAAACCAATTAAGGTAATAAGCCTAACCGGAATACTAGAAAAAGAAAAAATTCCGTCAAATGCAATTTTCAAAAGTTTATTGAGTGTGTAGCCAGATTCCCCTTCAATTCTTCCTTGCCGTTCATATTCAACCCCGATTTGCTTAAAACCAACCCACGCGCGCATTCCCCGCAGAAACGGATTCTTTTCGTTTAGTTCGAGCATATTGTCAACAACAATTTTTTTCATCACACAAAAATCACCGGTATCTAGTGGAATATCAATATTGCTTAAACTCTGTAAAACTCGATAAAAAACCTGATAACTAATTCTTTTGAATATACTTTCTTTACGTTTTCGGCGAACCCCAAAAGCCACATCATATCCTTTGTCTAAATATGCAAAAAACATCGGTAACAGACTCGGCGGATCCTGTAAATCATCATCAATAATCGCAACATAATCTCCTTTACAAAAAGAAAGACCTGTTCTAACGGCAGCTTGGTGTCCGAAGTTTCGTGCCAATTTGATTCCCTTTATATAATCGTATTGTTTGCTTAATTCTTCTATTTGTGAATAACTGCAATCTTTGCTTCCATCATCAACTAAGATCAATTCCAAATTCCAATTGGATTCATTTTTCTGCAAGTCAATTGCTTCCAGCAATTTAGGCAGAAAATTTGCTGAATTATAAACTGGAACAATAATTGATATAAAAAGAGGCATAAAAATTTACGATTTCTTCACCGCCCAGATCTTTATTCCGTCACCCAAACTAAATAAACTCAAGCCTTGATTGATTTGTGCTTTTACAGTTTGTCGCCAATTACTGCCCGTAAATGCTTCGTTGAGCGCAAAAGCCGCTTCATTGCGATTAACAGCAACTTCACTTTTCTTTCCACGATTACGAATTTTGTTAAAAATCTCAAACGGATTTAATCCGTCTGTTCTAATTGTTAGAGTGGCAAATTTATTTCTTTCTAAGGCTTGTTTTAAGCCATTCGCACTCCACAACGTAATATGCTCAGGCGGGCTGATAACGCTCCATTCAGTTCCTAAAAACCGCAGATTTATACTTTGCGCATTTGGAGTTGTCAAAAACAATAATCCATTGGGACGCAATAACTTAAAAGCTGTTTCAAAGAAAAAATCAGGATTAGCGACGTGTTCGATAAGTTCAACCATCGTGACAACATCAAATTTTTCTTTTGGGAATCTTTCGTCAGAAAATGCGTCTGTTGAAACCGTCCAACCTTTTGCATTGCCATATTCCAATGATTGCGGCGAAAGCTCAGTTCCAAAACATTTCCAGCCATTTTTTTCAGCCACCGAAAGCATTCCGCCTTCACCAAAGCCAATATCAATGAAGTTTCCAGTTTGTCGAAAATCCGAAAACGAATCAACTATTTTTTGCAATGAAATCTCAGCTGCTTTTGGCAGTTTATAGTTAGCAAAGTCGTAATAGTGATCGTACAAATCTTGAACTTCCGCCGAAGTATTTTGATTTTCAATACTTAATTCCGCAAACAGCGTCTTACATACGCTGCATTTTTCCAACGCGTAACCGTTCTTGGTACCAAACGAATTTGATTTTTGATTTTGGCAAGCCGGACAATTCATTCTTTAATGTCTAACAACTCATCATAAAGCGCAACTTGACGCTCACATGCGGGTAAAAGCGCATAATGTGATTCTGCAGATTTACGACAACGTGCAGGCAGTGCGTTATCCTGCAAAAGTTTACACAAATCTAAAAAAGCTGTTTGATAAGCCTGTTCGCTATGTTCTTTAACAATAACGCCGACCTTTTCCCGATTAATAATATCATCGGTGTCACTAACCCCCGATGAAGTAATCACCGGCAACCCGATTGCCCAATATTCTCCGATTTTGGTTGGCGAACAACCATGTTCACTAAGTCCTTGTGTTAGAAAAAATAATCCCGCCTGATGTTCAGCCAAACGCTTTGGCATTTCCGTATAAGGAACGGCTTCAAGTGACCACGCTTCTCGCTCAAGCCCACTCGCATCAAGCATTTGCCCGATTAAATTCTTATCGGCTTTGCTGTAAATTTGCAGTTTTACATTTATTCCGGTTTTCCGAGAAGCGGCAACAAATGCACCGATTTTATCTAAAATATATCTGCCGCCAACACTGCCGATATATACAAGTTTTATTTCATCATCCGAAAAAACAGGCTTTGTCTTTGGTAAATCAAATCTTTCCAAATCCACGCAACTAGGAACTACGATGATTGGCGTATTCGGAAAGTCGTTCACCAAAATTGCTTTTGCTCGATGTGAAAGGGAAATTATCGCATCTGCTCGCTGATACATCTTATTTTCCAAATACTTAGCAACTTTATACGGACGCGAATTTAAGCCCCAAAATCCTCCGTCAACCTGTTCATCAGGATAAAAACCTTCATTGTGATAAATGAATTTTGCGCCAATTAGCGGGGCAAGAACTAATCCAATCAGACCTCCGATATATGTACGAGCGTGAACTATATCATATTTCTTTTGCACGCGTTTTGAGATCCCTTGCAAAAGCCCGTTTGAAATATCAAACGGCGTTGCCCGAATCCCTTTGTGATATTTGAGTGGAATCCATTCAATTTTGTCTTCTTCAAACAAAACTCGCACCCGTTCCATTTCACCTTTCCGAGCCAAATCGTGCGGTTTTTCAAAGGTGACGAGGGTGATTTCAACGCCCATCTGTGCCAATTTCTTAACCGCCGGTACAACCAAAGATTGTCCGAGTTGTTCAAGCGCACCCCAATATGAAACGTAAAGAACTCTTGGCATTGAATTTAATTAGCTAAAAGACGTTTGGCGAAACGAAATGGTAAGCCTAAAGGGCGTGTAATATTTTGCGGATAGAGTTTTATTCCCTGCCAAATACAATTAAGGCTTTCACGCACTTTTCCATTATGTAAAAACTCGCCCGAAACAATCATCAGATGATTGCTACATACTTGTTTTTCCAACCTTTTATATTTCTCAGGTAAACCGGGCAAGTTAAAAAACTTTTCCAAAACTCCGAGCGCATCACGTTTTGTTGCTTCCGGTTTGGAACTCATACTTCCTTTTACTATGCGATATTTAACTAATTCTTCATTGATTGGTGCAAAGTTTGTTAACAAACTTAAACGTAACCACATCTCCCAATCGGCATATGTTGTGAATTGTGAATCAAATCCGTTTGTCTGCAAAATAATATCGCGTCTTGCCATTGCTGATGAACACGAACCTGAAACGATGTTTAGATTAAGCAAAAGAGATTCAGTATAATCTGCGTAAGTATTTGCTCGAATTAAGGTTAGATAGTTCAACTCTTCATCAACTCGTTGCGTTGAAACGTAACATAAACCAATTTCTTTGTTAGATTCCATCAACGCAACTTGCTTTTCCAGCTTCTCCGGCATCCAAACATCATCCGCATCCAAAAAAGCAATATATTTTCCTATTGCGTTCTCAATTCCGTAGTTTCTCGCACTCGAAACACCGCCGTTTTTCTTTGGCAGAAAACGAATTTTGTCACCGTAATTCCCTAAAATTTCTTTCGTGTTGTCGGTTGAACCATCATCTACTACCAAAATTTCAAGGTCTTGAAAAGTTTGTGCGAGAACGCTATCAATCGTCGCGTTGACAAATCGAACAGCGTTATAAGCAGGAATCACAACTGAAACTAGAGGCATTTTACTCATTAATCTTGCATTAATTGCTGAACATCGTAGTTATTAACATCATACCAATTCAACCCGTCAACAACATCAGGCTCGGCACGAACAATAAACGGAACTCGATACGAAAACATTCCCGAATCAAGCGGATTTGTGATAAACCCGAACTTCTTCAAGGCTTTATGCAGAGTAGGATTGATTGCTTCCCAATTAAAAATATAACCTGCGTTAGTTATCTCAAATAAATGTCCGATTACCGCTTTTGTATAATCAGCAAACATTTTATCATCCGAAAAAGTCAGGAAATTTATAAAACAGCGGTCAGTTTCGGGCATCGTATAAACGCAAACTCCGACCGTTTTTCCGTTATCAATTATGTCCAGAACATCAAACTTTTTATTGGTATTTTTGAAAACCCGCCAATCAAAAAAGGCAGATGAAACGCTTGGCTGAATCGGCTTATCGGAGATTTTGCGATTATCCAAAAATTCGGCTAATGAATCGGTCATTTCTGTAACGACTGTAAAATCCATCTTTGCAGTTTTAGAAAAAATTCCCGCAGCTTTGAAAAGGTGTTTTTGACAAAAAGCGTATTTGAATTGATGAATATCCATCCAACTCAGTTTTTTGACGAATCCGGGATATGAAGTTGTTCCCGGAATCCCAACTAAATATAATTCTCCTTCAATCTCGGCAATACGGTCGTAGGTCATTTTCGCCAGTTTCCCGAAAAGTCCGCGACGCTGAAAATTCGGATGCGTCATTGTGTCCATTGATTGATAAACTCGTTTCGGCTTGCCGTTGACAAGGTAAGTTTCGGGAATTACGCCGTAAAAAGCCGCCATCGTCTCGCCGCTAAAAGCAGCAAAAGCAACAACTTCGCCCGCCGGATTAGCACGATATTTCCAGTTCAGATATTCTTCGGAAACGTCTATGTCGAAGCAAAGTTTATAAGTCTCTTTGAAACCTTCTTTGTCGGTAAAAACGAATTGTCTGAATTCTAATTCTTCATCAGGCGACATAATTTTCCTCCGTTAAATATCTATTTTTTTGACCAAAGGTCGGTTAATTAAAAAGCAAAGTTCTTCGGCGGTTTGATTGGTAATTCCGATCCGCGGAATCAAAGAATATTCGGGAAAAGGCTCGGAAAAATAAACAGGGTTGGTCGCATAAATAAATTTGTGTCCGACTGACCAGCCGTATTCAACGGCTTTCTCGTTGAAATGTTCTTTTTTGCCGTATGGAATCGCCAAGTGTTCGACTTTTGTTCCTAACAAATCTTCGATAAAAGCCTTATTCTCGCCAATCTCAACCGCTAAACTTTCTGCATCGCAATTCGCAAAACTCCTGTGATTCGATGAATGGCTGCCAATCGTAACCCCTTTATTATAGAGATATTTGACATCATCTGCATTCAAAAATACTTGCTTTTCGTGATGAACCGCAATTTCGGGATACAGATCATACGGCAGAAAATTTTCTTTAATCGCGGTGCTGTTCACAAAAACCGCAAACGGAATTCTTTTTTCAAAAAGATAATCCGAAATTTCTTCCTTAACAGACAAAAAACCGTCGTCGAAAGTGACGGCGACCATCCGTTTATTGCCTTTAGGTTTGGTCACAATTTCGTCTAGCGAAACCATTTCAAAATTGCTTTGCAAAAATTCGATTTGCTCGTGAAATCTTTCGATCTCAGTCGAATAATGTTCGGAAAAATGCGGCGAACTTGCGTTTGAAACATCGTGATAAGCCAAAATAACCCGACTCGAAGACGGAACTAGAATCTTAAACGAAAGACTTTTGGTAACAATATTCTTGATAAAATTCATCGGTTTCTATGACGAATAAATCTCGTCCAGACGTTTATACATATCGTTGATGTGGTAGCGTGACCAAACATCTTTATAACCGTTTTCAGTAATCTTTTCCCGCAATTTTTCATCAGAAAGCATTAGTTTTATTGCTTCGTAAATCGCTTCAGTATTTTCGTGCGGCACGACAACAGCATTTTCTTTGTCTTTGATAAAACTATTGGCGATTCCCGAAATCGTAAAAATTGAAGGAACTTTCAGCAACAAAGATTCAATATAAACTTGTCCATAAGCCTCGACCTCTTTGGTAATTGGCACATGGACAAAAACATCGAAAGTCTTAAAAAGCTCAAAAATTCTGCGTTCGATGTTAATTATGACATAATTATCATCATTTAACTCATCTTTTAGCCGTTTTCGCAGTTGGTCGCTGTAATTTCCTCGAGCATTTGCCATCACGAGCTTGGCTTTAGGATAATCTGTAAGCAATTCTTTAAAAGCAGGAATTACATATTGAATTCCTTTCCAATTAACAAAACGACTGACCACACCGACGACAGGATACGCATCCGTCAAATTGTAATCTTTAGCAACAATGGGAATAAGCTCTTCTTTTGCTATCATTTCTTCTAACATAAAACCGTGTGAAACAACCGTGATTTTTTCAGACGGAACTTTGTCCATTTTAATTAAAACTTCGGCAACAATATCACTCACAGCAACGATTTTCGTCGAAAGCGAATTAATCAATTTATCGTAATAAACCGCCCGCTTCGGATAATAAAGATGGCTTTCGCTGGAATGATGCCGAGTATGAATCCGCTCTTTTACTCCAGCAAGTCTTGCCGCAATTAATCCTGTAAATGTTGCCTCGAATAAATTTGCGTGAACTATGTCGGGTTTTATTTTCTTAAAAATTCCGTAAATTTGTTTGATGGCAGAGGGGACATCTTTTTTAGAGCGATATTGAACATAATAAACATCCATTCCTTTTTCCTTAAACTGATTGTAAAGAATCGGCGGGTTTTCATTTAAGAAAATGTATGAAAAATCATATTTCTCGCTATTATTTAAGTATTGTCCGAGTTGGTCGAATTGTTTGCTGTAATCAAGTTGCGAAACCATCCAACAAAGTTTTTTAGCCATAAATTAGATTTCGATTAGATATTGAAATAACACCCTTTTCTTTTTTCAAATAGTTAGAAAGTTTGAGAATCGCCGAAGCATATTGTTTACGAGAATTAGCGTCACAACTGAAACTCTCAATGCCTTGTGTTTGCAAATACTCGTGCAACCACGGAGCAAACTCTCCCAATGAGGCAAACAGCACTCGATATTTAGTTTTATCGTGCCATTTTGCCAAATTTGGGAAAATTCCACTTGTGTCGCCATCTTGAATGAAATGCAAAACTGTTTTCATTTAACTTGAAAGATCATTTACCTGAGTTAGTTGCTCGATTGTATCCACGGCATACCATTGCTTTGGATATACAGATGAAACCATAAGTCTTTGCCGATCAATCATTTGACTCCA
>JBKEBT010000132.1:0-1669 GCA_047973305.1 Pyrinomonadaceae bacterium
ATCGTTAACTTAGTAAGATACTTTCGCACCTTCGTAAAGTTGATCAAGATTGCTGGTTGCAACAAGTTCATCCGCGTCAACCCCTGAATTTATCAGATAATAGTCGTCTTCTTCCTCGCCCAATTCCACTACACGTAGCTTTACTATGTTCTCTTTGATAACAAAAACCCTATAACTTTGTGTTGAAACATCCCTATAAACTGCTGCCTTTGGAACAAATATTCCGGTGTTTCCACCTTGGCGCGTAATTCGCGAAGTGGCAAACATTCCGGAACGAAGCGCGTTGTTTGAATTTTCAATAGTGCCTTCAACAGTTGCTGCACGTGATGATGTATCAAGCGCCGGATTAATTGCTGAAACCCTGCCGGCAAATCTTCGGTCTTTGTATGCATCAACCTCAACCGAAATTCCACTGCCTATTCCTACCTGGGGCAAATCAGTTTCTGAAACTTGTAGATAAATTTTAATCGGGTTTGTGCGAAGCAACTTAATTACCGGTGTTGAGGAAGTTACATATTCACCCACCGCAACTTGGCGTTCGCTTATGTAACCGCTAAACGGCGCATAAATAATTGTATCCGCAACCGCCTGTTTTGCGGTCAAAAGTTGCGCCTTTGCAGTATCTACTGAAGCCTTCGCACTTGTAATTGCCGCGTTATTTTGCCGTGCATTGTTTGCCGCACTGTCAAGCGCTTCCTTTGCAGCTTTCGCGCGCGCGCGCGCCGTGTCACGGGTTGTACGAAATCCTTCATACATAACCATTGAAACATCGCCGGTCTCCACTAAATCTCTGTAACGTTTTTCGTTTGCTTCTGCTTGTCTTAATTCAGCAAGGTTTTGTTCGTAAACCGCATTCGCCTGTCTTACTTCCGGAATGCTGGATGAATTAAACTTTCCGTTTGGTGACAAGCCTATTCGCGCTTCTGCTTGCCGAACCGCCGCCTGCGATTGTTTCACACCGGCATCCGCCTCAGATAGTCGCAACTTGGCGTCTTTATCATCGATTTTTGCGATTGCGGAACCCGCACTCACAAATCCGCCGACATTTACATAAACATTTGTAACTTTTCCAGCCACTTTCGGCGCTACGTCAGAAGTTTCGTCTGCCACTAAACTACCGGTTGCTGAAATATACGAAGGAACTTCGCGCGCGATTGATTGCCCCGTGGTTACGTTAACAACGGCTTTTTTTTCACCCGCCCCTGCAGTAGCACTATCACCGGATTTCTTACCCTTACAGGAATAGCCAGTAAAAACAATCGTTAAACCCAGCGCAAGTACCAAACCGATTTTCGTCATCTCTTTGACCATTAATATGGTTGTAGTTTTCGATAAACTGTATAATATTCAAACGTAGTATTAAGCTAAATCTCTGAATTGAATTTTGTTTTCCAATCGTATTTAGTTGAGAATTTAATACGATTGGAAAACGAAAATGGTTTTCAATTACCAACTTTTTATAAAGAAATGAAGGAAATTACCGTTACCGAATTAAAGGAAAAAATTGATGCAGGCGAAGATTTTGAGCTGATTGATGTACGCCAGCCGGATGAATACGCATTTGCGAAAATACAAGGTTCAAAGCTTATTCCGCTTGGCGAAATAATTGCGCGAAAAGATGAAATCGATGCATCGAAACCGGTGATTGTTCAATGTAAATCCGGAGGCA
>JBKEBT010000133.1:0-103002 GCA_047973305.1 Pyrinomonadaceae bacterium
AAACGAATTCAAATCAAGCTCAAGAATTACGCGGTTACCTTCCGAATCTTTTGATTTTTTATAAAAGCCGCTGCCCGTTTTATCTCCCAATATTTTCTTTTCAAGCATTGTTTTTACAACATCGGGAAGTAGAAATGCGTCTCGTTCTTCATCATCGGGAACCGCGGGGTATAGGTTGTTGTTGACGTGTGCCAACACATCGAGTCCAACCAAGTCAGATGTGCGGAATGTCGCGCTTGAAGCGTGTCCGATTGCCTTGCCTGTCATTTGATCAACTTCTGTAGGCGTGAAATCCATCGCGAGCATTTCGTGAATGGTAACCATCATTCCAAATGTTCCCACGCGGTTTGCAATAAAATTCGGCTCGTCCTTTGCGGGTACCACTCCCTTGCCAAGGCGCTGATCCATAAAACCGGCAACGTTGCTAGAAACTTCGCCACTCGTCCATTCCGTTGGAATAAGCTCAACCAACTTCATATAACGCGGCGGATTAAAGAAATGCGTGCCCAAAAAATGCGCCTTAAAATCATCTGAAAACGGTTCGGCAATTTCCTTAATAGGAATTCCGCTTGTGTTAGAACAGATAACTGAACCCGACTTTCGGTATTTTTCAACTTCTGAAAAAACTTTGTGTTTAATGTCCAGCCGCTCAACAACGGCTTCGATCACCAAATCACAATCGGCAATCTTTTGCATATCTTCTTCAAAATTTCCAAGAGTAACCAATTCTGCGTTTGCCGAAAGCATAAACGGTGCCGGTTTCAGTTTCTTGGCGGCTTCAAAAAGCGATTTTACGATTTCATTCTTGTCTTTTTTATCGGCATCATTCGGTGCAATATCCAATAATAATGTCGGGATTCCCGCGTTTGTTAGATGCGCGGCGATTGCTGCGCCCATTGTTCCGGCGCCTAAAACTGCGGCTTTTTCAACTTTTAACATCGGTTTTATTATTCCTATCAATTCTAATCTTGGCTTGGATTATAACTGAATGACCATTCATTCAGCAAGATGTTCAAAGTGATTGCTCCCGGCACCTACTTTTGACGACAAATGATTTATCAGTACATCGAGATTAAAAAAAGGAGTTCGTCACCGTGGTAGATTGAAAGTTGCTCGGTTGTTGCTTCGTGTGAGTTTTTGTGTTGTATTTACCACTCAAAAATAGAAAGTATTTACTTGCGGTTTAACAAGTAGAATCCGGCATTTTTATATACGATAAAGGTTGAAACGTAGAATTGTTGAGCAAACGCCACTTGAAACGCTTTTCGGGTTTGTACACGCCAAAGTTTTGCGAGTTCAAAATTGTTAGCTTCAATCTCAACAATATTTTTTGGAACTTCGATTGAAATAATTGAAGTATTTGCTAAGGCTTCAGTGCCCGTTAGCTTGATTCCAGCGCTCTTGTCGTTTGAAATCAAAGGTACAATTTCATTTAAATCGAGAGCGGAATAATCAATTTTGCAAACATCATTAGAATTCGCTTTGTTTAGATGCCATTCAACCCAAAGCCTATCGGTTCCGTTTTGGTGAAGAAAGCTTTCCGCGACTTCACCATAAAAATTTACGATATAGCTATCTGAAACAACTCCAAGCTTTTGAAAGTTGAAATAGGCATTTAAGCTCTGTAACGGGTCGAATGTCCACGTCATCACTTCGATTCCCATCTTTACAACACGTTCGCGCTGTTTAAGTTTCAAATTCTTTCCAATGTCGAACCCGCGGTATTCAGCTGCAACGGCGAGCATATGAGAGTGGTGTACGGGCATGCCTTTCTCAAACCCTCCGAACCCGAATGTAAATCCTATTAATTTATCGGCATCATAGGCACCAACCAATACTCCACCGCTTGTGATTGCCGCAATCATCATTGAAGCGGGCACAACTTCAATTTCGGAAACGCCCCACACGCGTGCCTGCATTTCTTCTATGGGCAGTATTTCAGGGAACGTTTCGATAAATCTATATTCGATTTTAGGTGTTGCATTCGACATTTATTTTCCTAATTTCTTACGTTTGTTTCCGAAGAAGAATCGAAGTCCCGTGGACATAATAAAATCGTTGTTTTCCGTAAGATTTACCGGGCGGCTGTTAAATCTGTTTCCGATGGTAACGTGCCAACCGAGCCAACTGCTTATATCGGTTTCCAAAGAAGCATCTAGCAGCGCCCGCGCTTGTCCGATTTGGGACAGGTTCGGATAAAAAACCGCGCGTTCAGTTAATCTTGCCCGTGAGTTGATATGATATTTTAGTTCTTCCCCAAGGCTTAGCTCGGCTGAATTTCTGACCAAACCGGTAGAAAAGTTTTCGTAGTTATTTGTTACGCCGGCACTTATATCAAGGCTTAAGTGGTCACGCTTTATGGTGTGATATCCAAACCCCGTTCCCAGAACAGCGCGCAAATTCAGCTTTTGGGGCTGATTGTATTCGAAATCGCCGGAAGCGAAAGCGAACCATTTCGTACGGAAATCTACCTCATAACGCGCGCCCGCCCAAACGCTTTGAGCGCGAACTTTTGTAACATTAGTGGATGTGTCTTTGACCTGCACGGCATTTGCATAGGCACTTATTTTTTTATGAGGTATTTCTCTTACGGCGCGCATAGCCGCTGAAAATGTGTGCGTGTCAGAGTTTCCGTTTGTTAGGCTAAAACCCACATCCAGCGTGCCGTTCCATAAATCGGTAATTCTTGCGTCGGCAATTTTCTTTTGTGCTTTTTCAAATTCCACTTGCGCATTTGGCGTTCTCACTTCCTTTATTTCTTTGCGCGGCACTTCAAAGGTTTCTTCTTTGGTTTCAACCTTAATAATTTCACCTTCGGGCGCAATTCTTCCTTCAATCACGTTTCCGTCATCAAGCGTCACAGCCATTGAACTATCTGAAACTATTTCCTTTACCATTGACCACTTTAAGCCAATTATGCCGGCGATTTCGGTTTCAACAAATAGTTTATCGCCTTCTTTTCTTACAATTTTGCCCGAGATTTTGTCGCCATTGTTCATCAATATAATATCGGCGAATGTGCTATACGTTAAGCACAACAGCAACAACAAGACCATTGGACCCCTTGTAAATGTACGATTTAAAATTGCGATTCTATACATAATCTAAATTAGCGATGTTATCAATAAACTTGTTACTTTTGAATTTTGCTCTTACATTCCGGAACCGGACTAAAAACGGGCAGGTGGTTTTGTTGATATTATGCAAAAAAAGGGCTCCGTTAACCAGTTAACGAGCCCAAAGGGAAATTAAGGTTTGAAACTTATTTATTGTTTCCAAACGTGGCACGAATGCCCGTTGTAAATAGAAAATCGTTTGTTTTTGCGCCAAGTGCGGGTTCGCTGTTATATCGGTTTCCAACAGTTACTTGCCACCCTAGCCATTTGCTCAAACGCGTAACAACCGATGCATCGAAAATCGAACGAAATTCGCCGGTATTGCTTAGGTTTGGATAAAGAACGAAGCGCTGTTCCAAATCCGAAATATTCGAAAGCTTGTAGTGAAATTCTTCGCCAATCAATGCCTCGGCAGAGTTTCGACGGGTTCCATCAGAAAAGTATTCCTTGTTATATGCGGCACCGCCGAAAACATCCAACGAAGTTCGATCCGTTCTGATCCATCGATACCCAAAACCACCACCGAAAACCGCACGAAAATCGAGTTTTTGCGGATTATCGTGTTCAAAATCTGCGGTAGCAAACACAAAGGTTTTATCGCTGATATTTACGTCATATCTGCCACCAAACCAAACGGCATTAGCAGTTGTAACTTTTACGCCGGTAGTGTTGTTGCTGGCTTGTATCATATTGCCATAAACGCTGATTTTGTCTCGTGTTGTTTCGCGCGATGCACGCACGCCTGCCGTTAATGCTTTGGTTTCGGAGTTGCCGGTTGTCATGCTGAACCCTAGATCCGCGGAACCGGTCCAAAGATCACCAAATCCCGGATTTAGTATTCTTGCTTGTTCAGCTTCAAACGAAGCCTGCTCAGCCTGGCTTCTTACAGTTTGAATATTCTGCTTTTCTACAGAAACCATTCCTGCATCTTGCGTAGCCACTTCAACTTTTGCATCTTCTTCCGTTGTGGCAACTGTTCCTTTAAGCTTTTGACCATCCGCAAGTTCTATGTTTACGGGTTCATCCGCCACAATTTTTGAAACAGCGGACCAAAGCACCGTTACAACACCAGCGAATTCAGTTTCAATTACAATTTTGTCACCGTCTTTTTTTACAATTTTACCGGTGAGCTTATCTCCATTCGTTAATATAATTTGATCTGCAAACGCTGCCGGACTTGATGCCGCTAGCAACAACATAATCAAAATAAATGATAAAAATTTAGACACAACCTTCCTCCAGAATATCTGTTTATTGTTGGGGATTTATTTTTCTTAACGGGGGTTTTACATCGGAAGCGGGCATGGTGATGTAAAATATTAGTGTACCGAATTTTTGAATAAACTTCAAAAAAAGTTAGCAAGCGCGCATGGTTCTTAACTTTCCTATAACTGTTGCATTTTCCAGATAATCAACGAGCTTCAGAAAATCCACACGCGGGTTTGCATATCTGCCTACTTTTTTAAAAGCTAGTTCGGGAGGCTGGTTTTCATAAATATGATAACCCCAATAAAGCAGTTGCTTGCTAAATCGAATTGAAACTTCTGCGGGGTCGATGTATTGAAATAAATCATCTTCTTTGCCAAGTTCAACCAATTGTCGATTAAAATACTCGCTAAGGACACGATTTTTTTCCATGTCGTCTGTTTGTAAATTGTTTATAAGCACAAACATACGGGCAAACGGGTTTACTTTTCGCAATTGAAATAACGTTCTTCGAATAACGTCGCCACCTTTGCTAATGCCTAATGGATTCAGCGTTGTGGGCATAATGCAGTAATCAAACCGTCTCAAAATTTCTTCAGGGTTTGCGGTAAATTCCGGGTTGCAATCACAAATTACAATTTTTGTGTCCGTATAATATTCTTCATCCCACTCTTTCGAATCAAATACGGAAACAATTGAACCGAAACTTCCGTCAAACTTTGGTACGTGAACACCGTCACCTAAAATGCGTCGTAAATTCTGCTGTTTATCTAAATCAAGTAGCGCAACGTTATGTCCGTTAGTTGCAAATGCGCCGGCAAGGTGCGCGCTTACGGTTGTTTTGCCCACACCGCCTTTGCACGTAAATACACCCAGGTAAAGGGGCGAATTTTGATTCGTTGGCTGAGTTAAACTTTCACTATTACGAATAAGTTCGGTGCCTTTTAAGAGGGCAATTGAGATTTCTTTTTCGGCATCCTGCGCTAGAAAACTTTCAATGGATGTTGAAAATCCGCCCGTGGAAATTATCAAACCCGATGTGAATTTTGCACCGGATGGCGATGAAAGAAAGCGAACAAATTTTTCAATTTGTGAAAGTTGTAATCTGCGAGGCGAATTATAGATTCTGACCGCAACGCGTCGGTCCGGCTTTAAGGCTTCAAACTGATACTCATCCTTAATCGAATCATCCACAGTCCAGCCTTCATTTCTAAGTGCAAACGCACAAATAGTGTTTGAAAGTTCTTGGGGTCGGTTCATAAATTAAATCGCTCAGGATGATCTAATCTCAACAAAAACCAACTGCAGTTTGAATCGAAATTAAAGGGAATTACTCACTGAAACCGGCTAAAATTTCATTAGCATGATCGCTAACGTTAACTTTTTTGAATATTTTCTTGATACTTCCGGTTTCATCAATCAAAAACGTGGTTCGTTTTATTCCCATGTATTTTTTTCCATACATATTTTTCTCTACCCATACACCATATTTGTCGCAAATTGCGTGTTCGGTATCGGCAATTAACATAAATGGAAGCTCGTATTTTTCTATGAACTTTTGATGTTTTGCTTCGTCATCCGTCGAAACTCCAACAACTGCTATTTGCTTCTTATTCAAATCCGAGTATCCATCACGAATAGAATTCGCTTCTTTTGTGCAGCCCGGCGTCATATCCCTGGGATAGAAATAAAGAGCCAGTTTCCTGCCTTTGAAATCTGCAAGCTTAATCGTTTTACCGTCTTGGTTCTTTCCAGAAAACGAAGGAGCCTTATCACCTTCTTTTAACATATTGGTTTCCACAAACTTTTATTTTAGATAATAATAGCAATGTGATTGGCAAAAATGAAACGAATCCCCGAAACAACGGCACTAAGACGACTAAAATTAATTCGTGAAAGTTTCCGAATTACGATTAAACACGAATATGAACACAAAGCTAAAGATTGTCTAAATTGTAATGAAATGGGAAGTTGCTGTCTTGATGCGCATTTTGTTAACGTGCACATTTCGCGAATTGAAGCGGTGGCAATAATCAAGGCTTTAGATTCCCAAGATATACATTTTCGCGCACACCTCGCGGAACGAATTAGATCTGTTTCAACAAAATTGAAGAATGAAACGGGCTCGGTTGAATACGGCAAAACATATACGTGTCCGTTATTTGAAAAAGGAATAGGGTGTTTGGTTCATCATGATGCAAAGCCGGTTCCTTGCATTTCGCATGGTTGTTATGAAAACAGGCACGATCAGCCACCGGAAGAATTGCTCGAAGAAAAGGAACGAGAACTTTCACGCCTGAATTCACAAACTTACGGGTTAGCGTGGAATTGGCTTCCGCTTCCGGTCTGGTTGGAAAGAATGTTAAGTTGATTTTGGTTTTGCCATTTTTCCACCAAATAATGTAAGCGGTACCAATGCGAGCAAGAAAACCAAGTGATACCAAACCGGAAAGACATTCCAATTTGTTGCCTGCACCAAAACACCAACCGCCAAGAGCAAAACTCCCAAACCAAGTGTTGTTTTTGAATATTCTCTTGCGGCAAGCACGGCAATCCAACCCGCGATAATTGTGCAAAAAAAGCTGCGAATTAACGCAAAAATCAAATCTGCCGTCGAAAATTGCATTGAAGTTAGACGTTCCGCATATTCTTGCGAAAAAGCTTTCAACAATTCGGAGCTTCCAACCCATAACACTGACCACAGCACGAAACCAACTACAATACCAATAATTATGCGCACCATTGAATCACCACTATCGAACTTTTTAGACCTTTATCAAAAAGCCGAACATTCTATTTACTTTGGGCTTTTGATGTTAACACACAAACGTTTGCGTTTTGTATTTAATTTTTGATCATAAGAAGTGGGTTTTTCGGTCTAATTACTTGATGAAGCAACCATTTAACAAACAAGCCGGAAACTCTTGCGAGTGTTATTTATAGTGCGAAAAATGCCGTATCATTAAGTAATATGAAATCACTTCAAGAAACATACGCACCAAATTCCATTTGCTTCGGATGTGGACCGGCAAACGAAAAGGGGTTGAGAATTCGTAGTTTTGAAAACAATGGCAAGTATGTGATGGAATGGCGCGCATCTGAACATCATCAAGCATACCCTGGAATGCTGAACGGTGGAATAATCGGTTCGCTGCTTGATTGTCATTCAAATTGGGCAGCAGCGCATTTTTTGATGAAAAAGAATTTGCTGGACGAGCCAGAATGTACGGTAACCGCAAACTATTCAGTAAAACTTTTGCGTCCCACACCCGCAGATTCACTTATAAAAATTCGAGCTTGGATTACGGATTTCACGGATGACAGAGCAACCGTTGAGGCGGAACTGTGCGCCAACGATAAGGTTTGCGCAACCAGCAAAGGCTTATTTGTAGCGGTTAAAGAAGGTCACCCTGCATATCATCGTTGGGGATAACGGCGAAACTTAAAAAAGTGCGCAAATCATTTGTTCATAAAAAGAAACCTCATGCGGAATGCTATTTTAGTGCCAATTTCACAATCCTACTTATTTTCGGCAAAAGTTCACTTTCAAACCAAGGGTTTTGTGAAAGCCAAATATTATTCCGCGGTGATGGGTGCGGCAAGACAATAACTTCCGGCAAATAATCAGCGTAGCACCTAACCGTTTCCGTAAGGTTTTTTTTACGAAGTTTGCCCAAGAAATGCGCCTGCGAATAGTTTCCAACTAAAATCTTTAATTTCAGTTTAGGAAGTAGTTTGAAAATCTTATCCATCCAAAGTGGCGCACATTCCGGGCGCGGTGGTTTATCGCCCGATTTTGCTTTGCCCGGATAGCAAAAGCCCATGGGCGTAATGGCAAAATTTTTTGCATCGTAAAACTGGTTTTTTGAAACTCCCAGCCAATCCCTAAGCCTATCTCCGCTCGCGTCTTCCCAAGGTATTCCGCTCTTTTGAACCTTTAAACCGGGCGCTTGCCCAATCAATGCGATTCGAGATTCTGCGGAAAAATTCAAAATCGGCTTTGGCGTGTACGGAAGCGAGGCTGCACAAACTTTGCATGTGCGAATTTCATTTAGAAGCCGGATAGCATCTTGCGACATATCAAGTATTTTACACAAGAGTGCTAATTCAAAAAAAAACGACAGCCAACCAAGCTGCCGAAATAGATCTTTAAAATTGAATTAAGAATGGTGGCGGGGGGGAGACTTGAACTCCCAACCTCGGGGTTATGAATCCCGCGCTCTAACCGGTTGAGCTACCCTGCCGCAACGTATGATTATAAAGTTAGCCTGAAAAAGGTCAAGCTAATGTAAGTTTGCAAACATAAAGCGAATGGTTTTATTCAACTTTCGTCGTTTTATACTCTTTTATTCTTTTTAAATACTCTTTAGGCAATGGAAATTCCTTTGATTCCTGCTGCCAAAATATTGTTATAACCCACCAGCGCGTACCGTCGAACATTAGCTGAAAGCTGTTGATTCCTCGAATCTTTTGCGGCTTGCCACCCTGTATGAAACTTCCCTCATATGTAGAGAAAACTTGTGCAATGTTTCCGTAGCGTTCAACGGTGCGCGAAATTTCTTTTTCAGTGAAGCCGTTTTCAACCAAAAATTTTCCGCTTCGCGAAATATAGCCATCCGGATCAATCATCAAGGCGACAAATTTTCCCTCACGGTTTTTAGCTGCCGGAATCAGACGTGCGCCGGGATAAAAAAGCGAACGAAATCTGTCCCAATTTCGTTCTTCGCCAACTGCGCCGGAAATTGATGAATATGTTGCGCTTAGAATAGAATCAACTGTTGCAACATCGTTTGGGTCTGCATTCGGGGTGGCTTTAGTTTCAGCTGAATCTTGTGCCATTGTGCCAAATGTACCAATTAAGATCACGAAAACTAGTAAAATACCTTTCATGTTTATTTCTTACGTCCGAAATAAGCCTGAGTTTCAGGTTTAATCCAGAAAATCAGTAAAGGAATAACAGCCGGAAAAAAACAGCAGCTTGCCATTCCGATAGCAATCATAACAATTCCGTAAATCCAGGCAAGAGGTTTGCGCGGCATAAATAAACCCACCAAGAAAAGACTTCCCAATACCGTGCCAAGAATAGCGTAAATTGAACCCGAAATAATGTTTTGCCCAAAGGGATCTTCGGCAGGAACGAATATCAACACAACACCTAGCACGATTGTAAAAATATACAATATCGTCATTAGTCCGCAATAAATTCGAAACCAAAACACAGTTGTTTTACCGGTTGAATTATCAGCGTCAATCATTTCAACCCCATGGCTTACGGGAGGCTGATGTTCTGAAAATCGAAACATTTCTTGTGGAGGTACGGAAACGTCAAAAGCTTCTGTTTGTCCCTGAAAGGCATATCCGCAACGGTGGCAAGCAGTTGCAGACATTAGGTTTACCAAATCACATTTAGGACATCGCTTTCCGTTCATAGCGTTTTATTATGAAGAAGTTCTGTCAAAAAATCATTACGCAAAAACAAAAAATTAAGGTGAAATTGCGGTTCGTTTTCGAAACCCGTTTGGCTTAGAATGGATTCGTGCTTTCGCTTCTGAAGATTAAGAATATTGCGCTGATTGATGAACTTACCGTTGAGTTCGGAAAGGGCTTGAATTTGCTTACCGGCGAAACCGGTTCGGGAAAATCGATTATTGTTGATTCGCTCGGAGCCCTTATTGGAGATCGCGTCTCTAACGATCTCATAAAACAAGGCGAAGAACTTGCACAAATTGAAGGACTATTTAACGCAGGTATTTCCGATGAATTTCGCACAGTTTTGGAAGACGCCGGAATTACATTGGATGATGCAAACGAACTTATAGTTAAACGCGAGATTTCTGCGGCGGGAAGAAATCGAGTGTTTTTGAACAACCAACTTATAACCCAAAATTTCTTGAAAAAGATTGGCGTTTTTCTTGCGGGCATTCACGGACAAGGCGAACAATTTGCACTCTATTCGCCGGCAAGCCATTTGGAAATGTTGGATGGCTTTGCCGGTTTGCAAAGTGAGTTAATGGAAGTAAGTAAAAACCATGCTTCGTATGTTGCTGCAAGAAAGGAAGTTGAAGCGTTAAATCGCGATGAATCCGAAAAGCTCAGAATGGCTGATATTCTTCGTTTTCAAATAGGTGAGATTGAAGGTGCTTTGTTAAAACCCGGTGAAGATGAAGAATTACTTGGTGAAAAGCGTTTACTTTCAAATGCGGAAAAAATTACAATCCTTGCAAACGGTGCATATTTTGAACTTTATGAGAGTGAAGATGCCGTTATTGCCACGCTCGAACGTGTTGCCAAAAAGACTCGGGAACTTGCGGAGTTTGAATCCGGTTTTGGCGAGTTTAATGAAGGTATCGAACAAGCTGATGCCGTCTTACAGGAGCTGGCTTTTAGTTTGCGGGATTTTGCAGCATCAATTGAGTTTTCGGCTCAAAAACTAAATACACTTGAAGACCGGCTGGCAGAAATTGAAACACTAAAACGGAAATACGGCGGGTCGGTTGAAAGCGCACTAAATCACTTGGCGAAATCTCGCGAAGAACTTAATTCGTTCGAATCTTCCGAAGAATTTGAGCTTGTCGCAAAGAAAAAGTTCGAAACAACTCGTTCTGATTATTTGAACTCGGCGCGAAAATTGAGCGAAAAGCGAAAGAAAGCCGCAAAGAAATTTGAGGCAGGAGTAACATCTGCATTGAAAGATGTTGCACTTGAAAAGGCGAAGTTTGAAGTAAGATTCGGTAGCGTTGGCGAAGATGAAAAAGCTTTTACGGTAAAGGGAATTGATGCTGTTGAATTCTATTTTACCGCTAACCCTGGTGAAGCTGTTAAACCGCTTGCAAAAGTTGCTTCCGGCGGTGAGGCATCGCGCCTTATGTTGATAATAAAGCTTGTAGCCGGTTTTATCGGTTCATCCGATACATCGGTTTTTGATGAAATCGATGCGGGAATAGGCGGGCGTGTTGCAGAAGCCGTCGGGTTAAAACTTCGTGAACTTTCAAAACGGCAACAAGTTCTATGTGTTACGCATCAGCCGCAAGTTGCCGCACTGGCGAATCTGCATTTTGTTGTCGAAAAAACCGCTTCAAATGGCTATACGCATGTTTTTATCAAAGAACTCAACAAAGCCGAACGAATAGAGGAAGTTGCAAGAATGCTGGCGGGGGAAAATGTAACCAAAACCGCACGCGAACACGCAAAGGAATTGTTGACAAACAAAGAATAAAGGAAACTCTGCGAAGAAATTAGAATGGAAAACAGCCGTTTGGTTTTAAATTCGAAATCAACGGCTTCGCGAAAAAGATATATGTCTGAAGTTTTGGCAAATGTTTATAGAGGCGAAACGCTTGAATCGGTGCATCGCGGCTCGTTTGTGGCGGTCGAACCCGGCGGAAAAATAGTTGCATCTTTCGGAAATCCGAATCTTCTTACCTATTGGCGTTCTGCCGCAAAGTCTTTTCAGGCAATACCTTTTGTGGCATGCGGTGGGGCAGAAGATTTTTCCGATGAGGAAGTTGCGCTTGCCTGCGCATCGCACGCGGGTGAAGATTTTCACGTTAAAACCGCAGCTTCGATGCTAAAAAAATGCGGATTTAGCGAAGCAGATCTAAAATGCGGCATACACTATCCGTTTGATAAAGCCGCGAGAAAAAGGCTCTACAAAAGCGGTGAGAAGCCCACGCAATTGCACAACAATTGTTCCGGAAAACATTCTGCAATGCTGGCTTTTTCCAAGAAACTGGGAAGCGAACCGAGCACATATCTTGAACATTCAAACCTGGTTCAAAAGTCAATACTTGATTCGGTTTCTTTGTTTTCCGGTATTTCGGGTAACGAAATCGGAAAAGGGATTGATGGTTGTTCCGCTCCAAATTTTGCGATTCCGCTTAGTGCGATGGCAAGTGCGTTTGCGCGTTTGATTTTTCCCGATGCCCAATTTCCCGAAGAAACAAGAGCCGCTTGTAAACGAATTGTGAACGCACAAATCACTTATCCGGAATATGTTGGCGGAACCGAGCGCTTAGATACAAAAATTATGCGCGCGCTACCCGGAAAAATACTTTCGAAAATAGGCGCAGAAGGAGTTTGGTGCGCAGGAATTTTACCTTGTGAAGATTTTCCGAAAGGATTGGGAATTGCGCTTAAAATTGAAGATGGAGATAACGAACGCGCTCGTCCGGTGGTGTCGATAGAAGTTCTGCGACAATTAGGGCTGATTACGGAAGACGCCGATGAACTACTTCAACAATTTTCGCCAATAACCATATCGAATTTACGAAACATTGAAGTTGGTATGGTAAAGGCGAGTTTTACACTCAAGCGCCTTTAGCGGAACGAAGATGTCTTAACCGTGGTTTTTTAACCGATTCAAAATTAAGTGGCATTAACTTTGTACCGTTCGCACCATCTGGCTCAATATGTTCTAATTTTCTAATGGCAAATTCTGCAAGCGGTATTGAGCCGCCAAAATTGGTTATTGAACCGAACGGAAATGTTGAAACAAATTCGCTGGCGAATCTTTTGGAATTCTTCTTGAACTATGATGACCGGGTCGCGATTGTCAGACATCCGAATGTTGAAGAGCTATTCCGGTGGAAAACAGCATTTGATGCGCAGAACGGTGTTGAAGCCTATCGTTTTGAAAATGCAGAAGCGCGATTTGCGATTGGCGTAATACAGGCAGTTTCCGAAAACCATTCGGAAGAAAAACTCGCGGCATGGATAACTAGAGTGCTTCAAGCGCTTGGTGAAGCTAAAGAGACCAACGAAGATATTGCGAAAGCTTACGCGTTAAATCAAAGCGGCTCACACGTTGATGCAGCGATTAAAATAGAATCTGATGCCGAACGAAATTTTTACCTTACGAATTGTTGGGTTGAAGCTTTGTGCACGGCGGAAGTTCGTTTTCTCGGGTGGGTTTATCAAGAACTTTACGAAAAGCCGTTTCAACCTTCATAAAAAGCCACGAATCGAAAGTCGCCGTATTCAAATGCGATAAATCTAGTTTTGTTGTTACTATCTCTGAAAGGTGTTGCATTGCGCGACATCACCTGTGTTCATTCCTCGTGTAAACCAAGTTACGCGTTCACGAGCTGAACCATGTGTAAAACTTTCCGGCACAACGTAACCTTGCGAACGTTTTTGAATCATGTCATCGCCTACGGCAGCGGCTGCATTTATAGCTTCTTCGACATCGCCTTCTTCAAGCAAGCCCTTTTGTTTTGCATTTGCAGCCCAAATTCCGGCAAAGCAATCAGCCTGTAATTCCAAACGAACTGATAACATATTAGCTTGTTCTTCACTGCTTCGTTGTTGCGTTGAATTTACTTTATCCATTGTTCCAAGAAGATTTTGAACGTGGTGACCCACCTCGTGCGCGATAACATAGGCAGCCGCAAAATCTCCGGGCGCTCTGAATTCACGCTGAAGCTGATCAAAGAACGAGAAATCGAGATAGATTTTTTGATCGCCCGGGCAATAAAACGGACCCATAGCCGCGTTTGCGTATCCGCATGCGGAAACATCTCTGCCTGAAAAAATAACAAGCTTCGGATCCCGATACCGTAAGCCATCTGCCGCAAATACTCCGTTCCAAACATCTTCCGTACTTCCCAACACGGCACTTGCAAAATCTTTTAGTTGATCTTCATTGCCAATATTTGCCTTCTGCTGTTGTTGTGTAGGCTGAATTTGTCCTGACGGAGATTGTCTTAAAAGTGAACCGGGGTCACCTCCGCACAGAAATACCGCAACAAGAATAAGTACAAGTCCTAATCCGCCGCCGCCGATTGCCACTGCCGGTCCGCGTCCGCCGCGGCGATCTTCAACATTTTCACTTCTTCTTTGTTCTCTCCAACGCATAAATTCCTTTCCTAGCCTACATTTTAAGAGATGCGAAAAGTTTATCATTTTCAAACCAAGCTCAAAAGTTACTACACGTCCGGATACTTTCTTGATTGGCGTGAGGCATAGGCGTGATGCCATTTGCATTTCTGAAACGAGCAGAGATGAAAACTGGTGCTAAGACAAAGGCTAAGGAATTAACCTCGTAATAAATGAAAAATCGGAAAAATAGGGCGAAAAATACGATTAAAAGCCAAGCGCAAAAATAGGAGTTTCCAAGGTTCTTACGAACTAGCCGGTAATGGATAAAAATCGACCAATTCTGTTAGTCTGTCACTGCGCCTTTGCTGCTGCTGGAAACAAGTTTTACGTATTTTGAAATTACGCCGGAATTATATTTTGATGAAGGCAAAACAAACACTTCGCGTCGTTTTGCCAAATCTGAATCGGCAATGTTTAACGTTAGAAGGCGCGCATCGGCATCGATTGTTACGGAATCGCCTTCCTTTACAAGCGCGATGTTTCCACCTGCGGCGGCTTCGGGCGCAACGTGTCCAACCACCATGCCGTAAGTTCCCCCTGAAAATCGTCCGTCAGTAATCAGCCCAACTGAATCACCTAAGCCTTGCCCGATAATTGCCGAAGTGGGCGCAAGCATTTCGCGCATTCCGGGTCCGCCTTTCGGACCCTCATATCGGATTATTACAACATCGCCTGCTTTTATCTTCCGAGCCAAAATCGCATCCATTGCTTCTTCTTCGGAATCGAATACACGCGCCGGACCCGTTATTTTCCGTGTTTTAATTCCCGTAATTTTTGCAACTGCGCCTTCTTCCGCCAAGTTTCCGCGCATTATCGCCAGATGCCCTTCATTGTAAAGTGGCTCATCAAACTTACGCACAACATCTTGCCCATCGGGAACTTCACCCGAAACATCCGCTAGATTTTCAGCCACAGTTTTCCCGGTTATTGTCATGCAATCGCCATGAAGTAAGCCGCGTTCAAGTAGCATTTTCATAACCAACGGAATGCCGCCAACTTTATGTAAATCCGTAGCAACGTATTTTCCCGAAGGTTTTAAATCACAAAGAACCGGCACGCGCCCGCGAATTTCTTCGAAATCATCAATCGTAAGCGGCACTTCCGCAGAATGCGCAATCGCCAATAGATGAAGTACGGCATTTGTTGAACCCCCCGTTGCCATTACAACCGCAATAGCATTTTCAAACGCTTTGCGAGTCATAATCGTGCGCGGAAGAAGTTCCGTTTCAACTGCGTGCGCAAGTGCGTCGGCAGATTTTCGCGTGCTTTCGGCTTTTTCTTCATCTTCAGCCGCCATTGTTGATGAAAACGGCAGGCTCATTCCCATTGCCTCAATCGCTGATGACATTGTGTTTGCGGTGTACATTCCGCCGCAGGAACCCGCACCCGGGCACGCGCGTCGCTCAACTTCTGTTAATTCTTCTTCATCAATTTTTTCGGCAGTATATTTTCCAACCGCTTCAAAACAACTGACTATTGTTAAATCTTCACCGTTGTAATGTCCGGGTTTAATAGTGCCGCCATAGATGAAGATTGAAGGGATATTAAGCCGTGCAATTGCAATCATTGCGCCCGGAAGATTTTTGTCGCATCCGCCGATTGCGGCAACGCCGTCAAAACACTGCCCGCGTGAAACGGTTTCGATTGAATCAGCAATCACATCACGCGAAATTAGGGAATATTTCATTCCTTCGGTTCCCATTGAAATCCCATCGCTAATTGTGATTGTGCCAAAGACCTGCGGCATTAAATCTTGTGCGGTTGCTGTTTCAATAAATGCATCAGCCAAGCCTCCAAGCCCGACGTTGCACGGCGTAATGGTGCTGTAACCGTTTGCCACGCCAACTATCGGCTTTGAAAAATCTTCGTCTTTAAACCCAACCGCTCGCAACATTGCACGATTTGCGCTGCGTTCAATTCCCTTTGTAATTGTGCTGCTTCTTCTGTTATTTGCCATTTATTATGCCTGAACCGCCGCTTCGCTTGTTAAATTTGCGGGGTCGTTCTTGTAAATTTCCAAACGTTTTTCATATGCGGCGCGCACCGTTTGCACATCTTCTAAAAACAACGGTAATTCTTCTAAACGAAGGGCTTGCGGACCATCAACCAAAGCTTTTTTTGAATTCGGATGAAAATCAACAAGAATCATATTTGCGCCTGCGATTACGCCTTGCGCCGTTACATGAGACACATCAAGAATTCTGTCAGAGCTTCTTGAACGCGACCCAACTGAATGCGAAGGATCGATACAAACCGGCATTCTTGTCATGCGTTTTACAACCGGCACGTGCGCAAAATCAACCATATTTCTATGCGGATCGCCGATGTTGGTCTTCATTCCACGAAGCGCAAAAACAATCTTTTGGTTCCCTTCACTTGCCAGATATTCAGCCGCGTGAAGTGATTCATCTAGTGTTATTCCAAACCCGCGTTTAATAAGCACGGGAAACTCATTTTGTCTTCCTGCGTTTTTTAAAAGCTCAAAGTTTTGAGTGTTCCGCGTTCCAATTTGAAGCATAACCCCTGTTGGATTGCCCGTTTTTTCCAGAGCTTCGCGAATTTCATCAATATGATTTTCGTGTGTTACTTCCATTGCAATAACGCGAATGCCGTATTTTCCTGCAAGCTCAAATACATATTCCAAACATTCCGCGCCAAAACCTTGAAACGAATAAGCCGAAGTTCGCGGTTTATATGCACCCATACGCGTACAAACCTGCCCGTTTTCTTGCAATGCTTTCATCATCGCTTCAACGCTTTCCGGCGAATCAACTGCACATAACCCGGCAAAAACGTTTAGATTATCTTGCGCAAATCTTACGCCATTATAGGAAAATTCATTTGGGCGATTGTCGCCTTTGTGCCTACCAAGCACTTTGTATGGTTCTGAAATTTGCACAACATGGTCAACGCCCGCAAAACCTCTGATCTCTTCAATTGAAAGCGCTGCCGTGTTTCCGATTAAATAAATTTCCGTCAAAAGTTGTTGGCTGCCTTGTACACTTTGTACGCGCATTTCCACGTTTGGGATGTTTTCAATATGATTTTCCACACGCTTGAATTCACGGCTATCCGTACCAAGGTGCGGCTTTAAAATTACAATCATTTGCTATTGCCTTTCCTTTCTTATTGTTGAATATCTTCCTAAAAAGATTACTTCATCTGCATGTTCATCTATTTCATCAAGCGCGCTTTTAAGTTCGCTTTCATTTGTTGGCGCAATTAAATCAAAATAGAAATTGAAATCACCCGGCGAACCCTTAATCGGGCGACTCTCAATTTTTTGAAGATTTATTCCGCGTCTAACAAACGGGCGAAGTGCGCTATGAAGCGAACCGGGCTGATGCTTTAAACGCACAATTAGCGAGATTTTGTTCCCTTCGCCTGAATTTACGCCCTTACGCGAAAGTAATGCAAAGCGCGTGTAATTTTCCGGATCATCTTCAACATGCGCGCGCAAAATTTTTCCGTCGTAGATTTCGGCGGCGCGTTTTGCCCCGAGTGCGGCTCTTGTTGGGTCTTCGCTTTCAATCACGCGTTTTATGCTTCCTGCCGTGTCCGTTGCGGCAACTTTTTCAAGATGCGGATACGCCGCAAAAAGTCTTTCGCATTGTGCAAGTGCTACGGGGTGTGATTCAACCGTGCGAATCGATTCAAAGCTCGCCGCGTGATTTGAAACGATGTAGTGCGAAATCGGGAGAATTACTTCACCAACAATGCTGAATTCACCGCTCAAAAGCAGGTCGTAACATCTGTGTACCGAACCAACCAGCGAGTTTTCAAGCGGGGAAAGAATCATGTCTGCCTTTCCATCGTCGATTGCCGCAAAAAGTTCTTCAAATGTTTCCGTCGCCACCGCAACCAATTTGCCATCTAAGAGTGTTTGCACTGCTTCTTCACTAAAGCTGCCGGGTTCGCCTTGAAACGCAACGCGCGTGCCGGCTTTGAGGTTTGAAAAAGAATCGGGTTCCGCTTCTTTGTTCGGAAGTTCGTTACTGTAAGTGCGTTGCTGAAGTTGTAGAGATTCTTCAAGTACGCGCTGAAAAATATTTTCAATGCTTTTTCCGTCAAGCGGACCTGCGTTTTTCGCTTTCAAACGCTCAATAACTTCGACCTCACGCTTTGGATCGCATAAAGAGCGCTCGGCTACGGATTTTGCCGCGCCCACCCGAAGTGCGATTTCCGCACGACGGTTTAGCAACGCCAAAATTTCCGTGTCAATCGAATCTATTTCCTGTCGCGGGGTTGATACTTGTTCGGTTGAATCCGTCATCAATTATTCGTTCTAAACTGCCGTGCTTTTTGTGTTTTCAACCACATCTAGCCAAGCGGCATAATTTGCATCTTTTCCGTTTACAATCTCAAAAAACTTCTTTTGAATTGCGCGCGTGGTTTCGCCGGGCTTTCCATCGCCAATTATTTTTTCGTCTAATTCACGAATTGGCGTAACTTCGGCAGCCGTTCCGGTAAAGAACGCTTCGTCTGCTTCCAACAAATCATTGAGCGAAAGCGAACGAACAACGCGTTCAATGCCTAAATCTTCGGCAATTCTTATAACGGAATTTCGTGTAATTCCCAACAGAATTGAATCGTCCGCGTTATTTGTAACAAGCTTTCCATCTTTTACGATAAAAAGATTTTCGCCGGAACCTTCGGCAAGATTTCCGTTAATATCAAGCAGCAATGCCTCATCGTAACCGCGCGCAAACGCATCTTGCACCGCAAGAATTGAATTAAGATATTGTCCGCAGGCTTTTGCGGTTGTTGGCATCATCGATGAATGAAATTTTCGCCACGGCGAAACCGTAACCCGAATTCCGTTTTCAAGACCTTCGGCACCCAAATATGCAGCCCATTCCCAAGCCATTATCGAAACTTCAACCGGACATTTACCGGGGTGGACACCAAGCGTGCCGGAACCCATAAAAACTATCGGGCGAATGTAACAAGCGGCGAATTCGTTTTTTCGAATCAGCTCACGCGTGGCTTCTTCTAATTCATCAATAAAGTATGGAATTTTAATATCGTAAACCGCCGCGGATTCAATCAACCGTTCAAAATGTTCGTGAAGGCGAAAAATTACGGTTGCCTCATCTGTTGCATAAGCCCGAATGCCTTCAAAAACACCGCTTCCATAATGCAACGCATGAGCAGAAAGATGCACGGTTGCATCTTCCCACGCTATAAATTCGCCGTTTTTCCACACGGCTTTTATATCTTCAAATGACATATATTTAGTTATTTGCTTTATTTACAAGCGTTTTATCTTTTAGCCAAGGCATCATTTCACGCAACTTTGCGCCAACCTTTTCAATTTCATGTGCTTCACCTTCGGCTTCCATACGCTTGAAGTTTTCTTTGCCGTTATCACATTCGCTCATCCATTCATCGGCAAATTCGCCGCTTTGAATCTCCGAAAGAATCTTTCGCATTTCTTCTTTTGTTTGCTCGTTTACAACACGGCTTCCGCGCGTTAGGTCTCCAAATTCCGCAGTGTTTGAAACGGAATAACGCATATTGCTTATGCCGCCTTCGTAAAGCAAATCAACAATTAGCTTCATTTCATGCAAACATTCAAAATAAGCCATTTCAGGCGAATAACCCGCTTCTGTCAAAGTTTCATAACCCGCTTTTATCAGGGCGGTAAGCCCGCCGCACAACACGGCTTGTTCGCCAAAAAGATCGGTTTCAGTTTCTTCTTTAAAGTTTGTTTCTATTATTCCGGCTTTGCCGCCACCGTTCGCACTTGCATAAGAAAGTGCTACTTCACGCGAATCGCCCGTTGGGTCTTGGGCAACGGCGATAAGGCTGGGAACGCCCTTACCCGCCAAATATTCGCTGCGGACCAAGTGTCCCGGACCCTTTGGCGCAACCATAAATACGTTCACATCTTCGGGTGGAACAATTTTTCCGAAATGGATTGAAAACCCGTGCGCAAAACCGAGATACTTTCCGGCTGAAAGGCGCGGTGCAATTTCATTCGCATATATTCCGGGTGCTAGTTCATCCGGAACCAAAACCATTACCACATCGGCGAATTCAACCGCATCCGGCGTATATAATACTTCAAAGCCCGCCGCTTCAGCCTTTTCACGTGAAGTGCTGTCTTTAGGTAAGCCGATAACAACGTTGCAACCCGAATCTTTTAAGTTATTCGAATGCGCAAATCCTTGCGAACCATAGCCGATTACGGCAATTTTCTTATCTTTAATCAATTGCAGATCGGCATCTGCATCGTAAAATATCTTCATAATTTTCTTATCCTACCTTTTATAAGCCCTTTAGTTTGTTATACTTTGCGCAATTTATGCACTTGCAGCCAATTCCGTTTCGCCTTCTTCCGGCAAACGATTTATCGCAACGCTGCCCGTTCGGGTAATATCAACAATTCCAAAACCATGAAGCAATTTAATGAATCGCTCAACTTTTTCTTCATTCCCGGATGTTTCAATAATGAACCGATCGTTTGTGATATCGACCACTTTCGCACGAAAAACCGAAACAAGATTCAAAATCTCTTGTCTGTCACGTGGTTGGTTCGCGGTTACATCAATCAAAGCCATCTCGCGTTCAATATGCGGTAAACGCGTTACCGCTTTTGCTTCGCGCACACGCACAAGCCTTGAACATTGCTTCAGTATCTGCTGAACAACGGCGTTATCACCCTTTGTTACAATTGTGCATCGCGAAAGATTCGGCTCAAGTGTTTTGCCGACGGAAATCGATTCGATGTTATAGCCGCGCGCCGAAAATAGGTTCAAAATTCGGGAAAGTTCGCCCGGTTCGTTTGAAACAAGTATTGATATTGTATTTCGCATAACTTTGTTTATCTAAGAATCATATCGGTAGCATTTCCGCCCGCCGGAACAATTGGAAACACGTTTTCTTCTTTTGAAACTACGATGTCAAAAATCGTAACTCCTTTATATTCAAGCCCCTTTCTAAGCACATCCTCTAATTCTTCGGGCTTCGAGGCACGCAAACCTTGCGCACCGTAGGCTTCCGCAAGTTTTACAAAATCGGGCGAAACCGAAAGATCTACTTCGGAATAGGCGCGGTCATAAAACATTTCTTGCCATTGACGCACCATTCCCAAGTAACCGTTATTCATAATCAAGACCTTCAGCGGAATTTCATATTGCACGGCGGTTATGATTTCTTGATTCGTCATTTGAAACCCGCCATCACCAACAATCGCGACAACCTGCCGATTTTTTAAGGCGAGCTGTGCGCCAAGCGCAGCCGGTAAGCCGAAGCCCATAGTTCCCAGCCCGCCGCTTGTCATAAATTGTCTGGAATGTTTAATCGGATAAAATTGCGCAGCCCACATTTGGTGTTGCCCAACATCGGTAACAATCACCGCATCGCCCTTTGTAACTTTATAAAGAGTTTCGATTGTCATCTGCGGCTTTATTTCCGTTTCGCAACTCACCTTTTCAAGTGGCACGGCTTTTCGCCAATTTTCAATCTTTTGCCACCAATTGGATTTTTTTGTCGTGCTAGCTTCTATCTTTGCCACAGGTGCTTCTTGAACCAGCCGAAGAAGTTCAGTAAGCGCGGCTTTTGCGTCAGCAACTACGGCGAGATGCGCTTGCTTCAATTTGCTTATGTTAGAAGGGTCAACATCAATGTGAATAATTTCAGCGTTTGGCGCAAATGTTTCCAACTTGCCGGTAACGCGGTCATCAAATCTAACGCCAATTGCAACCAGCAAATCACATTCAGAAACAGCCGTATTTGATGAATACGTACCGTGCATTCCAAGCATTCCGAGCGATAATCTATGCGCTGTCGGAAATCCGCCGATTCCCATAAGTGTTGGCGTAACAGGCAGATGCAAACTTTCTGCAAATGCAACAAGGTCATCGCTTGCATTTCCGCTTACAATTCCGCCACCAACGTAAAGCATCGGTTTTTCAGAATTAAGAATTTTTTCGAGCGCACACGCCACTTGTTCAGCATTCATTTTTGGCGTTGTATCCGCAAAGGTTCCGGGCACAAAAGCTACGGGGGTTTCACACAATTCCGCGGTTACATCTTTTGGAATATCAATTACTACGGGTCCGGGTTTTCCGCTTGCCGCAATTTCAAATGCTTCATCTACAATCGCTTCAATTTCGTTTACGTCTTTTACTAAATAGCTGTGTTTTACGATTGGCATTGTGATTCCGAATGTGTCGATTTCCTGAAATGCATCAGTTCCGATTAACGGACGCGCAACCTGCCCGGTTATTACCACAATCGGAACAGAATCAAGATAAGCATCTGCGATTCCGGTAACCGCATTTGTTGCACCCGGACCCGATGTTACCAATGCAACGCCAACTTTCCCGGTTGCGCGGGCGTAACCTTCAGCAGCATGTACCGCGCCTTGCTCGTGCCTAACAAGATAGTGCGTAATTTGCTCGCGAAAACGCCAGATTTCATCGTAAATATGTAAAACCGCGCCGCCCGGCAAGCCAAATACCGTGTCAACACCGTTCTTAACCAAGGCACTTACCAACAACTCCGCCCCGCGTGCGGGCTTTGTTGCGTTTTCACCTTCTGAGTTTGTAATTGCTACTTGAGCCGAATTTTTCATTAGTCAAAAAAAAAGCCATCATCCGTTTTATAAGATTAATGACTTCCTGTTCAAAAATTAGAAAGACATTATCTGTTTCGGATAATGACAAAACGAAAATTCACAAAATACACGCTAAATGTTCGTGCGAATGCCCGATTAACATGACGTGTTATGTGATTCTCAAATTTCATTTAATCTGAATTTAAACTACACACAAAAAACAATTTTGAAATTACAGGATAAGCATAATGGTGTCAAGCTTGAATTATACTTTTCAGATTAAAATAAATAGAATTTATAGAAAATTGCGGATCTTGAGACCAATTGAGAAAACACCAATTAGGAATAAGTTCGGTAGAAGACCGCTTGTAGCCCATATCGCAAGATGTGGGTATTAAATGCGTTGGGAATTGGACGTGTTTTCAGTTCTTGATTCAAAAGTTTAAGCAAGGTTACTGGTTGTCGTTTAATAAACCGGAAACGAAAACTGAAACAATTAACGCCATAGGAAAAAGCAAAGCCGACCAAATGTTGCCGATGCCATTCGGAAAAAAGCACGTAAAAGCGGAAACCGAAATTATTGAAATTGGAATCAATAAGCTCTTTGGGTTACGTAAATTTGCCGATAAACCGTAAATCGTCATAAATGAAGATAGTGCCAGCCAGGGCGATGAAAGCAATATATCAAGAATTCCAAAGTTTCCATCGAAAAAGGCGTAAAACAAGAATCCAGATCCGGCGAATAGTAAAAAAGCACCGGGCAGAAACAAAAAAGTGGCTTTTATCAAACTAATCCATTGATCGCCGAATATGTTGTTTTGTTCTGATATTGTTTCAAGCGTTCCGGAACTCGTAACGCTTGGCAATAGAATATCCTCCGAAAAAGAGTTTGCAAAGTGAAGTTCTTTTTCTTCTTCAAATGTTGTTTTCATTATTCTATATCCAAATGGCTCGTGAGTTTTCTCGTGCATAACAGGAATGCACGTTTAACATTGTAATTCATATACAAAGCAACAATCCATAAATTGTTTCCCTCGTAAGCACTACGTTTTTAGGCTTAATTGAAAGAGGAAGTACCTTCGGTTGAGCTTTACGGATGCACCGTGATATTTTTCCTATATGGATGAAGTAACCGTTTTTGAACATCAGGCGATAGCGTGGGAACCAACCGCGGAAGTGATTGCGAAAAGTCAACTTTCGCGATTTATGCAACAAGTTGAAGTAAGCACGTGGAATGAATTATACGAGTTTTCTATTTCTGATGTTGAAGCGTTTACAAACCAAGTTCTAAAATTTTTGGACGTAAAGTTTGACCCGCCTTTTACCCAACTGCTTGATAAATCCAAAGGAATTGAATGGTCAAAGTGGTGTATTGACGGTGGTTTGAACATTACTGAAGTTTGTCTTGACCGTTGGCTAGAAAGTGAAATTGCGGAAAACCCTGCGTTGATTTGGGAAGATGAAAGCGGAAAGACTGAAACTTTTACTTACAATGAACTACACACGCAAACAGAATTGGTTGCGCGCGGGTTGCGTTCAGCGGGATTTGAAAAAGGCGATGCAATTGTTATTCATCTTCCGATGATTCCTGAAACAGTGTTTTCACTTTTGGCTATTAACCGAATCGGAGCAATTGCGGTACCGGTATTTTCCGGCTACGGCATTGAAGCAATCGCTAGCAGAATGAATTCGGTTCAGGCAAAAGGGCTAATAACTTGTGAAGGATTTACGCGCCGAGGGAAATTTGTAGAAGCGTTTAAGGTTGCTGAAGCCGCTGTTCGCGAATGTGGTTCGCTGCAAAAGATATTTGTTGCAAGCAGTAACGAAGATTTTGCCATTGAAAGTGTAACGGATGATGACCGTTACGTTGAATTTAAATCGCTATATCAAGCCCCGGAAGATTCAACAACCCTCGAAAAAACTAACGCAAATGACCCGGCTATAATCCTTTATAGTTCCGGCACCACCGGAAAGCCAAAAGGAATCGCACATGTGCATTGCGGATTTCCGCTAAAAGCAGCGCAAGATATGGCTTTTGGCACCGATGTTGGAAAAGGAACGCGGATTTCTTGGCTCACCGACATCGGCTGGATGATGGGTCCTTGGTTAATCTATGGCGCGCTGATAAATGGCGCAACCATTTGTATTTATGATGGCTCGCCTGATTTTCCGAACAATGACCGAATGTGGGAATTTTGTGCCAAACACAAAATCGAGATTTTTGGCGTTTCACCAACCTTGATTCGCGTACTTTCAACAAAAGGCGACGATTTACCAAAAAAGCACAATTTAAGCTCGCTTCGCGCTTTTGCTTCCACCGGTGAACCTTGGAATCCCGCTCCTTGGTGGTGGCTTTTTGAAAAGGTCGGCAATTCCAAGCTGCCAATAATCAATTATTCCGGCGGAACTGAAATTTCGGGCGGAATCTTGATGGGAAACCTGTTGATGCCGCAAAAACCGTGTTCGTTTCCGGCACCTTGCCTCGGAATGAATGTTGCGCTGCTTGGTGAAACCGGCGAGGAAGTTTCGCGCGGCGAAGTTGGCGAACTGGCAATTCGTGATACTTGGATTGGAATGGCGCGCGGATTTTGGAACGAACCTGAACGCTACTTAAACACCTATTGGAGCCGTTTTGAAGGCATTTGGATTCACGGTGATTGGGCAATGCAGGATTTGGATGGGCATTGGTACATTCTGGGTCGTTCGGATGACACGCTAAATGTTGCCGGAAAGCGCGTGGGTCCCGCGGAAATTGAAAGCGTTTTAGTTGCGGATAGCCGCGTGACGGAAGCTGCCGTAATCGGCGTGCCGGATGAAATTAAAGGAACTGCAATGGTTGCGTTTTGTGTTTTGGCTGAGGACGCGCCAAACGGGGTAACAAATGAACAGTTGCTTGAACAATCGCTACGGCAAAATGATGAATTAAAAGCTGAATTGAAATCACTTGTCGCAAAAAGCATGGGAAAACCCTTGACTCCCAAAGAAATCAACATCGTATCAGCAATTCCAAAAACGCGGAACGGTAAGGTGATGCGTCGTGTTGTACGCGCCGCTTATTTAGGTGAAGACCCGGGAGACGTTTCATCGCTTGAAAATCCTGATGCTCTTAAAGAAATCGCCGCGTCTGCTGTGGTTTAAGTTTATTTTCGCGAAATTCGTAAAATGTTTGAAACCATAAACAAGAAGAATCTTGCGGAAATATGTGTGTTGCTTTCGAAATCTGAACCGCGTTTTGCAAAGGTAATTGCAAGTCACGGCATTCCTCCACTTTGGAATCGTCAGCCCGGTTTTGAAACGCTTCTCAGAATAATTCTTGAACAACAAGTTTCGCTTCAATCAGCCGCGGCGGCTTTCAACAAACTACAGGAACGGGTTCATAAAATTTCGCCGGCTGCCGTGCTTGCGATTTCCGATGAAGAATTACGCGCTTGCTATTTTTCGCGTCAAAAAGCCGCTTATGCCAAGGAACTCTCAACGGCAGTTATTGAGAAAAGGTTAAATCTAAAGAAGCTCGAAACCATGTCAGATTCAGACGCAAAAACTGAGCTGATGAAAATTAAGGGAATCGGCAATTGGACATCGGATATCTATTTGCTAATGGCAATGCTTCGCACCGATATAATGCCGCGTGGTGATATTGCACTACATCAAGCTTGGGCAGATTTAAGCGCGCTTGACGCTCGTCCGAATGCGGATGAATTTCAGATAATTGCCGAAAAATGGAAACCTTTTCGTTCCGTTGCCGCACGCATATTATGGCATTTCTATTTGGAAACAAAGGCTTCAAAACCAAAAATTGTTAACAGCCGACATCATTAATAGATCCCGTTAACGAAACGGTTGAAGCTATTTAAAGAGCGCCGCTATTACAAGTTTTGACCATTTAGCTTGCGCGCAATGTGCAAGCCCAAGCATCGAGAAGCAACCTATGCCGGGTTGATTTTTACGCGAGACAACTTTGCACATACCTTTACCAAGAAGCTGAATAATTGCCGAACGAACGTCAAAAGGTTTGAAAACGGCAAACGAAAATGGTTACTTATCGGGCGTAATACTCATAATTGCGACTATTAATCTGCGGTCGTCATCGGCTCCCAATAATTCGGGTGGCGTCGAATACCCGTTTTTAAAACACTCAACTGCCCATTTTGTAACCGCATCCGTCGGGTTTTCGCGCGAAAGCTTTTCAAGTTCAGAGTTTGCCTTTTTTGCTTCGTCGTTGGTTTGCGCAGACAGAAGGGTTATGTAGTTTCCAAAAGAATTAACAACCGGTGCTTTGTTTAAGACCTTCCGAAATGCCACACCTTTTTCCGAATTCTTGCCAGCTAAATCGTAAGCTTTTGCCGCCAAAAAATCTTCAATTCGCGAATCTATAACTTCATCGTACGGTTTACCTACACCCAAGTTTTCAAGCCAAATACGTGAATCGGCAATATATTTCAAAGCCGTATCAGTATCAGCGTTTTTTAAAGCTTCGATTGCCAATTGCAAGTTTGCTTCGCGATAGAGTTTCCTGCCATCGGTTGCGCCTTCGTACGGCAAAATATTAAGCGCACGGGTTACTTCCAGCGATTCCGCGAACTTTCCATTTAGCAAAAGTGCGCGAGCCCGCAACATTCCAATCATGTAGTTTTCCGGAAAGCGAGCCGCATATTGGTTTGCAATCTCAAGGGCGCGTGCGTTTTTATTATGTGCAAAATAGTAAAGAATTAATTCTCTGCCGTACCGCCATTGGTTTGGATCAAGAGCAGCCGCTTTTGCTAAATCTGCTTCCGCATTTGCCGGTAAAAGCTCCGCGCGAAAAGCATATAAAGGGGCGAATTCGACAGTATTTCCAAGCGAATTCAAAAGATTTCGCGCATCATCGATTCGGTTAATTCCTGCATAGATCAGCGAAAGAAGATACTTCGGTTTCCAGTTGTTTGTGTTCTTTTGCGCCCATTCAAATACTTTTACGGATTCGGGTCTGAACGGAAAAACGCCAAGCGGGGAAGTTTTGTCCGCTGTTATAAGCTCTTCATTGAGGTTGCCACTTTGGGAAGCCAAATAGGCGCGCCAATAGGCAACCGTAGAATTTTGTGGTGCCACAGAAAGAATTTGCATAGCCTGCTGTTTTAGGGTCAAATCATCAAACCAAACAGCCGTTTCAAGAAATGTTTCCGCCGGCATTTCATTTCTAACATTTGAAACCAGCGCGGTTTTGTTTGCGGATGTTGGATTAAGCGCATAACGAAATGCGCGCGGAAAATGCGAAAGGGGGTCAATAGTTTCCAAACTATGCAAATAGCTTTCGCGTTCGGCTTTTGTTCTTGCCGTGATTGCAAGGATTTGAAGTGCTTCAATATCCTGCGAATTTGAATTTTGTGCTTTTTTTGCGTAGCTTGCCGCGCGCACAATTTCGCCCTCACGAAAATATATTTTTGCAAGTTCAGTAAATGCGGCACTTCTAAATTCTACGGAAGCGGATGCGATATCAAACCCATCTTTTGCGTCATAAATTTTTCCGAGTTTGTTTGCCGCAACTCCGTAATAAAAATTTGCCCCACCATCATATGTATCAATTGAAAGCGCCTTTTTTGCATATTCGAACGCTTTGGAATAATTCATTCTTCGAATTTCAAGCTCGGCGGCGAGTGTTAACGCAGGTATAAAATTTGAATCCGCCAGCAATGATTTTTCCGTCATTTCGACGGCTTCCTTATACGCGCGGTCATGCGTTAATGAAACTGCTTGTTGATACAAACCGTAAGCGGAATTTTGATTAAAGTCTTTTGGAGCTTCGACGGGTCTCGCTAGGTCGAGCTTTGTTTGATCGCCTTCGTAAATTACTTTGCCGTCTAAAAGAATGCTTAATTTTTGCGGTTCAAAGCTTCCGCTAATGTTTCGTTTATAAGTTTCGAGCGGGTTCAGATTTAGTTTTTCGGAAAGAACATTACGTCCGTCATACTTCACGGTAAGCTCATCTGAAATCTTTCTTGCCGGTGAAATTCCAAGTTCTAAGCCATCAGGGGTGGGTTTTATGTTAATCGCGCCGTAATCATTTGCAGCCACAAAACCTTCAGTTCCTTTAACCGGAAACCAATATTCCTTCCAGGTTTCTGAATCGTGCGGGGTAAAGCCTCTGTATTTGAAAGGCGTGAACATACTTTCGCATCCGGTTTGGTTAAAGAGTCTGCCGGATTGCACTTCTACGTATTGTCCATCGGAATCAGTAAGCAGTTTTTCCCAGATCATTCCCTGATCGGAAAGCCCCCAAATCCAAAGTTTTTTGCCCGGTTTTTCATCGTGCGGGGAAACTCGCGCCATTCCGAAGTTGTCATCGTGCCAGAAAGCGCCAAAGAATTCGGTGTATCTACCAAACACGTGATAACTTTTGTAGCCCGCGAAATTATTGTTTTCATAAAAAGATATTTTCTTTTTTTCCTTTGAATTGTAATCCCATTCGCCAACTTCGCCGCCGTGCCCTATAAATTTGTTTCCCGGGTAAACAAATTCGAGGTTTCCGCGAGCCTTTATACCTGCGTTCATCCAAGTGTAATAAGGTTGCATATTGTTGGTGGGGTTTGACCAAAACGAACGCGTCGTGAAATAGGCGACATCACGCGGAAGGTTAACTTCAATTGACCAGTTGGTGCGTGTTAAAAGATCGAGCGCGCCTATGAAGACGCTCGCGCTTCCATCCGCATTTTGCCGAACCAAATAATCAACCGGCGTTGCAACATTTGGTGTATGCCCGACAATTCCGTAATTGGCTTCGATTCCGCCACTTGTCCACGGTCCGCGCATTGCTATATTTCTAAACTTTACAACATGGTTGTTGTAGATAAATTCGCGCCCTGTTGTTTTATCGATTGCCGTCCAAATTTTTCCGCCTATTTCGGGCAATATCATCACCTTTATAAATTGATTTTCAAGTTCTATTACTTTCCATTGCTTGTTTGAACCGTTATGCGAATAGCCTTCAAACTTAAAATACGGATAAATTCGTCCGGTTCGCGCAACAGGGTCTGGATCCGAAAACGGATAAGTTTTAAATTCGCGCGAATATTCGCGAACGGAAGTGTTTTGGGCAAATCCACCAAAAGCGGTAAATAAAAGGAAAACTAATGCAAAAAAGTGTTTCATTTTTGGTCTCCGGGTTCAATCACGCGGCTTTTAACCGGTGACGATAAAACGATTGCTGTTGTTGTAATCCCATACGGCGTCAATTTGTCGATTACCGTTTGAAGATGTTCAATTGATGCGACCGCGACTTTCATAATAAAAGAATCGCCGCCGGTTCCGCGATGACATTCCAACACCTCGGGCGTGTTTTGAACTGTTTTGATTATCTTTAAGTAGTCTACCCCAACTATGTTCATGCGAATATATGCCGTAATCGGCAACCCGATTTTTGAGGTGTCAATCTCAATACGATAGCCGGTAATTACCCCGGCATCTTCAAGCTTGCGAATGCGTTCGATTACCGCTGGTGTTGTTAACCCTACCCGTCTGCCAAGTGCCGCATAACTCTTGCGCGAATCATTTTGAAGTTCTATCAACAATTTCCAATCGATTTCATCAATCATATATATTATTAGGTGAAATAGAGAATTTGCTTAATAATCTAATAAGAAATCTACAATAAAACAAATGATGGTTATTCAACTATGCGCATTCAATCGATAAAATATAAGTTTCACGCCGCATTGCAAATGGAGAAAGTTCTTAAAAATGGTTGATAATGTAATAAACGCTTCTGAATCTGTGGTTGAGGTAAAGAGCTATGAAATTAGGGATGAGGATTTTCCAGCGTTTGAGGATATGGCGTTTGAGGACATCGAAGAACTTCCACTAGATCACCCGGGCGCGAAAGATCCCGAGTATCGCAGACGAAGAGATTATATTGCATCTTTGGCAAAACGATTTCGCGAAACAGGTGAAATTACAAATGTGGAATATACCGATGAAGAAGAGGGCGTTTGGCGGCATGTAGCGGAAGAACTCGAAGAATTGCATGCTAAACACGCTTCGCCATTTTATCTTCAGGCAAAACGCGATTTAGGAATTTCAAACAAAAGAATTCCGCAACTTTCGGAAATGACGAAACGCCTGAGAGAAAAAACCGGGTTTAGGCTTGCGCCGGTTGAAGGTTTGGTAAATACGCGTTCATTTCTAAGTTGGTTGTCTTGGCGCACAATGCTTTCGACACAATATATTCGACATCATTCGCGTCCGGGATACACACCGGAACCCGATATCGTTCATGAAGCCATCGGGCATATCCCGATGTTTACAAATGAATCGTTCGCAGATTTTTCGCAGTTTGTTGGACATGGGGCGCGACTTGCAAGTGACAAGCAAATCGAAGAATTGGGGCGAATTTATTGGTTTACCGTTGAATTTGGGTTGGTTGAGGCTGAAGGGGAAATAAAGGCTTATGGCGCCGGATTACTTTCATCATTCAAAGAGTTACAGCACGCTTTTTCTGATGAGGTCGAAAGGCGCCCCTTTGTTTTGGAAGAAGTTATTTCGCACCAATATACATATTCTAATATGCAGCCGATTCTTTATGTTGTGCCTTCCTATAAATTTCTCAAGGAAGAGATGCGCCGGTACATCGAAACTTTCGGAAACTAATCTTACGGTAGCGAGTGGTTTTAACGTTGAATTTTTTGAAATGATTTTCCAAACGAACAGAAAAGAGTTTTTCAACCTTTGTTGGCGAATTGTTCAGAAAAGAAGAGAAAATTATTGAGGCATATATGACTGATCAAAATCCATTGGGCTTAAAAAAGATTCACCATGTTGAATTTTACGTTGGCAATGCAAAGCAGGCGGAGTTTTACTACAGAAACGCCTTCGGCTTTAACCGTGCCGCATACTCCGGTTTGGAAACAGGAAACCGCGAAACAACCTCGTATGTAATTACGCAAAATCGTGTAACGTTGGTTTTCACAACACCCTTGAGCGAAACACACGAAGCTTCCGCACACATCAAGCTACACGGTGATGGCGTGAAAGATGTTGCGTTTATGGTTGAAAATGCCGATGCCGCGTTTAACGAAGCCATTAAACGTGGCGCCGAAGTAGCCATAGAGCCCTACGACTTGAAGGATGAAAACGGAAGCGTGCGGCGGGCAGCGGTAAAAACTTACGGAGACACAATTCATTCGTTTATTTCTTACAATACAAATAATGGGCACAATTATTCGGGTCCCTTTTTACCCGGTTATTCTACAAGCGACATGCCCGGTGAAGATGTGGGAATTCAGTTAATCGATCATATCGTTGGGAATGTTGAACTCGGTAAAATGACCCATTGGTGTGATTACTATAAAGATGTAATGGGTTTCGAACGTTACATAACCTTTGATGATAAAGACATTTCAACCGAGTATTCCGCGCTTATGTCGATTGTAATGTCTGACAGCGGACACAATATTAAGTTTCCGATAAACGAACCGGCGGAAGGTAAAGGTGGAAAATCGCAAATTCAAGAATACATAGATTATTACAAATCGGCAGGTGTTCAGCATGTTGCGTTACTTTGCAAGGATATTTTGTACACGGTTACAAAATTGCAGGAAAACGGCGTGGAATTTTTGCGCGTTCCCGATGAATACTACGAAGAAATTCCTGCTCGCGTAGGTGAAATTGACGAAGATATTGAAGATTTAAAGCGGCTTGGTGTTTTGGTTGATCGTGATGATGAAGGCTATCTTTTGCAGATATTTACAAAGCCGGTGGAAGACAGACCCACGGTGTTTTATGAGATTCTTCAACGAAAAGGCTGTAAAGGCTTTGGAAAAGGAAACTTCAAGGCACTTTTTGTTTCTATTGAAGAAGAACAACGCAGACGCGGAAATTTGTAAGTTGATTCTTCGATTCTGGAAATGGCTTGCCGAAATGCACTCTTATATTTGATAAAGGATTGTGTCAAACGGCAAGTTGACACCGTTCGATTTTCGACGAAATTTCAATGAAATCAGAACCCTTCTTGGCTTTTTTAACGGTCTTGTATTGAAGGCGGCGAAATAGAATTAGCACGTCGCACCCACTCGCGGAAACTCAACCATAAATACACAAAAATTATTCATAAAAAGTCTTTTTATATGATTTAAATCATATGGATGAACAGCCTGAACTGGTAACCTAGCTTGCGTTCTATCTAATATTTTGTTCAATTCCGAGATTTTGGCAAAGGCTGAGATGATTCCGCTTAAGGTTGAGGTTCCAGATGAAAGCTATCACCAGAACTTGATTTCGTGTCAGGTGGCTTGTCCAGTTCATACCGACGCTCGCGGATATGTGCGGGCAATTGCCGAAGGAAGATTTGAAGAAGCCTACCTAATTGCTCGCGGTCCGAATCCTTTTGCATCCATTTGCGGTCGCGTTTGCGGCGCACCTTGTGAAATTGCGTGCCGTCGTGGAAAAGTTCCAAAGGTTGATGATGACGGCACATTTGTAGGTCACGATCGCCCTATTTCGATACGTGCCTTAAAGAGGTTCGTCTGCGATCGATACGGACCTGAAGCAAATCCGCCCTCTGAAGTATTAGAAAAAGTTATAGATTTTGTTCCGCCGATTGCCGCAAATGCTGAGGAAATGGCGGCGCTGTTGCATTCTGCAACCGATGGTAAATTTGAAAAGGCAAACGGCGAGAAAATTGCAATAATCGGTGCCGGACCGGCAGGGCTTTCTGCCGCGCACGATTTGGCACTTATGGGATTTAAGCCAACGGTATTCGACATTGAACCCGTTGCAGCAGGAATGCTTGTAGTTGGAGTTCCCTCGTATCGTTTACCGCGCGAACTGATTCAAAAAGAGGTTGAATTAATTGAAACACTTGGCGTAGAAATTCGCTGTTGCGTAGAGATTGGCAAAGACATTTCCTTTGCTCAGCTTCGAAGAGATTTTAAAGCTGTTCTGATCGCTGTGGGCGCAAAGGCATCGCGAAGTCTAGGATTAAAGGGTGAAGAAGGTTTCGATGTTTACGGCGGTGTTGATTTGCTTCGCGCAGTTTCGTTAGGAGAAACCGTAGAGGTTGGTAAAAACATCGTAGTTATTGGCGGCGGAAGCGTTGCTTATGACGTAGCCCGCACCGTTGTGCGACAAACCGCGTATGATACTGCGCGCACAGCCGCCCGCCTCGCGGAAACTTCACACGTAATTTTAATTTCGCTTGAAAGCGCCGAAGAGATGCCCGCCGACACTTTTGAAATTGTGGAAGGCGATGAAGAAGGTGTTGAACGACACAACGGTTGGGGTCCAACCGAAATTTTGCGTGATGAAAACGGCAATGTAACGGGTGTTCAATTCCGAAGGTGCTTGCGCGTTTACGATGAAGATCGAAAGTTTTCGCCACTTTATGATAATGAAGATACGAAAGTCATCGATTGCGATACAGTTTTGCTAGCGGTAGGACAAGCGCCGATGCTTGAATTTTTGAAAGACGGCGGCACGGATATTGAACTGACTGCAAATGGTTGGATCAAGGTCGATATGAAGACCTTACAAACAACTGGAAAGGATGTATTTGTTGCTGGTGACCTGGCGCATGGAACGCGGCTTTTGATTGATGCGGTGGCTTCGGGAAAAGAAGCGGCGCGCTCGATCTACAAAGCTCTGACAGGAAACTCTCTTGAAAAATATACATTGACGAAACATATCGTACTGGACAGATATGCGCGCGAACGCGGTTACGAATCAATTCGACGTGTCGATATCCCTATAATCGAACCCGCCGATCGGCTGGTTCATCCGGATGCGGTTGTTGAAATTGGTTATGACGAAGAGTATGCGATTCGCGAGGCTTCGCGTTGCTTGGATTGCGGCGTGACGCCGGTTTTTGATGGAAACCGTTGCGTTTTATGCGGGGGCTGTGCCGATGTTTGCCCTACAAAGTGCCTCAAACTAGTTTCGTTAGATAACCTAGATTTTGTTGATGATGTTTTAACGCTTATAGAAAAAGAAATCGGAATTGATGCCGATTTAAGCGAAAACTCTGCCATTTTGAAGGACGAAGATCGCTGCATTCGCTGTGCGCTATGTGCAATGAGGTGTCCTGTGGATGCAATCACGATGGAAAGAGTTTCATTCTCAACGGAATGGCAGACTTCGTAAATCGCAGGTTTGTTTTCGCGGGGAACTGCATTTGACCCGTTTGATGCTGGGCTGGCAGCAATAAACGCAATCCGGAATGGAGATTGTTATGACAACAAAAGCACGTAAAGAGAAATCACGATTTGATCCCGAACCCATCCCGCGAAGGGATTTCTTGGGTTTAGCGGCACTTGGCGCCACAGCTTCTGCATTTATTTTTGCGCTGTTCGGAATGTTGAAATTGCCTAAAGCCGCCGTTTCTTCCGCACCCTCTAAGAAGTTCCGCGTTACTTTGCCGGACGCTTTGGCTACGGGTGAAGCCTATATTCCTTCGGATAGAAATGTAGCAGTTTTTCGAGATGCCGGCGGAGTTTATGCGATTTCAACAATTTGCACCCATTTGGGGTGTATCGTTAAAACCAGCAAAGACGGCTTTGATTGTCCGTGTCATGGGTCTGGTTTCACTGCAGATGGAACGGTTCGCAAAGGTCCTGCGCCAAAACCATTGCCTTGGCTAAAGGTAACGAAGGTAGGTCCGGCTTACGCCGTGGATGAAGAAAAAACCGTTCCAACAGGAACAAAGGTCTAAGTTATGGCAAACGTAAAACAAACTGCGCTCCATGAATTTTGGGTAAACTTAAAGTCGACGCCGAAACGGCTTTATGAGGTTACGTTTCGCAACGGGGTACCAAAAACGGATCGTACGCGTTCGACGTTTATTTTCGGCAACGTTTTCTTGCATCTTCATTCAGTTCGCACGCATTTGTGGAGTTTGCGGTGGTCAACCACCATGGGACTCGGCATTATTACCACCGCGTCCTTTTTAATCACGCTGATTACGGGAATTTTGTTGATGTTTTACTACAAGCCTTACACGGATGTTGCATACCAATCTATCAAAGACATTCACTTTATAGTGCCGACGGGGCGATTTATTCGTAACATACATCGCTGGGCGGCAAATGTTATGGTGGTTGCTGTAATTCTTCACATGGCACGGGCTTTTTACACAGCATCTTATAGAAAGCCGCGAGAATTCAATTGGTTGATTGGGTGGGGATTGCTTGTCGTCACGCTTGGGTTATCATTTACAGGCTATCTTCTTCCTTGGGATCAGCTTGCCTATTGGGCAATTACCATTGGCGCAAATATTGCCCAATCGCCACAGGAAATTACGGATGCGCTTGGCATCACTACGTGGTTTGACATCGGCGGATTGCAAAGGGAAATTCTGCTTGGCTCAGATGTAGTCGGTGCAGAGGCTTTAATTCGATTTTATTTGCTTCATGTAATGATTCTTCCGCTTGCTTTGGCGGCTCTGATGGGTGTGCACTTTTGGCGAATTCGTAAAGATGGCGGGTTGGCAAAACCCGAAGATGTAGATAAACGAATTCAGGTTGATCCAAAAGAAAATTACCCTGTTTTTACAGAAGCCCCGGACAAGACATATCAGCTAGCGGCTGTAGTAAAAGGCAAAACTTCGGCGGTTGGCAAAGGACCAGAACATACTGTACCTTCGATGCCGCATCTTTTTTATTCCGAACTCGCCGCATTGATGCTGACGGTTCTAATTTGTCTCGCCTTGGCTTTCCTTTCGGATGCTCCGTTAAAAGAAATGGCGAATCCGCTAGTTCCAGAAAACCCTGCGAAAGCTCCTTGGTATTTCTTAGGTTTACAGGAAATCGTTTCATTTTCGGCATTTGCCGGCGGAATAGGAATTCCAATGCTTTGCATTGTCGGTTTAGGTTTGATTCCTTTTTTAGATCGGGAAACAGACGGAACCGGCGAATGGTTTGGTGGTAAGGGCGGCTGGAAGCTTGTGAAATGGTCAATTGTTTTCGGATTCTTGAGTTCAATTATGGTCGAAGCATTTGCAATTAGGTTTGGTTGGTTACGCGAATGGTTTCCAAGTGTTCCCCAGTTGGTAATTACATTTATCAACCCTGGAACAGTATTGACTTTAATCTACGCAATTTATTCATTTTGGGCTTTGCGGAAATACAACTCAACCCGCGCCGGTGCGCTTGCGTTGTTTACGTGCTTCCTTTGCGGATTTATAGTGCTGACCGTTATTGGAACTTATTTTCGTGGTCCGAACTGGGATTTTTATTGGTCGCCTTCGCAGTGGGTGCATTAATGCGGTAGCGATAAAAAGCGAAATATGTTTAAAGAAGAGAAATTCAAGATGTCTGTCTTAGGTTTGTAATTGAAGGGAAAAGATTACCCCGGCGTTGGTTACTAGTGCAATGAACAAAAACAAATACCTTCTTTTTTTCTCAAGCGTGGGAGTTTTGCTTCTTCTTGTAGTTGCGGCTGTTTCCGAGAACTTTTTTAAGGAATGGCACGGAATACAGGCTGAGGCAAAAACTCAAGATGGACCAATTGAAGAGCATTTACGGCAAATTGTTAATCCTGCGCTAAAGACTGCTGACCGTTGCGTTACTTGCCATGTTGGAATGGCACCGGGTGAGCAAATTACCTCGCCATTAAAGGTCGCTTCAGTGCATAAACCCGTCGTGCATGATCCTACGGTAATGGGTTGTACAACCTGCCACGGCGGTCAAGGGGCGGCAACAACCAAAGAAGATGCACATGGTGAAGTTGAATTTTGGACTGAGCCGATGCTCCCATCGAAATACGCTTACGCTGGATGCGGCAGCTGTCATACGCCTCTGAACGTTCCGGATTTACCGATATGGGAAAACGCTCGCAATACTTTCGAAAAACTGGATTGCTATGCTTGTCATCGTGTTGAGGGTCGCGGCGGAACACTAAGAGTTGGCGGCGAAGTAACCGGAATGGAAGGACCTGATTTATCGGGTGTAGGAATAAAGGGCTATAATGCGGATTGGTATGCGTCGCACATCTTAAAATCAAGCCAAGACGGTGTTTGGAAAAATTCCTTTAGCGAAATCAGCGAATCGGATTTGGCAGCCGTAAAGATATTTCTAGATACGGAAATGGGTGCTTCAAAACTGACCGAAGCAAGAGCTCAATTTAACACCGTTGGATGCACCGGATGCCACAAAGTGGGAAATTTTGGCGGCGATGCCGGTGTTGATTTATCACAATCTGGATTTAAGGACCCAAATCAGCTCGATTTCTCCGCTGTTTCCGGTAAACACACGCTGTCAAATTGGATTGCTGCGCATTTTCGGTCACCGCAAGCCACTGTTAAAGGCTCGCAAATGCCCGTATTAGGACTTTCAGAAAAGCAAATTGATTTGTTGACTATGTACGTTTTATCGCTTCGCCGCCGAACCCTGCCGGACGTATATCTTCCGAAAGACCGTGTAAAAGCTATGCGTTTCGGGGCGAGAGAGTTTGCTACCGATGGAGAAACCATCTATTCCGCCGTTTGTTCTAGTTGCCATAGCGCAACCGGAAACGGCAACCGTTTTCCGGCGCTCGTACCAAATCCTTCAATTACAAATCCTGATTTTCTTGAACTCGCTTCCGATGATTTTATCTATCAAACAATATACAAAGGTCGTACCGGAACGCCGATGCTTGCCTGGGGAGAACGCGAAAACGGTTTAACCGAACAAGAAATTCGCGGCGTAGTTGCATATATCAGGCAGCTTGGCGGAAACGTTCAGTTTAAGCCAGATATGTTTTCGCGTGTTTGGGCAACCGGTGATCCTAATAACGGAAAGCGTCTTTTTGCGGCAAATTGTGCTGGCTGCCACGGCAAAACCGGCGAGGGTCTGGAAGGTCCTGCCATCGGAAGCAAACCTTTTTTAGATGCCGCCAGCGATACCTATTTAACTGAGACGATTTCTCGTGGAAGACGGGGAACGATAATGCAGGGATTTAATAATTCATCGATTGTTCGCAGGGCTTTAACCCCGGCGGAAATTCAATCAATCGTGGTCTATTTGAGGTCATTGGGGAACAAGTAAAGTTATGAAAAACGATATTACGAGACGTGAATTCTTAGCCAGAATATCGGCAGCGGGCTTTGGAGCGTTGGTTGCATCGACCAGTAATGCGTGGGGGTTGGAAGCGATTGCCAATCCGCTTGCCGTTTATCCCGATCGCGGTTGGGAAAAGGTCTATAGAGACTTGTGGAAATATGATTCTACCTACACATTTACCTGCGCTCCAAATGACACCCACAATTGCTTGCTTAATGCTTATGTTCGCCAAGGCGTGATTACACGAATTGGTCCCACTATGAAATACGGCGAAGCAAAAGATCTTGCTGGAAACGGCGCAACGCACCGTTGGGATCCACGCGTTTGTCAAAAAGGCTTGGCTCTTACCCGAAGATTCTATGGCGACCGCCGCGTGAACCAAACAATGGTTCGCGCCGGCTTCAAGAAATGGTATGAAGACGGCTTTCCGAGAAACAGCGATGGCACGCCTGACAAATCTTACTTTAAAAGGGCGCGAGATGAATGGGTACGCATGCCGCACGACCAAGCAGCCGTTATTGTTGCCGCAGCACTAAAAAATATAGCCGAAACTTATACCGGCGAAGAAGGTATGCGCCGTTTGAGAGAACAAAACTACGAGGAAGCAACAATTGAAGCAACCAAGGGGGTTGGAACCCAAGTGATGAAATTCCGCGGTGGAATGCCTCTCTTAGGAATGACGCGCGTTTTCGGTATGTATCGGATGGCGAATTCTATGGCTTTGCTCGATTCCAAAATCCGCGGAGTTGGTCCTGATAAAGCAATGGGCGGAAAAGGATTCGATAATTATTCGTGGCATACAGATCTACCACCCGGGCATACCATGGTAACCGGGCAACAGACTGTGGAGTTTGATCTTCATTCTGTCGAACACGCAAAAACAGTGGTCGTCTGGGGCATGAACTGGATTACAACCAAAATGCCCGATGCGCATTGGCTGACAGAAGCCCGCGTAAAGGGAACAAAAATCGTGGTAATTGCCTGCGAGTATTCCGCAACTGCGACAAAGGGCGATGAAGTTTTGGTGGTTCGTCCGGGTACGATGCCTGCGCTTGCGCTCGGTTTTTCCAACGTAATTCTGCAAGAAAAACTCTATGACACGGAATACGTTCGACAATGGACTGATATGCCGATTTTGGTGCGAATGGATACGCTAAAGTATTTAAAGGCAAGCGAAGTTTTCGGTGGAAGTCCGGCAGAATTAAAGCAAACCTTAATACTAAAGGAAGGAGAAAAAGAACCTCCGCCAGTTGAACAAACGATGAAGAATATCATTCCCGAGAAACTTCGTAACGAATGGGGTGATTATCTATGGTGGGACACGAAAACTGATTCTGCACAAGTTTTGACCCGCGACGATGTGGGCAAGAACTCTAAAATTGGGGAAGCTTTACTGGACGGTTCGGTCGAAGTGACTTTGGCTGATGGAAAGAAAGTAAAGTGTCGTCCCGTATTCGATTTAGTTAAGGAGTATGCGGCACATTTCGATCCGAAAACAACGGAAGAAATCACATGGGCGCCCGCTGCGGCGGTTGAGAATTTGGCTCGTCACTTTGCAAAAGATTTCGGAACAACGCTTTTTGCAATAGGAATGGGTCCGAATCAATTCTTTAACAGTGATAACAAAGACCGCGATCTATTCTTGCTCGCATCTTTAACCGGCAACGTTGGCAAGATTGGTGGAAATGTAGGTTCATACGCCGGAAATTATCGAACCGCGATGTTTAATGGCGCACCCCATTACATAAGTGAAAATCCGTTTGATATTGAACTTGATCCGACCAAGACAGCGCGCCCGAAACAATATTGGAAAGCGGAATCTGCACACTATTACAATCATGAAGATCATCCGTTGAAGGTTGGAAACAAGATTCTAACGGGCAAAACTCATATGCCGTGTCCTACCAAATCTCTTTGGTTTGCCAATGCCAACTCCATCCTCGGTAACGTTAAGTGGCATTATAATCAGGTATTTAATGCGCTTCCGCGAATTGAGTTGATTGCCGTAAACGAATGGTGGTGGTCAACTTCATGTGAATGGGCAGATGTTGTTTTTGGAGTAGATTCTTGGGCTGAATTGAAACATCCGGATATGACCGCATCGGTAACGAATCCGTTTTTGCTCGTCTTTCCAAAAACCCCAATCGAACGAATTTTTAACACCATCGGCGATATTGAAGTATTCGAACTCGTAGCATCGAAAATGGCAGAGCTGACCGGTGACCAAAGATTTAACGACTACTGGAAGTTTGTTCGCGAAGGAAGGACTGATGTTTATCTTCAACGCATTCTGGACAATTCCAACAACACCAAAGGTTACAACTTCAACGAACTTCACGAAAAGGCACTTCAGGGAATTCCGGCAATTATGAATAATCGCACCAACCCGAAAAGTGTCGGTTTTGATCAACTTGAAGACGCGACGCCTTGGTATACGAAAAGCGGCAGGCTAGAACTTTACCGCGAAGAAGATGAGTTTATTGAGGCAGGCGAGAATCTTCCTGTCCACCGTGAACCGGTAGATTCAACCTTCTACGAACCCAATATTATTATCGCGCCAAAACACGAAGCATTGCGCCCAACCGGACCCGAAGGCTACGGTGCGAAGTTGGATGATCTGTCATGCGAAACGCGTAGCGGGCGTAATGTGGTTTATTCTTGGGCGGATGCAAAAAACACGGCACATCCGCTGATGAAAGATGGCTACAAGTTTATCTTCCATACGCCAAAATACCGCCACGGTGCGCATACGATGCCAATTGATACAGATATGGTCGCTATTCTTTTCGGACCCTTTGGCGATATTTATCGCCGTGACAAGCGAGCGCCATTCGTAACCGAAGGCTATGTAGATATAAATCCGTTAGATGCAAAGGAAATTGGCGTAAATGACGGAGACTATATTTGGATTGATGGCGACCCGGAAGACAGACCATTTAGAGGCTGGCAGGATAGAAAGGAAGATTACGAAGTCGCTCGTTTGATGTGTCGTGTACGCTTTTATCCGGGTACGCCGCGCGGAGTTACGCGTATGTGGTTCAATATGTATGGCACAACACCGGGCTCACAAAAAGGACAAAAAGAGCGCAAAGACGGATTGGCAAAAAACGAACTGACAAATTATCAAGCGATGTTCCGTTCGGGTTCACACCAATCGGCAACGCGCGGCTGGCTAAAACCAACTTGGATGACAGATTCGTTAGTTCGCAAAGAAATGTTCGGACAAATAATGGGTAAAGGCTTTGCCGCCGATATTCATTGCCCAACCGGGGCACCGAGGGAAGCGTTCATAAAAATTACAAAAGCTGAACCCGGCGGTATTGGCGGCGAAGGACTCTGGCGACCGGTAACGATCGGAATTCGTCCTAAGAATGAATCAGATGCAATGAAGAAATATTTGGCAGGGGACTTTTTAATAGAATCCGCGTAGGCGTGGTTTTTGGCTTAAACGAATAAAGAGGGAGAAATAATATGGCTCGTGTGAATAATTGGCAAATTGGTAGGGATATGTCTTATTGGTATCCCGAAAACCGCCCGGATAAACAATTTGCTGCTGTTTTCGACATTAATAAGTGTATCGCATGTCAAACTTGCACTTTGGCTTGTAAGACAACTTGGACTTCGGGAAAAGGGCAGGAATATATGCTTTGGAACAACGTCGAGACAAAACCATATGGATTCTACCCCCTCGCTTGGGATTTGAAGCTCCTTGGAATGCTCGACGGACAAAAGTGGAACGAATCGAGCGAAAAACCCCTTTACGAGGGCAGCACTATTTTCGAATCCGCACCCGCGGGTGAGCGCGTTTTGGGTTGGAGACCGGAAGATGAAGACTATGCCTATCCAAATGTTGGTGAAGATGATTGCGCCGGAGGTGTTGATGCCGGTGCAAGCATAATGGAACGCCACGATATGGCTTGGTTTTACTATCTCGCAAGAATTTGCAACCACTGCACGTATCCCGGTTGCCTGGCTTCATGTCCGCGTGGTTCAATTTACAAACGTCCGGAAGACGGAATCGTTTTAGTGGATCAAGGGCGTTGCCGAGGTTATCAAGAATGTGTTCGCGGTTGTCCGTACAAGAAAGTGTTCTTTAATACCATGACCGGCACCAGCGAAAAATGCATCGCTTGTTTCCCAAAAATGGAACAGGGAATTCAACCGCAATGTTTCGTCAACTGTATTGGAAAAATTCGTATGGCGGGTTTTATCAATACACCCGAAAATGCTAATCCAGCAAACCCGATTGACTATTTAGTTCACATTAAAAAGGTCGCGCTTCCACTATTTCCGCAATTCGGTTTAGAACCAAATGTTTACTACATTCCGCCGATTCACGTTCCAACTTCATTTACCAAACAGATGTTCGGACCGGGAGTTGATGACGCAATAAAAACCTATCGGGAAGCAGCTGTTAACGAAGACGATGATTTGACCGGACTTCTGCGTCTTTTTGGTTCGAGCGAGCGGGTTATGGAACGCTGGAAACGCGTAGGCGACAAAATTATCGGAATGGATGCGGAAGGCAATGAAGTTGTTGATGTGCCTATGATTGAACCAGTGCATATTCTTCCGGCAGTGGACAAACTTTACCAAATTACGCGTACAAATTGCCCGTAATTAAACAACAGAGTTGAAAAAAAAATAGATATGAAAAGTAGATTTCGGTTAGCAGCCGTTTTGTTATTCATGATTGTGTTGTTTGCAACGCAATCATTTGCTCAAAGAGAAATCAAAGCTACGAATTCGTTTACAGTCTCAGGTCGCGTAAAAACTACGCTTACTTTCAATCTAGAGGATTTGAGTAAGTATTCTGAACAAGACATCAACGAAATCGAAGTAACAAAATACGATGGAACACCGCGGGGAATATTGAAAGGACTTAAAGGAATTCCGATTTTGGACATTCTCAAACAAGTTGAATTTGATACGGATGCACCCAAAGAGCTAAGTGAATATTATTTGATTTTTGAAGGTTCCGATGGGTACAAGGTCGTTTATTCGTGGAATGAAATTTTTAATTCAAAAGCGAATGATGAAATTTTTATAGTAACTGCGAGAAACGGTTTACCGCTTAAGGATATCAAGGAGAAGATAATTTTGGTTACACCCAAGGATTTTCGAACGGGTCGAAGATACGTAAAAGCGCTTTCTAAAATTATCGTAAAACGAATCGAATAAATCAAAATTTCAAAGAGGCTTTTATGAAAAATGCAATCATTATTATTGTGGTGTTATGTTCGTTTCTTTTCGTGGAATCGTGTCGCAGATCTGTTGTTCTAACGCCGGATTTACAGGTAGTTTCAGCAGCTAAAATTCCAGTTGAAACAAATGACTCTGCTTGGCGCAACGCACCGACACACGGTTCAAAATTGATTTTGCAGGATTTGGTTGAACCGCGTTTAATGGAAACTTCGACTCAGGATGTGCAAGTGCAGGCGATTACAGATGGAAAAGAAGTCGCGTTCAGATTGGAATGGCATGACGATACAAAAAACGACGCGGCGAAACCGCACAACTTTGTTGATGGTTGTGCTGTGCAGATTCCGGTAAAAATTGAAGAAAGTGTGCCTGCACCGCAAATGGGCGAAACAAATAAAATCGTGCAAATTTCGTATTGGCGGGCTGATTGGCAGGCAATAGTTGACGGACGAGCCGATGATATTACTGCAATGTATCCAAACTCAAAGCCCGATCACTACCCGTTTAACGCAAAGTCATTGGAGAAAAATACCCAAGCCCAAAAGGAAATGGCGGAGCGATATGCGCCGGCTCGTGCGCTCGGCAACAATCGGCAAGGACCTAGGAAACAGCCTGTGGAAGACTTGCTCGCAGAAGGTCCGGGTACAATCTCGCCGAACCCAAAACCATTTTCCAAAGGCAAGGGCGGACGAACGGATAAAGGTTGGGAAGTAATAATCACGCGACCGCTGCCGGAAGGATTCTCAAAAAATAAGCCCACTCAAATAGCCTTTGCGGTTTGGGAGGGGTCACACGGCGAAACCGGAGCAAGAAAAATGCGAACCGGATGGGTTAATTTAATTATGAAATAGGGCAGTTATGAAAGCAACATTATCAAAAGCAGAACTTTTAAAGGAAGCCGCTGAATGGCGGTTAATTAGTCTCTTGTTTGAATGCCCGGTTGGAAATTGGCAAACAGAAATTGCAAACTTAGCTGCCGAAGTTTCAGATTCGGAACTTAAAACAGCGGCTGAATTTGCGAAAGTTGAAGCCCGTGAAGGCTTTTATCATTCAATCTTTGGTCCCGGCGGACCCGCACCGGCACGGGAAGTAACCTACCGAAGTTGGGTTCAGCCCGGTTATCTTTTGTCCGAGTTATCAGCATTTTATGATGCCTTTTCATACAAACCCACCTTGACGGAATCGCCGGATCATATCGCTGTCGAAACAGGCTTTATAGCCTATTTGAAGCTTAAACAAGCCTATGCTGAAGATTGTGGCGATAAGGAAAGTGCAGAAATAACTGCCAAAGCCGCAAAAACTTTCAACGATGAACACCTTGCAAAATTTACTGAACAAATCACCAAAACGCTTTCCACTTCCAACATAGAGTATTTGGCGCTAGCAAGCACGGCGCTCCTTAAACGTGTCGGAAAAGACAGAGATAAAAAAATCAGACAAATATTGCCCGTATTAGGAACTGATGACATGGAAGATTCTCTATTTGAATGCGACTAGTTTCGCATTGCAGAAATACTTGCGGTAAAGCAAAAGAGTTACGTTTGGAAATTTAGCATATTTTCTTGCAGCCTTAATCTTTTCGTCCCACCATATCCAAGCCCACGGCGGCGACAAGAATTGTACCCTTTATTATTTCCTGCATAAAATCGGGCAAGTTTAGAAGTGACATACCGTTATCAAGACTTGCCATTATTAGCGCGCCCAAACATGCACCGAAAACGGTTCCGCGCCCGCCCATTAAAGACGTTCCGCCGATTACACATGCTGCAATTGCATCCAATTCCAGCAAAGTTCCGGCATCAGGCGTAGCACTGGAAACGCGCGCGGTGTAAATGACAGATGCAATTCCGACGAACGCGCCGAGCAATCCAAATACTTTCAACACAACCATTTTATTGTTTATGCCTGAAAGTTTTGCCGCTTCTGCATTTCCACCAATGGCGTAAACATATCTTCCAAATGTGGTGTAATTTGTAATAAAGTATCCAAAAATTGCGATTGCAAGAAAAATCATTACCGGTATTGGAATGCCGGCGTATGAATTCATAACAAATATGAAAATCAAAATACCTAAGACAGCGGGTACAGAACCAATCATTTCCTTCCCGGTGCTGCCATCGCCAATGCCATATTCCTTCTTTGTTTTTGCGCGACGAAATGCAAAAAACAATATGGCAAATACTGCGATTGCTGCCAAAATCCAGCCTACTCGTGGATCGACATATTGCTGTCCGATAGCCTTAAAAGTTTCATCGGTTACCGGAATTGTTTCACTTTTCGAAATCCATTTCGTTGCACCCCGCCAACCAAGTAAGCCGCCAAGCGTTACAATAAACGCCGGTATCCTTCCGTAAGCAGTTAAAAAACCCTGAAAAAAACCGATTCCTGTGCCAATAACAATTGCTACCGCGATTACAAGAAAAATTCCCCAACCATAATCTGTTAAAGTTATTGCAGCGGCGCAGCCGGCAAGGGCAAGCAGCGAACCAACGGAAAGATCAATGTTTCCGGAGATAATAACCATAAGCATTCCCGTTGCAATAATTCCGGTAACTGATGTTTGCAACATCAAGTTTGAAAGATTGCGTGGCGTTAGAAAAACGCCAGCGGTTTGCCAATGAAAGAAAAGCCAAATTACTACCAATGCCGCAAGCATTGTGTATGCGCGCAAGGCGTAAGCATCAATCTTTAATTTCTTTTCTGTTTCAGCCATCTTATTTTTTGCCTAATTGGTTATTAAGTTGTGAATTACCGGTAGCAGCTGACATAACGCGCTCCGGTGATGCATCTTCACGATTGAACAATGCCGTTGGTTTACCTTCGTAAAGCACTAAAACTCGATTCGAGAGTCCTAACACTTCGGGTAATTCGGAAGAAACCATTACGATTGCGAGTCCTTCTTTCGCCAAACGATTTATTTCCGCGTAGATTTCCTGTTTTGCGCCCACATCTATGCCGCGTGTTGGTTCATCCAAAAACAACACTTTTGGATTTGTAAGCAGCCACTTTCCTAAAACCACCTTCTGCTGGTTTCCACCTGAAAGCGTGCCGGTAATCGTCAGTGGCGAATTTGCTTTAACTTTTAACGAATCCATCGTTTGCCGTGTCGCATTAATTTCCCTGGAACGATGCGTTATAAAATTGCCCGAAATATTTTTTAAGCCAGCTAGTGTTGCGTTATCGTTTATAGTTTCATTAAGAATCAACCCGTAACGTTTCCGATCTTCGGTAACAAAGCCTATTCCGGCGGCAATCGCCCCATTGGGATCGTTAATTTCAATCGCTTTTCCGTCAACTTTTATTCTTGCGGTGGACTTTCCGCTCCAAGCACCAAAAATACTCATCAAAAGTTCGCTTCTGCCCGCACCCATAAGCCCTGCGATTCCCAGCACTTCACCTTTTCTAACGTTGAATGAAACATTATCGACAAGCTTTTTATCCGGTAAAACGGGGTCGTAAACGCTAAGGTCTTCCACGTCCATTACAACCTCGCCGAATTCATGCGAAACCTCCGGAAAAATATCGCCGACTTCGCGACCTACCATAAGCGCGATAACATCATCTTTTGAATAACCGCTTGCAGGTTTTGTTTCGATTGTTTTGCCGTCACGCAAAACCGTGATTCGGTCGCTCATTGCAAACACTTCGTCAAGCTTGTGCGAAATATAGATCATTCCGACGCCTCGAGTTTTGAGGTTGCTCAAAATGCTAAACAAAAGTTCCACTTCTGATTCTGTAAGCGCAGCCGTTGGTTCATCCAATACCAAAATCTTAGCGTTCTGCGAAAGAGCCTTTGCAATCTCCACAAGTTGTTGCTGACCAATTCCGAGCTTACCGACTTCCGTTTGCGGATTAATATTGAGATTTAGTTCTTTAAGAAGTTTAGTTGAGCGTTGAAATACTTCTGTTCGATTTATTATGCCAAATCGATTTGGTTCACGACCCAAAAAAATATTCTCCGCAACAGTTAACTCTTTAACCAGTGAAAGCTCTTGAAATATTATGGAAATTCCCGCGTCTTCCGCTTCACGGATTGTGGCGAATTGTTTTACATTGTCGTTAATTATTATATCGCCGGAATAAGTTCCAAATGGATATACACCTGAAAGCACCTTCATCAATGTAGATTTTCCTGCACCGTTTTCACCAACTAGCGCGTGAAATTCACCTTCGTATAGGTCCAGGTTTACATCATCAAGTGCTTTAACACCGGGAAATTCCTTTATAATTCCCCGCATTTCAAGAAGTTTTTCCATAGCAAATCGGAAAAATGCGAAAAGCGGCTGTTAAGCCGTTTTTCGCTAAAATTATAAAATTATTCCGGTTTTTTCGGTCGCTGATCTTCCGGAACTCCCGCGTAAAGTTCGTCATAGCTAATCCAGCCATCTTTTACAACGGTATCCATCAAGTTGTTCTTATCTACCACCATCACGTCTAAAAGAATTGAGGGCACATCCTTTCCAAGCGTTTCATTTCTAAATGGCGTAGTTTGCAAAGCTTCTCCTTTTGCGAGTTTTACTGCGGAATCGACGGCACCTTGAGCAAGGGGCTGAATGGGTTTATATACTGTCATTGTTTGCGTGCCCTTGGCAATTCTCTGCAAGGCTGCCTTCTCCGCATCTTGTCCGGTTACTAAAACCTTTCCGGCAAGTCCTTTTGTTTCAAGTGCGGAAATTGCACCGCCTGCCATTCCATCATTTGAAGCAACAACGGCATTTACTTGATCATTTGTTTTAGTAAGTGCATTTTCTACAATCTTTAATGCTTCGTCAGCTTTCCAATCTTGTGCGTTTTGGCTAGCAACAATTTTAACGGCACCGCTTTTAACCGCCGGTTCAAGCACTTTTTCTTGTTCCTTCTGCATAATCAAGGCATTATTGTCCGTAGGGGCGCCATAAACCATAACATAGTTTCCGGTAGGAACATGCTCAAGCGCGTATTCCGCTATTTTTCTACCGATAACGGGAACTTGATGCGAAATATACAAATCGATTTTATCCGAATTTATAAGGCGGTCGTAACTTATTACGGGAACCCCCTGCGATTTCGCTTTATCAACCATCGATGCAGCTTGCGTTGCATCGTGCGGTGCGATTACCAACACATCAACGCCTTGAGTTAAAAGATTGTCAACGTCATTTGCCTGTTTTTGCGCGTCCGAATTTGCAACCGTAATAACACATTCAACGGAAATCTGCTTGCAATAGCTTTCAAAATCAGCCTTATCTTTTTGCCATCGTTCTTCTTTAAGCGTGTCCATTGCAAACCCGATTTTTACCTTACCGTCATCGGATTTTTTTACACCTACGTCAGTTCCACCGGTATCTGAAGGAGCCTTTACACATGCCCCAAAAATCGCCAAACCGGCTAACAGAATAATCAATAAATATATTGTATTTCGCATTCTAATGCCCCACAAAATCGATTTAGTAAATTTTCTTCAACGAATCAAACCTTTATATTGTTTTCATAATTCTACAACTTGTCGCAAAAGGATTTAACAGCAATCTATAAATTTTTCAAACAAAACGGTCGTCACAAAACGTAAAAACCTTTAGAAGAAACAAACTGCCGTAATGATTATTGAAGTGTCGTTAATACTATAATATTAACGCGCTTAAACGCAAGAAATTGTTGTGGTTATGGACAGATGAACGAATTTGGATGTTCGAGATTACCAATTTCCCATTCAAAAGGTGAATTTGAAAATTCAAGTTACGATTTTATAAATAAGCAATTGGATACACATCGGCGTTCAATCTATTGCCTTTTTTCGAAACTCCCTAATTAATTGTTCGACCGCTTTTCTGTTGGGAACATCACCGGCAACGTTAAGATATTGATTCGATGACCCATCAAACTTGAATACTATTTATGGACAGCCAAGCTCTAATCAGGCAACAAGCAATATCCGCTTTTGAAAACCCCTTTTATTAGGTGATTTGAATTTAGGATTTGAGATTTTCGTATAAACTAAGCTTTAACGCTTACTTTGCTTGTTTTACAGCGCATGCATCATTATCCTAATCATTGTGTCCGAACGAATTTACAGAGATCCGATTCACAACATTATTCGGGTTGAGACCAACTCACCGGAAGGGAAACTTTATGTCGATTTAATTGACACGCCCGAATTTCAAAGACTTCGGCGTATCCGCCAATTAGGTTTGGCGAACTTTGCATATCAGGGGGCAGAGCATTCCAGGTTTTCTCATTCTCTCGGAGTAATGCATCTTTCATCGCGGATTTTAGAAAGGCTTTCACAAAAATATAAGATTTCAACGGAAGACTGTGTTGCTGTGCAGGCTGCTGCTCTGCTTCATGATGTTGGTCACGGGGCATTTTCACATGTGATTGAACCGATTCTCAATTTTCATCATGAGGATTTTACCGTTGAGGCGGTAACAAGCGGTGAAACCGAAATAAGCGCGCGTTTGAGTAATTATTCGGCTGATTTGCCGTTGCGGATCTCCGAGATAATTCGTGGCGAATTTCGTCCTTCGGCATTAGGACAAATTGTCTCATCGCAACTTGATGCCGATAGGATGGATTATCTTTTGCGAGATTCATTGATGACCGGTGCGAAATATGGCAATTTCGATCTTGAGTGGGTTATCAAATCTATTGAGATTGATGAACTTAATGACCGAATATACATTTCGGCACCGGGAATTTATGCGGTAGAAGAATATCTTCAGGCGCGTTACTATATGTTTCGCCAAGTTTATTTTCATCGAACCCTGCGCGCCGTTGAAGTTATGTTGCGGGCAATTTTTAATCGGGTTTTGGAACTCTTCAAAAGCGGTGATGTTTGGACCGCCCCCGGCTCGGCTTTTGAAGAAGTAATCTCGGGAGAACGTCTAACATTGGAACGACAGTTTCGAATGGATGATTCCGATGTTATTTTTCACATCAAACAGTGGCAGTTTTCCAACGATGGAACATTATCCGATCTCTCATCCAGATTTATAAATCGTAAGATTTTCAAGGCAATTGATTTGGATATGAATGAAGCTCAAAGGGCTGAATATGTTCATGCTGCGCGTGAATTGGTAAAAGGCAAAGGTTACAATCCGGATTTCTATTTTGCTGAAGATAGCGCCGGTGATGTGCCATATAATTTCTATTCGCAAGAGGCTTTGAATCACGGAAAGTTAATTTTTGTCGAACGTGGCACCTCAAATAAGACAATACAGGAAATTTCAGAAGTTAGCGCTGCCGTACGTGGATTGCAAAAATCTTACGAAATTCGTCGCATTTGTTTTCCGCACGAATTGCTCAAACCGCTGAAGAAACTTTATCGGGAAATGGTTTGAAATGATGCGCGCAAATAGAAAATGTGGTTGGGTTGGCATCATCATTTATCTCATTTCGTTTTATTGTGTATCGGCACAAACACGCACGGTTTCAATAATTACACCTCAGCCAACTGAACAAACAACGGAAATTCGTTCGCACTTGACCGATGCGCTAAATGGCAGCTATTCGATTTTATCGGGTTTTATGAGCGATTCAATCTTTTCGATGGAAGGATTTTCGAATCCCTTTAATCTTTCAGTTGACGAAGCACGAAACGCAGGAATCAGAATTGGCGCAAATTACTTTTTGCTCGTTCGTTCCGAAACCCAAAGGCGAACCGATTTTACCAGAGATAGGTATTTTGAATCATATTTAGCGATTTACGTTGTTAGTTCCCGTACAGGCGAACTAAGACGTTGGATTTACAAAAAGTTTGAACGCGATTCTTTTGATGAGGCTTATTCGAATTTGAAAGACTCGATTCCGGAAATAGCAAGTGAAATTAAAGCCTCGATAGAGAAAGCCGAACAATCAGAAACCGCAACAGAAGATTTTACGCCTTCAAGTTTTGATGAAAAAGCTATTCAACCGGCGCGTCCGTATTCGCGAATCAAGCCGGAATATACTACGTTGGCGGCTATTTATCACATCATCGCAACGATTGATGTATTAATTGACGTTGATGAAAACGGAAGCGTGAAAGCGATAGAGGTTAGGCGTTGGGCGGGCTATGGATTGGAGGAATCCGTAAAAAAAGCGATTGAACAAATGACGTGGCGACCCGCGAGCATTAACGGAAGATTTTTGCGTACAAAGGTTTTGGTGCGATATAATTTTAAGGAAATAGGCAAAGAAGACTGACTCGAAAAATAATGATTTACTTATTTGCAGCCGTAAAATTAGCGTTTTTTGTGTCATATTCCGTTGTAATTTATTTGGTGTGGTTAATTGCAAATCCGCTAATTCCGAATAAAATATTCTGGCGGCAATACATCTTCCAAACGTGGGCACGCCGATTTGTAAAGCTTGCCAACATTAAGATTGAGGTCATTGGCGATTTGCCCTCCGTGCCGTTTTTCTTGGTTTCCAATCATCTTGGATATATTGACATTCCCGTATTACGGTCTGTTTTGAGTGCGGTTTTTGTGGCAAAACGTGACATTGAAAGCTGGTTTGTCGCAGGTAAAATGGTTGGAAATATGGGAAATATTTATGTCGATAGAAATAATCGTCGCGACATTCCCCTTGCAACAACAAAAATCGAAAAAGCAATTTCGCGCGGTGAAGGTGTAATTGTTTTTCCGGAAGGCACTAGCACAAAAGGCGAAACGGTATATCCGTTCAATTCTTCGTTTTTTGAATTTCCGGCGCTTACAAATATTCCGGTGCATTACGCGGCAATTACTTACTCAACAACGCCGCCTGATATTCCTGCAAGTGAGGCGGTGTGTTGGTGGGACGATATTTCAATGCTAAAGCACCTTTGGCGATTCTTTACGGTTTCCGGCGCAAAGGCTTTGATTCAAATAAACTGCGAAACCGAAAAGACAGATAATCGCAAGGAGCTTGCAAAGAAGGTACACCAAGATGTCCTACACATCTTTATCCCTGTCATTTAGCCCTGAAACCCCATATGGTTTGTTCGCGTAGAAACTTAAGTAGAACTTAGGAGATACAAATGTTTAATAAGATCTCGAAGATATTTGTTTTGGCTGTAATCACATTGGTTTTTCTTCAAACAACAAAAGCACAAAATTCCGGTTTAAACACTGCAAATATGGATAAAACCGTGAACGCTTGTACCGATTTTTTTGAATTTGCCAACGGCGAGTGGTTAAAGAAAACGGAAATTCCCGGAACAGAATCAGGCTGGGGAACATTTAACATACTTGCCGAAAATAATCGAAATATTTTGAAGACAATTTTAGAAAAGGCTTCGGAAGACACAAGCGCAAAGAATGGCAGTAATGAACAACTAATCGGCGATTTTTACTTTTCATGTATGGATGAAAGCGCGATTGAAAGCGCAGGTAGCAAACCGCTGGAACCATATTTCAATGCAATTTCACGACTTAAGACAAAGAATGACGTGCAGAATTACATTGCTAAGATGCACAATGCCGGCATGCCCGCCTTGTTCGGGTTTGGTGGTGGTGCGGACATCAAAAACAGCAAGTTGAATATTGCAAATGCACGACAGGGAGGGTTAAGCCTGCCAAATCGGGATTATTATGTGGAAGGAACACCAAAGTTTCAGGAAACTCGTGATAAATTCCGAGATTATATGCGTTCAATGTTTGAGCTTATCGGAGACAGTGAACAAAAGGCGCGTGATGATGCATTTGTTGTGATGAAAATTCAAACTCGTTTGGCTATAGTTTCGTTACCTCAAACCGAACTTCGAAATCCGGATAATAGATATTCAAAGGTTAGTGTGCAAGAAGCCGATAAAATTACTCCGCATTTTTCGTGGAACGAATATATGACAAAACGCGGGGTAAACGGTGTAACCGAATTTAACATCGGACAGCCGAAATATTTCGAAGAAATGGACAAAATTTTCAACGAAGTTTCGGTTGAAGAATGGAAAACATATCTTCGGTGGATGACGGTAGATTCAGCCGCATCGCTTCTATCAAAGAAATTTCGCGAACTAAACTTCAAATTTTACCGTGAACATTTACAAGGCGTAAAAGAGGAATTACCACGTTGGCGAACGTGTGTACAGGCTACGGATAGAAATTTGGGTGAGGCGTTGGGCGTTGAATATACAAAAGTTGCCTTTAATGCAGATTCCAAAACAAAAGTTAATGAAATGATTGACAACCTTTTCGGTGCATTTCGTCAAAGGCTTGATCAGCTTGAGTGGATGTCCGAAACCACAAAGGAAAAGGCACTTTCCAAGCTATTGACCTTTAAGCGAAAAATCGGATATCCCGATAAACTTCGTGGCTATCAGGGGTTAGATATTAGCAGAACATCGTATTTCAACAACGATTTACAAACTTCGGAACTTCAAATCAAGCGAAACATTGACGATATTGGGAAACCGGTAGATCAAACTAGATGGGGAATGACACCACCGACGGTAAACGCCTATTACAGCCCGGTAGTAAATGAGATCGTTTTTCCGGCAGGTATTCTCCAACCACCGTTTTATAACCCAAAGGCGGATAACGCGATAAACTACGGAGGAATTGGGGCAGTAATTGGACACGAAATGACTCACGGTTTCGATGACCAAGGAAGCAGATTTGATGCGGAAGGTAATTTGAAGATGTGGTGGACACCTGATGACCGAAGGCGTTTTGAGGAGCGTGCCGAATGTGTGGTAAAGCAGTTTTCAAGCTATGAAGTGCAGCCCGGTTTATTTATGAACGGAAAGTTGACCTTAGGTGAAAATATAGGAGATTTGGGTGGATTGACAATGGCGTATGTTGCGTTCGAAAAATCGCTGGAAGGCAAACCGCGCCCGGCGAATATTGATGGTTTAACTCCGGAACAAAGGTTCTTCTTGGGTTGGGCACAGGTTTGGGCTACAAAAGCCACAAGCGAACGTGAACGTCTGCAGGTTTCCGGCGATCCGCATGCTATCGCAAGATTCCGGGTAAATGGTCCGATGTCAAATATGCCGCAGTTTGCAAAAGCCTTTGGATGCAAGAAGGGCGATCCAATGGTGAGAAGCGATATGTGCGTGATTTGGTAACAAGATCAAGAAGTGGGCAGGTTTCGAAATGAAACAACCCACTTTTTTTGTAACAAGAATGCGATTAGTTTGATAAAGCCTTTTTCTTGAAATCGATGATTAGCGTTTGAATCTGCGCCACATTATCACGACCGGGCTGCAGTTTAAGAACTGTTTCAAGTTTTTTAGTAGCCTTTGCATATCGCTTTAAATCCTTATAGCAATACAATTCAAGGTGCCTTTTGCTCTTGGTTAAGCTAGTAAATCGAAACGGAATGTAGGTGTAAGCGCAATAATTCTGGATGTTCTTATAAAGTTCATATGCAAATTCATACCTCAAAACAAGGTAAGTTTTAGTCATTCATTTCGAGAAGGTGTCCGAGTTTTTCTTTCTTTGTTCGCAAATAATCAGTTGCTGAATCGGCTGTTTCAACTTCTATCGGAACTCGCTCAACAACTTCTAAGCCCGCATTTTTCAGTGCTTCCAGTTTTTTGGGGTTATTTGAAATAGCTTTAATTTTATGGAGTCCTAAATCTTTTATAATTTCCGCGCACTGTTCATATTCACGAGCATCAGCCGCGAACCCCAATCTTTCATTTGCTTCAACCGTATCTGCACCTTCATCTTGAAGGGCATATGCTCGTATTTTATTGATGATTCCGATTCCGCGACCTTCTTGTTCTTGATAAACGATTACACCGCTTCCTTCAACTTCAATCATTTCGAGAGCCTTTTGCAATTGGGGTCCGCAATCGCATCTAAGTGAGCCAAATACATCACCAGTTAAACACTGTGAATGAATTCTAACCAAGGTGGGAACTTCCGGTTTTAAGATGCCTTTATAAACAACCACAAATTCTTCGTCGCTGATTTGCGAGCGATATCCCACAATAAGAAATTTTCCGAATTTTGTAGGCAGTTTAGCTTCCGAGACCTTCTTAATTGAAAAGGTTTCACCGGGGCTTTCAATGCTTTCGTCCAACAAATTGCTCACTCCAAGTACAGATTTAGAATAATTATAACGCGTTTACACTTAAAATGTCAGTTTCCCAAAAAAAGGCTGGAAGTAGATGACTTCCAGCCCTGTTTATTTGATTTAGCAATTAGTTACGATTCAGCCTCAGTTTCTTCATCTTTGTCGGGCTTCTTTTCCTCATTGTGTGCAAACACTGCACCTTCTGCAGAACCGAAAACGCGTTCCAAAATACCTGCCAGAACCTCCGAAACGCCTTTTGATTGTTTCAAATTAGTCGGTGCCACGGCAAACTCTTCCGTATCAGCGCTTAGCCTTATCAATTGTGCCGAAATATCTCGACAAAAGTTACATTCTGTCAAATGCAAGACAATAGGTTGGGCTTCTTTTTCGGATAGGTTGCCGTCAATAAATGCGGAAATTGCGTCTCCACCAAGATGAACTTCGCCAACGTCATAGTTTTGCGTTTGTGAGCGCGACAGCAAATATGAATTCAATAATCCTTGAACCTGCAAAAGTTGAAAGCTTTTTTGCCCGTTATTATTCATTATAAAATCCAGCCTCCATTTCGAAGACGACAGCTATTTATCCATTTTGCTTTAATTATGGGAAAAAGGGGGACTAAATTTAAAAAAGACTTCGATGTCTAGAACATTTACATAAGTTGCAATATTATTTCGAACTGGTCGCTAGATTCTTAAATAAATCAGACGCAGCAAGATCTTTTGTTGCGAGCGATAAACAGATTTCCAATTCTTCGCTTTCCAAGTTGTGTTTTGCGGTCAATTCACTTTTAAATTGCACTAAAACCTTTAAATAAGTCTTTTCCAACCAACGCATTATCGTTGATTCATGAATTCTGCTATTAGGATTTTTCTCACGCGCGACAGAACGTCTTTGGAACCATTCGCGCAAAGGAGAAGTTGGCGATTCAACTAGTTTTGCAATTTCCCGCAATTTTAATCCGTCAACATGATAATAGAGTAGTAACAACTTTTCGTGATTAAATAAGGAATTAAATGCAGAATCAATTGCCGCAAGCGTAGCTTGTCGATAACGTTCGCGCGCTACGTGCTCAAGCATTTCATCTTCGCCACCTAGATCAGCCTTTGCAAAACTCGAATGAGCGTATCCTTCGCCCACGGTTTCGGTCATTTCATCAAGCGAAACTTCATCGTGGCTGGCGCGGTGTAAATCTACAAGCGAATGCCAGATTACGGTTCTTAGCCAGCTTCTAATAGAACCCTTACCGCTATACGTCGCAAATTTTGAAACCCTTTCACCGTTAACAACACGTGTGCCGTAGAGTTCAACATAAACAAGATCTACAACTTCTTGAGCATTTAAATCCGAACTTGCAAGATGATGTGCAATTCGCTCCAAATATGTTCTATGTTGTTGATCAAATTCCCACCACGCGCGTTCGTTTCCGTTTGCACAACCCAAAGCAAGAAACAAATCATGCTTTTGTATGGAACGAAGAAATACTTCTGCTTCTTCGAAGGTAGGAGTAAAATCAGATGGGTTAATTACAAAGCGGTCAAGACTTGAAAGAAGTGAATTTCTGATACAATCTTCCGTTACCCCAAAATTTGGGGCAAACGTAACGCATTCGGCATAAATCTCAGCGATCACACCGTTACATTTTGAATGTAGACTTTCAGAATCGTTAGGGGACATCAAAACTCACTTGCTCGGTATTATACAAGAAAAGTCTCGTTTTACCTAATTTTTTTATTAAATAGACACTTACTACAACGAAACCTAATTGTTCTTTCAATATTAAATGCTAATATTTGCAAGAAAATTACCATACTTTTCCAATTTTTTTCAACTAAACTGCCTTCGGCAACAACGTCGAAGGTGTTTCACGTTCCCCATATTGTAATTCAAACAACCTTCGGTAAAGACCCTGAAGTTTTATTAACTCATTATGGGTTCCTTGTTCACGAAGTTCTCCGTGATGAAATACTAAAATGCGATCGCATTTTTGAATTGTTGAAAGCCTGTGGGCAACAACAATACTGGTACGATAATTCATAATTCTCTCAACAGCTTTTTGTATAAGTTGTTCGGTTTCGGTATCGATGGAACTTGTCGCTTCATCCAAAATCAATATTGATGGATCAAATGCAAGTGCGCGAGCAAATGAAATTAGCTGCTTTTGCCCTACCGAGGCGCCTGCCCCACGTTCTTTTACGATTGTTTCATAACCCTTTGGCATTCTTTCAATAAATTCGTCCGCCCGAACTTCGTGTGATGCCCATTTGATTTTCTCATCCGTAATCGCTTCATCCCCAAGCCGAATGTTGTTGGCAATTGTTCCACTAAACAAAAATACATCCTGCAAAACAACCGCGAAATGCTCGCGCAGGGCATTCAAATCCCAATCTTTTACATCAATTCCGTTCAACAAAATCTTCCCTTTTTGAATATCGTAAAACCTCATCAAAAGATTGGTAACCGTGGTTTTTCCGGAACCGGTGTGTCCCACTAACGCAACACTTTCACCCGGTTTTACCTTGAACGAAACATCTTTCAAGACCCAATCGACTTCATTGTATGCAAACCAAACATTTTGGAATTCGATTTCGCTGAGTTTATCTTTCGATTTCTTAGGTTTGGCGGGAGAATGAATTGTGATTTTTTCGTCAAGCAATACAAACACTCTGTGTGAAGCAACTATTGCTGCTTGAAGAATGTTGAACTTGTCAGACAAGTTCCGAATTGGTTGAAACAGCTGTTGAGAATATTGAATAAATGCAACCACGGTTCCAATCGTAAGCATATCTCCCGCAATCGAAATACGATTCAGAATTTGGTAGCCACCATACCAAATTATTACGGCTATTCCGATTGTTCCAATAAGCTCCACCATCGGAAAAAAGATTGCGTAATAATAAACAGTTTCGATATTTGCATTTCTATAATCATCGTTAATTTTATGAAATTGTGCGCGAGTTTTGTTTTCAGCATTAAATAACTGAACGGTTTGAGCGCCTGAAATATGTTCTTGTAAGAATGCATTTAGGAGTGCAGTTCTTGTTCGAACCTTATCGAAGCCTATACGCGCACGTTTGCGAAACCAGTTTGTGGCGAAAATTAGAAGAGGAATTACGATTAGTGAAACTATCGCTAATTTCCAATCTAAAAGAAACATAAAGGTAATAATCGCAAAAATTACAACCAAATCTCCCAAGCCTTCAATTACACCCGAAGTAAACAATTCGTTTAATGAATCTACATCAGACGTAAGCCGCGTAATAATTCTTCCTACCGGATTTTTGTCGTAATACGAAACTTGTATGCGTTGAAGCTTTTCAAATATTTGCGAACGAAGTGTAAGCATAACTCGCTGTCCCACAACATTTAGCAAAATTTCTTGAAGATAAGAGAAAAGAAAACGAAAAAGGAACAGTGAAAAGAACGCGATAGCGAAAATCCAAACACCATCTGTTTTTTTTGGAACTATATAGTCATCAACCGCCATCTTCGTAAAATAGGGCTGAAAGCTGTATAGTATATTGCTAAGAAGCGTAAAAAACAGCGCCAAGGACATTGTTTTCCAATGTGGGCGCAAATAACCCATCAAACGCTTGGTAGTTTCAAGATCGTATGATTTTTCGATTGCCTTTTCTTCGTGGTAATTTGCCGGTTCAACTGACATCTGAAATGAATTAATTTTATTCGCAGTTGGTGCGCAAAGCAAAAACGTATACTTATTCTATGGGTGTTTACTTTTACAAATCCAAAAACTAAACTTTTACAATCATCATGAATCGGTTCGTAAATGAACATAGAGAAAATTGGAAGCGTTTAGAGAAGCTCTTGACGGAAATTGACCGTGTAAATGGTGTACGTTCGCTTCCGCGGATTGAACTTCGAGAGCTTGGAGAGCTTTACAGACGTGCCGCATCTGATTTGGCAATCGCACGTGCGGAATCTCGTGATCCTAAGTTGGTCAATTACCTAAACACACTTGTAATTCGCGCGCATGGCGTGGTTTATCGTGCAGATTCAAAGGGTGCAAATATTATTTGGAATTTCTTTGCGAATGAATTTCCAAATACTTTTCGCGAAACTTTTAGATTTTCGTTCTTTTCATTTTCGATTTTCACAGGTTGTGCAATTTTCGCCTTTCTTGTTTGCTATAACGATCTTCATTTTGCTGATATTCTTGGTCTGGAATCAATAAGGACTGCAGCTTCTTCGGATGATAAATGGTGGCTTTCTTTAAATGATGCCAACCCGGTTGGGGCTGCGGAGATTTTGACGAACAATATTTTGGTTTCGATTTTTGCGTTTGTATGGGGTGCATTTTTTTGCATTGGTGCGGTGTGGGTTTTGGCAAACAACGGAATAATGATTGGAGGGGTTCTGGGAGTTTGTTTCAAAGTTAATCCTGCATTTGGAAACTCACTTGTAGAATTTATGGTTGGACACGGTGTAATCGAACTTTCATGCATTTTTATTTCCGGAGGCGCTGGAATGTTGATTGGCTACGCTTTGATTAATCCCGGAGATTTGTCACGCTCGGATGCGCTTAAAGTTGCTGGAGTAAAAGCCGCGCGACTAGTATTCGGCATAGCGTGTTTGTTGGTTATAGCGGGTTTAATCGAAGGGTTTTTGTCGCCTTCGCCCATCAAGCCGGTTTTTAAGTATGGAACAGGTATTCTTACCGGTATTGCACTGTACCTTTATCTTTCGATGGCTGGTAGAAAAACTGAAAACAATGTGGAAACTAGCGCTAAGCGAATTCTAAAGGCTGCATGAACATAATTTTGAGCATGACGCAATTTGAATTGTGCGCTAAATCAAACCTCGATCTTTTACACGCAAATAAGTTTGTAACAGTTCCGGCGCAAGTGTTGCGGTAGTTACGTCTAGCGCTAATCCGCCCATCATTTCAACCTGTCGTAACGCAGCATCTCGTTGATAAATTACTTCTTCTGCAGCAGACTGCGTGAATACATCATCAATGTCGGTAGGTACCGTACTAACGGTTTTGTTTAGATCACGGTCGCCAATTGTAACTACCAAAGGGAGATGTCGCGGACGCAAAAGCCGTAACGCCTTTATTAACTCTTTGGAAGAATCTCTGTCAACCAAATCGGTCAGAATAATTACAAAAGCCCGCTTCTTGAGATTTGCCGAAACAAATTGGAATGCGCGTGAATAAGATGATTCAATAAGCGCCGGTTCGATGTCATAAAAAGCCTGTGCAGCTGCTTCAACTTGGGAGATTCCTTTTTTCGGCGGGATATATTTTTTTATTTTTCGTCCAAATATCGCAATACCACAATAGTCTCCACCCTTTGTCACGGCAGTGGTTAGCGCTAAAGTTGCTTCGACTGCTACGTCAAACTTGCTTTCATGATCGATTCGCGCTGTCATCATCCTTCCGCAATCAACAAGTGTAATTATGGTTTGATCACGCTCAACTTGATACTGACGCGTGGTAAGTTTTGAACGGCGGGCAGTTGCAGTCCATGAAATATGACGCAACTCATCGCCACGTACGTATTCCCGCAAACTCTCAAATTCGCGTCCTTCGCCTTTTCTTATCGACCTTCGTTGGACTGCAAGATAGTTGTTTGCCCCAAGAGCCTTCAATTCTAACTCACGTGCCCTTCGAAGATTCGGAAACACCATTATTGATTGAGCATTTCCGTACTTTTCTTGCGTCCATACCAAACCAAATTGGGAAAGTCGTTGGACAGCAATTTTGCCAAAATCAAACTTGCCTCGTCTTCGCGGAACAAATTCATATTCAAATTCAGCAAATTCCCCACTTCCGATGCGTAACCGCGCCTCACGTTCGCTTTTCAAGAGGACCTCAAATGGAATCTCATCCTTTATCCGAATTTCGAGAGATTTTTCCCCTTCGTTTACGACGGAGATTTTTGCGAGAGCTTTATCGTTTACCGGGTAGCGCTCATCTAGTAGGCGTTCAATTCTAATTACTTTCGAAGCTTTCTTGCTTGAAAAGTTGTCATAACAAGCCAACAAAATTAAAAACAAATCGAAAATTAATACCAACCAACGCAAAATCGGAAGGTGCGAAACAAATAACAATGGCACCAACCCGAGCAAAAACAAAAAGTAAAATCTCTTGGAGAAAACAAAGTTCATTCGTAATGAGAGTATAACCGATTTTGTTTGACTATTAGTGGTAATCTAGGCTCATTTGAAAGAAATGATAACGATCTGAATCAGTACGCGCACGATAGAAGCGGAGGGACAATCTATGATTGATTGTTCAATATTGTCGCGAGAATATTATCTGGAATTATTTTTTTAAAGACTTAATTCTATAATCAGAACCGAAGAGCAGCGACAAAGGCGAGGTACTTCATCGCGCTAGACCTTCGGCTCGGGGTGAGCAGTTTACATTTCTTTTTGCTTGTCAGTCAGTTCAATTGACATAGCTTCTAATGTTTCCTTGTTAAGTGTTCCGGTTTTCTTTACTCCGTTTTGCGCTTGCCATTCGCGAATTGCGGCGCGCGTGGCGGGGTTAAGCTTGCCGGAGATTTCACCGGAATATAGTCCCTTATCTGTTAATTTCGTTTGAGCCTGCGTGACCTGTTCTTTTGTCGCACGAAATATGGGACCCCGTTTCTTAGTCCCTTCTGATGACTTCTCAGTCTTAGCCTTTGCAAAATCATTTGGATTTACCGGAATCTCTTTTTGCGCGTCCGTCAGTTCAATTCCGAGTTTTTCGAGGGTTGCGCGGTTTAGTGTGCCCTTTCGCGCCAAACCGTTTTCGCTCTGATAAATTCGAACAACCCCACGGAATTCTTTTGATTGTTTACCGTCAATTTCACCGGTGAATGTTCCTTTTGTCTTAAGAATTGTTTGAGCCTGCGTAACTTGATCCTTCGTGGCACGAAATGAACGACGCTTTGCTGAAATGGTTGAAGATTTTTTGGTCGTGTTATCCGTAGAACTTACCTTGGCATCCGGTGAATTTTCTTGGGCATCTGTCAATTCAATTCCAAGTTTTTGCAAAGTTTCTTTGTTTAGCGTTCCGGTAGGTTTTATTGAATTATCAACTTGAAACTGCTTTATTGAATCGCGAAATTCTGGCGTAAACTTTCCATCAACAGATCCTTTAAAAAGATCCTTCTTAATCAATATCGTTTGTGCCTGCGTAATTTGTTCTTTTGTCGCCTTAAATGGAGCGCGTCTCTTGTTTTCCTGAACTTGCGCGACTATCGTAGTGACAACGAATAAGCATAGCAAAATTGCTAGGGTGAAGCGTTTCATTTTTTACTCCTGTTTCCCTTTATGAGGGCAACTATGTTTTGGGGGCTGAGCATACAGACAATCCAAACAAATGGTTTGTCGAATTTGAGTACCGTTAATAGATTTCAAAAAGAGTATGTATAAAGGTTAATTCTTTGTCAAGAAAAAAATTGCATGGTAGATATTTCCTAAAGCTTTTAGCGGGTGAAAGGTAAACTTAGAAATCTCTGAATTACCTTCATTATAAAGCAAATTTTCAGAAACGAAGTTAAACTAACAAAAAAGCGGTACGCGCTGGCTCACAGCGCGAGGCGTTTGATATTTGAAAGAATGGTTTCGCATATCGGAAAATCGGGCGTAAAGATTTCTGAAGTTTACGTTTGAGGAAAAAAGATAACGGAGGCGGCTACGCGGAAATTATCGTTTCGAGCAGCGGATTCGTGTGTTTGTGGTGAAGCATCCGCGGTGTGGATATTTAAGGATGTTGGTGCTGCTTCGACGCGATGAAGAGAAATGGAATCGCAAGCGATTTTACCGTCGGTGGCGTAAGATGAAGCTTCAAGTGCTGAAAAAATACAGGCTCGAATGCGCCGGTGGTGATCGAAAGCAGGCGGAAATTCTACAAGGTAAAGGATGTCGCTTACAAAATTAGCATTTTTGAATGACAGCAGAAAACCGCACAACTATTTTGGAAAATCTTCCGGATTTTTGTATCATCTTTAAAATGAATGAACATTCACTCATTTGAAAAGTGTGAGGGAAATTATGAAAGAAGCAGTAATCGTAGCATCTGTAAGAACGGCGGTTGGAAAGGCGCCAAAGGGAACATTGAAAAACACAAGACCTGATGACCTTGGCGCGACAGCAATAAAAGGTGCAATTGACCGCGTGCCGGGTTTAGAGGGTGCAATGGTTGATGATGTCATTATGGGGTGTGCGTTTCCTGAAGCAGAACAGGGAATGAATGTGGCACGAACTGCCGCAATTGAAGCAGGCTTGCCCGTTGAGGTTTCGGCGATGACGGTAAACCGATATTGTTCTTCAGGTTTGCAAACGATTGCGCTTGCCGCAGATCGAATCAGAACAGGCGGTGCAGAAATAATTGTAGCCGGTGGACTTGAAACGATGTCAATGATTCCAATGGGTGGCAATGTCGTTCGCCCGAATCCGAAACTGGTAGAAACCTATCCGGATTACTACCTAAACATGGGGCTTACCGCAGAGGCGGTTTCACAGAAATACAATATTACACGTGAAGCTCAAGATGAATTTTCACTTGACTCACACTTAAAAGCCGCAAGCGCGATTGAGTCAGGAAAATTTAAGGATGAAATTGTTGCTCAAAATGTATTTGTTGATGATTTTGATGACAAGGGAAGGGCGCGAAGAAAGGAAGTAGTTTTTGATCAAGATGAAGGTGTGCGCTTTGATGCAACGTTAGAAGGCTTGCAAAAACTTCGTCCCGTTTTTCATGCAAACGGCACCGTAACCGCCGGAAGCTCTTCTCAAATGTCTGACGGCGCTGCGGCTTCTGTTGTGATGTCTGCTGAAACGGCTGTAGAACTAGGCGTAAAACCGCTTGCTCGGTTTATTGCGTATGCAACCGCCGGTTGTCTGCCCGAAGAAATGGGAATCGGTCCTGTTTACGCAATACCAAAAGCTTTGAAATTAGCAGGTTTGAAGATTGAAGACATCGGAGTTATAGAACTAAACGAAGCGTTTGCTGCACAATCACTTGCGGTTATAAAGGCGCTTGATTTAGACCCGCACAAAATAAATGTCAACGGTGGCGCAATCGCACTCGGTCACCCGCTAGGCTGTACAGGTGCAAAGCTTACGGCATCAGTATTACGTGAAATGCAGCGTGGCGGTCATAAATATGGGATGGTTACAATGTGTGTTGGTGGCGGAATGGGTGCTGCGGGAATTTTCGAATTGATGCCTTGATTCCCGTTAAAGAGATTATTATTTAAATCAAGATCGTTGTGGATTAAAACTCAGAAATCACGATTTAAAGTTTAACTAAAATTGATGCATTTGTATTAAGACAAGCGCATTGTTTTTAGAATATAACCTCGTCATTTTGCGACAAAATCAACATAATAATTAATCAAGCCCCATTCAGAAGAATCAAAATGTAATTGCTTGTCCTATAAATTCTAACTGCGGTGTTTTCATTATACGAGGTAATTTTATGAAAACAAAAATTCTTATAGCTATTATTTTATGCTGTGGTTTGCATGTATTTGGACAAAACTCTAACCAAATTGAGGTCTTAACATTGGGTTCGTTTCACTTCAGATTTCCAAATCTTGATATCAAAAAGATTGAAAAAGGAGAACAAATTGACGTGCTTGACAAGAAGCATCAAGCCGAAATCGAACAAATCGTCAAAAAATTGGCAAAATTTAAGCCCACGATAATTGCAATTGAAAGACAACCGGACAACCAAGCTGAAACTGATGCGGATTACGAAAAGTATCTGCTGGGTAAATATGTCTTGAAGCGCGATGAAGATGAACAAATCGGTTTTAGATTGGGAAAACTTGCCGGTGTAAAAAAATTGTTTTGTGTCGATGAATGGGGCGGGGATTTTCAAAGTGTCTCGAAAATTATGGACGATAAGACAAATCCGAAGCGCCAAGAGATAATCGATTTTCTTAGCAAAAATCCCGATTCATCAAAGTTCTTCAATCCACCCCTCATTCTTAAAAAGCAAGGCATTTCAGCACAACTAAAAGCCTTTAATTCCCCGGAATACGTAAAACGAAGTTTGGGTGATTATTTAATCGGCGTATTCAAGTATGAAACCCCCGAAGACAAATATTTCGGACCCGATTTTGTTACGGGATGGTGGTTTAACCGAAATCTAAGAATCTTCAGAAATATTCAACGAATCAAAGCAAAACCAACCGATAAAATTTTTGTAATCTTCGGTGCCGGACACCTCAACCTGCTGAATCCTTTTTTTGATAGCTCACCCGAATACAAATTGATGAATACAAATGATTACCTAAAGTAAAATTCAAGAATAAATCATCAATTTAGGTATGCTTGCCTTTTAAAGTTATGGGTTGTTACGTTCGAATGAACTAATCGTCTCGCCAAGCTTTTTCCTACGTTTCTATAGCCTTGATGTGGACGCTCGCCGTTTTAGTGTTTAAGCCTGTTGTCCACATCTGTTTGCATAGATTCAATCGAAGCTACCGCGAAGTGGTGTTGAAGGACAATACCCCTTTGAAACTTTGGATGAGGCGCGCGCGGAAACCGCCTACTGGCTGGAAATGTACAACCGCAGAAGTCCGCCCGATTCACTCTCGAGTAATGCCTTCCGGTGAAAATGGATAAACAGGTAACCCGATAACAGTTCTTTGCACAAGTAATAATCTTTGTGAGTTTTCAGTATTTTCACCCGGGAATCCTGCGCGATTTAATCAGAAAGATCGGTTTTGCGTCGGCGTTTGCACTGCCAATCGTCTCAATGATTACCGCTCCGGCGGCGGTTTCAGCACAAAGTGTTTGTTCCGATTCAACAGAAGCCTGCACATTTGATGCTTTCACACAATCAAATTGCTGTAATAATCTACGGTGTGGCAATACATCAACATGTGGATCATGCGAGACCACCGGTTACCTGTATCAAAGTACGACCAGTGTAACGGATCAAGCAGATTGCGACGATTTCTGTGCAAATAGAACGGTTTTTGGACAACAAGTAAAAAACCTTTGCTGCGACGGTGTGGGACAAAACACATTTCAGGTTTTTCCCGGTAATAACAGCTGCACTTGCTATTGCGCGTGAGCCTACCCAATCAAGATGCCAAGCTATCGCGTTTAGCACTTTCAAGAATTGTAATAGGGGTAGTGTTAATGCAACAATCTTTCATTAATTTTTGTGTCGAGTTACTCTAGTTCGAATTCTACGAATAAGGAGTTAATCGAATTCTTCACTCTTCCGTTAAATATTCTCGCCTTTTTTGTGGAAACAGCTCTGCCAATAATTCATTTAACATTCGTTTAATAAGCTGCTAACCGTTCATTCAATATTTGCTTGCTGAATGAGCATTCATTCAGTTATACTTACGAAGCAGAAGAATAACAGCTTGAAAGGACAATTATAATGGAAGCACAGATGGAAAAAGATTACGTAAAAGGTGGCGCGTTTTTGATTGAAGAGCGCACACCAAACGAGATATTTACTCCCGAAGATTTTACCGATGAACATCGGATGATTGCAGATACGGCAATTGAATACATTGACAATGAGATTCGTCCGAATTTGGAAGCTTTGGAAAAGCATGAATGGGGCATCGCGCGCGCGCTACTAGAAAAAGCCGGGGAACTCGGGCTTTTGGGAGCGAACATTTCCGAAGAACTGGGCGGAGCTGCGCTTGACCAAACTAGCGGGGTAATAATTGCCGAAGCTGTCGGACGCGGCAGTGGATTTGGTTCAACCTACGGAGCGCAAACTTCTATCGGGCTGCTGCCGATTTATTATTGGGGTTCTGAAGAACTAAAAAATGAATGGATTCCAAAGATTATTTCAGGCGAAGTAGTAACCGCGTATTGCCTCACGGAAGCGGGTTCGGGTTCAGATGCCTTGGGTGCAAAATGCGTCGCGAAACTTTCGGAAGACGGGCAACATTACACCTTAAAAGGCGAGAAAATGTGGATTACAAACGGCGGATTTGCCGATGTTTACATTGTTTTCGCAAAAGTTGATGGCGAAAAGGATAAGTTTTCGGCATTTTTGGTTCCGCGCAGCGAAGAGTGTTATCCCGCACCTGAAGAACACAAGATGGGCATTAAATCGTCTTCAACAACTGCGGTTGTATTAAATGACGCCAAAATTCCGGTCGGCAATTTGATAGGAAATGTAGGCGATGGCGCAAAAATCGCGTTTGGCGTGTTAAATGTGGGCAGGTTTAAGCTGGGTGCATCTGTAACAGGTGGAGCAAAACTCGCGCTGGATGATGCCATCAAATATGCAAACGAACGCCAACAGTTTAAGGTGCCGATTTCTTCCTTTGGTGCGATTAAACATAAACTTGCCGAAATGGCAATAAAAACGTGGGTTTCTGAAGCGATTACTTATAGAACCGTTGGAATGATTGATGCCTTGATAGGCGAAGATACATCAAATGAAACTAAGCTGAAATCTATTGACGAATACGCAGTTGAAAGTTCGATTAATAAGGTCTTTTGTTCAGAAGCCTTGGATTATGTTGTTGATGAAATGGTTCAGATATATGGCGGCTACGGTTACTCGGCAGATTATCCGGCAGAAAAGGCTTATCGTGATTCGCGCATCAACCGCATTTTTGAAGGCACAAATGAAATAAACAGAATGTTGATTCCAGGAATGCTTTTGAAAAAGGCGATGAAAGGTGAATTGGGTTTGCTGGGTGCTGCAAAGGCTTTGCAGGATGAAATATTGAATCCGCAAATATCATTTGACGCAGAAACAGGTTTGCTTGAAAACGAACTAAAATTGGCAAGAAATGCAAAGAAGGTTGCATTAATGGTTTTGGGTAGTGCTGCACAAAAATATATGGCGGAATTAAAAAATCACCAAGAAATTTTAATCGGTTGCGCTGATATAATTATGGAAGCTTACGCAATGGAAACCGCTGTTTTGCGAGCACAAAAAATCGCGACGAACAAAGGTGAAGAGGCTTCTTCAAAGTATATTGATGCAGCCGCAGTGTTCTGCAACGATGCAATTCAGAGAATTGAAATGACAGCAAAAAACACGTTGGCTGGTTTTGCTGAAGGTGATGAACTTCGAGTAATGCAGGCTGCATTAAAGCGGTTTACAAAAAACAGTTCTCCGATTAACACAATCGCGGCAAGACAAAAAATCGCGGATGGGTTGATTAGCGCAAATTCTTATAATTTTTAGAATTTAACATTACAATTTTTCACAGCCCGAAATCATAAGATCTCGGGCTTTTTTCACTAGCATTTACATATAAAAACGACATTTATTTACCTAATCTGGGCAAGGTTTTGTTAATCTAGCACGGGAAACCCCACCTTGATTTGATAAGCGGGATTTTCTACTTTTCAATTCTTGACAAAAAATTATGGCGGCAATGTATGACAACATTAAACACGTAAACGATACATTTTTGAGCGAAAATGTATCGCAAGAACTTCTGGCGGCGCAAGAAGCGGAGTATTCAGAATTAAGAAAGGCAATAATAGAAATAAGTAAACGACTTTCAAGAAAACTTCGGGTGCTTGATATAGGTGTAGGAAATGCCCGGGTATTGCGTAAATTGCACGCCGATTCGATAATTTGGAATTCTATTGAAAACTACACCGGCATTGATGCCGCTCAAAACTGCGTTGATCTCTCAAATAGGGTTATTAGCGAGCTGAAGATTAAACAGAACGCATCAGCTCAATTGTTGGATTCACAAGAGTTACATAAGTTAAACCAACAATATGATCTAGTAATTACTACTTGGTTTACAGCCGGCAATTTCTACCCCGATGACTTTATTTTCGAAAATTACATTTCCGGAACATACGATCTTTCTACAAATCCTAAATTTTCTAAAATTTTTAGAGCGGCATTTGAACTCTTGGAAGTTGGCGGTGAAATAGTAATCGGTTCTGCTTATATTGATAACGAAGAAACTAGGCTTATTCAAGAAAGTGCATATTTAAATTTTGGCTGGGAAATAATAACTTCTGAAAAAGATTCGTTTGTAGCTACGAGCGATGGATGGTGGTCTCAAAGATTTACAATTAAACAAGTTAGACAGTATTTGGAAGCATTGCGTGGCAAAGATTTATCGTTTATTCCGCTTGATGACAGTGATTTTGCGATGATGATTCGCATCAAAAAACTACGATAAAGCAATTGAGCAAAACCGTTCTTCCTTACAATTCGTTGTTTTGTAATGTTATTATTATATTTCTAAGGGAACTATTCCCACCGTGAACGAATCTAACGTTTCATTTGTGAGTTATAAATATGGCGAGTATTGAAGCATACAGAGATAAATTTAGTGAAAGCGGACTTAAAATTTTAGATTATGCGCTTGATGATTCAAAGCAGCGTGACCAGAACTATATTTCCGTAGGGCATATTTTACAGGCAATTGCGAACGAAGAGGCTGATTTGTTTAACGACACGATGCGTGAACTTACGGTAGACCCGCGTTCGGTTAAGCTATTGATTGAAAAGCGAGTGGAAAGTTCAAAACAGCATTCGGGAAGTGGCTATGGAATTGCGCCGGAAACAACTGAATTGTTTAAGCGTTCGATGGAACGTGCACGTTCGCAGGGGCGACGTTCGATTGAATCGTCAGATATTTTTTACGTGCTTTCGAACGATGAAAGAAGCGTTTTGATTGATATCTTACAGAATCTTGGCGTTGGGTATGATGAATTATCGCAAACAGCGCGAAAGAAAATTCGAAGCAGGGAGCGCGAAAACGAACGAGTAAGAAGAAAATATGAATTGCCTTCATATCTGAAGCATTTTGGAGTTTCACTCAATAAATTAGCAAGGCAGGATAAATTGCCACCCGTAATCGGGCGCGAAAAAGAAATTCGACAAATGATTGAAATTCTTTCGCACCGCGAACGTTCCAACTCGCCAATGTTGGTTGGGGAGCCCGGAGTTGGAAAAACTGCCGTAGTCGAAGGTTTGGCGCGTTTGATAGAGCTCGAACCCGAAAAGGTGCCACAACGCCTTCGTGATGCGCATTTGGTACAGCTTCAAATGGGCGGAATGGTTGCCGGAACAATGCTGCGGGGAATGTTCGAAGAGCGCATAAAGGGCGTGATTGATGAGATTAAAGACAAGCCCAACATAATACTTTTCATTGATGAAGCGCATACGATAATTGGTGCCGGTGCCGCGCTTGGAACGTCCGCAGATGCCGCAAATATGTTTAAATCCGCGTTGGCGCGTGGCGAACTTCGAATTATCGGTGCTACAACGCTGAACGAATATAAAGAATATATAGCGGAAGATGAAGCCCTAGCGCGTCGTTTCCGGCAAGTAAAGGTTGATGAGCCTTCACTTGAAGAAACAAAAGAAATTTTGCTGGGGTTGCGTCCGCGTTTAGAAAAAAATTATTCCGTTACGATTTCCGATGAAGCCATAAGCATGGCACTTGAAATGTCGCCGAAATACATCAGAAATCTTCATCTGCCCGATAAGGCAATCGGCTGGCTTGATACGGCTTCGGTAAAGGTTGAAATAAATGAGCCGGCTTCAATGGTTGTTAAGCCGGAACACATAGTTGACGTTATTTCTCAAGAATCACGCATTCCAAAAGATATGATTTACCGGGACACAACCGATAGATTTACGTCAATGGAAAAAGAACTGGCAAAGCGCGTTATCGGGCAAAAGGATGCAGTTCGGGCGGTAGCTGAAAGGTTGCGGTTGAATAAGGGTCCGCTTAAAGAAAATCATTACGCGCCTGATGGGGTTTTGCTTTTCTTGGGTCCTACCGGCGTCGGTAAGACCGAGCTTGCAAAAGCAGTTGCCGAATTTATGTTTGGCGATGAAGAAAAAATGGTTCGCATCGATATGAGCGAATATGGGGATGGCACCGTAGGCATCGAAAAATTAATCGGTATGCCGCGCGGAATTGTTGGCAGTGAACGCGGCGGAATATTAACCGAGCAACTTCGTGAAAATCCATATACCGTGCTTTTGCTGGATGAAGTTGAGAAGGCAAATCCCTATTTGATGAACATTTTTCTTCAAGCATTTGATGAAGGATGGATTACGGATGGACGCGGAAAGAAGGTATACCTTTCTGATGCCATTGTAATAATGACATCAAACCTGGGTTCGGAGAGTTTCAAGAAATATGAAAAACCACTTGGTTTTGGAATGAAATCGCTTGGCGATATGAAAATGATAAAAGGCGATGTTATGAAAGCTGCTGAAAATCGCTTTACGCCCGAATTTCGAAATCGCATTGATGAGATTGTAATTTTCTCACCGCTAACAATGGATGAAGTGCGCGAGATTGCGCGACTTTATTTGTCGAAGGTTAAAAGGCAGATGGAGGCGAAGGGTAAAAAAATTGACATTACCGAAGAGGCAATCGATTTAATTACAACTAAAGGCTTTAGCCCAACTTACGGTGCGAGATTTTTGAAACGTCATATTGATCAAAAAGTAAAGCTTCCTATTACCGGCTTATGGAAAACTGCGCATCGGTTTGAAGTGGATGCCAAGGACGGAGAAGTTGTTGTAACCGCAAGCGACGCGTTTAGTTTGAACTAATATAACTTTTACGCGGTTTTGCGAGAGAGCTTCCGCGCTAAAGTAAACAATGCTTTGGGCTTTATCGGTTTTATACGTAAAGCCCTTTTTCCTTTATTAAAATCAAAAGGCAAGAATATGCAAACGTTCAAAACTTTTATATTAAGCGGAGCTTTTTTAACCATTTTTTCGTTCGTCTCGTATGCGCAGGAAGCAAAAAGTGCAGATGCAATAATCGCGAAAGCCGTTCAAAATCTGGGTGGCTCCAGTTATCTAAACGTAACCAGTGTCATAAGTGAGGGTTCCTTGTCGATGCTTCAAAACGGCGTAAATTCTTCGTATCAAACATTTACAGATGTAATTGTTTTTCCAGACCGAGAACGAACCGATTTTTCAGAAGGTGGATCACGTACGATTCAAGTAAACACCGGGGAAAAGGGTTGGATTTTTGAAGAGAAATTCGAGAGTTTTCGCGATCAAGACGAAAAAGGAATCGCAGCGTTTAATATTGGGCTGCGAAGTCATTACGATTTTCTTCTTCGCGGCAAATTCAGGCAAGTAGCCCAATTGAGCTATGTTGGTAAACGAGCGGCGGAAGTAGGACGAAGAAATGAAGTTCTAAAGCTTACATTTGCCGATGGCTTTGAAGTCGAATACGAATTTTCATTTAACGGAATGCCGGCAAAAACAATTTATCGCACAAAACTTTCGGATGATTCATATAAAACGGAAGAAACGCGCTACAATCGCTTTGTAAATTATCAAGGAATTCAAACACCAACAATCGTCGATAGGTACTCAGACGACAAATACATCTATCGAATAAGTTTCGAAAAGATAACCTATAACAAAAAGGTAGATGATGCGATTTTTACAAAACCGGAATCGATTAAGAAAATAAAAAAGTTGAAGTTGTAGTTTCGCAGAAATTCAACTCTAAAATCTGTTTGAGATTAACAAAAAAAGCTGCCGCGTGGGGCAGCTTATAATCAAAGATTGATTTGTGTTTAAATAAACGCAAAATCAAATTGTTCTTGATGAATTGTCGGGTCATCAGTTAAATCAACGGTTCCAAGATATTCTTCAATCTCAAAAAATACTTCGCGTTCAGTGTCACGTAAGGCTTTTGAAACTTCAGGATGTACGCGCAAGGTGGTTTGCCTTACATCGCTAAGTTCCTTCGAAATTCTTCGTGCTTCATCTAAAATTTCGTAACAAACAGTTTGCGGAGATTTTACCCAACCGGCGCCATCGCAATATGAACACGGGGCGCAAAGGGTTCTTTCAAGCGATTGTTTTACGCGTTTACGGGTCATAATAATAAGACCGAAATCATTGAACGAAAGCACCTTTGTAGGAGATTTGTCGCGGGAAAGTGCCTCTTGAAGCGCCTGCTGCACCTTATTGCGATTCCTTCGATCTTCCATGTCAATCAAATCCAGAACTATGATTCCGCCGAGATCACGCAGCCGAATTTGTCGTGCGATTTCATCAACTGCCTCAAGATTCGTTTTTGTGATTGTATCTTCAAGCCGCGCATTTCCTTTACCTACAAATTTGCCCGTGTTTACATCAATCGCTATTAATGCTTCGGTTTGATTTATTACTAAATACCCTCCGGATTTCAGCCAAACTCGATGTTTTAGTGCTTTGTCAATTTCATCGCTTACGCCGTAAGCATCCAAAATCGGTTGATCAAGCGTATAGAATTTTACGCGCTTAACAAGTTTCGGCTGAATACGGTTAACAAATTCGACGATGCGAAGATACTCTTCCTCCGAATCCACTCGAATTGCGGTGAAATCATCGGAAAGATGATCACGCAAAAGTCGTAAGATAATATCCAAATCTTGATGAACAAGGGTCGGCGCCTTTGTCTTTTCCGAATTTCGCTTAATGTCTTTCCATGTATTTACAAGGTAGTTTGCATCCGCAGCCAAATCTTCTTCTGATTTTCCAACACCGGCGGTTCTAACAATAAACCCACCACTTGTAATCTTTCCTTTTGAAACAACATCTTGCAATAAACTTCGTAGCCTTGAGCGCTCTTTGCTCGATGGAATTTTTCTCGATACGCCCAGGTGTTCAATGGTTGGCATATAAACCAGATATCTTCCGGGCATCGCGATGTGCGAGGTAATGCGAGCGCCTTTTTTTGCTATTGGTTCTTTTGCGATTTGAACAACAACTTCTTGACCTTCACGCAATAGATCAGTAATTTTCGCTTGTTTCTTTTCAGCGTATCTGCCACGGGATCTTGGTCGTTTTGATTGAAATTCTGCATCGGCAACTTCATGCTCTGCGATTACCGGTTCATCGTGTTCGGTAGACTTATACGCTTTATCCATATGCGTATCCGAATCAGTACCCGAGTTGCTTTCGCGGGGTTTTGAACTTCTTCTTCGCCCGCCGCGGCTGCCTCTTCGCACTGCCATTTCCGGCGTTTCAGATGCTTCAGTTATGCTTGCTTCTGCATCCGGAATGACTTCTTCCGATGCCTTTTTGCGTCCGCGTGAGGTTTTTCCGGAGCCGGCTTTTGCCCCTGCTCGTGAGGTTCTTTTACTTGCACCGCGCCCGGTTTTCTTTGGCTTTTCTTCCGAATCTTCTTTAGCTTCAGATTCCTTTTCCTTTGCAGTTTTGGTTTTGCGTGCGGAAGACGTGCGTTTTCGTGTCGAACGGGTACGTTTCGTCGCCGGCTTTTCCGTGGATGATTCATCATCTTCATCCGCGATTCGTTCAAAATTGTCACGATCAAAACTTAAAGATGATAACAACGAACCAACTTCGGCGGAATCAGTGCTTTCCATATCGAATTCGATTGCTCGCACTTTGTCGGTTATTGCTTCCTGCATCATTGCATCTTTAAGCATTTCGCCGGTGTCGCCATCTTCATCAACAATTCGTTCAAAATCCGAAACGTCAAAATTCAAGTCAATTGCTTCCAACACGTTTTCGCGCTCCGCGATAGGCACAACTACCTCGTCTTCGGTTTCTGATTCAAAATCCAGTTCCTCATGCTTTGCGTCTCTTCCGCGTTTTGCAGGTTTTGATTCTTTCGATTCCACATTTCGCGCTCGTCTGCCGCGTTTCGGTTTTGTTTGTTCTTCTTCCTCTTCCTCTTCCTCTTCTTCAACCTCTTCTACGAAGTTATCTATGTCGATTTCGCCATCGCCGATTTCCGCTTTTTCTTGTGCAACGTCAATCTTTTTATCGCGCTTCAAGCGCTTTTTCTGAATTTCATCCGTAGCTTCTATTTCCGCTTCATCCTTCGTTCGCTTCTCGCGTGATTTTTCGATTACGATTCGTTCAATTTCTTCTTCTTCATCAAAAAAATCTGAAACGTAAAGAAACGCATCACGGTCAAGCCCAATATCAACAAATGCCGATTGCATTCCCGGCAGCACGCGCTGCACCTTTCCTTTATATATGTTTCCTACAACCCCGGAATTATCCTCATCGCGTTCGATATAAAATTCCGTAACTTGTCCATTATCTAAAATGGCAATCTTTTTCTCGCGTCCGTTGACGCTGATAATCATTTCTTTTGACATACATTTTCCTAGATTGATTTCAGGTATTTCGTATGAAGTTTGGTTTGAGCGTTAGATTTGGAAATCTCGCTCATTATTGAAGAATTGTGACACGAATTTAAATTTGTTAATCGTTACACAAATATTGCCGATATTTGTATTAGGAGACTTTATAAATTTCGTGCCAAGTGGGGAGCAACTAGCAATTTGCCGTGCTTCAAACCCTTTGTAATCTTTCAACTAAACTTTTCTGAAATACCAGGTATGCCGTTAATAACCAACTTTAACAAGTTTAGCATACCTTATTGAGTATATTAGTTTTTCGCTCTTTCGTAAATCAAAGCGATAGCTTTTTGAACTAAGTTTTACCGCGCGCAAAATTGCGTTTAAAATGAAATTTATGGAAATCTATTTTCAGGTTATTACCGAGTCAGATGCTCTGCAAGCTGCTTGCGAAAAGTTTGCAAATGAAAAGGTGCTGGGTTTTGATACCGAAACAACCGAACTAGATCCGTTTGATGGCAGTTTGCGCCTTGTACAATTTTCGAACGGGTCAGAAACAATTGTTATCGATTTGTTACCTTTTGCACAAAGAGGCGATCTTCGCACGCTTGAAGAACTTGCACCGCTGCGCGAACTAATTGAATCTACAACACCGTTAAAGGTTGCGCATAATGCAAAGTTTGATGCCAAGTGGGTTTATCATCATCTCGGCGCAAAACTCGGTGGCGTTTTTGATACGTATTTGGCGAGCCAGTTGATTGCCGCAGGTGAAACGGATAGAAGACACGGGTTGGCAGATGTGGCGAACTTCTTTCTAGGCACTGAACTTGATAAAAGCGAACAAGTTAGCGATTGGTCAGCCGAAGAACTTTCACATTCACAAATTGAATATGCAGCCAAAGATGCAGCAACAATGGTTCCCCTTTTTGAAAAAATCAATGAATCGTTATTTGAAAATGAACTTGTGGCGGTGGCAAAAATTGAAAACGAATGTGTAACGCCGATAGCGGTTATGGAGCAAAACGGGTTTTACCTAGATGCAGATTTGTGGCGCGCGCAAATTGCAAAAACCGAAGATGCAAGAACGCAGATTGGCTTTCAGTTACAAGAGATGCTTTCTGCCGGTGTTGCGCAGGCGTCTCTTTTCGGAGTAGCGGAAATTAACTTAAATTCGCAAATTCAAGTTCGTGATGCGTTGCAGAATTTGGGCGTACCAATTGTTGATTCTACAAACAGTTGGAAGTTGCAGCCACTTGCAAAGGAATATCCGGTAATTGAAAAGTTAATTGAGTATCGCCATATTGCAAAAGCCGTGTCCGGATTTGGAGAAAACTATCTTGAATTTATACGTCCGGAAACCGGAAGAATTCACGCAGATTTTCGGCAAATCGGCGCCCCATCCGGCAGATTGTCTTGTTCAAAACCCAATATCCAACAAATTCCGCATGATTCAGTTTATCGGAGTTGCTTTCGTGCGGAAACGGGCAAAAAGCTGATCGTGGCAGATTATTCGCAGATTGAGCTTCGCATACTTGCGGAATTCTCCGGAGATGAAAGTTTCATAAAGGCATTTGAATCTGGCGAAGATTTTCACGCTGCCACAGCGGCGCAGGTGTTTGGAATTGATGCTAAAGATGTAACGGCTGATCAACGAACATTTGCGAAGCGCTTGAATTTTGGCGTTGTTTACGGAATCGGCGCACAGCGATTTGCAACAATGACAGGCGTAACAGAGCGTGAAGCAGAAGACATTTTGCGGCGATATTTTGCAACTTACAGCGGTTTGGATGAATGGCTTCGAAACGCCGGAAATAACGCGGTGAACCGAAGGCAAACACGAACTGCGTCAGGCAGGCTTGTTAAATTTCGCTTTGATGAAACCGATCGTGCGGCAGTGGCGGCGACAAAAAGATACGGCAAGAATGTTCCTATTCAAGGCACTTCTGCCGATATTTTGAAACGCGCTCTTTTTCTTATAGATAAACTAATTTCGGGTTCATCAGCGAAGCTTGTAAACAATATTCATGATGAAGTGGTTGTGGAAGTTGAAGCAACCGAAGCCGAAAGAACAGCGCAAGGGATTGAAACAGCGATGAAAAACTCAGCAGAAGAATTTGTTAAGAAAGTTCCAATTAGAGTTGACGTAAAAATTTCTGATTCGTGGGAAAAGTAGTTACTTAGTTCGAAATTTTGCAAAATAGTCATCAATTTCCTGCCGCATTTCAATTCCTACGGCTTCGAAACAACCCAATAGTGCTTCAAAGGTACCCTCACCGCCTAAGTAATCCCAAAATTCATCGGCAACTTTTAATTCGTTATCTAGGTCAAGCATTCCCCGCATCGTCCAACGATTATAGGGCTCCGGTGCATACGGATTATATGGAATCGCGATTAGCGTATTTACAACAGCGTCTGGTTTTTCAGCTAAAACCGTTGCCACCCATTCCAAAAGCGTTCGCTTAAATTCCTTAAACGAACCGGCGTTTGGCTTCGCAGTTTTTATGTCAAACAGAAAAAGTTCGCCCATGTTGGATTTTATCAAAACGTCAACTTTCGTAGGTTTAACATCAACCATTGCGCCGAGTTGGCAAACCTTTCGTAAACGTGCAATTTCATCTAATTTATTGGGATCACGTATTGCCGTAGATAATTCAGTTATAATTTCCTGAATTACTTGAAATGCCCCTTGGCTTATAATTGTTCCGGCAACTTTTTGTGAATCAACCTCGTGAAAATTTGGCTTTGCAATCGCGAGAGCAACCGGCTCAAATACAGATGTGCCAAAACTAGTGTTCAAGGAATGTATAAATGAATAAAGTGCTAAGCGGTCATTGCCTAGTAGCCGCGTGTGGAATGGCATCGCAGATGGTTCAGGACTATACTTTTCAAATTTATTACGTAACGCTCTGCGCAAAACATCCTTAACATTTTCAATTTGTTGTGTGCTTAATGACATTAAATTTTGCGAATTAATTCGGTTGCAACATTTTACGAGATTACTTTCAAAAGTTTTTTGTTAAAGGCTGTATATAAAGATTCCTAGTGGCAAAATGTTCAAGCTGGCTATTTAAGTTTAAACTGCTTTCATATGAAAAATTATTTCTGCGTAAGCTTGTTTGTCTTTTTCAGTTCGATTTAAGACAGGACGTTTATATTGATTCATAATCTGCATTTGAGCATTCTCCGCAATTTGCGGATAGAGATTAAACTTATCGTTAGCCACCAGGAAGACGTCAAAATCATCAACCATAAACTTCCTTGAATTCTTCAATACATTAGATATACCGTTTACATATTCCGTTTGTGCCACCTTCGACTGTTTTTTGTGCATTGCCCCGATTTCCAAATCATCTTTTCGTTCAAACCCGAATAGATCGTACGCATAGGCATGTTGTTCGTGGTAATCAATTAACCCGACATAAGGAGGACTCGAAAAAATTCCTCTAATTTTCTGCGAATTCAAGAGCTTTGCAAACTTAGAATTTCGTTTTTGTAATTCTTGTAACAAAGGAATATTTTCAGAATTTCCATTGAGACAAGTTTGAAATGTATCTGTTTTAATCTTGTCAAAATATCTGAGCCTTCCGATGGTATCTTTGCTATAACGCTCCCACCAAGAAAGCATTGAAAACAGTGGTTTGCATATTTTTCCGTGCTTTCTACAGTAGTAAGGCTTGGTGATTGGTTCTAAAAGTGTTGCAAGATCAGAATGGGTTGTTGCCCTACAACTTCTTATGGTTCTACTTAAAATTACGGTCAATAAATTCTTGGTTTGCGGGTTTGTAACCTTTTCAATTTGTTCCGAAACAAAATCGATTTCATTTCTAACTGTTGGCAAATACCAATTGTCCAAAAAACGCTTCGAAGCCGATTGCTGCAAGTTTATTTTAAACTCATCCACCATCTTAAGGTAACGCGCTTCAACAAGTTTAACGAATTTTAATGGATAAACTTTCTCATCAATTTCTTTTTTTCGAACCTTAATCTTAAATTCAGGAGACGGAAAGAATTGTTCGTTATATTCACCCAACAATTTCAAAACTGCGTTTTCAAATGGAATTTGATTTCCATTTGCGACAAACTCCCGAAGTTTCCACGTAATATTATTGAGTGCGGTTGTGACATCAAGAAAATCATACTCGGAAATTTTAATGTTTGAAATTAGCGAATTGAATTCAGAAACATCTACGCCTAGAGCGTTTATGCCAAGTTCGTTGGCTTGAACAAGCGTGGTTCCGCTTCCACAAAACGGATCATAAACTATGTCATACGGCTTAAAGAATTGCTGTTTCTTAAATTCATCTGTGTGAGAATCAAGAAAATATTCAACCAACTGCGGAATAAATTTACCTTTATACGGGTGAAGCCTATGAACGTGTTTTGTAGTTTCACTTTCTTTGTATTGTTCGAAAGAAAGCGCCCAATTTAGATCACCGCCAAGCTTTGCTTTCCAGCTAGAAGCGCGGTCGTATTTTTCATAGTAATGTTGTAAATCATTCTTGGAAACATACACTTCTCCATTTCTTGCTAGCTTCTTTATGCGTCCGTAGTTCAACAAATATGAAATATTTGAAGTGGTTATCCGCTTGCCGGTATGTTCAGTTGCCCAACTGCTCGCTTCTTTGATTGTGAGTAGGTGATGTTCCATTTATAAGAATAATCGTATCAAAAATCGAGCTAATCGGCTCAATCGGTAATTACATCTCAAAAAACTCTTTATGCTACTGCCTCTTCTTCTTCAGGCATATAAAGAATACGCGTGCAGTTTTCGCAAGTCATTACTTCATCAGAAGTTTTTAGGTCAACTACAACTTGTTTTCTAAGTTTGATATAGCAAGCGCTACATGATTCATCAATAACAGCCGCTACGGCAACTCCATCGCGGCTTCTTTCTATTAATCTATCGTAGGTTTGGGCGAGATTCGGCGCGATTTTGCCAAGCACCGCGCCACGTTCCGATTCCAGCTTCTCAAGTTCCGATTTTTCAGCAGTATATTCGCCCGTAAATGCCGCTTGTTTCTTTTCCCAATCGCTTTCTAGGTTCGCAATTTCGTCAGCGCGCTCTTCAAGCACTTTATCCGCGGCTTCCAATATTTCCATGTTTTCAAGAATCTCAGTTTCGTAATTTGAAATCTGCTTTTCAATCGCATCAACTTCCCGCATCGCCGCTTCGTATTGTTTTTGGTCTTGTGCAGATTTTAAATTGCGATTCGCGCGCTCTAAGCTTGATTTCGTCTCGCCGAGATGTGCTTCAAGTTCTGTGCGTTTGGCATGGGCTTCGTCTTTGTTTGTTTGTATTTCGCGAATAGAAGAGGCGTGCTTTTCGAATTCTTCTTCAAGTGCAGCACGCCTTTCTTCAGCAGTTTCTATGTTGTTTCTTAATTCTCTTATACGAGTATCTGTTTTTTGTAATGTTACAAGGTTACGTAGCTCCGAATTCACAAATTATACTCCTGTCGGTTTTATTAGCAAAAGAAATTTTACCTTAATTGAAGGCAAACAGAAAGTAATCAAAGCGTTGTGAAGGGCTTAAAGCAAAAGTCGCTCGAAATGAGCACGCAAGCCCTCAATTTGAAACGAACTGAAATTTGATTCATCACGTAACGAAAACCAGAGTGGCGAACTTTCAAAATTGATTAGGTACAGGGTATCGCTGTTATTTGCGTAACCAAAATGGCTAAACTTTGCACAAGCTAACGCATTATAGCGTAAAACGCTATCATCAATGCTTTGTGTCCAACCGGCTTCAATTCTGAAACATCTCACACCTTGTTTTAGTTCCAAAAGTGAACCGGTAAAGTAGGAATTTTCGATTTTAAAACGATGCGCCTGAGTTTGATTAATTTCAATGCTTGCGTTGTGTTGGTTGAAAGCCGTTACGATTTCCAAAACCGAATCGAATAACCAGCGAATGCTCTGTTGTCGTATGGCGTCATTGTTGGTTCGCAAGGCTAAATATTCAGATAAATTGAAATTGCCAAGGGTCTCAGCAGTCTTGAATGCTTCGTTAATTTCAAGATCAAGGTTTTTCGATGCTTCGGTCATTAAATTCGAGAATACGGTGCTGCGAAGCATAATGCAATTTCGTGTTATTATTTAGCATTTACAGTAAATAACAAACTAGGTCCAAATGAAATATTCAGCATTATTAATATTATTATTTTCACTTACCCACGCCTCATTTTCCCAAGTGCGCAACGAACCTGAGAATGGAAAAGGCAACGCGGTTTCAACAGTTGACGAAGCGAGCGAATTAGAAAACGCAATTAATCAATCGTTACCTTCAGTTCGAATTGAAAAGCTAAATGCATTCATTGAAAAATATCCTGAATCAGAAAATTTGGTTCGAGCGCAAGAAATGCTTTCGGGTGCGCGCGCGGAATTTGGCGATGAAAAACTTCGTTTTGGCAAAACCGAAGAGGCGATTGCGATGTTTAAGCTTGCCGCATCTGAACTGCCTTCAGTAATTTCGGACAAATTCTTTTCCGCGCTGCTTATAAAGTATCCGGCGAACCTTCTTTATCGGGGACAAAAACAGGCGGCGTTGGATGTTGCAAAGATTATTGCCGAAAAAGTTGATGGAAACACCAATCAAATGTTGGGTGTGGCTACTTTCTATTTAACCGCCGAACGTGCCGATGAGGCGCTGAATTTGGCAAATCGTGTGATTGAAACAAACCCCGAATCAGCTACGGCTTACCATACAAAGGGCTTTGCACTTCGCTTAAACTTTGATATTGATGGTGCGGCTAAGGCGTTTCAAAAGGCACTTGAGTTTGAACCCGATTTGCTACCCGCAAAAATAAGTCTTGCAGAAATGAGGCGGGCTATGGGTGAACCGTTTGTTGCAGAGGCACTTTACAAGGAAGTTCTTTCGGCTGACCCTGAAAACAAGCCTGCAAAAGCCGGGCTAACAATTACGCACTTTGACACAGGGGATCCGCTTGTTGCCGAATCAGAATTGATAGAAAACATGAAGGCGGACCCGACGAACTTCAAGTTGATGACGGATGCGGCTTTTTGGTACGCCGCGCACAATGAAAACACGATGGCAATTGAGATGTCACAACGTGCGATTGCGGTTCAGCCACGTTATGTTTGGAGCTATATCTCACTTGCTAAAGGTTATTTAGGCAAAGACGATCCGGAGAATGCCGAAAAGGCATTGGTGATAGCCACTTCATACGGAAATTTCCCAACTCTGCAATATTTTCTTGCGCTTACCCTTTATAGAGCCGGCTTTTTTAAGGAAGCGGCAGAGGCGTTAAAAACGAGCTTCAAATATAAAAACGGTGAAATTTCAGCGGAATTGGGTTGGCGCGTAAAACGTTCATCGAAAGATTTTGCGGATCTTTTAGCGCCGGAAAGACGTGCAAGCATATTTCAGTTTGATGGTGTCGCAGATAAAAATGCGAATTCGGTTACGTTACTTTTGGCGTTTGAAAGCGCGCTGGACGAAAATGACACAACAGAAATTGAGGCTACCGCGGAAAGGTTTGCAAATGGTGTTGACGCTATGCGCGCGTTTAGAAACCTTTACGCCGCCGAACGCCTTCTGGATAAAAAAGTTGCGCCCGAAAAAGCAATTGAGCTCGCGCAAAATGCGGTTTCGGGCGTGGAAGATTCCCTAAAGGTTGCGAATCCATCTGCCGCTGTTTTGTCTGAAGAACTTTACCAAAGCCGAAAAGCTGCCCGTTTGCAGAATCAACTTTTGATTGTGCCGCAGATTTCGAATGAAACGGTCATAAAGATTATTCGCGGTCGAATTGAAGAACTAAAAGGTCGCGCGAATATGCAGCGTGCGGATTTTGCGCAGGCAAAAGCAGATATGAATTTAGCTTTGACGGTGCTACCAGCCGAAAGCGTTTGGAAACGCGAGGCACATTGGAATTTGGGTGTGATTTTGGAATCTGAAGGTACGTTAGAAGCGGCGCTTGAGCAATATTTATTGGGCTATCGAAAAGAAGATCAAGATGAACAAAAGAAGGAAGTTATCGCTGGGCTATATAAGCAAATTTACGGCGATTTGAACGGTTTAGAAGATCGTTTCAACGCGAAGAAGGTTGAAGAATCTTCGAGCGTCTTCCTAAGAAAGAAGATGAAACCGGCGGATGAAGAAAGAAACGCAGAAACTACGTCCGAAACCGTTGCGCAACCCGAGCGAACTCCTTCGAAAACTCCCGCACCTTCTAAAGAACCCTCACTCAATAGCGAAGAAATTGCGGAGGATGAAAAAGTTGGGGTCGAAGCATCGGAAATTGATACATCGCCGAAAACACCAGAAACAGAGTCCGCAGAGACAAAGGAAGTAAGTGAAACGGCGAAGAATGAAGAAACCGAAGTTGCAATTGACGTTTCGGTAAAAACGGAAAAGCCGGCTGAAACTCCGGCAAATTCGGAACTTAAAACCGAGGCTAAAGAGAAGAATCAAACTTTGAATGAAAAGCAACACAAAACGGAGGCTGAAAACAAAGACCGCCCAATATTCAACCCGATAATAATAAATGTTCCGCGTCCGCAAATCGTAGTTTCCAATGCACCGCCGACGGAAGGTAAGGTAATAACCGCGGAAAAAAAAGAGACGAAAACTATCGAAACCGAAAAAACCAATAATGATGTACCAATGCCTCCTTGCAAATTTGAATTTGATAAAAATGAAATTTCGCTTATCAAAAACGGCGGAGATATAGATTTAATTGTAAAGGTAGTTGACGGACTGATTTCGGATGTTTCGGCGGTTTCTGAAAGTCCGAAGAATGTGCAGATTACTCGATCCCAATCGTCCGAAAAAAATCCGCACGTAGCCGCGTATATTGTTCGCTCAATCAGTGGTGAAACCGGGCTTTTTACGGTCACGTTTAAGGCACCTTGCGGAAAGCACGCAGTTCTTGTGCGGGTTCGTTAGGAATATGGCGGGCAATCATCTATTATCAAACGTTTTATCGTTTCACCAATGGAAAAAATAGAAAATTTCAGAAGCGGATATGTTGCCTTGGTAGGCAGACCAAACGCGGGAAAATCAACGTTGCTTAATTATCTGGTTGGCGAAAAAATCGCGGCGGTTTCAAACAAGCCACAAACTACGCGCCACCGAATTCAGGGAATAGTAAATTCTGATGAAGGGCAAATTGTCTTTGTTGATACGCCCGGTGTGCATAAGCCCGGATATTTATTGAACCGCAGAATGATGGCTTCAGTGCATGACGCGTTGCTTTCGGTAGATGTGATTGTGTTAATGCGTGATGCGGCGGTTTCAACCGGAAACGGCGACCGATTTGTTTTGGATTTGGTTAAGAAGTCGGGAAAATCGGCAATACTTGTACTCAACAAGGTTGATAAAGTTCGCGAAAAAGAACGTTTGCTTCCGCTTATTGATTTTTACGCAAACGAGTTCGAATTCAAGGAAATTATTCCAATATCCGCGTTAAACGGTGAAGCCGTTTACCTTCTTTTGAACGAAATAGTAAAGCTACTTCCGAATGCACCCGCAATATTTTCAGTTGATGAAATGACAGATCAGCCAACACGTATTCTAGTTGCGGAAATGGTGCGGGAAAAAATTCTTAAATCCACGGGCGAAGAAATTCCATACGTAACAGCGGTTGTTACCGAGCGTTACGATGATTCAAACCCAAAATCAACGCGCATCAATTGCGCAATTTATGTGGAACGCGAATCTCAAAAGCGCATAATAATTGGCAAACAGGGCAGAGTAATCAAAAAAATAGGAATTGACGCGCGCAAAGATATTGAAAACCTGATTGGAAAGAACGTGTATTTGGAGTTGTTTGTAAAAGTTGTAAAAGATTGGCGAAATCGCGAAAAAAACCTTGATGAAATGGGTGTAAATGGATAGTTGATGAAAAAGAATTGGTTTGCGGTAAAGGTCGAAAGTGTAGAAGAAGCAACTGAAGCAATTGAACACGCCTTTAACGTGCTTGATTCGTTGGGCACGGAAATAGATTTTCTTGGTACTTCAAAAGATAAGCCGTTTACGGTAACGGGTTTTTTTGAAACCGATATTTCGTTAGACATCGCCAAAGCGGCGCTTAAAGATGCGTTTCTGATTTATGATCTGCCAGCCGATAAAATTCTTGGCGTTAGTTCTACACAAATCATAGAACAAGATTGGCTCGCCGAATGGAAAAAACACTGGAAACCAACCGAGACAGCAAAATTTATAGTTGCCCCAACTTGGAGCGATATTCCGCAAACCTCCAAGCACATCATAAGAATTGACCCAAAAATGGCATTCGGAACCGGAACCCATGAAACCACAAGGCTTTGCCTTCAAGCAATAGAAAAATATTTAACCCCGGGTATGAGTTTTTTGGATGTTGGTACGGGAACCGGAATACTTTCAATTGCGGCATCGATGCTGGGTGCTTCAAGTGTAACGGGCTGCGATACCGATAGAGATTCGGTTGAGATTGCCATTGAAAATTTGCTTGGAAACCGCGTTACGGAATTTTCGATTTACGAAGGTTCAATTTCCGCAGAAAACCAACCCGCAGAATTGGTTTGTGCAAATGTTACTGCTGACGTAATTGTACCGTTGCTTCCGCTCTTAATAAGTAAATCTTTGAAAATACTTGTTCTTTCGGGAATTTTGGTTGAGCAAACCGGTTTGATTTCGGGTGCTTTGGCTAACTTAGGCAAATTCGAAACACAAATCGCAACAGAAGGAGAATGGATTTCCGTTGCGGTGCTTCACTGAACCTTTGATGGCGAACCGAGTCGCGGAATATCATCTTCATTAATAACAACTTGTTTTGGATTAATCGCACGCGGCTTCTTTTTTGAGCCTCCGATTTTTAAGATTGGCGGAATGGTTGAAGATAAAATGCCCCTTGGTGTAAGTGGTTTTGTGCGTTTCAGAATTGTGCCGCCCCGACCTGCAATCCACAGATTTTCGTCTCCGAGAAATTCAATTGCTTCAATGGTGTTGCTTGTAACATTCGGCTGTAAAAGCCAAGTTTTTCCTGCATCGCGTGTCGTAATTACGGTTCCGTTAGTGCCAACTGCTATGGCACTTTCCTTTGTATAAGTGTTTACATCATAGAGATTACTCGAAATCGGCGATTCTATATCCCGAAAAGTTTCGCCCTTGTCATCGGTTCGTAAAATTATTCCATCGGCACCAACTACAAAAGCGCAGCAATTTTCAAAAGTTCCGATTGCGTTTAGGTTTTTTTCCAGTAGTGCGTCTATTGATTGCCAGGTAACGCCACCATCAATTGTGCGCAAAATCGTTCCGGCTTCACCTACTGCCAACCCGATATTCGAATCAAAAAACTTCACGTCGTTTAGCCATTCAGAAGTTCCTGAATTTACGGCATTCCAGTAACTTCCTCGCGAATCAGTGCGTATGATTGTGCCGTTTGAACCTACCGCAACCGCAATATTTTCAGCAATTGCCGCAACTGCACGCAAATCTTCTTTGGTTCCGGATAAGCCGTACCCCCAGCTTTCTCCACCGTTTATGGTTCTTAGAATCGCGCCGTCATTTCCGACGACATATCCGATTTCAAAATCCAAAAAGCTTAACCCGTTCAACACTTCGTTAATTCCGGTAAAAACACGAATCCAGTTCTTGCCCCCGGAGTTTGTCAGCCAAAGTCTTCCACGCGAACCGGTTGCCCAACCGATGTGATTGTCAAAGAAGAAGAGATCAGTTACATCTTCTCTGCCGCCTTCGCTTAAGCGTTGCCATGAATAGCCACCGTCATCCGTTCGCAAAATCAAGCCTTCTTCTCCAACAGCCCAGCCGGTGAATTTATCCTTGAAATCCAAGGCAACAAGGCGTGGATTTGTGCGGATGTTGAACGGTAGCCAAGTATCGCCAAAGTTTTCTGTAAGCCAAACATTTCCACCGGAATCTGTCATAAATCCTTTGCCGTCATCAACAAATCTTAATGCCAAAAGTTCGGCTTTTGTGTAGAGATTTACTCGGTTCCAGGTCTTGCCGTTGTCACTGCTGCGCGCAAAGCAACCTCCGTAGCCGCTCGCTACAAGAGTTTTTTCAGTTAAGTATTGAAGATCAGAAATCAAAAAGTTTCCACATGGTTTCGAAGAATTCCATGTCTCACCCGCATCATTTGAAGTGATAACAAAGCCGTGTTTTCCCGCAGCCGCAACGTAAGAATCACCAACTGCGGCGATTCTTGTAAGATCGTTTTCAACAGGAATTGAAACCGCGTTCCAGGTCATTCCCCCATCCACAGATTTAAGCACCGTTGAGTGCGAACCGGCAATCCAACCCACTTTTGAATTTTCACCGGTAAATGTAACCGAATAGAAGTGCGCATCAACGCCGGCACTTATCGTTTTCCACTTCTTTCCGCCATCATTAGTCGTCAGAATAACGTTACGTGTACCAACAACCACAACATTTTCAACATCCTTTACAAAAACGTCCGTGAGCACGGTTTGTGCGGCAACATCTAATGCCTGCCAATGAAAACCGCCATCTACTGTTTTTAGCAGCGTTGAATCAAAGCCAACGGCGAACCCCGTATCTGAATTGTGAGCAAAACGAATTGAAAGCAGGGGGTTTCCTTGTGGCAGGGGATTCTGCCATTGCCAGCCTTCGCCTTCGGTTCGTTGCGAAAATGCGGTTGCAGTGAATACAGCGACAAAATAGAAAATAATTAAGCCGTATTTTTTTTGATTTCCTGAAGGCGGAAGCGTATATTTCAAAGTTCTTCGGTTCCCAAATCTAGTATCGCGTCATCAATAAAATCATTATCAACGGCGCCATTTTCTGCCGTGTGTCGTGCAATATTATCTGCAGTTTCTTGCAAGCCGTGTCCGGCGTGTCCCTTTACCCATTCCCATTTAATCTTGTGCGTGGCGGCAGCCGTTTCAAGCCGTTTCCACCATTCATGGTTTGTTTTCTTTTTGAAATTGCCCAGCATTGTTTGTACAACGTAGCGGGAATCGCTAAGTATATGAACTTCACAAGGTTCGGAAAGTTGATTCAAGCCAAGCTCTGCAGCCGCGATTTCTGCTTGCTGGTTTGTTGCTTCACCAAGATATTTTGCAAAGCCGCGCCAGTAACCCTTGTAGCCCAAAACTGCTGCTGACGCAGCACGTGGCTTCCCGCGACCGTTGCCGAGCGAAGATCCGTCACAAACGATTGTTACTTTCTTCATCAACTAAAATTAATAAAATGCTTCGGTTATTTCTTGTTCAATCAGTTCCCAAACTTGTGCGCTGCCATCTGCAATATACTTGGTTTTTTCGAGAACCATTTCTTTTGTAATGTGGTGTTCACCCCAACTTTGCCGCGAATTTCTTACGTTTTGCAGAATCGGCATAACGCGGTCAATCGCACGAGCAAAGTTTGCTTCAGCGGTTTTACCGTTTTCGAATTCATTCCAAAGTTCAATAAATTCGGTTTGTTTTGGTTCCGGCAGCATTCCGAATATTCGTTCGATTGCTTTGGCTTCCTTTTTCTTTGCGACTTCGCGCCCGATTTCATCATAAAAAAACGTATCGTCCGCATCTATTTCACATACATCGTGCAATATCAGCATTTTCAAAACCTTTCCAATTTCTATTTTCTCATTTGAATTTTCTTCGAGCGCAAATGCCAAAACAGCCACCTGCCAGCTATGCTCCGCGGAGTTTTCATACCGCGTCAAACCTACCGGTTTTGTGCGACGCTGCACTGCTTTGAGCTTTTCGAGCTCAATAATAAATTCAAAGGTACTTTTAACGTTATCCATTCTATGCTTCAATTACAACGGTGTTATCCACGTAGCTTTCAAATGTGTCATCGTGCGAAATAACGAAAAGTTGATCGAAAGTCTGCTTTTCGTTTATTCGGGCGATTTGTTCGGCAAGCCGTTCGCGACGTTCCGTATCCATGTTCATTGTCGGTTCATCGAAAAACGCTACTTTTATATCGGAAAGTTGAGTCAAAAGTGCAAGTCGAACGGACATCGCCGCCGCCATTTGTTCACCGCCGGAAAGATTTATAAATGGACGTGACTTTCCTTCTTCTTCAAGATTTATGCCGTAATCTTCGCCCCAGCTAAGGGTGCGTTCGGCGTTTCCTGTAATATCGCGAAAAATTTGGTTTGCTTCAACAGAAACATGAAAAACGTAGTTCTTTGCCACGCGCGGTCCGGCTTCTTTCAATGTGGCTCTAATAAATTCAGTTGCTTCCCCGATTCGTTCAAGACGTTCTTTTTCTTCCAACTGTTTCTTAAGTGATGCACGCACACGGTTTAGCCCTTCAAGGTCTTTTCTTATTTGTTGCTCGCGCTTTATAAATACTTCACGATTTGTGTGTGCGGAAATCAGTTCTCTTTCCGCAGCTAAAAGTTCTTCGCGCTGTGTTTTGAGCATGTCAAAGTCAAACGAAGAGGCTTTTTCTTTTAGACTTTGCTCGGCGGAACTCAGCTCATTTGAAATCGCTTCGTATTCTTCTTTAGCAACTTTAACTACATTTTTCAGTTCATCAGCTGATCTTGCGATTGCTTCATTTGCTATGAATTGCCGATGAGCATCGGCTGTTTCATCGCGCTTTTTTGAAACTTCTTGCCACGTTGTGTCTAGTTTTGAATACTTTTCAAGTTCTTTTTCAATCAAATTATGTTCGTTTTCCAATGCAGACAACTGCTTTTCTAATTCCTCACGAGTAGCCTTTATGTTGGGTTCGTTTTGTATTTGGTTTTCCAGTATGCGTGATTTTCCTTGCGGATCATCCAAAAGCGCAATTTGTTTTTGGAGTGCTTCGATTTCGTTTTCGGTCGTACTAATATCTTGATTTTGTTCTCTAAGCGTTTCGGCGCGCTCTCTAAGCTCTTTTCCATCGCGCTCAATCTCGTCTGAATTATTCCGCAATGTGTGCAAACTTGCACTTTGCTGCGCCGCTTCGCGCGACAGTTTCAGCTTTTTTGAAAGTTCGGTTTGTTCGCCTTCAAGCGTCGTAATTTCTTGTGTCAGCACAGGAAATCGCGAGTTCAAAAAGCCTGTAAGCGTTTCGCCTTCTTTAAGATTCAAACACTTAGCCGTCAAAATCGGGCAGAGACCGTCTCGCGCCTGTTTCTGAAATTCTTTATCGCGCGCAAGCTCGGCGCGCAGTTTTGCCAGATTGATTTGAATTTCGTCCGCACGTTCTTGCCTTGTTTTCAAATGTTCCGCTTCCGCAGATTTTTCTTCCGCTTTCGCAAGCTGCGATTTGTTTTCCCTAAAGCGCTTACGCAACGTATTTATCTGCTTTTCTAAACTCGCGAGTTCAGCCGTGGCACTTCGCGCAGTTACAAGACTTGAGCGAAGTGCTTCAAGTTCTTTCTCAAACTCCGCCTGTCGAATAACGTCCGGTGAAAGTTCTTTCGTCTTTTTTCGCGCGACTTCAATCTTTCGCAGTTCTTCTATTGTCGAATTCTTCCTTGCTTCCGTCGTTGCAATGTTTTTCTCGATAGTATTCAGCCGATGCCTAATTTCATCGCGCGTCGAACGTTCTTTTTCCAACAAATTCAACTGTGTTTGCGCCTCTTCGTGTATTTTCGCCTTCTTATTTGTTTCGGAAACAATTTTCGCCGCTTTGTCAGCTTTTTCAAGCTCGGAAAGTTTTTGATTAAGTATAATTTCAGCGCGGGCGCGTTTATTTTCGATTTCTTTTGTCTTCGCAGCTGCGGTTTCAACCGACTTTTGCGAAGTTTCAAGTGCGGTTAGCAATTCGGTTTTTGTTGCAATAACTTTTTCAATTGAAGCAAAATCGTTAGATATTTTTTCGATTTGCGCTGTTGCCTCATTCAATTCTTGCTCAAGCTGTTCGGTGCGTTGCAACTCTCCTTCAAAACGTGCGATTGCTTCGCGCGAAGAAATTATAGAACCTTGAACATAACGGGTTGTTTCAAGAAGATTATCGGCGCCGGTGCGATATTCTTCAACCTTTAAAAGCTTGTCAAAAGCGGATTTCCGCGAAGTGGGTGTTTCAAGGAAAATAGCGGTAAATGTACCTTGCGGAACGCCTATCGCGCGCCTATACATCGATTCCAAATCAGTGCCGGGGTCAACTCCCAAGTGTTTCCACAGAAAGCGCTGGACTTCTTCTTTTTTGTCTGCAATACGAATACTAAGCTTGGGGTCGTATACAAAATAGCCGGTTTTTGTATCGCGTTGCACCGTATATTGGCGTTGATCAAGGCTACTTTCAAACGTAACCTTCGCGACACCCTTTTTCGCGCCGCGTCTCACAAAATCATCTTTTTTGTAATCAAGAAGATCAAAGAGTGTCCAGCCGATTGCTTCGATAATGGTAGTTTTTCCGGTGCCATTTTCGCCAACTATTGCGGTTGTACCCTTGTAAAAATCTTGCTCGAACTGCTTATGAGATTTTATGTCTTCCAGTTCGATACGCGTTATGTGCATATTTTGATTTTAGTAAAATAGTGCTGAAATAAAAACCGGGTTGCATTAAAATCTGCCTTGGTTTGTTGAATAAGGTTTATGTTGAATAAATACAGCGTGGAAAGATGGAAATGTGCGTCTGCGCCGAACGAAGCTGAATTAAAAGACCAACTCGAAAGCGAAGGATACGCCGTATTTTTGTGGAGCGATGCCCCCGGTAGCGTTTACCCGCCGCACAAGCACAAGGAATTTCAAACGCATTGGATTATTTCCGGTAAGCTTGAATTGAATATCGAAGGTGTTGGCATTTTTAGGCTCGAACCCGGCGATAGAGATTTTATGCCTGCGGAAACGCTTCATTCTGCAAGAGTTATAGGCAGCGATTCAGTGCGATATTTGATTGGAAGCAAAGAAATCTGACGTATGCGATGATTGATTCAAAGCATTCGCATTTAAAAAAGCGTGAGCCGCAAAAATTGTTTTCGCGGCTCTTGTTGTCTTATCTTACGCGATAATAAACCGCGCGATATTTCCGTTTTTTTGGCTTTAACTTATATGTATAAAGCGCGGCGCCGCCCGCTCCTGCTCCGGCGCCGATTAGCGCCCCTTTCTTGCCGCCAATTAATGCACCCACCAAAGCGCCCGCACCCGAACCAATTGCAATGTTAAACGCATTTCTATGTCTTCGGTACAATGAAGGCTTCTTTATTGATCTTCCAGCCGATGTGTTTCGATATACGCTGCGCGAATTTCCTGCAAAATTTGCACGAAAAGTGCTTCTGTTTGCGCGTGTTCGTTTGGTTTTGCAATAAGTTTTTCGTTTATCACGCTTTTCTTTTGCACCTTTTCCGCTGAAAGCCAATACCGAACCGGCACCGAGGGTAGGTAAACCAACTCCAATTACGAACAGTATTAAGTATACTGATATAATTCTCTTCATATTTTTCACCTCAATTTTATTTATTCGGGAAGAGTATGAATTTTGGGAGAATCACAATAGGAGAGATTATTTAGAAAATAACTCAATTTGCGATAATTGGCAAATTTTTGAAAGTTCAATTTAATCAAATGCATAGTTCCGGCGAAATAGTTGAAGCGTTAAATGAAAAGCTGAAGGAGTTTCAGGATTTTTCCGAGTGGTTTCGGGAAGATTTGAGCAACTATCATCGCGCGCTCAAAAATGTGGCGCAAAGTGATTCGAAGGATGTACAAGAGAAAGTAAAAGGAACAAATGCTGCAATGCCTTCAACTGAACTCGATTATGGTAACGAATTTCGAATCGGGTTTGATCAAACCTGGCAGTTTCACGAAGAAGCACGCAACTGGGCTGAACAAATTTTATTTGAGCGCACAACATTCGCCGTAGATGGAAGTTTATTCTATGCGGAAAAAGAAGTTACGTTGCCCGTGGGCATCGTAAGAATTGGTTGGTTTGAAAATCCGCATAGTGCGAATTTGCCCTATGAAAAGAATTCAAAGTTAATTGTGCTTTCACCAAAAGATTTATTGGAAGATCAAGAAGAGCCCGTGCGCCCGGAAACGCGTGTAGATGATGAAATGTTCTCCGGTGAATTGGCACGTGCGCGCGGGTTTATCGAAAAAAAAGCCGGTTGGCGCACAAGAAACGAAAAAATGCCGCTCGCGTTCTTAGATCGCCCGTTGCTTTTACCGTTTTCACCGGAGCGTTCCGTTGTTCAACAGAAACGAATTGACGAAACCGCAAGTCTTATGCGGTTTTCGCAGGAAGCCGAGGTTCCGATAATCGGTTTTGTCGATAGAGGGTTTTCTCGCGACATAATAAATCTATTGGAGGCGTATGACAAAACAAATCTTCCGGGCAAAAGGGTTCTTTATGATTCGGCAATTGTTGGCGCAAAAGATGGGGAACTTCTTAAAAGTTGGGGCGACCGCACGCCGTTTTGTTACGTAAAAAGGCAGGGACTTGAAAAATACGTTGATGACAAAACCGGGCGATCAAGTATCGGCATAGTTTTTATGAACACGGGGAAAGAAGGCGGCGCGGCGCGGTTGGATGTACCCGCGTGGATTTTTGAAAGTGGGTTGCTGGATGAAGTTTGCGAAGTTGTGCGCGCTGAATGCGTTGTTGGTGTGGGTTATCCATACGCAATAGAAACCGCGGATCAAGTCGCGGTAATTAAATTCCAAGACCGCGAACGGTTTTTAAAAGCTTTACAAGTGTTTGCCAAAAACAATAATCTTAACTTTAGCGTTTCACGCAAAAATCGAAGTAAGGGAAGAAGACGTTGAAAAATGAAATAGAAAAAAAGAAGCTTCGATTTATGGAAACCGATAAGCGAACCGTGCAGTGCGCGGCGTGCGGTGCACAGCAGGCTAGAAGTTCGGCGAATTTTTGCCGTGTGTGCGGTAAGAATTTGAAAGAAAATTATCAGCCACTTGATTTGCTTCGTTCTTCATATAGGCTGCAGCGTAAAAAAATCGTTATTGATATGCCACACAAGGCACAGCATATTTCGTCGTTTTCGCCTGAAGAAAACGCTTCGGGAAGTTTCGCGTGGGCTTGTTTTGTTTATTCGTTGGTACCTTACTTGGGCGTGTTGTTTATTCCTTTTACGGTTGCAATAGCCGTGATTTCAATTCGTTCAGCATTGTGTTCAAACAACGCAGAAAGCTTGCGGCTTTCCCGTTTTGCTTTATTTGGCAGCATTGTTGTTTTGGTGGTTCAAATATTCCTTTGGTGGCTGCTTTATTTTATTCCAAGTATTGCAGTTTGAATTTGTGTTATGAAAATCGCAAAAATTGTAAGTTCGAATTCGCATATTGATTACGTTGCACGCGTAATTGATGAATTGGATACCGCTTCCGCACCAAAGGTTTCTGATTACGGGTTTGGTAGCTTTGTTTCAATTTCGAGCGATGAAGGCGAAGAAGCAATCGGCGTTGTTTATAATTCGATTATTGTAAATCCGGAGTATATGAATTTTGGTCCTCGTTTGTCGTCAGCCGAGGAACTTACAGTGTTATCACCGGATATATTAAACGAACAAGGAATTCTATTGGGAATTTTGCTGTTGGGTTCGAAAAGCGCGGGTATGCCGATTCAACGTGTGCCGGAGCGCGTACTTTTTGCGGGAGCGGATGTTAATACGCTTAACCAAACGGAATTTCAAGAATTTCATCAAAACCGAAATGGCGGTGTTTCCTTGCATTACTACTCGCAAATTATTTCAAATATCGGAAATTTGGGAATCCCCCTCTTGGAAAATATCATCAACCGTTTGGCAACTGTTTCAAACGAAACGGATTCGAATCAACTGCAAGTTTTGAGACAAAACTTACGTTGGCAGCAAACAATCGGTTTAATGCGTCAGTAAATCTATTATTATGAAGTATTTAACATTTATTTTGGTCGTTTTTTGTACCGGAAATTTCGGTTATTCGCAGGTTCGCCCCATCGAAGAAGCACAGCCTACATCTGCACCGGTGGAAAAGGCAAAGTCCGAACCAACTTCCGTTTCAAATGAAAACGAAGACATTGAAGAAGATACCGAAGCCGACACCACGCGGGGACTTTCTGCCGAAGAACTGGCGAAGCTACCAAAGGAATTCAAGGTTCGTTACGAAGGCGGGTTATTCGGCTTTAGCAAGAAAATGAAAGGAACTTTGAAGTTTGATGAAATCAACAAGCGCGTGATTTTTTATGGCGAAGATGGCAAGGAAAAATTTTCGCTTCCTAACTCTTCAATAATTGCCGTTTCGCCAAATCAAACCAAGGTTCAGTCAGGCACCGGTAAAGTTATTGGCGCAGCACCCGTTATTGGTGCGGGACTTTTGGGAAGTATGATCAAGAAAAAGAAGAATTATTTGCTGGTTCAGTTTAGCGATCCGGATGTAAATGCTTCCGGAATTATGAATTTCTTGATGGAAAGTGAACCGGCGCAAAAAAGTGCGGTTGAAGCAATTGGTAGGCGGTTGGGTCTAAGACAGCGTGGGGATGCTTATATACGCGGTAAGGATTATTAAGTTATGTCGCCGAACCGATTTTGAATAATTGCGCTAAAGGCGATTGCCGCTGTTTCCGCGCGTAAAATTCTGCCGCCAAAAGTTATAGCTAAAAAGCCGACATTTTTGGCGGTTTCTATTTCTTCAGCACTCCAACCACCTTCCGGACCGATTAATGCAGTCACCGAATTACACGTATCATTTGCGAGAAAATCATCTCCGCCGGTTTCCGCAAAAAAAAGTTTCAGCCCACTTGCTTTGGGTATAAATGCAAAAAATTCTTGGGGCGGTTCAACATACATCAACTTTGCCCTTCCGCATTGTTTTGACGCTTCAATTATTATTCGTTTCCAGCGTACCAACTTTTTATCAGCATTCTTCGGCTTAACATCCGAACGTTTCGAAACTAACGGCACAAACCGAGAAACGCCCAGTTCTACAGCCTTTTGAATTACCATGTCAAACTTTTCTCCTTTCAAAAGAGCTACCGCTAAAACGAAATTCAACGCAGATTCCGGCGAAGCGGGTTCCACACGGTTCTTAAGTTTTGCGGTAACTTGTTTTGAATCAACCTTTAAAAGGTTCGCGATAAATTCGTTGCCTCTTCCGTCAAAAACCCTTACGGTTTCATCAGGCTTAAGTCGCAAAACTCTTGTGATGTGTGCGGATTGTTCCGAATCAAATGCAAAAACCTTGCTTGTTTCATCAAGTTCGGCAGAAAAAAACCTGCGCATTATTTGTCCTCAATAAACCGTTTTTTAAACTCTTCGCTGCGTTTTCGTACCTTTAGCCAATCGAAAAAAACTTCAGGCGTGCTTATCCAAACCGAAAGCCAGTTTGCTATTTCGCGGGCTTCATATCTAATTTTTGTGGCATTCTTCATACTTTCTGCCGTTCTTTCCGCCTCTGCTCGTCTATTGATAAAAATTTCACGCAGTTGTTTTAATCCGGTGTTATCTTCTACCGATAAAAACTTTTTTCGAATTGCCTCAGCTTGGCTAATTGTAGATTCTGTTTCGCGCAATGAGCCAAGGTTTGCGAGATTGTTGAAAATCGCCTTGTGTGGTGAAGCAGTTCGTCTATCGTAATCAAGCTGAAGTATTTCGGAATGTCTGAGCACGGCTCCTTCATCAGCGAGAATACGCGCCAAACGCATCGGCGAATCGGTTTTTGTTATTCCGTATTGTTCGGCAACAACAACCTCAATTGCTTCAATTTCCTTGCGTCCTACATCCTCACAGTCAAGCTTTTCCCAAACTTCAATGATTAAATCGTGCTTTGTTATTGATTGCCACATTGTTAAAAGGTCGAAAATCAAATACTTAGAACGCTATTTATTTCGTGCAATAATATCGCTGCTTGAATGATTTTTTGGGTCGCCGACAATTCTTACTTCGCCGCCACATTCCTTGACAATTTTTGCTTCAGGAACTGTTTCCGGCTTGTAATCGGTTCCTTTTGCATGAAAATCGGGACGAATTGCACGAATCAATTCTTCAACGGTTGCTTCAGGAAAAACAGTGACACAATCTACCGCGCGCAGCGAAGCTATTATTTCGGCACGTTCGGCTTCGCGAATAATCGGGCGAAGCGCACCTTTTAATGCCTGCACTTGTTTATCGGAGTTTATTCCGACGACTAAAAAATCTCCCAGCGCTTTAGCCGCACAAAGATAACGCGCATGTCCAACATGGAAAATATCGAAACATCCGTTGGCGAGTACAATCTTCTTTCCGGCGCTTCTTTCCTTGTCAATACGGTCTTTAAGCTGTTGTCGGTTAAGAATGCGTGAACTGCATTCGGCATTATTTTCGATCATATATTTTTTGATATTTAGCGAATTGCCTCGCTCATTCGCCTACCGCCTGCGTTGAATCAGAAAGCGGAAATTTATCTAAAGATGCTGCGAGTTCTTCGAACGTGACGCAAGCCGTGCCTTCTTTCATTACCACTATTCCGCCGGCGTGGTTTGCAATTTCTGCTGCATCTGCAAAGCTTAAGCCCGAAGCCAGCGCGAGTGAAAACGCCGCAATTACCGTATCGCCTGCGCCGGTTACATCCACCGGTTCGTTTGAACCAACCACGCCCATTTTAAAAGGTAATTTTCCTTTTTCAATCAAGAGCATACCTTTGCTGCCGCGCGTTACCAACAACATTTCAAGGTTCAAGGTTTTGCGCAGCTGTTCACAATCGCTTTTGGTAAAGTTTTTGCCTAGAATTTGTTCCGCTTCTTCTTCATTAGGCGTTGCGGCGGTAACGCCAGCAAATTCTTCCAAACGTGTACGTGAATCTATCAACAGCGGAATTGATCTCTCTTTTGCGATTTCTTTGCAGATTTCAAAGATGTCTGCGTTTGCGACGCCGTAATCGTAATCCGAAACGATTATCGCGTCCGCGGTTAGACAAGTTTGTGCGGTGCTTTCCAGTAACTTTGCTTGCACATCATCGTGGATTTTCTGCCTGTTTTCGTAATCGATTCTGATTACCTGCTTTCGTTTTGCGGGTGCTTGTGCCGCTAAAACACGAACTTTTGTAGTGGTAGAAAAATCAGGCGAGATAACCACCGAATCACAATTTACATTTGCTGCTTTCAAAACATTCAGAAGATCGTTTCCGTTTTTATCTTCGCCAACCAAACCCACAATGCTTGCAGTTCCACCCAATGATGCAACATTTGCGGCAGCATTTGCGGCGCCACCGCCCACTGTTTTGGTGTGATCGTGACGAACAATAAATACGGGCGCTTCACGCGAAACACGCTCAATAGTGCCACAGAGAAATTGATCCGCAACAACATCACCTATAATCGCGATATTTTTATCTGAAAAGTTTTCTTGGAGTGTTTTTGGTAAGCTTGCCATCTTTCTCAATAACGTAAAATTACTACAAAATCGCCTTTTTCGAAAGGTTGGGAAGGTCGCAAGCTTTCTGCGTGAATGTCCAAAGGTTCTTTACCGAATTGCCGGTTTGCAAGGTTAACGAAACTAACTTATGCGGGTAAAACGTTTGCGTGGGAAGCAAAAAATAAATGGGGCGGCTAGTGGGATTTGAACCCACGACATCTTGAACCACAATCAAGCGCTCTAACCACTGAACTATAGCCGCCATATTTTCAAATGCAATTTAGATTATATCTTTGTAATTGTTCAAACTGCAACGTAAGAAGAAATACTCCCGGCACGACTCGAACGTGCGACCCACAGCTTAGAAGGCTGTTGCTCTATCCGGCTGAGCTACGGGAGCGCAAGTGTAAAATCTTAGCCAGTTGCGACGGTTTAGTCAAACTTTCGTTCTAAGCTTTCTTTTTGTTTTGAACTGCTAAAAGCATAGCGTTAAAAGCATCATCTTCAGACATTTCGCTGGTATCTAACTTTATGGCGTCAGCTGATTGAACCAAAGGAGAATCTTTACGGGTAGAATCTCTTTGGTCGCGGCGTTCAATTTCCTCAAATGTTTTTTCGTAGGTGGTTTTTCTTCCTTTTTCTTTGTCTTCTTCAAATCGTCGTTGCGCACGTGCTTCCGGTGTTGCGGTTAAAAAGAACTTGAAATCGGCTTTTGGAAAAACTACGGTTCCAATATCACGTCCGTCAAGCACTGCGCCTTTTGGGTTAGCTATTGCCATTTCTTGTTGGCGCGCAACAAGTAACCGACGAACTTCGCTAATTGTTGAAACAACCGAAGCCATCTGTCCAACTTCGTTTGAGCGAATTTGGCTGGTTACGTTTATTCCGTTTAGTTTTACGCGTAATTCATCGGTTGAACCAAGCAGTTCGATTTCCGATTCTTCCGCAATCTCGATTATTTCTTCACGATCTCGCGGATTTGCCCCAGCCAACAGGGCTGCAAGCCCTACGGCACGATACATCGCGCCCGTGTCAAGATAAAGCAAACCCAATTCATTTGCCAACCTTTTACCCAATGTTGATTTTCCTGCCCCTGATGGACCGTCAATAGCGATTATCATGTTTTGCCCTTATTTCAAAAAGAATGTGATTCGGAAAAGTTTTTACGTCTACCACATCATACCAGCGTCTTAAATTGTATAAACGAGAATTTCCGTTCTTGCTAATTATTACCGCGCCCAAAAGCGGTTTAAATGCAGTGTTCTTATCAAACGATAAATAGAAATCTTGATACTGTCCAATAACGGCTTCAATTTCTTGTATGTCTATCTGCCTTCCACCAATCGAATGCGTTGCAATAACTTTTCCGCCGAAAAGCCAAACACAAAGGCTCATATCGGCGCAATTCGATACACGTTTCTCAAACATTTCGGGTTTTACATCCGCAAAGTAAAGTAGCGCGAACAAACGCCGACGATTTTCTTGCGCCGTCATTCCGCCGAAAGCGGACATATGCCAGTTCCACAAAACGGGGTTTGGCGCATAAACGTTTTGTAATTCTGCCTGAAAAATTTCTAAATTCAATGTGGTAAGTGCTTCTTTTTTATCGCCACCGCCATTTGCTTCCAGATAGCGGTTAACAGGCATGGTGTTGCTAAATTTTTCGGAATACCTACGTTGTACATTTTGATTAACAATCTGTTCGTTAAACGTCCAACCCACGGAAGAAATTGCAATGGTCACGACAAATATGTACCACCATACGCCGGAAGTATAGTTTCGGATAAGTTCCGCGCAGATGATTATCGCTCCCAAAATAACGGTGTAATTGGTTACGAAACGTCCGTAATGAAAGGGTTGCAATGAATATCCCGTCAATATTTGTTGATTAAATACGGCAAGCGGAAGTAGTAAAAACGCAAGTGCAAAAATAAATTGCCGCGATTTTATAAGATTTCGCTTAAACGCGCACACAACACCCGCGACAATTAATGCAAGCAAGCCCGGAACCGTATACTGATCAAAAGTTACCGGAACACGAGTTTTTTGAAGCAATACAAGATCGCTACCGATGTTCATATTGCCGATCAGAAAAAAATATGGAATAAGCGACACCGTGCATAAGAGAAGAAGTATAAACAACCTCTTTAAATCTGTTTTTTCGATATTTGCAGGGCGTAAGTAGGTTAGCAGCAGAAATAAAATAACAAGCCAAGCCAGCGCGCCTGACCATAGATAAAAATACGAATATAAAAGCAAGTTAAAAAGCACAGCCGAAAGCGCCGCGTAAATATTGCCGATTCGTACATTTTTTGATGATACCGTTTTCCAAACCGTTAAAAAGAAAATGAACATAAACGGAAAGCCAAAGGCAGGATTGTATCTTCTTTGAAACGGAATAAATGTTGGAATATCTGCAATGTCCAACAATTGGTAAAATGCGCCCAAGCCGGAAAGTGCAGTACCAAAACTTAGAATCACCATTGCGCCAAGCCCGGCGATAATGTTATCAGAGGTTAAAGAAAGAATTAGTGCAAAAATCGCAACGGCAGCAAACAATCCGCATAACGTGCATATCAAGATAAAGCTCGAATCTATGCCGATTCCTAAAATATACGAAGTAAAGGCTATGACATAAGGCGGAATAAATTGTATGGAAAACAACGATTCATTACCGACATCTAAATCCCTACGGTATGGATTGTTTTTTCTTGGAGCACCCACGCGCAACGATTCCGCAAACGAAAGGTAAGAAACTTCATCAAAATCATGAAACGCCACCGTCGGGTTTGCAGCCCCCTTTGGGGTTTGTCGCAACTCAAATTCGGGGTAAATACAAATATATAGAACCAGCAAACAAACCGGAAAAACGGGCGCGACTTTTAAAAGAAATTTCATTAATGGTGCTTTATGAAAGAACCTTTTGCAAAATCGAAATGGTAGTTTCGATATCTTCCGACGAAATGTCGTAGTGCGTTACCATACGAACCTTGGTTCCAAAACCTATCGCCAAAATGTCATTTGCTTTTAGATACTCACAAACGGCACGCGCAGAATGTTTTGCATTTTTGAGATCAACAATTACGATATTGGTTTTTACGGCGTTTGAATCGATTATTGTACCCGGTAATTCGGATACTGCTTCTGCCAGCCTTTTAGCGTTTCTATGGTCTTGTTCAAGTTTTTCAGGCGATTCTTTCAATGCAACTAATCCGGCAGCAGCCAAAACGCCGACCTGTCGCATTCCTCCGCCCAAACGTTTGCGCCAAATTCGCGCCTCATCAATAAATTCCTTTGAACCGCACAAGATAGAACCAACGGGCGCACCCAAACCTTTTGAAAGGCAAAACTGAACCGAATCAACGCCACGTGCAAGGCTTGCCACCGTTTGGTTTTGCGCCACCGCAGAATTGAATATTCGCGCGCCATCAAGATGAACCGGCAGGTCCAACTTCTTTGCATTATCGCAAATAGCATTGGTTTCCGCGGGTGACATTATGCTGCCACCACCGAAATTATGTGTGTTTTCAAGACAAATGAGTCCCGTTGGTGAAGTATAATATGGTTGGTTTATGTGTAAAGCTGATTCGATTTCATCCCAGCGAAGCATTCCAGTATCGCTTTCTGCACGAACCGGACGAACCATTACCGATGAAACCAGCGCAGGCGTGCCCATTTCGTAATTGAAAATGTGTCCACGTTCCTCAATTATCACTTCATCACCCGGCTTTGTATGAAGTTTCACCGCGATTTGGTTTCCCATCGAACCGGTCGGAACAAAAAGCGCAGCCGGTTTTTCAAGTAATTCGGCGGCTTTTTCTTGCAAGCGGTTTACGGTGGGGTCTTCGGAATAAACATCATCGCCAACT
>JBKEBT010000134.1:0-18182 GCA_047973305.1 Pyrinomonadaceae bacterium
AGCTGCACGTGCGCGTATTTCTATCAAAATATCGCGGTTACACCATTTGTCACGAATGCGAAGGAGGAAGGCTTAGAAAAGAATCGTGCGCGGTTCAAATCAACGGTAAAAATCTTCCGGCATTGATAAGTCGTACAATTACCGATGCGGCAGAATTCTTCGAAAGTATTTCGCTTACATCGCAACAAAAACAAATTGGCGAAAAATTGCTAGAAGAAATCACGCGGCGGCTTCGTTTTCTAAGGGAAGTGGGGCTTGAATATCTTACGCTTGACCGTGCGGCGGCAACGCTTTCCGGCGGTGAAGCGCAACGAATTCAGCTTGCCACAAATTTGGGTTCGTTGTTGGTTGGTGCACTGTATGTTTTGGATGAACCTTCAATTGGTCTTCATCCGCGCGACAACTCACGTTTGATAGGAATCTTGGAGAACTTGCGCGATATCGGGAACACGGTTTTGGTTGTCGAGCATGACGAAGAAACGATGCGTGCGGCTAATCATATTGTGGATATTGGTTTGTACGCCGGCGAGCTCGGCGGAAAATTGATTTACGAAGGAGATTTTCGCGGCTTATTGAAAGATAAAGAATCACTTACGGCAAAATATCTTTCCGGCGAATCCGAAATTACCGTTCCACAGAATCGAAGAAAGCCCGGGCAACATCGTATCGTTGTTAAGGGAGCTCGTGAAAACAACCTGAAAAATATAGACGTTGAAATTCCTCTGGAAATGTTTGTTTGCGTTACCGGTGTTTCCGGGTCCGGTAAATCCACGCTCGTTCACGACATTTTGTATTCCGGGTTGCAATATGAATTGGGTGATAAGACGGTTACGCGTGGCGACTTTCGTTCAATTGAAGGTGCCAAATATGTTGATGAAGTAGTGCTGGTTGATCAATCTCCAATCGGCAGAACGCCACGTTCAAATCCTGTCACGTACATTAAGGCATTTGACGGCATACGCGAAGTATTTTCAACGCAAAATCTTTCCAACAAAAAGGGTTACAAGCCATCGCATTTTTCGTTTAATGTACCGGGCGGACGTTGTGATACGTGTCAAGGTAGCGGAATCGTGACGATTGAGATGCAGTTCTTGGCGGATGTTGAACTTGTTTGTGAAGATTGCAACGGTACCCGATATAAAAGCGAAGTTTTGGAAGTTAAATACAAGGGCAAGAATATCCATGAGATTTTGCAGATGACGGTTCGTGAGGCTATTAGATTTTTCAAAGGCGAACAGAAAATCGTAAACAAACTAAAAACTCTTGAAAGAGTAGGGCTTGGTTATTTGCGAATGGGTCAATCTGCAACGACGCTTTCCGGCGGTGAAGCTCAGCGCGTAAAACTTGCCGCGCATCTTGCAACAAAATCTCGCGCACACATTCTTTTTATTTTTGATGAACCCACCACTGGGCTACATTTTGACGATATTTCAAAACTCATTACATCATTTAGAACTTTGATTGATGAAGGAAATTCGCTTGTTGTAATTGAACATAACCTAGACGTTATAAAAACGGCGGATTATGTAATCGATCTTGGTCCGGAAGGCGGTACCGGTGGCGGTGAAATTGTTGCAACGGGTACGCCTGAAGACGTTGTAAAAGTAAAAGCTTCATATACGGGAAGATATTTGGCTAAATACCTTCCCGGTAAATAAAACAGCCGAGAGGTGCGTTCCGGCACACAAAATTATCCGCCGACGTGCACACTGGGTCTAAGCTCCGGATCCGGCTCAGCCTTTCGCAGTATCTCACGCGTAACCGGCGCGGTATCTCCTTCACCAAACAAGACGTAGCGAAACAGGTGTTTTAACGGATTTTCTTCCGACCAGCCAAAATATACATGCGGTGTGCGGTTTGTTCGATCACGAATCGCCAAAAGTAGCGCCGCTATGGCATTCGGAACCGCCGGAGATTCGGTTCGCAAAACACGTGCATGCCCCACTTTTACGCCGCGAACCTTTAATTTGCCTTTGAATTCAGATGCATCGCCCGTTTCGACTTCAAAAAACAAAATTGGTTCAATAGCGGGAATATGATTATCCGTTCGTTTTTCCTTTTCGTTGAATTCATATTCTTCTTCGGTTCCAAACTCTCGGCGATTTGTAATTATTCTTACTTCCCGATCACCGATTTTTTCCAAGAATTTTTCAGCTGTTTCATCGAATTCAACCTTTTCAATTCGAATTTCCGTAGTACGTAGAGCGCGTGAAATAAATGAAACTATCACAATCGCCAAGATGAATAATGAAGCGATTCGGAGTCCATCGGGGCGTTCGATAACGTTCGCGCCCGTTGTGTAAAGAAAGATAAGTGCAATTATTGAATATGCATAGCCCGCCTTTTCCTTGCGTCTGAATGCCGAAATTGCGACGGCAACAGCTGCAGATGTCATCAATACCAACACACCTGTTGCATAGGCACCGCCTTGCGCATCAACATTTGCCTGAAAGAAGATTGTTATCGCAAAACAGATTGCGACAAACACAAAAACCAGCGGACGATTTGCGCGTGCCCATTCCGGCGCCATTCCGTATCGCGGCAAATAGCGCGGTACGATGTTAAGAAGCCCCGCCATAGCAGAAGCTCCGGCAAACCATAAAATTAAAATCGTGCTTAAATCGTAAACAGACCCGAAATAATCTCCGAAATGTTCATGTGCCAAAAAAGCCAATGCGCGCCCGTTTGCTCTTCCGCCTTCTTCGAATTCTGCAGCCGGTATAACAATGCTAGTTACAAAACTGCTTAAGATAAGCATTATGCTCATAATTAAAGCAGCGGTAAACAACAGTTTGCGAGTGTTACCAATTCGGTTCGGACGTTTCACTATCGGCATTACCGCTACACCGGTCTCAAAGCCTGAAAGCCCCAGGGCAAGTTTTGGAAACACTATCAGAGACATCCCGACAATCATAAGTACCGAGCGCGTCATCGTTACGCCGTTTTCTTGATAATGAAAAAGCGCGGTTTTCCAATCTGAAAGTAGAGTCGGATGTGTTAGCACGTGAAACGTTCCCCATACAACAATTACAACATTCATCGCCAAATAAATGGTAACCAGCACCACCGCCAGGTTAATTGCTTCCTTAAATCCCTTTAGAAACACGGCGCCGAGCAATGTAATTAACGCAAGAGTTATGACCACACTATGCGAAATTCCGGGAAGGTGCCCCTTAAAGAAGGGGTTTTCAATAATGTGCGCCGTGGCATCCGCCGCTGAAAGTGTAATCGTGATAACAAAATCGGTCGCGACAAATCCAAGCAAAACCAAGACAAACAATTTTGCGCGCCATCGCGAAAATAGCTGTTCAAGCATCGAAATCGAACCCTGCCCGTGGGGTGATTCGGCTGCGACACGTCTGTAAATTGGAAGAGCCCCGAAAAGTGTTAGCGCAACCAGAACAATTGTTGCAATTGGTGATAACGCCCCGGCTGCAAGAAATGCGATGCCCGGCTGGTAACCCAATGTTGAAAAATAATCTACGCCTGTTAGACACATAACCTTCCACCAAGCGTGTTGTTTGTGCTCTTCGTGGCTAGCATTATCACCGCTTACGCCCTGCATTAGCCATTTACGAAATCTATTATCCCAAGAAACTTCTTCCATAAAACTTCCTCAATATAAAAGCCAAACGCACTCTGGTTACGTTTGGCGGCACAATTTTTTTAGATATGTCTCCATTATTCCCTACGAGGTTAGCTGACGGGCTGGAACAATGGATATTCCGCGTTTTGTTTAACGCTTAGCCCCTACAAAAATCGGGTCCCCCGTGTTGTATTTGAAAAATAACAACTTCGGCTAAATTATCAAAAACCCGAATATACGCCTAAAAATATTTGATTGCAAGGAAGAATTTTAACGAATTTAAAAAACTCTTTTTTAATTTCCACGAACGAAAATCCAAGTATTTTGCGGGACATTGTTTCGCTGAAATATATTACAAACAATCGAATCAATGCCGTCTAAAGGTTAAGAAACAATGGCGTAAACCGTTGTCCGAAAAGAACTATTCGGCGAACATTTTTCGCCAAGGCACCGCGATTTCTTCCAAAATCTTACAATCGCAATAACCACCGTTTTGGGAAAGCCAGCCGGAAACCTTTGCAAAATTCATCATCCGCTGCATCATAAACTGCATTGTATAACGTGATGTATGGTCACAACCGTTTTGCGCAATCTTTGCTTCCAAGAACGCGAAAAGCTCATCAAACTGTTGCTTTGACGCAGGCAACTTGCCCAAATATCGTTCCAACTCGTCTCCATTGAGCTGCTCCATAATTTCTATTTCACGCTTTTTAACTATTGCCATAATTTACGCACTCCCGATTTATTCGTTCGATTATCTCACGTTGCCCTACCTACGCAAATTTCGCACTCCCCTCTCACATTATGTGCCGGCGTGAAGCCGTTCTTCATGTTGTCTTCTTTCCAACCCTTCGCGTTCGCGATATCGCCGAAACTGCGGTAAAAACAGCGCGATTGTTATCACGGCAATAACCGAAAGCAAGCCACCGGAAACAATCGCAAACTTTACCCCAAACTTTTCCGCCACAACCCCCATTTTTGCACTTCCGAGCATCGGACCGGTCAGGTAGCTTATCATTTCGATGCTTGCGAGCCTTCCGCGCAAATGATTGGGAATCGTTTGATTCCAGATGGAACCACGAAAAATTCCGCTTATCATATCAAAAACGCCTGCCAAGAAAAGAAAAAATAGCGCGGGAAGCAGGCTTGAAACAAACCCGAATAATGCAATCGAAATTCCCCAACCCACAGCTGCTATCACGATTGCAACACCGTGGCGCTGAATTTCTTTTGTCCAGCCCGATGTCAGACTCGCCATAAGCGCGCCTATTGCGATGGCGGCAGGAAAAAAACCGACAAACTTTTCGCCATAAACAACCGCTAATGCCGGATATAGCGCCTGCGGCATCGCAAAGAACATCGCCGCAATATCAATCAAATAGGTTCCGACAAGGTCTTGACGATGTAAAGCGTATCGCCAGCCTTCCACAATCGAACGAAACCCGGGACGCGTGGAATTCTTATCGACCTCAATCTTTCCGATTAAGAAGACCGCAATCAATGATCCGGAAAATGTTACAAGATCAATTCCGTAAGCAATTGACGAGCTAAATTGCGCGGCAATCAAGCCACCAAGTGCAGGGCTGATAATGGCACCAACACTCCAGCGAATTGAATTTAGCGCCATCACCGATGTGATCATTTCCGCAGGAATGATTTTTTGAATTAATGATTCAAATGCCGGACGTTGCAGTGCCGCGAGCCCCGCGTGCAAACCAACCGCAAGAAACAACACCCAAATATGTGGCGTTGAAAGCAACGAGTTGAGCAAAAGAATTGCCGTAACCAACGTTTGCCCGACCTCGGTTATACGCAACATTCGCCGCTTATCAAATGCGTCAGCCATTGCACCGCCGATGAATGCAAGTAAAACCATCGGGACAAATTCGGCAAGGTAAAGATAACCGACCATCGCGTTCGAATTCGTCAGTCGATACATTTGCCACGGAACAACGATAAATGTCATCATCGAACCGAAAAATGAAATCAGTTGCCCGGTAAACAAAAGCCGGTAATCCCGCGAAGCTTTCAATGGCGAAATATCAAGTGCGATGTGCTTTAGAAAGCCCATAAAATATGCGTTCAAAAACGAAAAATTCCCTCCGAAAACGAAAGGAATGTTTCGGATTAGATTCTCGTAAAGCTTAAGTTTCCAGTTTTTCCTTCCAAAATTCAATGGTGCGTTTCCACGCTAGTTTTGCGGCGGCTTCGTTGTATCGCGCCTCGTTCGTGTCGTTGTTAAAAGCGTGGTTAACACCATCATATACATACAATTTATAGTCGATGTTGTTTGCCTTCAAATTCTTTTCGTATTCGGCAATTCCCGCGTTTATTCGGGTATCTAATCCGGCATAATGCAACATCACTGCACCCTTGATTCTTTTTACATCGTCCGAATTCGGCTGACTTCCGTAATACGCCACCGCGGCTTTCATATCGGGCGAATTTACTGCGAGTAGGTTTGCCATTCTTCCGCCCCAGCAAAATCCGGCGCAGCCTACCCTCCCGTTTGAACCTTTATACGTTTTCAAGAACTCCACTGCTGCTTTGAAATCTTCCAATGTCTTTTCAGAATCCAATTTACCAATCATTTCGCGCGCTTTGTCTGAATCGGCGGGAGTTCCGCCGAATGAAGAAAGTGCATCAGGGGCGAGTGCGATAAAACCTGCAAGCGCGGCGCGGCGCGCAACATCTTCAATATGCGCGTTTAGACCCCGATTTTCATGGATGATCATCACTGCGCCCAATTTCTTTTTAACCTTTGCCGGCGCTGCAAAATACGCACGAACCTTTCCACTTGCGCCTTTGTATTCAACATATTTGGAAATAAGACGTTTATCATTAACCGAAACGGTTTGCGCTTTAACGTAGTTGTTTTCGAGGGAAGGCAGTATTGCGATTGCAGCCGCAGTTCCGCCGGTAAGCTTTATAAGACGCTCCAAAAACACTCTTCGGCTCATCTCGTTCGAATGCGTGTATTCATCAAATAATGCAATATATTCTTGTTTCATAAGATTTTTGTTGTTGTTAATTTATTGAAATTCAATCAGCTTCATTGCTTCACGTTTTGCATCAACAAGCGTGGTTACGGTTCCATCAAGCTGCAGTTCATAGACAGAATTCAAAATGCGACCGAATTCAGGCGAAGGCTTCAAACCAAATTCGATAAGATGCCTGCCTCCCAGCAACGGTGTTGGCGGATTATTTTCGACATCCAGCTCGCGACATCGTTTTATAAACCATTCCATCGGTTCCGCGTCAAACCAATTTTCTTTTGGAACCCACGGGGCATTTCTTCCAAGGCTGTCCGCTTTTGCCACTCTGTAAAGTAGATCGGGCTCTACCTTGCGGGCAAGTCTTCTAAACGCACCATCACCAATTTCACCGCGCACGTTGTAAAACATTCCGGGTTTAAGATGATGACGCACAAGCTCAACAACCTGTTTACGAACATCAAAGCCCCTCAATGTATATAAGTTAAGTCGATTCAAAAACGATTCAGTTGGCGCAACGCCCGCTTCTTCGTGCCCGAGTGAACGCCATCTATCATCCAAAAACTTTGTTGTTGCTGGTTTTCCGAAATCGTGACAAAGCGCACCCAGCATAACGGAAACGCGCTTTGCAAACGCCAAATCGTCGATAAGTTTCCGCGCTTCATCCACAACCAAAAGCGTGTGAACATCCACATCGCCTTCCGGATGCCATTCCGGCTCTTGCGGAACTCCTTTTAAGGCAGCTAGTTCCGGAAATATGCGCGCAACAATTTCCAGATCGTAAAGCCAACGCAAACCAATCGAAGGCTTTTCAGCTTTTAGTAAAATCTTCTCAAGCTCGCCCCAAATTCGTTCTGCCGCAAGTTCCGAAACATCCACAGCTTTGCAAAGTTCTATTGTTTCAGGGGAAATGGCAAACTCAAAGCGTGCCGCAAATTGTGCCGCCCGTAAAGCACGCAATGGATCTTCCGGAAACGTGGCTCTATCGACAGCGCGTAAAACCCTCGCTCTTAAATCTGCCCTACCGCCAAACGGGTCAATTATTTCTCCTGTCTTTGCGTCCTTCATTATCGCATTGATCGTGAAATCTCTACGTCTTGCGGCATCTTCAAAAGACATTTCGGGGTCGCCTTCAACAACAAAACCTTTATGTCCTCTTTCTGTTTTTCTATCTTTGCGTGGCAACGAAACGTCAAGGTTCCCACCCAGCTTATACACAGTAAACGCCTCACCCACAACATTTACGTTGCCTAGCTGCTCTAAAATCGCGCGAAGTTCCACGGCTGCGATTCCAAACACTTCGATATCAAAATCTTTTGCTTCCACCCCGCGAAGCTCATCACGCACGCAACCGCCGACCAGCATAGCTCGCCCGCCTCGTTGATCAACTGCCTCAACTAACGATTTTATATCGCGCTGCATTTCCATTACTAAAATCAAATTTTATGATGGATAAACGTAAATGCAAAATTTTGCGGAGCGAACACTCCGCAATTTCAATACGTTATTTTTTTATAGTGATTAATAAGAAATAACAATATCCGGAAACTTGGGGTTCGAGCTAAGGGATTCGCGTCTCCTAACGCTATTGTTTCCCTTATCGCCGATAACAATAATGATATTTTCAGCCACCATTTCCAAAGGCTGGGTGCTTCTGACGGAATTTTTCGGCTTACTAGACTTTCGTCGTATGTTCCTGCGTGCCGAAGGTGCCGAATACGATGAATCATATCTTACGTTGGAATTACTTCGGATATTTGTAACGGATATTTGCGACACCTTCGAATTGTGTTTGTTTTGGACTTCTATTACCTTCTTAGGCGAAGAATCTTGAGCTAACTCATCTGCCGGTATTGCGTCCGGCGCCGGTATTGATGAATTAGAATCCGCATTCATTTGTCCTGCTACTTCGGTACCCGCCGCGTCATTTGGCGTTGCTAGTGGCTTTTCAGCTATATTTACTTCGCTGTTTGCGGAAGCAAAATGTCGCCACGTGAAAACTGCGCCAGCACCCAAGAGTAAGACCACAACGGCAAAAGTTGCCGGAATCATAATTTTCGCACCCGTTATACGCGACAAAAAACCTGGCTTTTGCTCAACCACTTTCGGAAGCCCTGAATCGATAAAATCCAAATCGTTTAACGAATCTAAATTTTCAAAACCGGCAGCTTCTGAAACATCTTCCGATACATATCCGCTAGAAGGAACACGCGCGATTGGACGAACCGTTAAAGTTATTTCCGACGTATCGTAAACAAAAGCGGGCTCAGTTGGCGCAGCCGAATCGGAGATACTGCTTTCCATAAATGAAGCAAACCTTTCATCCTCTTCAAACGAAATTTCGGGTTTTTCGATTTCCGGAAGTTCATACTGACCATACGAACTATCAGGAATTGTGCGGTTAAGCGAATCCGAGACAGTCGGGTAGTTGGTTGAATGCTTAAAAACATTAGCCGCAACGGATTCCAAATGACGCATTTGCCTTGCAAAAGCCAGCGAATTGCTAAAGCGTTTTTCCGGGTTCACCTGCAAAGCAGTTCGCAAAACATAACCGATTAGTGCGCGTAAATCGTGATTGAGCGGGTCTGTGACATCCTCATCAAACTCGTAACCGATAATTGAAGCGGGGGTCAGCGCGCGAAACGGAGACTTGTTAAATAGCATTTCATAAAACACTACGCCTGCGCTGAAGATATCTGCGCACCAATCTGCTACTTCATCCGTAAACATTTCGGGCGCGTAATATCGAAACTTCTCGGGCGCGGACATTAAACCGTTTGCTTGTTCAACAACGTGCCTTACATCAAGACTTGCAAAATCCGGAATTTGAAGACGCACACTAAAACCTTCATCCGGCAAATTCACAATCATTATGTTTTCGGGTGAAATACTGTGATGATCAAAACCGGCTGTGTGCAAAACTTCAAGCGCCTCCGAAATTTGTCGCGTGATTGTTATTGCGTCACGCTCTGAAAGTGCACCCTCGCCTTCAAGTTTTTCTTTTAAAGTAGGCGCATCGCTAAATTCTGACACTATGTAGAATTCATTATCAACCAGTGGCGCATATTCATAAACACGTAAAATTCGTGGGTTTGTAAGGCTTATTATCCGGCACAGTTCCCCTTCCAGAATTTCTTTCTTATCGCCTGCGTTTACGATACTGATTTTTACCGCCTTGTTTGTTGCAAGATGAATCGCACGGTATGATTCGAAAATGCAGTTAACGTCAAGCATTTTCTCAAGCCTGTAACCCTTCAACATTTCGGCTTCCCGATTTGCAAGCGCAATCAACTCCGCTTCCGCCGCGCATTCGCAAGTGAAAAAATAATCATCAATACATTTTCTGCAGTTAGAACAAACCTTCATTTCCTTTTCCGTAAGAAAGCCCCGTTTTTATTGTTCTACTTTATATTACAAATTATTTTCACTTTTTAAAACCTTTAAAACGCATTCTAAAACGATTTAGTAGGCGATTTATTTCGATTTCTAAGTTCTTTACCCCGTTAGCACCTCGTAAAATCGTTCAAAATTCAATTACCGAATTTGTCTTCAAAATATGCTGTTAAATTCTCAGAATTGATGCGCTCCTGCGCCCAAGTATCTCTATCTCTTACAGTTACCGTTCCATCTTCAAGCGAATCAAAATCTACCGTGATACAAAACGGTGTGCCGATTTCATCTTGTCGCGCATAGAGTTTTCCGATTGCGGCGGTGTCGTCATAAACGGTGCGTATTTTTTTTATTAAATCCTTTTTTATTTTGTGTGCAAGCTCCACAATTTCGTTCTTATTTTTCTTTAACGGAAGTACGGCGGCTTTAATCGGCGCAAGCTCTTTTTCCAACTTCAGCACAACACGGTCATCTTTTTCGGTGTACGCATCCATTAGGACAGCCAAAAAGGTGCGATTCACCCCGATTGATGGTTCAATCACATAAGGATAAAATCTCTGGTTCGTATACGGATCATGATAAGAGAGATCTTCGGTTGTATCCGGATTAATGCGATTACCATTTTCATCAACCACCTTTTTTGAGTGTGATTTTGTATCGAAATCAGTTCGATTAGCTATTCCCATCAGCTCATCAAACTGTTTCTCATCGTCTTCCCGCTCCGGAAAAAATCTATACATTACATCAATTGTTCTATCCGAATAGTGCGCCAAATCATCTTTTGGCACTTCATATAGAAATAAATTTTCTTTTGAAATTCCCAGGCTTTGAATCCAATTCGAATAGTTTTCAACCCATTGTTCAAATATTTCCGGTGCGCTTTCAGCATGACAAAAATATTCGAGCTCCATCTGTTCAAATTCGCGCGTTCTTAACACAAAATTTCCCGGCGTGATTTCGTTTCGAAACGCCTTGCCGATTTGTGCAATTCCAAACGGCAACTTTTTGCGTGATGTATTCAACACGTTTGTAAAGTTGATGAAAATACCCTGTGCGGTTTCCGGACGTAGGTATGAAAGCGACGCATAATCATCTTCATCGGCTACCGCGCCCAAACGAGTTGAAAGCATTGTTAAAAACGGGCGCGGCGCGGTTAAATCGCAATCCTTTCCTTCGCCCGGAATCTTGGAAGGCTGCAAACCACATTGCGAATCTTCGAGTTTATCCGCACGAAAGCGCTTTTTGCACACGCGGCAATCCGTCATCAAATCGTTAAATGTTTCTTCGTGTCCGCAGTATTTCCACACAAGCCGATTCTGGATAATCGATGAATCAAGCCCTTCAATATCATCGCGTTCATGTACCAACCAGTTCCACCAGTTTTGCTTAATGTTATTGGCGAGTTCAACGCCAAGCGAGCCATAATCCCATGCACTGCCAAGCCCGCCATATATCTCCGAAGCCGGAAAAACAAACCCTCTGCGCTTAGATAAATTTACGATTGTTTCTATATTTGGTGCTGCCATAATTTCAACTATTATTCTGCAAAAAAACAAATTCCGCCGATAAAAGGTAAAGTGCATTTTACCAATAGAAAACGGAACTTTGCTAATGCACAAAAAGAAAAGGACAACCCGAAGATTGTCCTTTCCAGTTTAATAAATACTCGCTCCGAATTATTACTGCGGAACCGGTGTTTTTGCCCCGGGTGGCACAAGCCATATTTGATATGTGGTTTGTGTACGTGTTCCGCCTTGAACCACGCTTAAACGGCTTGGGTCAACTCCTCGTTTGTTCACAAGGTAGTCATAAGTCATTTTAGCGAGTCTTTCGGGATTTCGCGTCTTGCTAATCTTATTTGTGCCGGGGTACATAATTATGTAGCCCTGATAGCTTGGGTTATTTTGAAGTTCAAGTGCCAAACCATCCAGACGAGCTTTGTCGTCATCGTTAGAAACGGTTGGGAATTCATCAAAAAGAGGCGCAGACGGAATTGGAATTTCAATTTTATCTACTTTTACGATACCAGCTACGCGCTGACGGCAACTTGCATCATATATGCCGTCCGTTACTTCCAAATTAGCGGTAATAATCTGCCCGCCAAGTCCGGTCGTATCAACGGTAATTGCACTCGTACCCAATCCACTGGTTACTCGCGCGGCACCGGGTGAAACTGACCAAAGATAATTCAAAATTGCGCTTCCGCCGGTTACGGCATTCATCGTTACAAATGTAACCAAGTCGCCATCTTTTACAACATCCGGATTTGAAACCGAAATATCGTACGGACATTGTTTCGTAACCGTTTTTTCCACAACATTTAAGCAAATACAGTTCTTAACATTTTTTTCGATATTAAGTTCTTTTGTAAAGGTCTTGCCGTTTGGACCTTCAATTTCAACCAAATGCACGCCCGGTGTTAGGTAAAATTCCGCAGCTTCGCTGGTTCCACTAACTCCAACAACCTGCCCATCAACGCGAACGGTTAAAGGGTTTGGCGTGGTTTTAATTGAAAGCACGCCGGTATTCTTCGGACGCTTTTGCTTTTTCTTGTCATCATTTGCAGCAAATACAGATGCCAACCCAACGGTCATCATCAAAACTGCTGCAACTAACAGCTTAAATTTCTTACTTTGCATTTTTCTAACCTCTTTCCCCATTTGAGAAACCGGGACTCGGTGAGCCCCGAAAAATCTATTCTTCGTCCGTTTCTTCATCTTTACGACTCAAACGCTTTCTGCCTACTAATCCTAATCCGGTAAGACCTGCTCCAAAAAGAAGGATTGTCATTGGTTCCGGAACCGGATCAGTTGGCGGAGTTGGTGTTAATGTCGGCGTCGTAGTCGGCGTCGTAGTTGGCGTCGTAGTTGGCGTCGTCGTCGGCGTCGTTGTCGGTGTTTCCGTCGGTGTTTCCGTCGGCGTTGCTGTCGGCGTTGCTGTCGGCGTCGTTGTTGGTGTCGTTGTTGGTGTCGTCGTCGGCGTCGTGGTTGGCGTCGTCGTCGGCGTCGTTGTTGGCGTCGTCGTTGGCGTCGTGGTCGGCGTCGTCGTCGGCGTCGTTGTCGGTGTTTCCGTCGGCGTCGTCGTTGGCGTCGTGGTCGGTGTCGTAGTTGGCGTCGTTGTTGGCGTCGGCGTCGGCGTATCGTCGTCGTTGTTAAGTACCGGAATCAAAATCAAAGGAATGGCACCAAGTCCAAGAAGTCCCCAATACGGAGAAATTCCCGTAGGAATTGGTTCACAATCACAATCCGTTTCTTCAACAATATCAACGACTGTCTCACGAATTACACGATCATCTTGCGGAGCAGCGGGTACATTATCATCATCATCAAGACTGCCACTCATCCCAGCATTCGCATAACGTAAACTTGTGAAGTTAGTTGAACTTGCCTTACCGGGTTTAGCATCCACCAGTTGTGTTACCTGGCTAAACCGAACCGGAGCAGCGGAAATGGTTCCAAAGAATGCCAATACAAATGACATTAGCCCCACCGCTGTTACAAAAAATCTTAGTTTCTTAATTATCATTTCTTTTTACCTAGCTTATTTTCGCGATCAAAACCACAATGCACGAAACTGAAATAAGGATCGTGAACATCTAAATATTCTGGAGGGCTATTCTTTGGCAATATATCAAAAATTAGCTTAAAAATCCAAACTTCCAAGTAATTTTGATAACTTTTCCTCTAAAAAATGATAGCTACCGAATACTGCTAGTAGGTTCGAGTTTGAAATAGTCGGAATATTGAGCTATTTCCAGAAAATCCACGTCTTTTTTTATTTCAACAAAGGTTTGAGTTCGATTTGTGTAACCCCCACCCTTTTCTATAAGTTAAACACATTCAAAGAGTACGAATTTCCAGATAATCTCGATATTTGCAAAAAAAGAGGCGAAACAACAAAGTTTCCCCTCAAAGTTAAAGCAATTTTGCGCGGGTTTGATTAACCTTCCTGTGCCTGCGCTTTTTCTTCATTCAGAACCGCCTTTCTGGAAAGCTTGATTTTGTTGCCTTCCTTTCCGATACATTTAACCATAATCTGCTGACCTTCTTTCAGTTCATCACGCACATCGCGAATTCTTCTGTCAGAAATTTCAGAAATATGTAACAGACCGTCAATTCCCGGAATGATTTCAACAAACGCACCAAAATCGACAATTCTGGAAACGGTTCCAAGATAGGTTTTGCCGATTTCGGCTTCAGCCGTGATTGCCTTGATTCTTGCAATTGCAGCTTCAGCCGCATCACCATCCGCGGTTGCGATATTTACCGTTCCGTCATCTTCGATGTCAATTGTTGCACCGGTTTCTTCGGTAATAGAACGAATCATTTTACCGCCGGGTCCAATAATGTCACGAATTTTATCCGGATGAATCTTGATGGTAATAATTCGAGGCGCATATTTTGAAATATCTTTGCGCGGCTTCTTAAGAGCCTGCGACATGATTTCGAGAATATGCAAACGCCCTTTTCTTGCCTGCTCAAGCGCTTCAACCAAAATTTGGGCGTTTATGCCGGCAACTTTGATATCCATCTGCAAAGCCGTTACACCTTCCTTTGTTCCCGCCACTTTGAAATCCATATCGCCATAATGATCTTCTGCGCCGGCGATATCGGAAAGAATTGCGTAACGATTTTCTTCGAGCACAAGTCCCATTGCGATTCCCGCAACCGGTTTTTTCAGCGGCACCCCTGCATCCATCAAAGAAAGGCAGCCACCGCAAACCGTTGCCATTGATGAAGATCCGTTTGATTCAGTAATTTCGGAAACAATTCGCATTGTATATGGAAATTCTTTGTCATCCGGAATTACAAATTCCAACGCACGCCTCGCTAGGTTACCGTGTCCGATTTCGCGACGCGATGTGCTTCCGAATCTTCCTGCTTCACCAACCGAATAAGGCGGGAAATTATAATGAAGCAAAAAGCGCTTTTTCAGTTCGCCTGATTCAAGATCATCTACCCACTGCTCATCTTGTTTTGTGCCCAATGTTGTTGTGGCGAGTGATTGTGTTTCGCCGCGTGTAAACAGCGCCGAACCATGCACGCGCGGTAACCAACCGACTTCGCAAGAAATCGGACGAATTTCACCAAACTTTCTGCCGTCTTGTCTTCGCTTGTTGTTCAGAATATCTTCACGGAACACTTTTTCCTTTAAGGCGCCAAAAATCGCAGAAGCCGAATCCGCATTTTCACCTTCGTCTCCACCAAATTCGCTTACAACTTCTTCCTTTAAATTATCTATTGCGGCGTAGCTTTCAAGCTTATCTTTTTCAGATGATGTATCGAGTGCTTCACGTATCGCACCGGCATATTTCTTTTCGATTTTTGCAAAAAGCTTTTCATCCAAACTCGGAACTTCAACTTCGCGCTTTTTAATCTCAAGCGCCTTAAACAGTTCCTTTTGCCACAAGCAAAGTCGCTTAATTTCTTTGTGCGCCAAAACCATTGCTTCCACAATTCGGTCTTCTTCAACCTCTTGTGCTTCCGATTCAACCATTACGATTGCATCTTCCGTTCCCGCAACAACCAAATCTAGCGTCGATTCGCGTCTTTCATCATACGTAGGATTTACAAGATATTTTCCGTCTATCAAGCCTATTCGCACGCCCGCAATCGGGTTATAAAACGGTATGTCAGATAAATAAAGCGCGCAGGATGCGCCCGTTATCGTGATTACATCCGGGTCATTATCTTTATCGGCTGAAATTACGGTTCCAACAATTTGTGTTTCGTTTTTATATCCTTCCGGAAAAAGCGGACGAACCGGACGGTCAATCAAGCGGGCGGTTAAGATTTCCTTTTCGTTCGGGCGCCCTTCCCTTCTAAAATAATTTCCGGGAATTCGCCCGGCTGCATATACCGATTCGCGGTATTCAACAGTTAACGGAAAAAATCCAAGCCCTTCTTTTGGCTTTGTATCGCTAACAGCGGTTACAAGCACCACAGTTTCTCCGTAACTGATAACTACTGAACCATCAGCTTGTTTTGCTACTTTTCCGGTCTCTACCGTAAGATCTTTGCCTCCAAGCTTGATTGATTCTTTTAAGTATTTTTTTGTCATAAATTTCCTCGATTTACAAAAAAGGCGACGGGAAGCTCACGTGAAGCTCTCTGTCGCCTTCGTCAAAAACCCGATTCTCAAACGGTTTCAGCCTAAAATGCTGTCACGTTCAGCGACTGACCCTTAATTTCTTCGAGAGAATCGTTAATGTAAAAATGACTCGAAGATGTCAAATAATCTAAATATTCAACTGCCAATTACGAAAGTTATTTTTATTTATAAAATAAGTTTGTGTCAATTGAAGGTAGATTATTTTATTAATTAAATAATTATCTACGCAGATTTAACTTCTTGATAATCTCGTGGTATTCGGAAATATTCTTTCGCTTAAGATAATCAAGTAATTTTCTTCTGCGTGCGACCATTTTTAACAGCCCCCGTCTGGAATGGTTATCCTTCTTGTGAACCTTAAAATGTTCGGTAAGTTCATTTATACGCTTCGTCAAAAGTGCGATTTGCACCTGTGATGAACCCGTATCATTATCATGCGTTTTGAAATCGTTCAAAACTTCTGCTTTTACTTCTTTAGCCGTTGGCATAATTGTTAAAAATGATCTCCTCCTTTATCGCAGTAAATCCGCATTAAAAACGCGGTAACCGCAAAAGATTTATAAATAGATGCTAAAAAGAATTTTGCGTTTGGTCAATTGCTCAGGACGCACTTTCAGCATTTTGATTTTCGTCCTGTTTTCGGACTTCTTCCTTTGCGAAAAACTCCTCCATAAATTTGGTTGAAAAGTTCGCATTTTGAAAATCTTTGTCTTCCATAATTTTTCGATGTAGCGGAACCGTGGTCTTGATACCCTCGATAACCATCATATCAAGCGCGCGCTTCATCCGCCGAATTGCACCTTCGCGCGTACGTGCGTGCACAATCAGCTTCGCAATCATCGAATCATAATACGGCGGAACAACATAATCAGGGTAAACTGCTGTGTCAACACGCACGCCGGGACCGCCCGGTATATTAAAAGCGGTTATTTTCCCCGGTGAAGGCGTAAAGTTTTCAGGGTCTTCGGCATTTATCCGGCACTCAATCGCGTGTCCTGTAATCTTTACTTCGTCCTGCGTAAAGCTTAGCTGTTCACCGCGCGCAATTCGTATTTGATTAAACACAATATCGGCAAGGGTTACCATTTCGGTTACGGGGTGTTCAACCTGAATTCGCGTGTTCATTTCCATAAAATAAAATGAACCGTCTTCATCAAGCAAAAATTCGAATGTGCCGGCACTGGAATAACCTATTTCTTTGCAAGCCTTTACAGCAGCCCTGCCCATTTCGTCGCGAAGTTCGGGGGTTAAAACCGGAGAAGGCGCTTCTTCAAGCAGTTTTTGGTGCCGACGTTGAATTGTGCATTCACGTTCGCCAAGATGAATACAATCGCCAAATTCGTCTGCAAGAACTTGAATTTCAATGTGTCGCGGGCGCTCAATATATCGTTCGATGTAAACAGAATCGTCACCAAACGCGTTTCGCGCCTCAGTTTGCGCAGTTTCAAGTTGCACCGCGAGTTCTTTTTCTTCCCGAACGATGCGCATACCGCGTCCGCCACCGCCTGCGGCGGCTTTTATAATCAACGGATAACCAATTTTGGCGGCTACGGACAAAGCTTCGATTGGATCAGCTATAGGATCGGGGCTGCCCGGTAAAATTGGTACGCCCGCGGCTTCCATCGTCTTCCGGGCGTGAATCTTATCACCCATCATCTTGATTATTTCGGGGCGCGGACCAATGAACTTAATGTTGCAGTCTTCACAAATGGTTGCGAAAGTTTCTGATTCCGCAAGAAAGCCGTAACCGGGATGAATTGCATCGGCATCGGTTACTTCTGCCGCGCTTATAATTGACGGAATACTCAAGTAACTTTCCGAAGATTGAGCTTTACCTATGCAAACGGCTTCATCTGCAAACTTTACATGTAGCGCATCCCTGTCGGCTTCCGAATGAACCGCAACCGTACGAATACCCATTTCACGGCACGTCCATATTATTCGACACGCGATTTCGCCCCGGTTTGCAATCAGAATTTTGTTAATTTCTTTCATTAGCAAAGAGAGCAGCAAACAGCTCAGTTTCGTTTACCACTGAATTCTGCCTGCTGCTTTCAAAATGTTCTAAGTATTTAACAAGCCGTTATTGCTTGATTCCGAAA
>JBKEBT010000014.1:0-26569 GCA_047973305.1 Pyrinomonadaceae bacterium
TATTCAATAATTGCACTTATCTTTCTTTACACAACGGGCGCGAACGTTATCGAACGCCCCGATGGACTCCGAATCGCTTCATTATTCATCTTGGCGATTGTGATAGTTTCATTTATTTCACGCGCTCTACGTACTACGGAAATTCGAATTGAAAAGGTTGAATTCGATGAAACAGCTGAAAAATTCTTGGACAAAATCGGTGATCGGGAAGTAAGAATAATTACGAATCGCCGAGAGTTTGGAACCGAAGAAGAATATGAATTCAACGAAAAAGAAAAACGAACAGATAATCATATTCCGGCGATTGAACCAATTTTGTTTTTTGAAGTTGAAACGGGCGATGCCTCAGAATTCAAAGGCAAATTAAAGGTTCGCGGCGTAAAAGTGGGGCATGCACGAGTTTTGCGAACCGAATCTCCGGCGGTTCCGAATGCGATTGCAGCACTTCTCTTGGCGATTCGCGATAGAACAAACCGCACACCGCATGTATATTTTGGCTGGTCCGAAGAAAATCCCTTAAAGCACCTGTTTCGTTACGTTTTGTTTGGTGAAGGAGATACCGCGCCGGTTACGCGTGAAATACTGCGAAAGGCTGAGCCGGATCCGGAGCTTAGACCCAGTGTGCACGTTGGCGGATAATTTTGTGTGCCGGAATGCACACCCCGGCTGTTTTATTTACCGGGAAGGTATTTAGCCAAATATCTTCCCGTGTATGAAGCTTTTACTTTTGCCACGTCTTCAGGGGTACCCTTTGCAACAATTTCACCGCCGCCTGTACCGCCTTCCGGACCAAGATCGATTACATAATCCGCCGTTTTTATAACGTCTAGGTTATGTTCGATTACAACAAGTGAATTTCCCTCATCAATCAATGTTCTAAATGACGTAATCAGTTTTGAAATATCGTCAAAATGCAGCCCTGTGGTGGGTTCATCAAAGATAAAAAGAATGTGTGCGCGAGATTTTGTGGCAAGATGCGCGGCAAGTTTTACGCGCTGAGCTTCACCGCCGGAAAGCGTAGTTGCAGATTGCCCCATTCGCAAATAACCAAGCCCCACGCTTTCAAGTGTTTTTAGTTTATTTACGATTTTCTGTTCGCCTTTGAAAAATCTTATAGCCTCACGAATCGTCATCTGCAAGATCTCATGGATATTCTTGCCCTTGTATTTAACATCCAAAACTTCGCTTTTGTATCGGGTTCCGTTGCAATCTTCACAAACAAGCTCAACATCCGCCAAGAACTGCATCTCAATCGTCACAATTCCACTGCCTTGACATGTATCACATCGTCCGCCCGGCACATTAAACGAAAAATGTGACGGCTTGTAACCCTTTTTGTTGGAAAGATTTTGCGTTGAAAATACTTCGCGTATTCCGTCAAATGCCTTAATGTACGTGACAGGATTTGAACGCGGCGTTCTGCCGATTGGAGATTGATCAACGAGCACTACTTCATCAACATATTTGGCACCTTCAATTGAACGAAAGTCGCCACGCGTAACCGTTTTATCACCCAATTCGTATTGCAAGCCGGAATATAAAATGTCGTGAACGAGCGTGGATTTGCCGGACCCGGAAACGCCTGTAACGCATACAAAAATATCCAAAGGAATTTCAATGTCGATATTTTTCAGGTTGTTTTCGCGAGCGCCCTCAATAACAACGCGATGTTGCCCGGGTTTTCTTCGATTCTGCGGAACGGCAATTTCGGATTCACCCGAAAGATATTTTGCCGTAAGTGATTCTTTATCTTTCAATAAGCCGCGAAAATCTCCTTCGTAAATCAATTTTCCGCCAAGTTCGCCGGCATACAACCCAATATCCACAATATGATTTGCCGCACGCATCGTTTCTTCGTCATGCTCAACAACCAAAACCGTGTTTCCGATATCGCGCAAGTTCTTCAAAATACCTATCAAACGTGAGTTGTCGCGCGGATGAAGACCAATTGAAGGTTCATCCAAAACATAGAGTGCACCAACCAACAACGAACCCAAATTTGTGGCAAGCTGAATTCGTTGCGCCTCGCCGCCGGAAAGCGTTGCCGCCGCACGGTCAAGCGTAAGATATTCGAGCCCCACTTCCTTTAGAAAGCGTAGCCGTCGCGTGATTTCATCAAGCAATTTTTCGCCAATTTTTATTTGTTGCGATGTAAGCGAAATACCATCGAAAAATTCTGCCGCATTGGTTATTGAAAGCCTTATCAATGCCGGAAGATTTTTTCCGTCGATTTGAACCGCGCACGATTCTTTTCTAAGCCTTCCGCCTTCGCATTCGTGACAAACCGTGTAACCTCGATATTTTGCAAGAAATACGCGCACGTGCAGCTTATATTTCTTTTGCTCTTTCCATTTGAAAAAGCCATCAACGCCCCGCCACGCTCCTTTTCCGCGAAAAATCCACCGGCGCTGTTCGTCCGAAAGTTCTGCAAACGGTACATCCAAAGGAATTTGTTCGTCTTGCGCAAACTCCTTCAATTCCCGAAACGCAAAATGATGTTTTGGTGTAAGAAACGGTTGAACGGCGCCTTCCGAAATAGAGAGAGATTTGTCCGGAACAACCAGGTTGTAGTCAATTCCGGTGGTGTTTCCAAAGCCCTGGCACGTAGGACACGCCCCAAATGGGGAATTGAAACTAAACAAACTCGGTTCCGGTTCTTCGTATTCCGTACCATCATTTTTGCAAATAAATCGATCTGAATAACGCAAAATTCTTCCGTTGGTGGTTCTTATAACCGCTTCGCGAGATTCGGAAAACGCTATTTCGAGCGAATCCACCAAACGACTGCGAATTGATTTTGCCGTTTTAAGACGATCAATCAAAATATATGTATCGTCAAAATCCTTGTAATTATAGTCTTCAGGTTTTGTGAGTTCTATTAGTTCATCACCGCGAAGAAGGCGCGAAAACCCGTGACCGAGTGCGGTCATACAAACCGCCGTAATGTTGTGTTTGCTGGTTTCAGGATTAAGAAAAACACTAATCGGAAACAACACATAAAAGCGTTCGCCATCTGCAAGCGATTTCAAAATATCATTTGCCGCTGATTCCGGAGAATCTTTTTCAACTTTTTCACCGCAAACATAACAAAAAGTTTCGCCAACTCTTGCATATAGCAACCGCAAATAATCGTATATTTCGGTTTGCGTCGCCACCGTTGAACGCGAATTTCTTGTGCCGTTTTTTTGTTTTATGGCAATCGCGGGCGCAATTCCTTGAATTTCATCAACTTCAGGCTTATCCATGCGTTCAAGAAATTGCCGCGCATAAGCCGAAAGCGATTCGACATATCGGCGCTGACCTTCCGCATAAATGGTATCGAACGCCAACGAAGATTTTCCGGAACCCGAAACGCCGGTAATCACGGTCAGTTGGTTTAACGGTAAATTGACCGAAATATTTTTTAGGTTGTGCGTTCGCGCGCCGTGCACGCTTAGAAACTTTTTGTTGTCCGAAGCTTTCTTCATAGGCGGAAATCTGTGCAGTTGAACAAACGTAAAGTATATCAAGGTAATGTTGAAATGTGGAATTAGGTTATAATCAAGAAATGAAATTTGTGGCGGTTTTATTGCTATTGGGGTTCGCAAGCATTTTTAGCAACGCGCAGCAGTCAAAAAATCAAGAAGTGACTTCAAGAAGTCCTGTACTCGTGGAACTCTACACCGCTGAAGGTTGTCCAAATTGTCCGCGCGCTGAAAAACTTCTTACGGAACTAAAGTCCGAACAGCCCGTGAAATCGGCTACAATTGTTCCGCTTGTGCTACACGTAGATTATTGGGATAAATATGGCTTGGTTGATATTTTTGCGTCACCGCTTTATACACGCCGCCAAATGATTTATGAAAAGTTGTTTAAGTATGGGCAAGTTTACACGCCTCAGATGATTGTTGACGGTAAATATGCGTTTATCGGAAGCCGAAAAGCGGAAGCCTTGGACGCGATAAATCGCGCCGCAAAGGTTAATAAACCCCGTTTAAGTATTTCCGCTGACGAAAAAATGCTTGTCGCATATTTTAGTGGGCTACCAAAACACGAGGAAGCAACGCTATATTTGGCAATTACACAAGACGCGATTCCTTCACGTGTTAATTCCGGACAGGGAACATATCTGCAAACCGCGGTAACGCGTTCATTGAATGCCATATCACGCGTTAGTGAAGAATCAGTTTCCGGCGAATACCAATTTTCGGTAGATATTGAAAAGAAGTGGATACTTGAAAATCTAAATCTTGTAGTGTTTATTCAGGAAAATACTTCGAGAAAGATTTTAGCAGTTGAATCAGTTCAGGCGACAAGCGTTTTTGACCCCAAAATAAAGGGAGAATAATGACGCGTTTCGCCTGTGACGACAAAACCAATTTTGACAACAGAAAAACTATTGACAAACAGTGTTGAACGGCGTATCTTTTCAAATGGGGCAGGAAGTTAAAATTTTCTGCCGTTAGCTCACACATTTTGCTCACAATCCTCAATTCAACTTGCGACCCAGCACTTCGAGGACCAAAAGCAAAAACCGTAAGCCAATCAATTCATCTTAAATTTTATTTTAGGATGGCGATTGATTCGTGAAATCGACTCGCAGATTTCGACGGAGTATTCGTAAGACGCACCTGAATTCTTAAGTTGTAACTCACGGAGCCCTCCGGAATCACAAATACCTACAATTGAATGGCGCTTACAAAATTCGGAAATCCGAATTCTTGTAAGTCAATTACCCCCAAATGCAGTTCGGATTATTCTGTAAGGCAAAACTCACAATAGCTGCCTTAAATACCCTTGCCACCCTCGCATTTCGTATTGCATTTTTTCCTGACATCGTGTAATTGCGGGGTTACGAGAATTCTCAACCCAAAAATACACGAGCTACGTAATTCTGCCTACTTGATGTTTAGGTAGGAAATATACGGCAACGTTTGGCGAAAGCAATTCCCCCAACGCCGAATAATTTTCAACCCTAATTTTCTACAGAAAACACGATGATTCCATTTGTAAACAAAGAAAATTTCGAAGTAACACCTTTTCGCGAAGGTCTGATGGTTCGTGACCTCCGTAACGATAAGTCTATGTGCCTTAGTCGGCTTACGGCTTTTGTCTTTCAATTGTGCGACGGTGAAAAAAGCCCTTGGGATATTCAAAAGCGTGCAAGCGAAGAAATCGATTCTACAATCGATGAAAACGTGATTTGGACTGCGCTTACGCAACTTGAAACGCTTGGTTTAATTGAACCAGAAGACGATTCAATTGGACGATACAAAGCGTATCTGACAACGGAAAAAACGCGTTTTGAATTGGTGCCTGCAATTGCGCTAATGAATTAAACCCTTACCACCGTTTGTCGTAAATCGAAAAAGCTTCTCGCCAAGATTCTTTTGTTCTATCAATTAAAACGGCAATGGCACCGTCAGAATAAACACGTGCTGCCAAATCTCGCTTTACTCGATAGCAGCGTCCGGTGGGTGAACAAACGGTAAGGGTGCAAAATTCATCGGTCTTTTTTGCAATCGCCGCCGTGCGCCAATCGTTTTTGGCACGGTAAATTAATCTTGCACCGATTTGTAGATCCGATAGTCTCATTTCGTTTGCAAATCAACCACGAGTTTATGTTGCATCTGTGAAATTCGCGGATGGTTATAATATCACTGCAATTTGCCTAAGCAAATACGGAAACGCATTTACTTAGGCATTTTTTTGTTTCTAAATGCCACGTTCCAATTGAAAGAAAGAATATATCGGGTTAGATATCCGATGAAATCGGGCTTTCCGGAGTGCTTTTCCCCACAACTGCATAAAGACGTAGCCCAATGGCAATCATAACAACCGAAATTCCAATCCAAATCATCACCCACCCAAGTGCAGGAATTCCTGTTGCTGCCGCCATATTAGCCGCATCGGATTGAGCATCAGTAGTGGCGGAAATAATAAACAATGCCTTTAGGCTGTAAATTGCGCTGAGCAAACACTGAACGGCAAGAAATGCCGCGGAAAAGTTTACCCATTTTAAATTTGCAAATTTGGCGATTGCGAACAAGGTTGCAGTAAGCACGGAGCCTGAAATTACCGTAAAAACAACGCTAAAAAATGAAACGTTAATATGAAACATATTCCAAATCGGGGCAAGCAAGCCAAAAATCAGCGTCATTAAGCCCACATAAGCGGAAGAAAAATAAAGGGCGGCGCGCGATGAATATCCAAAACGGAACCAAATTAAAAGCGCGATTCCAAATGCAGTTGTGCCTAAATATCCGGCGCTCGAAACAACAAGGCTTGCCAGCCAATTATCGGAAAGCGACCAAACCACGCCACTGGTATCCGGCGAAACCGTCAAACTTACAACTGTTCCGCCTGTAACGAGCGTTGCCAACACGTGGCTACCTTCGTGTACAAAAGTAGAAAAAAGTTGAATTGGGTACAAAATATAAGTTGCAAAAGAAAAATACCATGATGCCAACCAAATTCCGATGCTGATAATTGTTGCAATCAAAAGAAGTTTTACTTGAGGTTTTACGTCTTCTGCTAATCGATATTTTGTTTTCATAATTAATACACTGCACTAAAAGTATTTACGCATTATTCTACAACATAGTTCCACGGCGAAAAAGAATTCTTGTAAAAGCTCTTTGGGTAAAAGGCAGATTTTCTTCCGGGAAAACGCACTACCGGACTATGTTGTAGATTATCCTGATGCCATAAAATCAGGCATAAATTATTGGTTTCGGATATAGGTATCGCTTTTTCCACCTTCTTTAAACTCCAATCGCACATCCGTAATCTCGATGTTTTTTTGTACCGCTTTGCACATATCGTAGATGGTAAGCGCGGCAACTGATGCTGCGGTAAGTGCTTCCATTTCTACACCTGTTTGCGCGGTTGTTTTTGCCTCCGCCAAAATTTGGGCGCCGCTTTCGGTTAAAGTAATTTCGATGCTGATTCTTGAAAGTTGTATTTGGTGGCAAAGTGGAATCAGTTCAGAAGTTTTCTTGGCTGCCATAATACCCGCAATTCGCGCAATTTCAAGCGGGTCGCCTTTCGGGTTGGTGCTTGTTCGAACCGCGTTTAGGGTTTCACTGTTCATTAGCACGTTGGCTGATGCTCGCGCAATTCTTGCGGATTCGATTTTTTCGGAAACATCCACCATTCGAATTTTTCCTTTGTCGTCAAAATGCGATAGTTTGTCCATAAAACTACTCCGGCAATAAATAAATTTCGGCGATTTCGCCTTTTTGTAAGACGGTATCTTGCGGTACAAATACGAGTGCCTCAGACCCCGCAAAGGTTATAAAATTTGATGAACCTGTGAAACGAATTGATTTAATCCGGAGTTTACCCTTTTTACTTATTTTTAACGAAACCGGCAAGAGCGAATCACGCTCTACCGCGCCTTTAAGATCATGATCAAGCCGTGCGTAGCCCGTGCGTAAAGCGAATTTTTGCGCGCTTTGCATTTTGAGAAGGGCGTGACGCACAAAAAGAAAGTAAGTAACCGCGACGGAAACAGGATTGCCGGGAAGACCAAAGATCAACTTCTTGCCAAGTTTTGCGAAGACCGTAGGTTTACCGGGTTTAAGCGCAACGCGTTCAAAAAAAATACGCGCTCCAATCGATATAAGCGCGGGCTTGGTAAAGTCGTAATCACCAACCGAAACCCCACCCGAAATCAATAGGCAATCTGTTTCTTTCAGCGCATTTGATATTGTAGATGCAAGTGAAGATTGGTCGTCAACTGCAATTGGTAGAATTTTAGCGACAGACACAGCGCCTGAAAATGAAGCAAGCATTATTGAATTAGAATTTCGAATTTGGTCGCGTGCCGGTGTTTCGCTTATTTCTACGATTTCACTGCCGGTAGCTAGAATTGATATACGCGGAAGTTTTGCGACCTTTATTTTTGAACATCCGAAGGCGGCTAGCGAAGCAATCATCTTGGATGTTATAGCCTCGCCCACAGTAAACACTTGCCCCCCTTTTGCTATTTCATCGCCTTGACGCACTATATTTTGCCCGATTCTTACAACCTCATTAATCGTTACATTCCCGTTTGTTTCATTTGTAAGCTCCTTCTTTTGAACCGAATCAGCTCCCGGTGGCACGCGTGCGCCCGTCATAATTCTAACCGCTTCGCCCGATTTTATTTCGCCATCAAATCCTAGCCCGGCAACGGATTCGCCAATTATTCTTAACTTTTTCGGAACCGTTTGCGTATCGTGGCTTAAAACCGCGTATCCATCCATTTGCGAACGATCAAACGGCGGCATATCGGTATCGGAAACAACGTCTTCCGCTAAAATACGCCCAATAGCCTTTTCAATCGGAACTTTTTCCGTTCCCAATTTCGGTGTATTTTTTTCTATTATCTCAATCGCTTCGTCAATTCGTATCATAAAATCTAATGCCCGCCGCAAAGGTAAATCACTTTGAATGGTTTCGATGTTCGCCAAGCAAAATGATAAACTCGTAATTAATAAGGTAGCAGTAATTTAACATAAAAACACAATGGAGAGGTTAAGCACAAAAGTGGTAAATTTCGAATTAACTGAAGAACACAAGCAGCTGCAACAAATGGTACGCGAATTTGTTGCCGGCGAAGTCGCCCCATACATCAAGGAATGGGATGAAAATCAACATTTTGAATTGTCCGTATTTGAAAAAATGGCAGAGCTTGGCTTGTTAGGCGTTTGCATTCCCGAAGAATATGGGGGCGCGGGTTTTGATTATATTTCGCTTGGTTTGGTGTGCGAAGAATTGGAAGCCTGCGATACTTTTTTACGTGTTGCGATGAGCGTTCATGTCGGGCTTAATTCGCTTTCGCTTTTAACGTGGGGCAATGAGGAGCAGAAACAAAAATATTTGGTGCCGCAAGCAAAGGGCGAAAAGCTTGCAACTTTTGGTTTGACTGAACCAAACGCGGGTAGCGATGTTGTTGGAATGCGTTCAACTGCAAAGCGCGATCGCGACGATTGGATTCTTAACGGAGAAAAGATGTGGATTTCGCTTGGAAACACGGCGGATAACTTTTTGTTCTTTTGTTGGACTGATGAAGAAAAGCAAAAAGCGCGCGATCATTCCGGAATAAGTTGTTTTATCGTAGAACGCTCAATGGAAGGATTTTCATCGGGAACGTTGCATGGCAAGATGGGCATTCGCGCAGGTGATACCGGCTATTTTTCGCTTCAAGATGTCAGAGTTCCAAAAGAAAATATGCTTGGCGAAGAAGGTGAAGGTTTTAAGATCGCCATGTTTTCACTTGAAAACGGAAGATATACAGTTGCTTCAGGTGCGACCGGCGTAATTCGGGCTTCGCGTGATGCATCAGTGGCTTACGCAAACACAAGGGAAGTGCAAGGAAAAACCATCGCAAACTTTCAATTGGTTAAACAAAAGATTGCCGAAATGGAAGCCGATTATCAAATGACGCATCTTTTGTGGGTTAAAGCCGGCTGGCAAAAGAATGAAGGAATGCCTTCAACAAAAGCTTCATCAATGGCGAAATGGCAGGCTACCACAAGAAGTGAAAAAGCCGCATCAATGGCAATTGAAGTTCACGGCGCGAACGGTTATACCAATGATTACCCCGTTGAACGATATTTGCGAAACTGCAAAGCAGCGGTTATTTATGAAGGAACACGTGATATTCACACGCTGATGCAGGCTGATTGGGCGTTGGGCTTAAAGAAAGAACCAAAACCGCGCAAAATGCTTCCGCCATACGGAAAGGCACAAAGCGCTGGATAGGCAAGTAATTTTTTCCCGGTTTTTAAAGAGCTCCGCAACTTTTAGTGTCACGGAGCTCTTTCGGTTTTTAATTAGATTTGTATTTGATAAATGCGAAGTTACTTTACTTGGTTTCTAACTTTATCAAAATCTGAACTTTCTTTCGTCATCTTCCAGCTTCCGTTCTCATTTACAAACTTAAGTGAAATTCCGTTTGGATAAGTTTCAGTCGATACATTCGCTTCACCAACGTTGCCTTGCAAACGTTGGTTTATAACTCGACATTTGTTTCCGATAGGTTCGCCGTCTTCAAGCCATGCGGCAACCGATTTAAAACCGTCGCCCGCGGCATTTTTGGTGTAAGTTGCCCATGTTGCATCTGAAAGCGTTTTTCGCAAGGCTGCATCATCGCCGCTCTTTACCGCTGCGCAATAGCTGTTAACAACCGGCGTTAAAGTTTCCGCGTTATTTTCAACCTTAACCGGTTCGGGTGTTTTGGTTACAAGATGTCCGCCGCTGTCAGCAGTTTGATTGTTGTTCGAAGCAGCCAAGTTTGTCGCGTTTTCGTTTGCAGAATTTTGTTCGTTTCCGCTATCCCAACAACCACCAAGAAAAATTGCCATTGCGAGAATTAATAATAATTTCTTCATAAAAGCACCAATTTAGCAAAGAAAGTATAAAAGAATTTGGCGTATTTTCAAGGATTGCGTCCTCTACCTTTCCCGCAAAAAAAAATGGGCGAAATCTAAACGCCCAAAATGCATAGAGTTCTATTTCTTTTTATTTTGTTCGTGGCGTAAAAGGCACGAACCGTTCGACGGAGCTTAGAATTTGTAAGTATATTTTTGTTTCGCGCGGAATCAGCGTCGCCCAACTTTCGCCACCACGGCGTATGTAACCCGGAAGACGTGCAGGATTTGAATTATAGCCCGCAGCCATTAATTCTTCTTGGGTTGCAATACCGCTCGAAACCGCATCAAATACCGTGCTGTTGCTAATCAAATCATTCCAAGTCATCTGCATATAAAGTAACATTGCTTCTGAAGCGTTTACGTGGTCGCGCATTCCCGTTACAAAATCCGGAATCAACCCAACCGAATAATATCTTGAACGAATCATTCGATATGTTGCAGGAATCATTTGCACCATTCCGCCCGCTCCGGCACTGCTTACGGCATATCGGTACGTTTGCCCACGATTTAAGGCGTACAACGTATAAACATCATTGTAAATTTTGGGGTGATATTCGTTTCGGAATCTGTAGTGATCAACATGCTCAACAAGCGCAAGTTTTTCTGCCATATCGGCAATTTTTGGCTGAATAAAAATTCCTTTCTCGCGAAGTCTTTCGCGCGCTGTTTCGACAACGTTATGAACGTAAGTTCTGCCGACGCTGACAACTTCGGGCGTTTCGATGCCCGGATGAGTTGAAACGTAATAAGCCATTTCGTTAAACGAACCGAATTTTTCAATGGGGTATTGCACTATCAATGGAAGTAGCGGACGATTATAAACATCAAAAAGCTTTACGGGCGTGTTAACACCGTTACCGCGAATCGTTTGAACGCGAACCACTTGACCAAATTCGGATCGCGATGTAATCGAATAATCAGTGTCTAAGAACAACGATTTCATCACCACAGCATAATCAACACGTCGATTTGTCCAATCATAAAAAGCTATCCTCACAACCTCGGTGGTTTGGTCGCTATCCGTCTGCGAAATACGCAGCGGTTTGGTTTGCATCGTGCGTTTTGCCTCATCAATTCGTGCGATTAGTTCATTGTACGGAAGCGAACGAAATTCATCGGTTTGATTGGAATTTTGCGGAACCGGAACAACCGTCGGATAAGTTTTCGGCGCGGTTCGTTGTACCGAAGTGTTCGAAATAATCACTACCGGACGTCCATCGATTAAAGGTGTAGGGGTTGGTGTCGGTACGTTTGAACGCGGAATACTTTCCGTAATCAAAACCCGCGGACGTGCATTTGGTGTTGAATCGACGCCATCCTGCGCCAAAACTTGTGACACGCACAAACTCGAAAAGAAAAATGTATAAATAGCTAAATTTCGCATAGTAATTTCTTGGAGAAAGGTGATGAATACCACGTTCGATAAGACCGAAACCTTGATTTTTACAACCGCAAAACGAGTTGCCTCGCAAAAACTACGATTCGTTCGAATAATGATAGGTTGTAAGCATAGTAATATTTTATGCCAGGTACAACTCATTTTTATACACGCCTTTTGAATATTATCTGCGTAACATATAATAATGGCATGCTATACCAAATCTCCCAACGTAATCCAACAGTTTACAATTTGTTGTGAATGAAAGCTATGAAGGAACTTTTTGGAACAGACGGGATAAGAGGCAAAGCGGGCGAATTTCCTCTTGATTCTGAGACAATAGAAATAATAGGCAAATCGATTGCAAAGCAATTTCGCGAAATTCACGGAAGAAACCCAAGATTCTTGACCGGAATGGACACGCGCGAATCAGGCGCTTGGATTGAACGCGCAATCACACGCGGGGCGCGTTCGGAAGGTGCGGAACTTAGGTCAGCCGGTGTAATCACAACCCCGGGCGTTGCATTTTTGACAGGTGAAGAAGGTTTTGATGCCGGCGTGGTAATAAGTGCATCACATAACCCATTTCAAGACAATGGAATAAAGGTGTTTCTGCCGAGTGGTAAAAAGATTGATTCAGCAATTGAACGCACAGTTGAACGTGCAATATACGCAGCCGAATTTGTAGCGGAGGCATCGGATGAAGTTGACCATTCAAAATCTAAGAAGTTCGTAGAAGACTATTTGGCACACCTTCGCGAAAAGCATTCTTCGCTTGATATTTCCGGCTTAAAGATTGTAGTTGATTGTGCGAACGGCGCATCATCAGAACTGGCGCCGCAGTTGTTTGAAGGCTTCGGCGCAAACGTGGTAGCGATTCATAACACGCCTGACGGCAAAAACATCAATCTCAATTGCGGTTCACTTCATCTTGAACAAATTCAAAAATCGGTAATTGATGAATCTGCAAATTTTGGCGTAGCTTTTGACGGCGATGCAGATCGTTCACTTTTTGTAGATGAAAACGGCAAAATTGTTGATGGTGATGCGACACTTTGGGTGTTGGCAAAGCACTTGAAGGCGCATAATAAGTTGAAGGATAACCACGTAATAGCAACCGTAATGAGCAATATCGGGCTTGAACGTGCGTTGGATTCTGAAGGAATCAGTCTTTCGCGCACATCGGTCGGTGACAAATATGTGCTACAAGAGCTTCTTACAACCGGGGCATCACTGGGCGGTGAGCAATCCGGACACATAATTGTGCCTTCGCGTTCTTTGGTTGGGGATGGAATGCAAACTGCGCTTCTGCTTTTGGCTGCAATGGCTGAGCAGAATAAATCGCTTTCCGATCTTGTTGAAGGTTTTGTTCAATTTCCGCAGATATTGCTGAATGTTCACGTGGCGAAAAAGTTACCGTTTGAAGAAGTGCCGGAAATTGAATCAGCCGCCGCCGCCGTTTCTGCAAAATTGGATACCGGCGGAAGGCTTTTATTACGCTATTCAGGCACGGAAAATCTTGCGCGTGTAATGATTGAAGGTGAAGATCAAACAGAAATCGAAGCAATGGCGCACGAACTGGCGGAAACTATTAAAAATGCGTTAGCTTAGCTATTTTCGTAACTTATTGTATTTGAAAAGAAAAATCGCTGTATTGCCGGAAAAAACGAAATTTTGCTTGTTTGTTAAGTTGCAATTTACTCTTTCCAAATGTACTATAATGAAAATTGGAACTTCGAGATATCGATGTTCCTTGTGGTAGCTGGGGTGAGGACAGTTACTGCGAATTGGCAGGTACGGCACACTTCCACGTTGCTCTACCTGCCCCTTATTTTTAAAGCGCGAGTCGTGAGAAATTTGTCTTGCGGCTTTTTATTATGCATAAAGGAATTAACGAAATTCAGATTAGTTCTTCTTCCCAAGATTATAACGTAAGGATTGGTAATGAGCTGCTTCCGACGGTTGGTGATGATTTAAGGTCACTCGTTGGCGCCGGTGTGCGATGTGTACATTTGATTTCGAATGAGATTGTTGCACCGATCTATTCAGCAGAAATAAGAAACACACTACTTGCCGCTGATTTTCAGGTTAGCGAAACGGTTTTGCCGGATGGCGAAGAATTTAAGAATTTGAGTTCTTTCGCGCGAATTATTAACGATTTAGCAAATGCAAAAATCGACAGAAGCAGTATCTTGATTGCGCTCGGCGGTGGTGTAATAGGTGATTTGACAGGTTTTGCAGCCGCGGCTTTTTTGCGTGGAATCAAGTTTTATCAAATTCCGACAACTTTGCTTTCCATGGTTGATTCATCGGTTGGTGGCAAAACGGGAGTAAACATAAAATCCGGAAAAAATATGGTTGGCGCGTTTCATTCGCCGATTGGCGTAACAGCGGATGTTGCAACACTTGCAACATTGGATGCGCGCGACACGCGAGCGGGTTTTTACGAAATCGTAAAACACGCCATAATCGGTGGCGAGGCGCTCTTTACGCAAACTAGTAACTTTCTGGCAAGGTTTTCACCTGAGATGGCGCTTTCGGTAAAAGAAAATGAGGAATTTGCCACACGGTTAATTGAACTAATCACGGCAAATATCGCGTTCAAAGCCGAAGTGGTGTCAAATGATGAACGGGAAGACATTTCGCGGACGGATGCAAGGACACGCAAAATTTTGAATTTTGGACACACCGTTGCGCACGCAATCGAACGCGAAACCAATTACGAAGTTTTCAGACACGGAGAGGCGGTTGGTTACGGTATTTTAGCTGCTGCTGCGTTGTCAAAGAAACTTGAATTGCTTGACGCGGATAGTTTACAATCTTTAAACGACGTTGTTGCGTCGGTGGGTAAGTTGCAAAAGCTTGCCGACATAATCTCTTCTGAGAAGATTATTGAAGCGTTGAATTCCGATAAAAAGGTAATTCAGGGTGAATTACAATGGGTCTTGCTTAATGGAATCGGCAAACCGGTAATTGTTCCAAACTCGTCAATACCTAGTTCAGTATTGCAAGAATCAATCGAACAGATAATTTCACGCTAACCTCCCGGGTGGTTTTAGAAAATGGAAAATATAAAAACCAACAGAAGTTCTGAAGTTGGAGCCGTCTCAATCAGACTAATTGTCTTTCTATTGGTGGTTGCGACGGGAGTTTATGCGGCATATAACTTTCTTCCGGTATATTATGAATCTTTGTCGTTAAAAGATGAATTAAACGCAGCGGTTATGCAGGGAATGACAAAAGTTTCGATTCAAAAACCCGAAGAAGTTGTGCGCGAAAAAATTTATCGCGAATTAGATTCTCGGAATATTCCGCGTGAAGCATTAGTTTCACTAAAGGCAAACGGAAGCGCGGTTACTGCAACTGTCAGCTATTCAAAAATTGTACATATCATTCCGCTCGGAATTTACGATTATAACTTTGTTTTCACGTACACAGCGGTTCCCGAAGGCTTTGAATAACAAAGCTAAAGAATTAAAGTTTTTACTTTTGATGGCTGGATTTGTACAAAACTTGGCGGAGCTTCTGCGAGCCACGTTTGCGGACATACGCCACAGATTGTACATTTTTCAACTGCCGGACAGGGAAGGGAAGATTGTGATTCGTGCGCTTTAGTATGTTCAGTCTGCAAAAAATCGGCTGACAATCCTGAATCAACAATCGTCCAAGGTAAAAATTCTTCAAAAGTTCTTATTCGCCGTGTGTGAAATGCGGCGTCAATTCCTTCTTCCTGAACGGCGGTGCGAATGTTTATCCCAAGACGTGCAGCCCGCTCGATAACCCGGGAAATTGTTCTGTCTCCCGAAGAAAATAAGGCTTGTTCATGCGCAATTCTTGCGGACATAAATCGCACATCAACGTTCGGAATACGCGAAAGCCCTTTACAAACATATTTTATGCGTTGTTTTAGTTCCTTTTCATCGCAAATCGCATCCCACTGAAGTGGCGTATTCGGCTTTGGAACAAACCCGTTCAAACTGGGAATAATCTTACCCGCATACCCGAATTGCTTTCCGGCTTCGAGCATACGGTTCTTGATTCGTTCGACCAATACGAACATTTCATCAAGATCTTCCTGTGTTTCAGTCGGTAAACCGACCATCATATAAAGTTTCAACGTAAGCATACCGCGATCAAAAACCGCGCCGCATATTTCCACAATTTCATCGTTTGTAAGATTTTTGTTTATAACGCGTCGCAAACGATCTGAACCGGTTTCAGGTGCGACTGCTATTTGTTGATCTTTAGATTCTACCAGCGCATCAAGCAACTCATCTGAAATTTGATCTAAACGTAGCGATGAGACCGAAATTCGATAATCCATCGCACGAAGTTCGCGCAAAATTGTCGAAATTTCAGGGTGATCGCATACCGCAGTTGAAACCAGCCCGATTTTATCGGTCTTGGCTCTCCATTCTTTTGCCTTTGCAAGAATATCTTTGGCGGGCACCACGCGAGGTGGATAATAGTTGTAGCCAGCCCAGCAAAATCGACAACCTTGTGAACACCCACGGGAAATTTCGATCAATAAACGATTTCCCATTTCAGCTTCCGGTGCCCAAACAGATGTTGACGGGCAAAAGATATCTTGATTCGTAAGAAATTCGGCAAGGTTTGTGTCGCCACGTTTTATTGCGCGCCTAAGTGTGCCTTCCTTCGGATTTACGGCTACTAACGCGCGTCCAACGCGCTTCGGAATGCCTTCTTTACACGGTGCATATTCAAAAACAGTGCCGTCTTCGTTATAGATTACGTCGTAAAACGCTGGAACATAAAATCCGCGTCCGATTTGTGCAAGTCTCAGCAGAATTTCTTCCTTCGTTCCGCCTTGCAGAAGTTCATCAACAAGCTGGTGAACCAAAATTTCCCCTTCGCCTATTGCGATTAAATCGGTAAATTCCGCAATTGGTTCGGGATTTAAGAATGATGCAGCTCCGCCCATTATTACAAGCGGATGGTGCGGATTGCGGTTTGCTGACCAAACCGGAATCTTTGCCAGATGCAAGATTTTTGCCATATTCAAGTAATCGGTTTCAAAAGAAATCGAAAAAGCGATGATGTCAAAATCACGAATCGGCGTTTGTGTTTCCAGCGAAAGCAAGGGAGTAACAGATTTTTCATATGCACGTAATTCGTCCGGATCGGGCAGAAAAACCCGTTCGCAAACGACTTCAGGAATGCTATTGAAAAGTTCATACATCGTATGAAGTCCAAGGTTTGCCATCCCGATTTTGTAGGTGTTTGGATAGCAAAGCGCAACTCGAAGATCCGCGCCATGCGGGGCAGCAATAAAACCTTCCTCGGTCGCGAGTTTCTTTCTGTAACTTTCTACGATGCCTTTTGTCATAAACTGCAAATTTAAGATGTTAACAAACCGTTTGAAGATTGAAAACAGCGAAAATTTATCAACGGCGGCAACTTTTTGGCTAAAGTTTTCATAAGCACTTCAGCGTTCGCAACGTGGTTTACAATTTAGCCACTTCGAGAAATCAAAATGAAAACCCAAGCGGTGAGTGGAAACTTCTTTTAACCTGCACATTTGATGAGTGCAGAAATTTTCTATTTCTTCAAAGATTTTGGTTTGGAATCTTAGACTATTTGTACGGGCGGTGATGGTTTGATTGGTGGATTTTCGAGGTTTCCGGATGCGATTCGAAATAGTTCTTGAAATGGGTGATTGCCGGCGAGGATGAATCTGACGCGTCGGGGTATTGCAGATGATAACCGCGCCAATTTTCATCAGCTTTATGCGGATTGATTCAATCTAGACGTTTGCGAGCGATGAAAGGAGCAGTCTGAATTGATTCGCCCACCATCTCAAGCAGCTTGTGCGGTGGGCTCTCAGCTGAAGTTGTTGTTCTTTTAAATTTTCTAAACATTGACGTTACTTCTTGACAACCTAATAGCGTGAATAATACTAAACTCCAAATGATTTTAACCAACTGCCACCGAATTGCTTCAGGTGTTAAAGCCGTCGGAGACGGCGTTATATTTATAGCACACGGTGGAAACCGTGGGAACGAGTACGAGCTACGACACAAACCGTCGGAGACAGGTGCATATTTTTCAAAAACTTGTGGTTAATTGCAGACCCACGACTTGAGTCGTGGGCTAAGGTATCTCGTCGGGTTCGCCGACTTAAACCGCTAAATTATCTAAATAGAAAAGCTACACCTTAAATTACCTAATAACATGAGAATTACAAGGCTACATAGAATCCTAATCTGCGAATTAAGAAAATCTTCCTATCGCGTAATTTGGGCTTTTGGATGTTTTACGTAAGCGCGTTTGTTTGGCATGTAACGTTGGAAAGCCGAGTTTGTGCGTCTAAAATTATTCAGCCGGAAAAAGATTGACACGGATTTTATAAGTATGATTTTCTTTACGCATTCACATTGGGGCTTACTCATTTGGCGCAAGGGGCGCAAGTTTTCACAAGTAGTTTTTGACAAAAGGATGTTTTAGAAGATGTCAGGCTCACTCAAAAATAATCTCAGCTTCTCAATAATCGGGTTTTCTTTGTTCGCAAATGGATTGGTGATACACAAATATTTCACCCCCCCCCCGAGAGTGTGAATAATGCGAGTGTAGGTGATGTGTCTGATTCTCAAGCACAAAGAAATTCTTTAATTCCAAATGCGGCTGCCTCTGTTGCAACTGCGCAAGCTTCAAACCAATCTAAAAATTATAAGTTGGATGTTTCGGCGATGAATCTACCGAAAGATTCAAAGGTCTTGGTTCTTGCCTTGAGCCCAACGTGTGGATACTGCACGCAGAGCGCACCGTTTTATCGGGAGTTGGTGAAAAAGGCGAAGAGTAAGAATGTGAAAATCTTTGCGATTTTCAGTCAGCAGGAAGAAGGCGGTCGTGAATATTTGGATGGACTTCAATTAAACGAAATTGAGGTGAAGCCTTCGTCAATAACCAATTATCCGGTTCAAGGAACGCCGTCGGCAGTTCTATTCAATTCGCAAGGTGAGTTTATTCAGAAGTGGTTAGGGAAACTGAATCCAGCTTCTGAAAATGAAGTAATACAGTCAATATTTTGATATTGCTTAGGAGAAATACAATGAAAATCAAATCAGCCATCATAATTTCGGGACTTGTCTCTTTGAGTACACTTCTTGCTGTTGCGTTTGCAACTCCTGAAGGAAATATTGATGCAAGCGAGAATATTCAAGATGAGATTCCAATAAGAATAACTAATCTAAAAGATGAAAATGGTAATACGCCGATTGAAATACAGTGCAATGGAATTCAGGTTCCAAAACAAGATAATATTCTTCGCACGGACTGTAGGATTCGAAATAGATCATCGAAGAAATTACTAGCTATTGGTATTAATTATACAGTGGTTTCAAGGAGTTCTTCCGGTGAAGAATCCGGCTATACTCGACTTTTGGCAGTGATTCCGGAAGTTGACAGCGACTTTTCTCGATCAAAGTTGCAACGCACTTTTAACGATATTCCAATTTCATTTCCGTCTACGGAGTTGAATCCAAACTCCACAATTGTCAGGGTTGAAATCGAACCGGTTCATGCAGAGTTAAAAGGAGAAGTAATTGAAAAAATTGGCTCAAATGCAGAAAGTGAATCGATGATTTCTGATTTCAAGAAGGGTGCAAATGTTTACCGCAAATACTTAAAAGCAACATACAACAAAAATGGTAAGTCGCTTGATTCGATTACGCCTCTGCTGGAAGATGATGTTTCGAATATTGGCGGTCAGTTCAATTTCTACCAGAAGGCTGGAGCACGCAAATACCAAAAGAATTTCAAGAGCTTTTACAAAAAATACGGCGCACAAGAAGCCGAAAAACTCTTGGCACAATAAATTCATTTGAAGACACCATATTTTGTAAAATATTGGAAATACCTGGAGAACAAACGATGAGAATATCATTTCCAGCATTTATTTTACTTGCAGGTTTATTCTTTGCAAATGGACAAACACCGGGGACTAGATCCGTTCCAAACTGTAACTTTTTTCTACAAATTCAAATTGATAATAATTACCAGTGGCAACGTTCGAGTGGTTCCGTCTATGGCGCAAGAGCATACGGCGAATTTCGACGGTGCAGTACGAGTGCCGGTTCTGGCGGGCATGTTGAAGTTTGTATTAATAATGACCCGCTAGACGCTTGCCCAAAAAGCGGATGTAAATTTACCCATGAAGTAGATTCTTTCGGAAAACCTGCTATTGGCTTCGAATATGATAGTTGCGCGGATGAAGCAGGTGAGACCACAACAGTGATTGGAGTTGTTATCTGTAATCAATGTGCTTCCACCACGCCCACGCCCACGCCAAGTGCTCCACCGCCGCCGTTGTGGTGTGTAAATGGGTATGCATCAACCGGCTCATGTCGGTTCGGATTCCAATCAACATCCAGCGGAGGCTATTCCTATTGTTGCCAAGATGAGATATGCACAGAAGAGCAACAATGGTGTGAAGAAAACGGGGGATTGTGGAAAGGATGTTCTCGAGGATGTAGTTCGCCAATATTGGTTGATATAAATGGCGATGGATTTGCGCTGACAGATGGCGAAAACGGAGTTGATTTCAATCTTACAGGCGAAGGCGAAAAAGACAGAGTTTCTTGGACAGTGCCAAACTCCGATGATGCTTGGCTTGTTTTAGATCGCAACGGAAATGGTGGAATCGATAGCGGGTTAGAGATGTTTGGGAATTTCACCGATCAAGACCCATCAATTCCGGTGGCTGATAGAAACGGATTCTCCGCACTTGCAGAATTCGATAAGCCAAACAACGGCGGAAACGGCGATGGACAGATAGATAATCGGGATGTTGTGTTTGGCGATTTGCGCTTGTGGCGGGATTTAAACGACAACGGCATTTCCGAACCAAACGAGCTGTTTGCGCTTCCGGCATTGGACGTAACGGCTATCGAGCTGAAGTATAAGGAATCGAAACGAACCGATGATTTCGGCAATCGATTTAAGTATCGAGCGAAGGTTGATGACGCGAAGAAAGCAAAGGTCGGCAGATGGGCTTGGGATGTTTTCCTTGTTCGCCCGAAACCTTGGAATTAAATTTAACATCGAATTTCCGAATTTTCCGATAAGTTAAATGGTGCCATCATAACTGGAAAATATTATGCAACGTCCTTAAATTCGAAATTCTCTATTCGGGCTAGTTCGTCCTTTTTAACCCTACGCTCTTCTTCTAGGTCGAAATCGATTTGAAGTCCGAGCCAGAATTTAGCCGAATTTCCAAAGTAGATGCTTAAACGCAGAGCCGTATCTGCGGTTATTCTCCGTCTTCCCGCTAATATTTCGGAAATTCTCGTTTGCGGGATTCTTAATCCCTTAGAAAGTTTGTAAGCGGTAATTCCCAACGGCTCAATAAATTCGAGTTTCAACACTTCGCCAGGGTGAACATTTGCTAATTCTTCCATTTCTCTTCCTTCACTAATGATAATCCGTTATTTTAACATCTCGTGCATTCCCGTTTTTCCAACGAAATATGAGACGCCATTGTCTATTGATACGAATACTGTAAAAACCGTTGAGATTGCCTGCGAGTTTTTCCAAACGATTTGAAGGCGGAATTCGCAAATCGAAGATGTTTTGCGAGTTATTGAGCATTCTCAGTTTTCGCCGTCCGATATTTTGCACCTCAATCGGGATATTTTTCACTCGAATTCCGCTCCATATTTTTTCGGTTTCTTTCGAGCCAAACGATATTATCATAGTTCTATTATGCGTTACTAACGCCGGTAGTTAGTAAAGGTTTCGACCAGGAATCGTTCAGCCGATTTTAGAGAAAAGCACGTAATCAATGCAAACCAATATTCGATATGTTGTTTTCAGAAGAAATCACAATCGGGATTATTTCAACTCCCGACGCCATTCAAACTAACAATTTGTGAAAATTCGCTCGCAAGCAATCAAGCGATTCGAGCGTTAATCTGCGTATAGGTAAGTAGTTGAAAACAATTAAGTTTTTGCCCTCATGTGTTCCATGCTAGGGCAGGGATTTACATATGTTTCTCCGTTAATCAATTATTTGTGCCGGAAAAAGCTTGACACGGTATTTGAAAGTATGATTTTCTTTACGCATTCGCAATGGGCAAACTCAGGCGGCGCAAGGAGTGCTTAATTTCACGTGTTTGACAAAAGGATTGTTTAAAAGATGTCAGGCTCACCAAAAAATGTTCTCAGTTTCTCGATTATAGGTATTTCTTTGTTCGCAAACGGATTGGTGATACAAAAATATTTCATCCCCCCCCGGAGAGTGTGAATAATGCGAGTGTAGGTGATGTGTCTAATTCTCAAGCACAACGAAATTCTTTAATTCCAAATGCGTTAGCGACATCTGCAACTGCGCAAGCTTCAAATCAATCAAACAATTTTAAGCTGGATGTTTCGGGGATGAATTTACCGAAAGATTCAAAGGTCTTGGTTTTGGCATTGAGCCCAACATGCGGATATTGCACGCAGAGCGCGCCGTTTTATCGGGAGTTGGTGAAAAAAGCAAAAAGTAAGAATGTAAAAATCATTGCGATTTTTGGACAGCAGGAAGAAAGCGGTCGTGAGTATCTGGATTCGCTCCAGTTAAATGAAATTGAAGTTAAACCTTCGTCAATCACAAATTATCCGGTACAAGGAACGCCGTCGGCAATACTCTTTGGTTCAAATGGAGAAATTGTTGGTGAGTGGCTGGGTAAGTTGAGAACCGAATCAGAAAATGATTTGGCAAACTCAATCTCATAAGGAAAAAAGAGAGTAACTATGAAAATCAAAACAGCAATTATATTTTCCGTAGCATTATCAATACTTACATTTTCACTTGTAACATTTCAGCAACAGGGTTCCTTAGACGATGGAGATTCCCCGACTGATGTTGAACTTGGTAAACGAAATGAACGGGAAAAGAAATATAGTAAGCATCTTAGAAAGAATTTCGATCCTTCGAAGTCAATTCCAGCTGGAATTTCAGAAGCAAAGCGACTGGGAAAGCGAAGTGACTTAGTACTAATCGTTGAGTCAGAACTTAACCTCGAATTCCTAAGCTTCGATCAAGACCGATTTTTACAATTATTAGTTTGTACTTCTGATGCCGTTGTATTTGGGACAGTTAAATCTAAGGTGGCACATTTAACGGCTGACGAATCTTGGGTTTACACGGAATATGGGATTCAGGTTGAAGATATAGTTAAAAACAATTTGCAAAAGCCAATACAGCAACATAGCACGATCTATTTTGGTAGAACAGGTGGGAAAATAAAAGCGGAAGGCTATGTTGTTAATGTTGAGAATTCTTCGTTTAAACAGCTTAAGAAAAATGGCAGTTATGTTTTGTTTCTTAAATACCTTCCGGATGTTGATGCGTATTTTTCTGTAAATCCGTTTGCAGATTTCTTATTATCAGGCAAAAAGTTCGAAGCTGTATCCACACCATCCGTAACGACAAAATTAAATAAATATTTATCGTATCCTTATTTGATCAATACACTTAAATCGACATTGAATAGCTGTAAAAGTGTCGATCAAAGTTAACTTGGATTTAAAGGAATTCTATGAAACTCAAAAGTACGAAATTGGATATGTACGCATACTTAAGGCGATTTGAAACTCAAATGTTAATCGTTCTCTTAATGTCAACTTTTAGTCTGTTTTCAAATGAGGTAACTGCTCAAGAAAATTGTGCACCACTACCGTTGACAAGTGGACTCACAACGTGGGGTATTAGTGACGTGTCATATACAATTGAAGGATCGAATCCTTTTAGAGACTTTGGTGGGGTAAATGATGGAATTTCAGCGTGGAACACTGCCTTGATCGGAATTCCTTGTCCTAAGGTAAAGTTTAGTATGGGCGGTTCCTCACTAAAGATCAAACTTTCAGATGAGTATTCGGGATTGAACGACATAATTATTGCTGGCGGATATATCGTTGGAGAATGGAATAAAGGTATTTTAACGCTGGACTCGCTTCGTCATGTATCAGGCGAGGTTAAAGTATTTTTAAATTCGGGGATTATTCCGGGATACCCAAATCTCAGCATTCCATCGTTTGATAAAACCCGCGCTGATTATCGCACTTTTATTATAAAGGTCGTGATGCATGAAGTTGGTCATAGCCTTGGATTACGTCACTATTTCCCTGAACGAACTCCGCCTTGCAAGGAACCCGATGGGAAACTCGACGAAATTTCGGGTTCTGCCGTTATGAATTATAAATGTGGAACGAACGATTCTGGAAATAACATTGCGTCCTCACCAACGCTGTGCGATTTAACACAATTATTAAAGTATAATTCATGCCCAACGCCAACCCCCACTCCAACGCCTTCGGGTTCCATTCCCCCGCCGCCGTTGTGGTGTGTAAATGGATATGCTTCAACCGGCACATGTCCGTTCGGTTTTCAATCTACTGCAAACGGAGGCTATTCGTATTGCTGCCAAGATGAGATATGCACAGAAGAGCAACAATGGTGTGAAGAAAACGGGGGATTGTGGAAAGGCTGTTCTCGAGGATGCAGCTCGCCGATTTTGGTTGATATAAATGGCGATGGATTTGCGCTGACAGATGGCGAAAACGGAGTTGATTTCAATCTTACAGGCGAAGGCGAAAAAGACAGAGTTTCTTGGACTGTGCCAAACTCCGATGACGCTTGGCTTGTTTTAGATCGCAACGGAAACGGCGGAATCGATAGCGGGTTAGAGATGATTGGGAATTTCACCGATCAAGACCCATCAATTCCGGTGGCTGATAGAAACGGATTCTCCGCACTTGCAGAATTCGATAAACCAAACAACGGCGGAAACGGCGATGGGCAGATTGATAATCGGGATGTTGTGTTTGGCAATTTGCGCTTGTGGCGCGATTCAAACCACAACGGCATTTCCGAACCAAACGAGCTGTTTACGCTTCCGGCATTGGATGTAACGGCTATCGAGTTGAAATATAAGGAGTCGAAACGAACCGACGATTTCGGCAATCGATTTAAGTATCGAGCGAAGGTTGATGACGCGAAGAAAGCAAAGGTCGGCAGATGGGCTTGGGATGTTTTCCTTGTTCGCCCGAAACCTTGGAATTGAGGAGTTTCGGGTCGATTGTTAGCCTTAGATTGCCATTAGATTCAGCTAGTGGAAAGGGATTGAAAAGATATGTTGGTTGTCGCTTTGGATCGCCACTAGCTTCTTTTCGAGGAATAAGGCTGAAAATATTCTTTAATCTTAGTTTTAGATTGCCACTAGCTTAAGCTAGTGGAAGGGAGTTGAAAAGATATGTTGGCTTTAGCCAAAAGAATTGGGATTTCCCTTTTTCCACAAATTAAGCCGATGTAAATGATTTGGCTAAAGCCGGATAGTTTTGTTGAGACTGCCCACTAGCTAAAGCTAGTGGCAATATATCGGATGTTGTCAACCCCAAGGCATTCTGCAATATATCGGATGATGCCAACTCGAAGCATTCTGTAATTTATGCGAACACATCAACCCGGATTTAATCTCACTTAAGTTAATGAAAACAGATTTGCGAACAAAGCGTAAACCGGAATCTCTCGAAAAAAAATAGAATGAAATCGCGCTTTTAATATTATCGTTTATTCAACAATACGGAAAAAACTTGGCGTTGCTCTTGATCATTGCAAAGCTCCAAATAATCCTATTCTAGTGATGCCTAGATACCAAGCGCATCGTTTACAAGTTTTTCTTGTTCCAAACCGTGGATTGTATAAGAACCGGTTGCGGGCGAAGCCGAAGCGGTTCTACCCGCATATACTAATTTCAAGCTTGCGGGCAGTAACAAACTAATCCGAGGTTCAACAAAACTCCAACCACCCATATTTTGGGGTTCTTCTTGTGCCCAAATTGCCGATTTCACGTTTTCATATTTTGAAAAAACTGCTTGAACTGCCGCAGCGGGAAAAGGATAAAATTGTTCTAGGCGGATAATTGCCACGTTATTTTTCTCAAGTTTTTCACGCGCGTTTGAAAGATCGTAAAACAATTTACCGCTTACAAAAATTAAGCGGGTAACTATGTTCGAATCTGCGCTCTTGTCGTCAATCAGGGGTTGGAATCCTCCGGATTCCAAATCTGCAATGTTTGAGCTTGCTTCGGGCAAGCGCAAAAGACTCTTAGGTGTCATTACAACAAGCGGACGAATCGTTTCTTGCAAAATCTGACGTCTTAACAAATGAAAATACTGTGCAGGTGTGGTTGGATAACAGACTTGAAGATTATTTTCAGCACAGAGTTGCAAATAGCGTTCGAGCCTTGCGGAAGAGTGTTCGGGACCCTGCCCTTCATAGCCGTGCGGCAAAAGCATTACAAGCCGGCAGCGTTCTTTCCATTTTTCCTCTGAAGCCGAAATATATTGATCAATAATAACCTGCGCACCGTTTGAAAAGTCTCCGAATTGAGCTTCCCAAAGCACCAACGCGTTTTTAGATATATTTGAATAGCCGTATTCAAAGCCCAAAACGCCTGCTTCTGAAAGAGAGCTGTCGAAAACTTGAAAACGGGCTGCGGGGTTATCGCTACCGCGGATATCAGCTAGCGGGCACCAAACATCGCCTGTTTCAGTGTCATATATTGTTGAGTGTCTTTGCGAAAAAGTTCCGCGCCCGGAATCCTGTCCGCTCAGGCGCACGTCAAAGCCGTCTAGCACCACCGAGCCATACGCGATTGATTCTGCAAAACCCCAATCCATGGGCAATTCTCCGGCGCCCATTTTTGCACGACGCTCAAGCTGCCCCACCATTTTGGGGTTGATATTAAAACCCGCAGGGATCACGGAAATAGCGTTTGCAACGCGTTCA
>JBKEBT010000135.1:0-27740 GCA_047973305.1 Pyrinomonadaceae bacterium
GGACAATCTACGTGCGCATAGTGACGATTCTCCGTCTCATACTCCACGTGCGCTGTCGCTATTGTTATCCCTCGCTCTCTCTCTTCAGGAGCATTGTCGATCGAATCAAACGCACGTACCGATATCTTGTCATTCCCTTTCGCCAGTACCGTTGTTATCGCTGCCGTCAAGGTCGTCTTGCCGTGGTCCACGTGCCCGATTGTTCCTATGTTTACGTGCGGCTTACTTCTATCAAACTTCTCTTTGCTCATTACAATTCCTCTCCAAGAAATGTTGAAAATTCATTCTATTTAAATAAGCTCCCGATGAGATTTGAACTCATGCCCTCTTCCTTACCAAGGAAGCGCTCTACCCCTGAGCTACGGGAGCAGAAATTTTGTCAAATTCAAAATGGAGCGAGAGACGAGGCTCGAACTCGCGACCCTCAGCTTGGAAGGCTGATGCTCTACCAACTGAGCTACTCTCGCCCAAACTAAACTATCAGTGTGGTGCAGGGGGTAGGATTCGAACCTACGTAGGAAATTACTCCGCTGGGTTTACAGCCCAGTGCCATTAACCACTCGACCACCCCTGCACACGGCGTTTTCAATTGCTTCCCTTAACAGCTTTTTAGCTAGTTAGCAAATTTCACATAATAACGAACAGATATGCAAATTGCAAGCCGTAAGCAAGCTAAATCGAATACATCCGGTAATTTCTGCCACTAAATAGTTTGCATGGTGATTTCATGCTTTTTCGGCATATTTCATCTTCTAGTTCTGTAAATATTAAGGTTTTAGATCATAATTCCGGATCTTGTTTACCAATTTCCCGAGAAACTTAATGTCGATGTTTGGGTTTTCGTGCTACATTATTTTCAAGTTTAAACGGAGTTTACTAGATGAAAAAGAGACTTTTGATTTTATTTGTTTTTGGTTCGTCAATTATTGCATCTGCGCAGGTTCGAGATTTTAAATGGAACAATGAATTGTGTAGGTATTCTGGTAAATATGATTCAAAAAAGTATTCCGAGGCTGAGCTGAGAGACACCCAAACGATTATTTCAATGTTGGGGTCGAGTTTGCTATCCACTGAAACTACTGCGGAACGCGTTTCGGAAATTGAAAACCTTAATGTTGCGAAACTTGAAAAAGAATATATCGCAAAGCGCGCTGAAATTACCGGGTTAAAACCGGTAAACACAAGATACTGGCTAAATGTTAAAAATGAACTCCTTGATCATTTGGACGATTATTACGAGTTGTCCAAGGTTACGATATTGGGATATAAGAATCCGAAACTTATTATGGATTTTAAAGGGTCGAATGCTTGCAGTTTTGTATACGGAAGTGCATTGGCAGACGGAGGCGAACATCTTATTGCCGCGTGGCAACTCGTAAATTGGAATAATAGTGCGGGCAATCCAAATCGCGATAGAATTATACGAGATTTTGATGAAAGAAATTCTTCACCGCAGAGATTTGATTACGCTCGGATTGAAGTAATGAGATTTGGGTGGTGGAATTGCGGAATCTGGGAAATTCGAGATGTTGCCGAACAGGAAAATGTACATCAGAAATTCCTAAAACTTTTTACAAAGGTTACGGAAGAATGTGATGAACCATAGTGATTTTGGCAGAGGACGCTCACCTTTTAATGGCTTGCCTCTGCCTTTCAAAATGATCCGCGACCTCTTCCGCGGCTTTTTTTCCAATTAGATCCGCCAGATCGTTTGCACTCGTACCTGCGATTCTTTCAATTGAGCCGAAATGCTTCAACAGCTTCATCTTTCTCTTTTGACCGATTCCCGGAATTGCGGTCAGCTCGGACGTAAAATCGCGCATTTCCCGACGCTTTCGATGGTAGCGAATCGCGACCTTATGCGTTTCATCGCGAATTTCCTGTATTAGTCTGAACACAGGTAATGTGGGCTCGAATCTAATAGGCGCATCTTCTTTTCCTTTGATCAAAAGATGTGAAATTCTATCGTGACGCTTTTTAGGTTTTACTAGTCCGACAAGTGGAATTGCTTCCAAATCCAACGAACGCATTGCAGCCGCGGCGGCGGAAAGCTGCCCCTTGCCACCATCTATAAAAATTAGGTTGGGCAGAGGGTTTCCCTCCTCTAGTGCCCGGCGATATCTTCGAAAAACTGCTTCATTCATTGAACCGAAGTCGTCTTGTCCTTCAACTGTTTTTATTTTATACCGTCTAAAATTTGCCCTATCCGGCTTGCCGTTCTCATATGCAACAATTCCGGCAACGTTTTCCGAACCTTGAATGTTGGAAATATCAAACGAATCAATTCGCGCCGGAAAATACGAAAGTTCAAGAATTTCCTGCATGTCGGCAAGAATCACTTTAGTATCCGGTTTTAGCACTCTGAACCGCTGTTCATATGCGTGGCGTGCGTTTGTTTCAACAAGTGAAACTAAATGACGCTTTTCCCCGCGCTGTGGCACAATAATTTTTACTTTTCTTCCGCGCCTTTCGGTGAGAATATGTTCAAGAAGCTTTCTGTCGTCAAAATCCTCGGGAACATTAATTTCAAGTGGCACGTAATCGGTGGAATAGTATTGCGAGAGAACATCACTTAGAAATTCGGTGGCGGTAAATTCCTCGGCGTCCAAATCTTCCCAAAAGAATTCGCGTCTGCCAACAATTTTACCTTCGCGCATTGTAAACAACTGAAGCGCCAACCTTGGCGAAGCTTCTTCACGATAAAGCCCAAAGAAATCTATGTCACGATCCGGCTTGGTTGCCATTTTTTGATTTTCATCCAGCGCCAACACCGTTTTTGCCATATCACGAAACCGCGCAGCCATTTCGTAATTGTGTTTTTCCGCATAGCTCCACATACGATTTTCGAGTTCGCCGGCAAGTTCGCGGTTTCGTCCATCCAAAAAGAGCACTGAATCTTCAACCGCTTGCGTATATTCTTCAGGCTTACATAGATCTTTAACACAAGGTCCCAAACAACGCTTCAAATGATATTCAAGACAGGGGCGATCAAGCTTACCGTCAATTTCAAGAGTGCACGTACGAAGTTGAAATGTGCGATTTGCAACGTTTAGAGTGCGATGTGCAAGACTCGCAGGCAAAAACGGTCCGTAATACTTTGCGCCATCTTTTAATAATCTGCGCGTAATCACGAGTTTTGGAAATGCTTCATTTGTGATCTTTAAATGGGGATATTGTTTATCGTCTTTAAGCATCACGTTATAGCGCGGCTTATATTTCTTTATGAGGTTTGATTCAAGTACAAATGCTTCTGCTTCATTATCAACAACAATTATTTCAAAATCGGCTATTTGTTTCATCAGCCGATTTACCTTAAAACCTTTTCCCTTGCCGGATTGGAAATACTGCCGAACGCGGTTCCGCAAATTCTTTGCCTTGCCAATGTATATAATTTTCCCCGCGGAATTTTTGTGCAGGTATACACCCGGCTCGCGCGGGATATTCTTGAGTTTTTCTTCAAGATTCACATTTGAATTTTATAAGATTTAAATTGTTTTCCAAAAGTGCATTGAATCCGAAACTTAAAGAAACCGGAATATGCAACATGAATCTTTTGTAACTTAAACTTGTTTAAGTTTTAATTCAGATTCATCTTTTGCGGCAATTTTGCCGGTTGGCTCATTCAAAAATTCAATTACAACTTCCGTAAATAGTCTTGGTAGCTCTTCGGGCGGTAAGTGACCGCAGTTTTTGAAAATTACCAAACGCGAATTCAACATATCATCATATAACCGTTCGCCGTTACTTAAAGGTATAACCTTGTCATTTTCGCCCCAAATCAACAAGGTAGGCTGTTCAATCAAGTACGCATCGTTTTCAATTCTTGCGGCGTGCCAATTTCTGGACGTCGTTAATATCGAGTTATGTCCATCCGCGGCACGTAGCGGGCGAATTGAAGATTCTACTCGGTCATCCGTCACCAAATGGCGGTTATTTGAATCAAAGGTGCCTTTCATACGAATCTTCATAAATGTTTTTGAATCAGCCATAAATGGCGTAAGCAGTTCGCCAACTCCGGGAAGATTTGCAAGTCGCAAAATCGCCATTTTCTTTGGGTCGTCGTTTGTTACCGCATCAACCAACACAAGCTTCTCTACGCGTTCGGGGTTATCCAACGCATACCATGCAGCTACTGCGCCGCCGTATGAACTACCAATTAGCGTTGCATTCCCTATTCCCAAACGATTCATTAGCCTGCCGATTATTCTCGCTTGCGATGCAATTGTGTAGTCAAACCACTTTGGCTTTTCAGAATAGCCGTAGCCGATTAAATCGACCGCAATAACGCGAAAACCCGCCGCCGCAAAAATCGGCGCCACGTCACGCCAAACATACGTAGAAGCGGTGTATCCGTGAATCAATATGATCGTTGGATCGGCTTCTTTGCCAAATTCTTGATAGTGAAGTTCGAGACCGTCGATATCTACAAATTTTGAATATTGGGAATTTGAAATAAGGTCGGCGTATTCTTCAAAATAAACGGTACTAGGACGACGCAAAAACTTCCACGCCACCGCCGCACCAATGATGCCCCCAAGTCCAAACGCAATGTACTTTTTTTGCATAATAACCGTTATACCATAACAATTTTCGGCTTAATAGATGTGCCTTCGTCTGCGATTTCCCCAATGGCTACAAGGGCACCTTTCGAATTTAACAGCTTAATCTCTCCTTCAACATCTTTAACATCCTCCACGTTGTAGATTCTTCGTCCGTGAGAAATTTCGTTGACTTCGCTTTCACTCAAAAGTTTCCCGGGAATTCTTGTAAGTGCAGATGCCATAGGCACCGAATGCTTTAGAAACCAATTTTTATCAGATTCAAGATTATCCAATAAGACCGAATCGTTTAATGTAAAATCACCGGCTGCAATTCTGCGCAATGCCGAAAGATGACACGGTATTCCAATTGCCTTACCAATATCCTCTGCAAGGGTTCGTATGTACGTACCCGCAGAACACTTCACAAAAATTGAAATTTCATCCTCATTCCTTGATTTGAATAACGTTTCCTTAACCAACTTCAGCTCGTGTATTAGTACATTCGAAGGCTTTCGTGTAACCGTTTTTCCGATTCTTGCAAGTTCGTACAACTTCTTGCCATTTACCTTTTTTGCAGAATACATTGGAGGAATTTGTTCAATATTCCCGATGAATGCTTGAAAAACTTTATCCCAATTAACTTGGGCAAGGTTTTGGTGTACTCTGTTAGAGCCCTTATATTCATCTGTCTTACTGCCTGTTAGATCACCGGTATCCGTTGAGAATCCGAACTTTATTCTTGCTTCATATGTTTTTGAATCAGAATTTATAAAACGTGCAAGCCTTGTTGCCTTTCCAACAAGAGCAATTAGAACGCCCGTTGCGAAAGGATCAAGTGTTCCGGTGTGTCCTATCTTTTTTGTATCTAGCCTGCGACGCATACAACTTACTACACCGTGCGATGTTATTCCGGTAGGCTTATCAATTACTACGATTCCGTTCATTTCAGTTAATAGAGTGATTGCTGAAGAGAATTTTACGACATATGTATGAGATTTTGAAAGTAATTAGCCGCAACCTGCCCAAAATATTCGGCAAACTCTTTGCTGAATTTTTCTCGTGCACGACCCCTCGTGTAGGCATGTTGCGGCAATCTTTTATTAGTTGGCACTTAGGCAGCCATATGCCGAGCTGGCTCTTGAACAAAACTTCCTTACAAAATTCGTGCCCAAACGCATAACTTCTTTGTTTTGTGATGTTTCAGATTAAATGTAGGGATTCGTTTGAATTTGTTGCTTTAGGTTTCAGTATTTCCTACGAAATTGTAGACTTTATCTAAATTCTATTACATTTTTGTATGAAATTTATGTAGAATTCAACACTACGGGTTATTTGTTAGTCATTTTCCTACGAATTTGTAATATTCTTAAACAATCAGGGTTAAAGAATGAATAAAGATTATCAGTCACTTTTCGAAAAGTTTGCAAGGATTCGAAGCAGTGACCCGGGCATTAGCGCATATGTTCTTGCGCTTTTGGAAAGTCTCAAGGACGAATTCAAGTTGCGCCGCGCTTTTGTGTACTTTTTTGAAGATGCAAGCGGACAGTTTGTATGCCTAGGTACAATTGGGATAAACCTTGAGGAATATCGTAAGTTGGAACAATATAGCGCACAAAAGGTTTTTAGTTCAATTTTGGAAAATGATTCGCCGTATGTGCTATCCAAGAAGCAAGCTGCGCAACTTCCGTTTTCTTACAGTATGTCAGATAGTATAGTTATTGGCGCCACAGCTAGTTACGAATCAAAGCGACTCGCGGTTTTGGGATTTGAAGTTGATTCGCGGTTTGGGTTTGATGTTGAAAAGTTTGTTAAGTTTTGTAACGTGCCGGCGACACTTATCGCAAACGAAATAAGGTTTGAAAATGCCGTGCAGATTGCGCGTGCCCGTTTACAAGAAGAAAATATTCAATTACGGCAAGAACTTAAAGACAGATATGATTTTTCGCAGATTGTGGGAAATTCAGGCGAAATGAAACAAGTTTATAGTCAAGTTTCGCAGGTAGCGCGTTCGAACGCAACGGTACTTTTGAGAGGAGAAAGCGGTACAGGTAAGGAAATGATTGCGAATTCCATTCACTATAACAGCCTTCGCGCAAAACAACCTTTTGTAGCGGTAAATTGCGCGGCGCTTCCCGAAGCTTTGGTTGAAGCAGAGCTTTTCGGGCACGAAAAGGGTGCGTTTACAGGCGCTGACCGGAAGAAGCCCGGCAGGTTCGAGCTTGCTGCCAACGGTACAATATTTCTTGATGAAATTGGCGATTTACCGCCGCAAACACAGGTAAAACTTTTGCGTGTTTTGCAGGAGCGCAAAATTGAGCGCCTCGGCGGAACCACTTCTATAGATACAAACGTTCGTATAATTGCTGCTACAAATCGCGATCTGGAATCTGAAATTACAAATGCATCATTTCGTGAAGATCTATTTTACAGGCTTAACGTTTTTACAATTTTTCTACCGCCACTTCGCGAACGTAAGTCTGATATATTATTACTAGCGGAACATTTTGTAAGAAAATATGATGCGGAATACGGCAAGGGAATCAAACGACTTTCGACCACCGCAATTGATATGCTTGCAAGCTATCACTACCCGGGCAACGTTCGTGAATTGGAAAACGCAATCGAACGCGCAACGATTATTTGTGATTCCGGAGTAATTCACGGACACCATTTACCGCCGACACTTCAAACCGCCGAGGTTTCGGATACGGTCACAAGCGAAAGTTTTGAGCAAGCAGTTATTGCATTCGAACAAGATTTAATTAATGACGCCTTGAAATCATCTCGTGGCAACATAGCACAAGCAGCACGAATGCTGAACCTTACGGAACGTGTAATTGGCTATAAAATCAAGAAATACGGTATAGACGCAAAGCGTTTTAAACATCGAATTTAGAAATCAACCAAATGCGAAGATATAAACCGCCAATAAAAGATGAAGATCGTGACGTGAAGAATCCGGAACGTGCAAGAAAGAAAACGTTTGACCGCGCTATAAATTTGTTAACTTTTAAGCAACGTTCAGTAGAAGAACTCCGCGCGCGTCTTTTGGAAAAAAAATGGACAAATAGGGAAATTGTTGAGGATGTAATTGCGCGGCTTTCAGAATATAACTATTTGAACGATGAAGAATTTGCCGGGAATCTTGCACGTGCAAAACTACGCGGAAAGCCGATTGGAAAACGAAAACTTGAACAGGATTTAAGGAACAAAAAGCTTTCAACTAAAGATATTGATGCCGCTTTGGAAATTGTATACACCGAGACCCCGGAAGACGAAGTTATCGATGCTGCAATCGAAAAACGTTTGCGAATAAAGGGTTATCCGCACGAATATAAAGACAAACAAAACTTCTTCGGGTATTTGGCGCGCTTGGGCTTTGATTACGATCTGATTCGTCACAAGCTTAATTCGCTTCCGCAACCCGATTTTGACAAATCATAGACATTTTCATTCCGGATGGTTTTCCGTTCAAACAATAGTCTTGAACTGCCCAACGTGCTAAAATTCTCAATCTTAACGCGCAGAATATAACTATGAAAGGCAGTAAATTGAGAGAAAAATTTCTGGACTATTTTGAATCGAAAGAACACAAAATAGTTCATTCAAGCCCGCTTTTGCCGGCGAACGATCCCACGCTTTTGTTTGTAAATGCGGGAATGAATCAGTTCAAAGACGTGTTTTTGGGAAATGAAACACGCGACTACAAACGCGCAACAACATCGCAAAAATGCATTCGTGCCGGGGGAAAGCATAATGATCTTGATGAAGTTGGAAAAACTGCGCGGCACCACACATTCTTTGAAATGCTCGGCAATTTCTCGTTTGGCGATTATTTTAAGGAAGATGCGATAAACTTCGCATGGGATTTTCTGGTAAATGAATTGAAACTCGATAAAAACCGACTGTGGTTCTCTGTTTTTGAAGGCGATGACGAAGTAGGCGCCGATGTTGAAGCCGAAGAACTTTGGATAAAAGCGGGCGCACCAAAAGAAAGGGTTTTAAGGTTCGGAAGAAAAGATAATTTTTGGCAAATGGGCGAAACGGGTCCGTGCGGACCTTGCTCGGAAATTCATTATTACATGGGCGATGAGCCCGAAAATGATCTTAAGAACAACAAAAAATACGTAAACGGCGAAGGCGATACCACAATGGAAATTTGGAACCTTGTTTTTATGCAGTTTGACCGCGCTGAAATTGCACCCGGTGAATTTGCGTTGTCGCCGCTACCCGCGCCATCGGTTGATACCGGAATGGGACTTGAACGCATCGCAGCCGTTATGCAGGGGGTTTCATCAAATTATGAAACCGATTTAATTAAGCCGATAATCGAATTTACAGCAGATTTATCAAGCAAATAACTTATGTGTACGGAAGACAGGCTTCAATTGCAAAGCCGAGGTTTTATGAGCAGCTACGAACAATTTGATAATCAAAAGCAATTCGCCTGTCGTGTGATTGCCGATCACGCAAGGGCTACGACGTTTGCGATTTGCGATGGTATTTTGCCGGGAAATGAAGGCAGGAATTATGTGCTACGTAAAATAATGCGACGCGCAATTTATCACGGAAGGGAGCACCTCGGTTTTACTGAGCCATTCTTTTTTAAGGTTTGCGATTTTGTAATCGGTCGTATGAACGATGCGTATCCCGAACTCGAAATTCAGCGTGATTTTATCAAAAAGATAGTTTTACTTGAGGAATAACTGTTTTTCACAACCATAACGGTAGGGCTCAAGAATCTATATGAATTGTTTGCAGAAAACGAAAAGCCCGAGTTTGTGCAGCTTGCAAAACTATACGACACATTTGGAACCCCGAAAGATTTAATTAAGGTGGTGCTTGAATCAAACGGAGTCGAATTTGACGAAAACGAATTTGAATCAAACATTGATGGGGCAATCGAAGAACTTCAAAGGACTTCGGAAATCGGAAAAACGCATCAAAACGAACGAATTAACCCGATTTACAAGGAACTTGAAAATGACGGCAAAGTTTCGGTCTTTCGTGGCTATGAAACAACAAGTTTGAATGGAGCTGAAATAATCGCAATTGTAAAAGGTGACAAGCGTGTTGAAGAAATTTCAGATGGCGATGAAGGATTGATTATCTTGAACGAAACTCCGTTTTATGCGGAATCCGGCGGGCAAGTTGGTGATCGAGGAATCTTATTCAATAACGATATACGCATAAACGTGTTGGATACCTTTGCGCCAATTCAAGGTGTCACGCTGCATAAATCAAAAGTGTCTAGAGGTAGAATTTCAGTTGGAGATTTTGTAAATGCTGAGGTTGATTCCGCAAAGCGTGATGCCACGCGAAGAAACCATACCGCAACTCACCTTGTACACGCAGCTTTAAAGGAAGTTTTGGGCACGCATATAAAGCAGGCTGGTTCGGTTGTTGCGTCGGATTACTTGCGCTTTGATTTTACGCACTATCAACCGCTTTCAGAATTAGAAATCAAAGAGATTGAATTTTTGGTTAACGCGGAAATTCTTCGTAATCAACCGGTAGAAACCGATTTGATGTCAATCGAAGACGCGATAAAAAGCGGCGCGGTAGCTTTGTTTGGCGAGAAATACGGCTCTGATGTGCGCGTTTTAAGTGTGGGAAATGGTGAATTTTCAAAAGAACTTTGTGGGGGCACCCATGTTTCGGCAACAGGCGACATTGGTTCGTTTAAGATAATCTCCGATGAAGCAATTGCTTCGGGCGTAAGAAGAATTCGCGCGATTACCGGATTTGATGCCTTTAACCGCTTCCGCGATGATGAAAGCCTAATTGCAAGTTCACTTAATTCATTAAACACACAGCGCGATCAATTGCCGAACGCAATCGTGAAATTGCAAGAAGAATTAAAACTCAAGCGTAAAGAAGTTGATGAACTTAAGTTAAAAATTGCTAGTGGCAGTTTTGGCGCCGGCGCGGATGAAGATGCCCCGTTGGAAGTAAGCGGAATAAAGGTCTATGCAAAATCGGTAGAGGATCTAGACAAAGGCGGGATGCGGCATCTTTCGGATAATTTAATGGCTAAAATTAAATCCGGCATTGTTATAATTGGAAATAAATCTGACGGCAAAGTTTCATTTATCGTAAGAGTTTCTGATGATTTAACGGGAAGAGTGGGAGCGGGAAATATCATAAAACAACTTGCGCCAATTGTAGGTGGAAAAGGCGGCGGAAAGCCCGATATGGCTGAAGGCGGTGGTTCGCAGCCTGCAAAATTGTCTGAGGCGATGGACAAGAGTTACGAAATTATAAATACAATACTTGTGAACTCTTAGTAATCAATACGTTCCGGTTAAAGTAAGGATCCCATATATATGAACGCGATAATCGAAATGGCAAGAAACGCCAACGAACTTATTTCGACGAATCCAGCAACTGGTGTTGAGGTTGGTCGTGTTCAAATCTCATCAACCGATGATGTTGCGGCTGCTGTTTTACGTTCGCGTAAGGCGTTCGGTATTTGGCGTAAAACACCTTTTGCCGAACGCAAAAGGATTGTAATGCGGGCGCGCGAGGTAATTTTGGCAGAAACAGATGAAATTGCACGCTTAATCTCAGATGAAATGGGTAAACCGGTTGCGGAAGCGATTTCCAATGAGATTGTACCGGTGCTGGATTTGATGCAGTTTTTCGCTAAGAATTCGGAAAGGCTTTTGCGCACAGAAACTAGAAAAATAGGTTTGCTTTCTCTAATGGGAAGATATTCCCGCATCGCTTATAAACCGCTAGGCGTAATAGGAATAATTTCACCCTGGAATTTTCCGCTTTCCATCCCGCTCGGCGAAGTTGTTATGGCATTGATGGCTGGGAATTCCGTTATCTTAAAACCCTCTGAACTCACTCCGCTTGTTGGTGAAAAAATTGCGCAAATTTTTGGCGTTGCGAGAATTCCAAAAGACGTTTTGCAAGTTGTAAATGGAAACGGTGGTACCGGCGCGGCTCTAGTGAAGGCAAATGTAGACAAAATTATGTTTACCGGAAGTGTTGAAACGGGCAAACGAATTGCGGCTGAAGCAGCCAATACATTGACACCGGTTGTTCTCGAACTTGGGGGAAAAGACCCAATGATTGTCTGCAAAGATGCAAACCTTGAAAAAGCTTCTAGTGCGGCAGTTTGGGGTGCGTTTACAAATGCAGGACAGGCATGTGCATCAATTGAACGACTCTACGTGGATGAAACCATCGCAGAAAAGTTTACGGCATTGGTTGTTGAAAAAACAAAGAATCTTAAGATTGGCTATGGAAGCGATCCCGAAACAGATGTTTCGACACTTTCAAGTGTTGAACAACTTAATACAGTTGAACAACACATAAGCGAGTTTAAGAAAGAGGGTGCGAAAATATTGACCGGCGGCACTAGGTCTGATTTGGGCGAGGCATTCTATGAACCTACTGTGATAGCAAAAGTAAAAAATTCGATGAAGCCGATGCAGCGGGAAACTTTTGGACCCACTTTGCCAATAGTGGAATTTAAAACGGTTGATGATGCAATTTCATTGGCTAATGATTCGGAATTCGGGCTAACCGCAAGTATTTGGACTGCAAATACAACGCGCGGAAAAGAATTTGCCGAAAAACTGGAATTCGGAACCGTGATGGTAAATGAAGTAGTTTACACACACGGTGTGGCGCAAACACCGTGGGGCGGAGTAAAGAATTCAGGCTACGGGCGAACGCATGGCGTTGAGGGGTTACACGAACTTGTTTCCGTGCGGCACATTCACGTAAACCGTTTTACATTTTTGCCGGATGTTTGGTGGTTTGGTTATTCGCAAAATGCAATTGATGCTTTTAAGACAATGTCCAAAACGTTTGCTTCCGGCTCACTAATTAGAACTTTTGGCTTTCTTCCCAAACTGTTTGATAGATTAAAAGAACTCAACAAATAGAAGTAAAAAAAAGGGTTGAAGAATTAACTTCTTCAACCCTTACCATTTAACGGTTAAAACGTCCTAAAACGTAAACTTAAAGCCGAGCTGGAACTGTCGCGGATCATACGCAGCGGTGGAAATACTATAAAAGCGCCCGCCTCCGTCACGCTGTCCGAATTCGTTTACATCATTAAAGAACGGCGATGCGGATGCTTCGTTAAAGCGATTGAAAAGATTGAACACTTCACCAATCAAATCAACTCTGTAACGCTCGCCAAAGCGAATCGCTCGCGTCAGACGAAAATCAACTGAAGCATATGAATGTGTTATGCCACGGTTGCGTCCGAGATTACCTGTTGAAAACGCAGTAGGAATCGTTAACAAACCGGATGCATCAACATTTGGTCGATCCGTCTGTGAAGACTGATCGTTATTTGTATCGATGTTTGTGATAATGTTGAACGGTCTCCCGCTTGATATTTCGATAATCGGTGCAACGGTAAAGTTTGAAAACACTTTCTGCCATGTGCTGTCGCTTGAAGCCCAGCCGGATGGCGAAGAAAGCACACCGCTAAATACGAAACGCTGACGTTGGTCAAACAACGAATCTGATTTTTCAGCCCTAAAGTTATTTACATTTTGGGGAAGCAACAATGTTTGAAGATCGGATGAATCATCAAGCGAATGCGACCAGGTATAAGACGCAAGAAATGTAAAGTTGTTGGCAAATCTTCGCTTTAATTCAATGTTTAAGGCATTGTAAGAAGAATTACCGTCGGAAGCCTGCGCATTAACTGAGCCAAACGGCGAAATAACGCCCGCTGTTCGAAGCGTTTTCGCGCCCGTCAATGCAGCATCCAACGTAGCTTTATTTACCAATCCGCCACTTAGTGCCGCAGCCAAAAAGTAATTCGGAGCACTTGGACGGAAGAAGTTTGCAACAGCCGGTGCAACAAACCCAAGCCCCGTAGAATTGTTTACAGCAACCATTCCCGGAATTACTACAGTGTATTGCGCACTTGATACAGTTGGAACCGAAAAAGAAATTGCCGCGGTTGTTGTTACTGGATCCTGTCCGGCAAACCTGCGGAAATTTTCAATTTGAAGTGCCGTGTCAGGCGTATTTAAATCGGTTGGATGGGGCAAATGCTTCGCGAAAACTCCGATGTAGCCAACGGAAAGTGACATATCCTTGGTCAGCTGTCGTTCAACTGCAAAGTTTGCTTGCGTCGCATATGCATATTGAAAGTCCTTTGTAATCGGTAGCGTAAAGGGTAGAACCGTTCCAAAACCCGGGAAAGTTTGGTCGTCAAAGCGTTGCCTGCCGTATTGATATGTAGCAGAAGCAGCAACGCCGGGCGTTGTTCCCGGAACAACCGTTCCTTGGAAGATTTGTGCCGAGTTTAACAAAGATGTTGAAGCCGGGCTTCCTGTTACCCAAACCCCTTGTTGCTGTTGCGAAGCATCTGCAATATCCGAATTTGTTGCGATTGCCAAAAGCGGGTGATCGTAGAACAAACCAACAGCGCCACGTAAAACCGTTTTTCCATCGCTAAATGGATCCCATGAAAACCCGAAGCGTGGCGCCCAGTTATTTTTGTCCGTTGGAATTCCTTGTTGTACACTCATCGCATCTTGTGCGGCAAGCATATCGGAAGCGGAAAGCGATATTCCCGAAAGTGGATCATCAAAGCCAACTACATCAATCGTTTTCGTGAATTCAACGTCGTAGCGAATTCCATAATTAAATGTCAAGTTACTTCTTGCGCGCCATGTATCTTGAGCAAAAAATGCAAGTGGCTTATTGCTAAAGCTCCCTGTCGGGTCACCAAAACCCTCGATAAACGTAGATGGCATACCAAGCCCGTAAGATTGGATAGGCGTAAATACCGGTAAGCCTGCAAACGCAGTGTTTAAGTTTGCCGGATCAAACGGACCAAAATTAAAAAGTCCGGCAAAATTCAGTTCAAATAAGAAGCTTGGTATGTTTACAAAATTTACATCGCCGCCAAACTTAAAGATATGCGAGCCATAAACCCAGTTGACGTTATCTGCAAATTGAAACCGATTTTCGCTACGTTGAACCGGCGAAAAGAGTTCACGCCCGATAAATGCCGCCCCTGAGATGTTGAATGCTACCGCATCCGTATTTTGCGAAGTGAAGCTGGTTTCCCTTCTACCAAAACTAAACTTAAATTCGTTCGCCCAGTTTGCTCCGAAAATGGAATTCAACTGTGTTGAGAATGAATAATCAGTTAGGTTTTGCACACCGGTTCTGGAAAAATCGTTTTGACCAAGCGATTGGTTTTGTGATTCAACCTGTATTCCCGTCAGGTCATTTGTATTCCAACCAAAGCGCATTGAAAGCTGATTATTTTCATTTATGAATTGATCGCCGCGAATCGAAAAGTAATTCGTATTTTCGGTAACCGGAAATACGCGTTGAAGATCGTTAAGTGGGCGGAACGCGATTGGCAATCCGTTTGCGCCGGTTGTCCCAACAGGTACGCTTGTGCCACTCAACAAAAATCTTTGTCCAATCGCACCCGGTAAAATCGGGCTAATTGCCGGACATGCACTTCCATCATTTGGGCTAAGCAAGGGGTTGGTGCCGTTTAAGCCTGTTGTCGCGCCACTTGACGCAAAGTATGCATACGCACGGGCACCGCAAACCATTTGTGCACCTTGCGCCCGTATTGCAGCGCTAGAATTTGTAAGCAACGGCACACCTTGCGAAATCAGGTTGTTTACCGCTGCTGCTTGAGCCGCGGTTAAACCGGTGAACGTGGTTTGATTCGGATTTAATGTGGGAATCACAGGAATCGTAGCGGAAGATGAAAGATTTGAAGTTAGGTCACTGGTAAAATAACCGGATTCATCACGGTCACGTCTTTCATATGATGCAAAAAAGTGTGTCTTATCTTTTATAATCGGTCCGCCAAAAGTTGCCCCCCATTGCGTACGACGAAAATCCGGCTTATCAACCGGTGCAAACGGATTTCTCGCTTGCAAACTCTTGTCACGCAAAAAGCCAAAGACGTTTCCTTTAAATTCGTTGGTGCCGCGCTTTGTTACAACGTTTACGATTCCACCGGTGGCGCGTCCGAATTCAGGAGCGTATGAGTTTGTCGCAACTTGATATTCTTGAACGGCTTCTTGCGACACCGTAGTGCGCGCAGCATTTATCGAATTATCTGTAAAATCAGCACCATCAACTTGTACAAGTGTTGATCGCCCACGTTGTCCGCCAACGTTGATGCCTGATGTGGGCGCGGGACCAATCGGACGACCGTTGTCTCTGCCAACGGTGGAAAGTGTCAAGGCGAAACCGGTTGCACTTCTTTCATTAATCGGAAGATTCTCGATTTTTTCCTGATCGATTGTGTCGGCTACAGTTGATTTGGTTGTTTCGACCAATGCAACTGAATCCATAGGTACATCTACTACCACATCGTTTGAACCGATTTCTAACGGAATTGAAAGTTCCGCACGTTGTCCGACCGTCAACTTAATATCCGTAATTCTGACGGTCTTAAAACCGGAAGCCGAAGCTGAAATGTTATAAACTCCCGGCGGAACACCTATAACTTGATATTCTCCGACATCATTGGCACTAACAGAACGCGTAAATCCGGTTGCTGGGTTATCAATCTTTACAATTGCACCCGGCACTACCGCCCCGTTTGGGTCAGTAACTTTTCCGGTTAGATCCGCACTGCTAGCCTGTGCTTGCGAAAACGCAGAAATAGCGCAACATAATGCAATTGCAATTACCGCCACTACACCGAATCCACTTTTTAATTGACATGGAACCGCTTTCATATCTTTCATTCTCCTTCCTTCTAGTTAAACGCTCTGTTATTAAGGGGGCTACGAGGTCTTACACGTACAACTAATTTTCGAATTATTCGAAAAGTCATAACTGTGCGTGTTTATTAACAGATTTGTTTCTATTATATTAGTAACTTGCTAAATTCTAATCGCAATAGGCATTTAATGGCAAGTTTTGTTTAAAAACATCTTGCAACGACGGCTTAAATCAAAAATTCACTGGATGTTTGTTCGCCTAAGTCGCTTTAAACAAAATTTTGGTTTTACGTTCGCCAAAATCGTTAGTTTTTACAAAAGAAGCAGATGAAAATTGTTCCAATAACAATTCCTACACCGTTTTACGTGGGTTCCGTAAACGTTTATCTGATAAAAGAAGATCCGCTGACGCTAATCGATGTGGGACCTAAAACCGCGGATGCATATAGCGCACTTATTAATGGTTTATCTAACGCCGGCGTAAACGTTGCCGACATCAAACGAATTTTACTTACGCACGCGCACGAAGACCATTGCGGATTGTCAAAACGAGTTCGCGATTCTGCAAATGATGCAAAAGTATTTGTCCATAAATGGGAAACCGGACACCTTTTCGGTAGGCTTTCAAAGGAAATTCACAAAAATCTTTTGTTGTCTTCCGGCGTGCCGGATTTCATGTGCGATGAAATGCAGGCAGATTATAAGAACGTTAGCCTTTTAACCGATTCTTTAAATGAATCCGAATTTCAAACTATTTACGATAACGATGTGTTTGAATTTGAAAAAGGAATGCTTCGCGTGATTCACACTCCCGGGCACACTCCCGGTTCATGCAGCTTTATCCGCGATGCCGATAGAACCATCTTTTGCGGAGACTGCGCGTTAAAGCGAATTACACCAAATCCAATTTTATCTCCCGATCCTGTCAACTCAGAAAAGCGCTTTCAAGCTTTGGGTGAATATCTTGTAAGTCTTGCCCGAATAAGAAACGAAGCACCCACCAAATTATTCACAGGGCACGGCGTGCCAATTGTAGATTTCGAAACTACCTTAACGAGATACCGTCGCGCTATTGATGAAAGGCAGCGACAAATAGTTGAGGCAATCATCCCAAACGCATTAACAGCGTGGGATGTTGCGCAGAAAATATTTCCCGAAGCAGTTCAAGAATCTATCCACAGATTTTTGGCGGTTTCTGAAACTATTGCCCATCTTGATTTTGCCTTTTCAGAAGGAAAAATCACCAAAGAATTCGCCGAAAATCGTGAATTTTTTCGCACAAATTTTCAATAATTCTAATCAAACACCTGTAACTACGTTATTTTCTATAAATTAGCATTCGTATATCCTTTAGTGCTCAACATTGTTTTTTCTTGTTTTTTATTGCAAAACCTTGTATAGTGTTTTGTGTAGGCGTATAAGCGTCTTCTTGCCCCGACCGATATCCACCCCCTTTTACGCACGTTCCCCCAGGTGTCCATCTTTCGAGGAATGCCAGGAAGCGTGTGTCTCTGTATACGGCACGTAGCCAAATTAATGTTTAACGATTTAGTTGGAGATAGATTAAATGAAACAAGTAAAGAATAAGAAGCAAGAACCGAATAAAGAGGTAAATGCCTTCAGATATGCCCGAGGATTTGTACTTGGGTTGCTATTGGTTAGTTTCTTTAGCGGAATTGCAGTTCTTGCAAGCAAGAACGGCGCGGACTTTTTGCCATTTGCAAAACCTTCCGTGGAAGTTGTGCTTTCCGGAAATGTAACGCGTGATGGCAAGAAGATTGCGGTTGAAAAGGTGAGCGCAGTTTCACCAGGCGAAGTTTTAGATTGGTCCATTGTTTCTCAAAACAATGGAGATGCAACTGCTAAGAGTTATGCAGCTGTTGGTGAAATTCCAAAAGGTACGGAATTCGTTTCTTCATCTGCAAATGCAAAGGATGCGGTAGTTAAGTACAGCATTGACGGTGGCAGCAATTTTTCGGAACAGCCGATGATTAAAGAAAAACAGGCTGATGGAACTGAAAAACTTGTTCCGGCACCCGCCAAAATGTACACCCAAGTTCGTTTTGAATACAACCAGCCGGTTGCACCGAACGAAAAGGTAAATGCTAACTACCAAGTTCGCGTGAAGTAAAAACCAAAAGGATTAAGAGTTCGCGTTCGATCGGCAAGCCCTATTTGGGAATGCCAAGGATTACTTCGCGATAAGAAAGGAATTAAAGATGAACAGAATAATAAAACAGCTAACAAATAAGGTGATGTTGCACCTTGTTGTTGCCGCAGCAATCATGCTTTCCATGAGCTTTCAAGGGCTGGCACAAACAGCTGCAGGAACAGTAATCAAGAACGTTGCATCAGCAACATATAGCGACAGCAGTAGCAACAACTACAGCGCTACTTCAAATGAAGTAACAACGACCGTTGCTAAGGTTTCCGGATTAGTCATCACACCGGATGGAACGGCGGGTGCAAACGTTGCACCGGGTCAAACAGGTGTCAAGTTGACATATACGGTTAAGAACACCGGTAACTTTACAGATGACGTAGTATTTCCCGCATCTGGTGCCGGTTGGGTCTTACCCACAGGTTTTACTGCGACTGCGGCAGTTATTAAAGACGCGGGCGGCGATATTGATGTATTTGGAAACAGCTCAGCGGTAAATTATTCGCTTGCGGCAGGAGGTACTGTTCAAGTTGAATTAACATACAGTGTTGCTACATCAGCTACGGTGGCTTCAACAGTATCTATCGCACTTGGTGACACACCAGGCACTACAACCGCGGCAAACGACAACCAAACTGCGGATAACTCGGGCAATGAAATTCACACTGTTTCAACCGGTGCCGTGAACGGCTCGCGTGAAGCGAAAGGTTTTTACTCGGTTACCGTCGAAGATGATGCTCAAATTAAGGTTAATTTAACGGCTCCTGCCGGACCAATTACCCTTGGACAAAACATTAGCTATTCAACCGAAGTATGTAATACAGGCGCGCGCGCGCTTGATCCGTACATATTAAACGGCACAAGCACCTCGGCAGTTTGGGTAATAGTTCCGATTCCTACAGGAACGGAAATTACATCAACAGTTCCAACAGGCACATTCTACACAACCGATCCGCTTTCAACGGCTCCGAATTCCGCAACGTGGTCTTCAACCGCGCCCGGAACGCTTTCAACCGTTACAAGAATTGCGTATCCGGCTTCGACAACGGCAATTTCCGCCGGAAGCTGTGTATCAACGGGTCAAACCTATGAAGTTAAGGTTACGACAACTGATGCATCACAACCGATTGTTGCCATCGTTGATGCTTTTGGTAAAAACTCGATTGGAGCAACAATTACAGACCAATCTGGTGACAATGTGTCAAGCAAGGGTGACGGCAACGGTAACTTTACCGAACCAACAACAGGCGGAACGGTTTCACCGAGCGAAGGCTTTATGGTACCAACATCACTTGCAAAAACAGGTGGCGTATTAATCGGACCTTCTTCATCACCTGATGCGGTTGGACCCACAAATAACAATGACGACTACACAAACTTGAGCGTTGATGCAGGTATTAACGTAGCAAGTGGCGGCGTAACAACCGCTGGCGACAGCGTAGTCTTCACAAACACGGTTAAGAACACGGGTAACGCAAATGATACATATACGTTAACCGCGCCGACCGTGCCGTCAGGATGGACAGTTGAAATATCAACTAACGGTGGTGCAACCTACACCGTTGTTAAGTCTGATTCCGTAACTTCAAGTGTTAATCTCGCTATTAATTACAATAGCTCGGCGGACATTAAGGTTAGGGTAACGGCTCCGGCTGGTCAAAATGTTTTGACCGGTTACGACAACGTGATTCAAGCCACGTCGCAAATCGACAATACCAAATCCAATCAAACAATCGATCGTGTTTACACGGGCTTTGTTAAGCTCACGAAAACCGCGACTGTAACAAATGGCACAGGTGTTGGTGCAGCGACTGATGCTGTACCGGGTGCGGAAGTTAAGTACGAAATCAAGTACGAAAATATCGCAACCACGGGCGGTACAGGTAATGCCACCTTAACTGTAAACAACCTTGTAATAACTGAAGATGGTACTGCCGGTAGCAACAACTGGGGCACCTATACTTCACAGAAGGTTGGAAGTGCGAGTGACACTAACTCGGGAACAATTACGGGTGACAGCGCCGGCTCTACATCTTTGACTGACACAATCAGCACTGTAGCCGCCGGATCTTCCGGAACGTTCTCATTCGTTAGAGTCATTAACTAACACTAGACTTGTGCGGCAGTGCGGTCCCCCGCTTGCCCTGTCGCACATTTTTCAAATTATTCTTCCCTAAATTTTAGCTTAGATTGTTGCCCCGCAAATTTGTACTATAATGAGAAACACAGGTAATAATAAGTATATTCTTGCAGTGCTGACAGCATTAATCACATTGTTTAATGCTGTACAGTTCGCAACTGCTCAAACAAATACGGCAGCAAATACAACAATCTCGAACGTGGCTCGGGGCGAATATGTTGACCAAATAGGTACCGCATATTCGGCTTTATCGCCAACTGTAACGATAGATGTACTTCCAATTTCGGTTTTGACGGTAAGCCCGGATGAAGTAAATCCTACAGATGTAATTGCCGCGAACGAAACAATAACTCGCGAATTTAAAGCTTGCAACAACGGTAACTTAACCGAATCATATTCATTAACAGCGGCAACTGTCGGTTCGCCTTCGGAAATCGTCTCCATGTATCTGGATTTGGATGAAAACGGTGTAGTTTCATCTGGAGACGAACAAATTCAGCTAAACACCGAATGGCAAAAAACGCTCGAACCGGGAAAATGTGTTGCCATTTTAGTGGTTGTTAACACAAATAGCGTAAGTGAAGGACAAAAATTACCGATTTCGATTACGGTAAAACCGAAGGAAGTTGGAGCCGTTAATGGACCTTCAGAAGAAAGCGGTACCATTATTAACACCGTAGGAAAAAATGCCAAATTTACCGATCCAACTGATCCGACGCTGATTCCGGAAAAATTGGTTGACAATAAAGCACACTATATTTCACAAAAAGACGAAGTTCTTGATTACACCATTTCATTTAAAAATGCGGGTGATGTGCCGGCAAGAAATGTAGTTGTAACCGATAATCTCCCCGCTGAACTTGAATTTGTAGCCGGTACATTAAAGCTTAATGATTCCGCTTTGACGGATGCTGACGATGGCGACCAAGGTTCAATCAACGGAAAGGTTATAAAAGTTTCACTCGCCACACCGGTTAACCCTGGTCAAGTAATACGCGTATCATTTAAGGCGGTTATTAAAGGCGCGGTCTCATCGGGACAAGGTATTCCAAACGTTGCACAAATTAGTGGTGATAATGCGACAGTTGAAGACACAACCGCTGCAACCGCAGTGGTTGATCCGTTCGGAACTGTTTATGCGGCTCGCGGTGGCGAGGGCAGCCCAATTGCAGGTGCCAACATCGGAATTTATTCCGATGCAAACGCGACAACGCCGATTAGTATTCCAGCCGGACAAGGCTTTACGCCAAACTTCGAGAATACAAACCCATATTTAACAAACCAGCAAGGACGCTTCAGCTTTGGTCTTTCGCCCGATCAAATGGGTACAGTAACGGCGCCGGTTTCCTATTTTGTTAAGGTAACCGCACAAGGTTTTCGCGATCGTATAATTAAAATCACACTCAGCCCAACTGCAAACGGATTGTTCAAAATGACGGTTCATTCGTTGGACGGAATGCCGGTAGCAGTTGCCGATGGCTTCGAACTTAGTGTTGACGATGTGGACATCGCCAGCATCGCAGATATAGCTTTCAACGTTCCAATGTTTGAAGATTCGTTAATATACGTAAACAAATCTTCCGATAAGACGACCGCCAGTATAGGCGACCTCGTCAACTACAGAATTGAGGCGCGTAACACTTCAGTTGCGCCAATGTTCAACACACACGTTAAGGATACCCTTCCCAATTCATTCTCATATGTTCCGGGAACCGCAAGAGTTCAGCGTGATGGAAAAGAATCCGCACTTGAACCCACGATTGCAGGCAACGTGCTTGATTTCGACTTGGGTGAAGTAAAGAGCGGAGAAACCGTAAACCTAACCTACCGTGTGCGCATCAACGCAAACGCGAAAAACGGTGATAACTTCAACACTGCGGTTGTAAATGGAAAGTTTCCTTCCGGAGAAGAAGTTGTTTCGCCAACCAGCCGTGCCTTGGTTCGTGTATCCGAAGGAATCTTCTCGATACGTCAATTTATAATCGGACGCGTTTATGTAGATGAAAACGGAAACGACAAATTTGATGAAGGCGAAGAACCGGTGCCGGGTGTAAGAGTTTATCTTGCAAACGGAAACTCCTCAACCACCGATTCCAAAGGTCTATATAGCATTCCAGCGGTTTCGCAAGGTTCGCAGGTAATAATGATCGACCCGATTACGATTCCTAAGGGCTATTTGCTTTCAAAAGGACTTACAAAATCGCATAGAGATTGGACACGTTTACTTCGTACGCCTTTGGGCGGCGGCGGAATGCTTCGTCAAAACTTTGCATTGATTCAAGATTTTACCAGTTCAACCGCACCTAGCCCGATTGTCAAAACAAGCGGCATGCCGTTTGTTGCTGAAAAATCGACCGATAAAGCTGAAATGAATTCGGCTGAGCCCGAATTTGAATCGGTTCCGGCAGGTGAAGTAAGCCTTTACAATCTTGAGGATAACTCGGTAGCACCGGATGTAGCTTTGAATCTTTCCGTAAGTGCAATGCAGGGTTGGACAACGGTTATTGAAGTAAACGGCAAACAGGTAAGCAATCAAACGATTGGTACAACCCGTGTTGACCGCAAAAACAACATTGTTACGTACAGCTATGTAGGAATCGGGTTAAATGCCGGTCCCAACAAAATTAAGGCTACCCCGATTTCTCCGGATGGTACACCCGGTAACAGCAAAACTGTTACGGTTTACGGACGCGGCGAACCGGTTGCATTCTCATTCGTAGCTGATAAGAACGAATTACAAGCCTCGGGACGTGACTTTTCAATAATCACGGTTCGTGCAAAAGATAAATGGGGTAACCCGGCTCAAGATGGTTCGGTTACGATTTCCACTACCGGCGGGCAGTTACTTCCGCTGAACGGTGCACTCACGGAATCAAACGATCAATATCGAAACGATGTATATGATTCAAAAAGCAAATTGAATGATGAATCCAATGTAAGTAACCGCGAACAAACCGTTGCTTTAATAAACGGTGAGGGCAGTGTTAAGTTGGTTTCAGATAGCCAAACGGGTGTTGTACATCTAACAGCAATTTACGGAAAAATCGAAAAATCATTCGACATACTCTTTACATCCGAAATAAGACCCAAACTTCTTGATGGAGTTGCGGAACTTACCGTAGGTAAAGACGCGCCGGATATGGTAAACCGCGGTGTTGATTCAACAGTTCGTGGCAGAGTGCAGGTCTTTTACAAAGGTAGCGTGTTTGGCGAAAAGAATATGCTGACCGTTGCTTATGACAGCCAAGAACCGCTAAACCGCATTGCAGGGCAAGACCGCTTGTTTCAGCTAAATCCGCTTGATCAAGTTTATCAAACCTTCGGTGATAATTCTTCGCGCTTTCAAGAAACCGCTTCAAACAGCAAAGTTTATGCAAGGCTTGACCGCGGCAGAAGCTACGCGATGTTTGGCGATTTCCAAACCGGACTTGAAACAACAAAACTTCTCGGTTATGGAAGAAAACTAACCGGTGCAAAAGTTCACATTGAAAACAGCAAAGGTGACAGCGTTACGGTAACGGGCGCAAGACCTGATACGTCTTTTGCGCGCCAAGTAATTCCCGGTGGAAACTTTGGACTTGTACAACTCGGCTATCCGGATATTCTGCCGGGCAGTGAAGTTCTTTCACTTGAAACAAGAGACCGCCGCAACCCGGAAATGATTATTTCCAGAGAAGTGCTTTCACGAACGGTTGATTACAACATCGATACATCTACGGGAACAATCTTCTTCCTTAGACCAATTCCGGCATTCGACAGAGAACTGAATCTGGTTCAGGTTGTCGCAACCTATGAATACCGTTCAAACGGAAACGAATCAGCGGTATATACGGCACGCGGAGTGAAGTATTTCGAGAACCTCGGAACCAAGTTGGGCTTTTCGTTCATCAACCAAAATCAGGCAAATAGCAAACCATTCAGGCTTGCAGGTGCTGATGTTTCGGTAAAACTTCCGAACGAAGGTAAGCTTGAATTCGAATGGGCTAGAAGTAACGGTTCGTTAAATAATGCTTTCAGCTTTATCGGAAACCGCCCTTCAAGCAACAACGAATTCAACGGCGATGCATTTATGCTGAACATTGATCAACCCTTAGCCGGCAGACAAACCAAGCTTTCGTTCCAAGGTTTCAGCGCGTCTCGCAACTTCTTTAATCCGTTTGGCGCAACCGTAACACCGGGAACCACACGCGGTGCACTTACGGTTGAAACAAACGTCTTGAAGAACTCAACAATAAGAGCAAGCTTTATTGGCGAGAAAAACCTCACCGACAATGTGGACAACAATCGCATTACGGCTGGCGTAGACGTTAACCAACGCCTTGGTGATAAGCTGCAATTTACATTTGGTTACAGCTTCCGCAAATTTACCGATAATCTTTCGGATAGAACCGTTTCTTCCAATTTGATTTCGGTAGGGGCTGATTACCGCGCAAACGACAGATTTGATATTTCGATTAAACGTGAACAAAATTTGGGTTCGGAAGATCCTTCATACCCGACCCAAACTCTTATCGGCGCAAACTATCGTTTCACGGACAATGCCAAGTTGTTCTTTACGCAACGCTTAGCTTCTAACCCAATCACACCGATTGCAGATGTAAGCAATACCGGGTTTGCATCTTCTCGTGCAAAATATGAAACGGCTGTGGGTGTCGAAACCCGCTTCGGAAAATATACAAGCATGAGCGGACGCTACCAACTAGAGAACGGCTTAAATGGAACCGATAGCTTCTCGATTATTGGTCTTCAAAATCGCTTGCCGGTTAACAAGACACTTTCACTTGAAGTTGGTTATGAACGCGCTTTCCACTTAACCGGAACCGGCAAGGGATACAATAATTTCATCTTTGGCGCAAACTGGTTGCCAAACGATGCATTTCGTACCTCTTTCCGATATGAACTTCGTGACCGTGATGGGTTCGGACAACTGTATACACTGGGTGCAGCTGGCAAATTCAAACCCGGTTGGACAACACTTGGAAGATTCCAATATGGAAATATTGATTATAACGGACGTAAGAACGAAGTTATGAATGGCGAACTGGCTATGGCTGTTCGTCCGCACGATACAGACAGATACGGATTCCTAGTCAGCTATAAACACCGCGAATCTTTCTTTGCGGCAAACGGCGAAACAACGCCAACCGAGCTTCGCAGCGACCTTGTTTCGATTGACGGCTTTCATCAAACCACAAGACGCTTGGAACTCTACGGCAAATTCGCTGCAAAATACACCTACGATCGCACGCCTACAATTCCCGAAGCAAGCAACTTTACGCTGCTTACACAGGGTAGAGCGCAATACCTTTTAGGTAATTCGTTTGATATTGCGGCGGAAGGTCGGTTCATGTATTCACCGTTCAGTGGTTCTTCAAATCGCTGGATCGGACTCGAAGGCGGATATTGGGCTACCCCTGAACTCCGCATCGGCGTTGGATACAATTTTAGACAAACGGTCGAATCATACGGTTTTCAAGAAAACCAAGTGTTTAACCGCGGTGGATTCTACTTTACCGTTACAACGAAGATCTCCAAGTTGTTCGATCTATTCGGTACAACTCAAAACGGATTGGAAACAGACGCGGAAAAAAGAACATCCACTGATTCGGCAAGGAATACAAGCGGAAACTAAAACTTCTTAAGTTTCAGAAACCGAAAAAAAAGGCTGCAAGTTCTAGAAACATGCAGCCGTTTTTATTTTACGCAACAATTACGAAAGGATTTCTGTCGCAACAGCCAATTCTTTTATTCGCCCGATATTTACATCAAAACCAATCCCCGCCCCCATTGGTGCGGTAATTGTTCCTTTCCCGGATACCTCAACTTCGGGTATGATAATGTCCTCATGCCAATATCGTTTGCTTGCGGAAACATCGCCCGGCATCGTATAACCGCGCAACGTGGAAATTGCAATGTTATGCGCTCGCCCGATTCCTGCTTCGAGCATTCCGCCACACCAAAGCGGAAGTTCTGATTCTCTACAAAGTTTTTCTATTCGTTTCGATTCGCTGTGTCCGCCAACACGTCCGTTTTTCAAATTTATTATCTTGCCGGAGCCAAGCTCAATGGCTTTTCGCGCGTCTTCCGCTGAATGAATCGGTTCATCCAAACAAATCGGTGTATCGATTTCTCTCTGAAGAACGGCGTGGTCGACAATGTCATCGTGTGAAAGTGGCTGTTCAAGCATCATCAAATTGAATTCGTCAAAACTTTTTAGCCTTTCAATATCATCAAGCGAATACGCAGAGTTTGCATCACCCATCAATTGAATATCGCCAAATTCGCGCCTTACTTCTTTAAGCACTTCATAATCCCAGTTCGGCGAAATCTTGATTTTTATTCGCTGATAGCCTGCTTCAAGTTCGGTTCTAATCTTATCCAAAAGTTGCGGAATGTTATCTTGAATTCCAATTGAAACCCCACATGAGATTTCACGATTTACTCCGCCAAGATGTTGCCACAGCGGAACATCTTGCGATTTTGCCTCAAGATCCCAACAGGCGGTTTCAATCGCAGACTTTGCCATTCGATTTCCGCGCACGTTTTCCATTAAACTCCATATTTGCGCCGCATTTACAGCCGATTTACCCAAAACGGCAGGAGCAAGAATTTCTTTCAAAGTTACCCATGCACTTCCCGTCCATTCTTCAGAATAACCGGGTGCTTCGCCACACGTACATTCGCCCCAACCTTCAACGCCGGCTTCATCAAAAACACGCACAAGAATTATTCTGCGCTCATATGTTCTTCCAAAGCTTGTTTCAAAAAAATGCACTAAGGGCATTGTTATCAGGTGAAGTTCTATTTATTTAATCTTCATTTTCCTTTGGCAATTTTTGTAATTTTCGCGCCCTGATATAACCGAACGCCGGAAATTCGATGGAATCAAACCTCTGCTGATTCTAATAACTTGAATTGTAATGTTTGTAGTTCGAAAATTCGAATAATGCTTACAATAGTTTCGTCAGCGAAATTTCTAGGGCATTTCGATTTCTAAAAGCGCAAGTCCGCCTTTTTGATTGGAGTCAGCCTTACCGATCCCACAAACCAACCGCTTTTCATAATTTGGCAACGGTGAAAGCACACCGAATGCCTCAAACACTTTTCCCTTTTGATTCGTCGAATCAAGTTCTAAATCTTTTACTTCGGTCGGCTTTCGCGCCTGAACCATAATCTGCCCGTTTCCTTCACCCATATCTATCAAAACC
>JBKEBT010000136.1:0-32741 GCA_047973305.1 Pyrinomonadaceae bacterium
AGGCGATTATGTCACGAATTTCGGCGCGTTCATAGAATGAAAAACCGCCAACGATATTGTATTTCAAACGCATTTTACGTAAGGCTTCTTCAAATACACGCGATTGTGAATTCATTCTGTAAAGAACCGCGATTCGTTCTTTCGGGTTGATTCGAAGGCGATCGTAAATTTGTGATGCAACAAAGCGAGCTTCTTCATCGGCATCAAACGCCTGAAAATAGATAATCTTCTGTCCATCTGAATTGTCAGTCCAGAGCTTCTTTTCCTTTCTTCCAATGTTATTGCGGATTATTGAATCGGCGGCATCAAGAATTGTTTGCGTAGAACGGTAATTTTGCTCAAGCAAAACCGTGCGGGCATCATCGAAATTCTTTTCAAAATCGAGAATATTTCGTATATCGGCTTGCCTGAAACCATAGATACTTTGAGCATCGTCACCAACCACACAAATGTTTTGCTGTGCTTCAGTAAGATATTTTACCAGCGAAAACTGCAACGGATTTGTATCTTGATATTCATCAATCAAAATATATTTAAAGCGTTCGTTATACTTTTCGCGAACCTCTGCGCTTTTTCGTAGTAACCTGACGGTTTTAATCAAAAGGTCGTCAAAATCAAGTGAATTTGCCTGCCTTAACCGTGCGTTATACATTTCGTAAACTTTTGCATAAACTGCGCGTTTTTCATCTGTATGTTCGATTCGTGAAGTGAACATCAAATGATCTTCACCGCGATTTTTCGAACTGCTGATTGCATTTTTTATCTGTCCGGCGGGGTAAGTTTTCGGATCGATTCCCATGTCTTTGAGGCATGCCTTTATTACTCGAAGCGAATCATCCGTGTCATATATGTTAAATGAACTTGTGTAACCTTCATCGAGTTTATCAATATCGGCGCGTAAAATTCTGACGCAAAGGCTGTGAAACGTTGAAATCAAAGGTGAAGAGGGAAGTTTTGCACTACTTAACAAATCATTTACGCGATAGCGCATCTCTTGCGCCGCCTTGTTTGTAAATGTAACCGCTAGAATATTGTTTGGCGCGACACCACATTCGGAAATCAAATACGCGATGCGAACCGTTATCACGCGCGTTTTGCCTGACCCTGCACCGGCGAGGACCAAAAGGGGTCCTTCGGTTGTTTTTACAGCCTCAAGCTGCCGCGGATTAAGTGATGAAAGAATTTCCATTGTAAAAATACGAACTATAAGGTGCGCAAAACCTTATGACAATACAGAGCCTTGAACCTTTTTTGAAAATGCGTTCAAGCGGTTAGTTTATGCTATCAAAGATACAAAATAAATTCGCGAAACCGAATTTCCAAACAGTGTGTTGTTATCAGCCATAACTTTGCTTTAATACCTTCCAAACTCGGGAGATCTCCAATAAAGTTTGCCAAAAAATTATTTTTGGCGACAAATAACGAGAATTGCAAATAATTTCGGCAAAAATCAGATAGAATTTCGACAAGACAATATTCGAATTGAATATAAAATGATGAGTGGGTTCGCGTTCATATATCTTAGATTCTTAAGACTAGGAAACTCCGTAACCTATTTGGAGAAGCATAAATGAAGAAAACATTCGTTTTAGCAGTTTTGTTTGCTACAAGTTTAGTAATTTTGATTATCGGAAATTCAGCCGCGGTTCATGCTCAAGCTGTTGCCGGTGATTCATTGGATTCGGTTAATACGAAAGGTTCAATCGATCGGGGTGATTTTAAAATTGGCTTCTCGCCTGTGACGTTAAAGCGCGATCCATCAAAGCGAATGGATGCGGAATTAACTTCGACACTCAAAGAAATGATTAAGCCTCTGAACCAAATAGTTGCGATGCCTTACGATGTTTATCTAAACTTTGACACATGTGGCGAACCAAATGCCTTTTACAATCCCAATGCCAAAGAAATTACGATGTGTTATGAGTTTCTAACGCAATTTGACCAAGTTTTTAGCCAAATTTCCAGCAATCCGGAAGAAGTACGCAGTATGTCTGCGGGCGCCATGATGGTCTTCTTTTTTCATGAGCTGGGACATTGCTTGATTGACGCTTGGGATTTACCCACTACCGGACGGGAAGAAGACGCGGTAGATCAACTTGCAACGGTGCTATTGCTTGGTTCTGATGAAGGCGATAAATCCGTGATGAGTGCGGTTTTATTCTTTAATGTCATAAGCCAAGGCAATAGAAGAAGCGACCTTGCGTTTTGGGATGAACATTCTTTGGACCAACAAAGATTTTACGATATGTTGTGTCTGACATTTGGAAGTAACCCAACAAAACACCAAAGTTTGTTGAGCGATGACGGGTTACCGCGAAGCCGCGCGGTGCGCTGTCCGGCGGAATACAAACGTGTCGATCGTGCTTGGAATCGTTTACTTTTGCCTTATCTAAAACAGTGAAAATAGAACGTTTATCGTCTTTTAATTGTTTTATCTAAAACACGCACGACGTTTTGAAGCGCACGAAAGGACAAGTAAAATATATTCTTTGAAAGCTTTCAAAATACGTGACGGATAAGAAAAGTTCGATAATAAGTTCGGGTGTGGCGCAAATGTTTTTTTCGACATTTTCGTTTGCGATGGCAAACGTTTTTGTAAAGAAGCTTTCCGCACTTCCGGTTATGGAAATAATTTTCCTGCGATGCGCAATCGCGGGAATTTTGTGTGTAATCGGTTTGAAACATGTGCGCGCAAGCCTAATCGGGACACACACAATACTGCTTATTTCGCGCGGGGTTGCGGGAACTTTGGCTTTGATGGCTTTTTTTCTTACGTTGAAGAATATTCCGCTTGCATCTGCCACAGTTATTCAATATCTTTCGCCAATTTTTACGGCAATAATCGGTATATTCTTTTTGCGTGAATCCGTTCGTCCGCTTCAATGGGTGTTTTATGTGATAGCATTTAGCGGCGTACTTTTGATAAATCGTGTGGATGCAAGGGTTTCGCTTGGCTTTTTGGCGATTGGAATTCTTTCGGCGTTTGGTTCAGGCGTAGCCTACAACATCGTGCGTAAACTTCGTGAAGCCGAGCATCCACTGGTTATAATTCTCTATTTTCAGCTTGTTGGCGTAGCTTTAACCGCTCCATTTCTTATATATGAATGGAAAACTCCCATTGGTTCGGAATGGTGGTTTGTGCTTTTTGTCGGCGTGTTTTCACAATTTGGGCAGGTCTTTTTGACTAACGCTTTTAGCCGCGAACGAGCCGCAACTGTTGCTATTATTGTATATACGGGTTTGGGTTACGCGATTGCAATAGGGTGGCTTTATTGGGGCGAACGACAAAGTTTGCTTACGTTTCTTGGAATGGCGCTTGTTGTTTTAGGTGTTGCTTTAAGCGTAATTTATAGTAGGCGAATAAAGGATAAAATGACCCTGGAGGCAAGTATAGAATCGTGAAAATTAATTCAGAAGGTACGTTCACACGCATTTTCAAAGAATGCAGGACAATCGGCGTAGTCGGGCTTTCGTCAAATTCGCTCCGTCCGTCAAATGGTGTCGCCGCGTTTATGCAGGAGAAGGGATATCGTATAATACCGGTAAATCCCTTTGAATCTGAAGTTTTGGATGAAAAGTGTTATTCGAATCTTGAATCCGTTCCGGAAAAGATTGATTTGGTCGATATTTTCCGTAATTCCGAATTTGCGGGCGAAGCAGTTGATGAGGCAATAAAAATCGGTGCAAAGGCGGTTTGGTTGCAAGAAGGTGTGGTGGATGTGGAAGCGGCAGCACGTGCTTTAGACGCGGGGTTGTTGGTGGTTATGGATAAGTGTTGGTTAAAGGAATATTACCGTTATGGAAATTGAAATTCGTGCAATTGTTGTAACAGTTAGCGATACGCGTGACATTGAATCAGACCGTTCAGGTGAAACTCTTTCTGAGTGTTTAATGGAAATCGGTGCAAAAATAGTTTCGCGCAGATTGATTAAGGATGATTTCGAAGTCTTGAAAGAAGCACTTGCGGATTTAACGGATGAAGATATAAATCTTCTGGTAACAACGGGCGGAACCGGTATTACGCCACGTGATAACACCCCGGATGCAACTATTGAGATTTTGGAAAAGGAAATTCGCGGAATTTCTGAAGCGATGAGGTTTGAAACGCTTTCTAAAACTAGGCGCGCGATGCTTTCAAGGGGAGTTTCGGGCATTCGCAACAACACTCTGGTGATAAATTTCCCCGGTTCACCAAAAGGCGTGGTTGAAACTTTTGACGCAATTAAGGTAGTGATTCCGCATGCAATTGCGCAGTTGGAAGGCTACGCGGACCATTAGGCTTAAGATTTAAGTAAAATAGAAGAATTATGAAAAAGTATCACCTCCTTCTATTGTTAGTCGTTTTTATATCCGCAACATACGGTCAGCAGAATAATGGGGAAGAATCCGAAGGTTCTGAAAAAATCTCAATGGAAGCGACACCCTTTGTTGCAACCGAAGTACAAATTTCAAAGGATGTTGAAAAGGTTGAATGTGACAATAAAAAGCGCCTTGATGGCGTTATAGACCTTTTTAAGACTGCCGGGTTTGATGAATCGGCGCTGAAAATAACGGATTACGGATCCGTTAAAAATATGGAGCTTGTAATTCCCGGGGCAACTGAGGAAGCCATTGTAGTCGGTGCGCACTACGACAACAAAGGAAGTTGCGGTGCACTAGACAATTGGACAGGCATTGTTGTTTTGGCAAATCTCGCTCATACACTTAAATCTTTAAAACCACAAAAAACTTTTCGTTTTGTTGCTTTTGGAAAGGAAGAAGAAGGCGCGATCGGCTCAAAAGCTTATGTCAAAAAAATCCCCAAAAATGAACATTCGAATTACTGCGCAATGATAAATTTTGATTCTTTTGGCATCACATTTCCGCAGGCTATGGGAAACATTTCAAGTAAAAAACTTATTGATGTTGCAGAAGCAGCATCGAAAAAGCTCGAAATTCCGTTCGGAAGTGCGCCAATTGTCAATGCTTCGTCGGATTCAGCATCTTTTCTGGCGAAAGGAATTCCTGCGATTACGATGCACGGGCTTGATGGAAATTGGATGAATTATCTTCATACAAGAAACGACATCCTAAAAAGAGTAAATATGACCAGTGTTTATATTGCTTACCGGGTTGCCATTTTGATGTTAATAAAAGTTGATGGACAGGCTTGTGATGCATATCGATAAAGTTTACCGAAAGAATTTGCGCATGATTTTTAAATGCCTGCTTTTTCTATTCGGCATAACCGTTGCAACTAACGCGCAGGTTTCGAACCTGCTGCTTGCTGAATCTACAAAGGAAGCGTTTGCAGATGATATGACAAAATTTAGTTGCAGAAACGAGGACAGGCTCTCTTCGGTTCTAAACCTCCTCATGGATCATGGCGCGGAAAAGAAAAACATTCGCATTCAAGACTTTGAATATGCGCGGAATCTAGAGCTTGAGAAAAAGGGAAATAGCGAAGAAACAATTGTGATCGGCGCGCATTATGATGTGCGTGGCAGCTGTGGCGTAATTGATAACTGGTCGGGAATAACGATATTGGCAAACATTTACGGTGAATTGAAAAACAAAGATACGGAGAAAACGTATAAGTTCATCTTTTTTGGTCGGGAAGAAGAAGGCTTAATCGGTTCACAAGAATTTGTCGAATCTTTAAATGGCGCCACGCGCAAGAAAATTTGCGCTATGGTAAATTTTGACGCGTTTGGGCTAGATAAACTTAAGGTATTTCAAAAAGTCACGACAAAGTCCATGGCGGCGTATGCCGAAAAATATGCTTTGGAAAACAATTTCGCGCTCGCAAATGACGGTTCAAAAAAGGGAAGTACCGATTCATATTCTTTCAAACGAAAGAAAATTCCCGCAATTGGCTTTCATGGATTATCAGAAGATTGGCGTAAGATTCTTCATTCGATTGCAGACAATTCCAACAACGCAAATATCGATGAAATCTACTATGCATATCGGTTTGGACAAGGTTTTGTCGCCTCTTTGGATCAGGTTGATTGTGATGAATTTCGCTAAAATCGGCTTGCTCTTAACGCTGCTGAATTTCGCCGGCTGCCGGAATGCCACGGAAGCGAACGTTGTAGATTTACAGATGATAAAAGATGAAGTGGCAGCCACGCCTTGTTCGAATTCGATGCGCCAAAAGGCGTTGAAAGAATTGTTTATTAAACACGGAATGAAACCCACCGAAATTGAGGCGCAAACCGGTTCGCACGCAGTAAATTTTGTAGCTACCGTAGTCGGAAAATCTGATGAATCAATAGTGTTAGGTGCGCATTACGATAAAGTTCGAACGGGATGTGGTGCAATCGATAACTGGACGGGAATAGTTTTGCTGGCAAACATTTATGGCGCAGTAAAGAACTCCGAACCGCCCAAGACGCTGAAATTTGTGGCATTTGGAAATGAAGAGAAGGGGTTGCTTGGTTCAAAGGCGTTTGTCGAAGAAATTGATGCTGCAAACCGCGATAAAATCTGTGCCATGATAAATTTTGACAGCTATGGATTTGAAAATTCGTGGGCGTTGGAAAATGCTTCAAACAAGAATCTGATTGCCCTCGCAATGCAAGTTGGAAAAGCACGCAACGCCGGATTTGCCGTAAAGAATCTTGTGGGAACCAGTTCAGATTCGACACCATTTAACGAAATTGGGATTCCCGCAATCACACTTTCCGGTTTGGATAGCAATTGGCGAAGTTATCTACATAAGAATACCGATCAAGTTTCGGCAATCGATAATCAAAAAGTGTTTGAAGGTTTTCTATTCGGGCTTGCGCTTTTGACACGGGTAGAGCAAGCTCCATGTGCAAGTTTTCGGTAGCTGGTTCTTTGGGTTCGGCTCACCCTCCGCGGTTGATTAAATGATAATCACAAACTAAACAAACATTGCGGTACGCGCATTTTACAAACCGTTTAGAATGCGGACGCAAATTGTTTGCGTCCGCTTAAACGTTAACGAACCACTTCGCTAACTATTTCGCCATTTACGATTGTGCCGATTGCGTGGGTTGTATATTCAAATGGATCCCCGTCAAACAATGCAATATCCGCATCCATTCCCGGTTTTAGCGCGCCGATTCGCGTTTCAAGTGCCAGAATCTTCGCGGCGTTTGTAGTAATTGTTGCCAATGCCTGCTCAAATGTTAGCCCGTGTTGCAACAAAATAGCCGCTTCAAAAAGCACGACACGCGTTTTGGGAACGTAGGTTTCATATCCGCTTTGAAGAGAGAACGGAATTCCTGCCTTTTGTAGTTTTGCTGCCGTATCCATTGAAAGACTTTCGGTATCACCGCCGGCGCGAAACATTGTTGGATGAAGTATTACCGGAAAACCGGATGCTTTGATTTCTTCCAATACCTGCGGTGCTTCCGATACACCATCGAGCACAATTTTGATGTTAAATTCTTTGGCGATTCTAAGCGCGGTCATAATATCTTGCGCGCGCTGAACGGTAACCAAAAGCGGAATTTCCCTTTTTATTACTTTTGCCATCGCCTCCATTTGAAGGTCACGCGAAACATCGTTCTTGGCTGTATATGATTGCGCCTTGAGCAGGAATGCGCGTAACATCGCCGCTTCTTTTGCGGTCGTTCCCGGTGCCTTTCCTCCGGATTCGAGCGATGCATTTCCGATAGTTACCGCGATCATTGCGGTTGGAATAAGTGTCGCTTCATCTACCGTATTGCCAAAAGTTTTTGCAATCATTGTTTGCCCCGAAATTAACGCAGCGGGTGCGTGCCCCGTGTGAATAGTGGTTACGCCTAAACTTCGCACCCATTTTATCAATTCTTCGCGGGCATTATAGGCATCAATTGCGCGAAGTTCAGGCTGCATTGGCGAACTACCGTCAACCTGCATTTGATCGTGCGGCTGATTCATATAACCGGCAAGCCCGATTACGCTGTGAGCATCAATCAAGCCGGGCGTTACGATTTTTGCATTTACGACCTTATAGTTTGCGGGAACGGTTAATGACGACGCGGGTCCTACTGCAGAAATTTTACCGTCTTTGATTAGTACAACTCCATTTGTGATTGCGGCACCGTTCATCGTATAAATCTTTTCGCCGCGAACCGCAATTTGAGCGTTTGTTTGGACAACGCATAAGATTGCCGAAAATGCGAAAACGGCAAACGCGCTAATGCGCGAATTATTGATGTGCTTCATTATTCCTGTCCTCCAAAATCGCCGTCGAAACAATCGATATGAATTTCGCGGTCGTTTGATGCACCGTATCCGCCGACGGCACTCAAATAGTCGGTTGGATTTGAGCGATTGAAAACATTCTTGCCGTCGACAAATGTTTGCTCAACCACAGTGTAAACGCTGAGCGGATCGCCGGAAAGCACAATAAAATCAGCGTCCTTTCCCGCCTCTAGTGAACCAACGCGGTCTTGGATGTCCAGCATAATTGCGTTAGCCATTGTCAGCGCGTAAAGCGCCTTTTCACGCGACATCCCGGCACGGACTCCAATCGCCGCAGAGCGCAAAAACAAACGTGAATCCGTAATGTAATCATCAGTGTGGAAGCCCACTAACACACCCTCTTTTTCCAGGTCTGCGGCGTTTTCCCATTTGATGTCTGTTGTTTCGAGCTTTCCGCCGGGTGAATCGATATTAATAATTGAGGCGGGACCTTTTGCCGCGGCTATTTCTTTTGCAACTTTCCAAGCCTCAGAAACGTGGTGCAGCACAAGCTTAAACCCAAATTCTTTCTGGAGCCGAAGCACAGTCAAAATGTCATCGTGTCTGTGCGTGTGAAAATGAACGGTTCGCTTGCGTTCAAGCACTTCAACAAGTGCCTCCATGGCTAGATCACGCGACGGTAGTTTTGCAGAATCGCCACCAGCCTTGGCAACCTTTTCGCGATATTCCTGTGCCTTGATGAATTGTTCGCGCACCAAGGCAGCAGATTTTGCCCTTGTTCCCGGGAACTTTCCTCCGCCTTGGCGAATGCTGTTTGTACCATTTGCAAACTTAATTCCGCCCTTGTAGTTACCGGCTTTATCCAGAATAAAGAGGTCATCAACTTTTGCGGCATTATCACGAAGTTTAATGTAGAGCGTTTGTCCGCTGTCAAGATGACCCGAACCAGGCATAACATTGGCTACCGTAATTCCGCCGGCTTGCGCTCTTTGAATGCTTGAAGCGCGAGGATTTAGAGCATCCAAAATCCTTACATCGGGCTGAATCGGGGAAGAGCCGTCACCGCCCGATCCTTCTCCAATATGGCTGTGTGAATCAATTAATCCGGGCATAATTACTTTGCCTTTTAAGTTAACAATTCGCGTATCCGCCGTAAACACAATATCGGTTGCATCTCCAATGGCAACAAGCTTTCCATTTTGAACCAAGATATAACCGTTTTCTACCGGATTTCCGACAATCGGAATGATCTTTGCGCCGACAAAGGCAGTCTTCATTTCCTGAGCAAAAGCAGGAAAACAAAGCGCAAAAAGCATAAGTATAACGCTGGAAAAAATCTTCATTTCAGCTCCTTGTTTTTGTAATGTGGAATGATTAGAGTTTCTACGAATTAAAGAATATGTCAAGATTTGCAATAAGAGTCCGAATATTTCTATGAACTTTTGCAAATTAGATCCGCTATTCGGCGCGTTGAATTTTTTCGAAAAACTTGAAAATTCAGTAATAACCATTCTGAGATTCAAGTTCTATTTGGTTTTAATCTTAAGATTTACGCCAACCACATTTATATGTTTTGTGCCGGAATCAAAGTTGTGGCGATACTGGTAAAAGTATTCGAGCGATAGTTTTGGGGAAACTTTTTGGCTAAAACCCGCGCCTATGTCATTTCTATAAAGCCTGCCGTTTCTTATGTCAAAAAACGTCTCGTTTGAAATGAAGAGCCCAAATTTTGTTTCGCCCCCGATTTTTAGTGGGATATTGGCTTTTGTACGGTTACGGTAAAAAGTATTGTCCTTACGATTCTCAAGCCGTAGATGTTGTTCAAAACGGCTTCGGTTTTCGATGCTGAATTTCTTAAATTTGAAGTTTGGGGTTATGTCAAACCTAAGCCGATGTTCGTATTTTGCATTATTTGAAGAAGTATCGACACGAAAAAGGTAGTTTGGAAAAATCGTTATATTGTGTTTTGTTTTAAACTCAACCCCAAACCCAATTCGTTTATCGGAAAGCTTCGAAACATTGTCCGTGACCCGTAAATTTCCGAATACTAACGCTGAAACCGTTTTTGAATCGTTTATCGGAAACGACACTGATGTTTCGTTCCATACTTGAAAATCACTATTATCGGCTTGAGCAGTGCAAACCGTTGGAAAAACAAACAAAGCCAAAATTAACAAATGCTTCATATCTGCGTTATCAATAACCTGTCAATGTTAAATTCTTGTTAAGACTAAGTAAACTATATTAAGAAAAACAGTCCTATCATAAAAAATGCAACCTCAATGCTTGTTTTTGAGTCTAGGTTTATAGATAATGTAACTAATCATCGAACGAGTTATACGGTAATTTAACACACCGCCGGTATGCTTCTTGGTAAGAGTTTCACAAGCTATTTTTTCCATGCAACTTATTAAGATTAGTTCGATTCTATTTGTTTCAAGCGAAATAGTAATTTCCGAAGTTTGCGGGAACAATGGCAAAACCATTTTCGTAAAGTTTATCAAAGCATAAAATCTTCCGCAAAAACCGAAGACATATGCGTTCAAAATTTAACCAGTAAGTAATTTGCAATAAGGCAGTTCGGAATAAACCATAATTATTAGAAGAGAGAATTTGTAATGAAAAACAAGAAAATAAAAGTTATAAAAAAAGCCGAGCTGGAAACTGCAAAAGTAGTGCCCCCAAAAAAAGAGCGTACGAATCAAGAAAATGCGCGTGAGGTAGTTACTAATGTTTCCGGTTGGGTTGCGGAGTTTCAGCGCAAAAAGCGCGAGGAAACAAAAACGGCGTTGAAAAACCTTCTTCCAAAGACAATGCAAACAGACGGGGCGTAAGTTGCCGGTAACCTTAATTTTTGAAATCGCAGCCTTATGGGCTGCTTTTTTTTATTCGAAAAAATCTGATAAATTGAATTGCTATTGATTATTTTGAATTTATATTCGCAAAATAGATTAACTATGGAGCGTCATATTTTGATGAAAGATAAAGTTGTTGTTGTAACGGGAGCGAGTTCCGGAATCGGCAAAGCCTGTGCACTGAAGTTTGCGCTGGATGGCGCAAACGTTGCAGCAATTGGAAGAAACGGAGAGGCGCTTGAAGCATTAAGAAACGATTCTTCTGCAAACTCGGGCATAATTTCGATTTACACCGCGGATTTGAGCGAGACCGAACAAATCGAACGCGTAGCATCGGAAATTGTCAGTGACTACGGCAGGATAGATACTTTGGTAAATGCGGCGGGAATTATAGGAAACGGCACAATCGAGTCAACCTCGGCAGAGGAATTCGATGCGATGATGCATATAAATCTTAGGCAGGTGTTTCTTTTAACGCAAATTTGCACCCCGTACCTTATCCAAGCGAAAGGAAGTATCGTAAATGTTTCCAGCGTTGCGGGTACGCGCGCGTTTCCAAATCTTCTTGCGTATTGCGTTTCGAAAGCGGCGGTCGATCAGTTTACCCGGTGCGTATCGCTGGATTTGGCGGAAAAAGGAGTGCGTGTTAACGCCGTAAATCCGGGCGTGGTAATTTCAAATCTGCATCGGCGTGGAGGAATGGAACAAGCGGCGTATGAAAACTTCTTGGAACATTCAAAAGCCACACATCCGCTTGGTCGTGTGGGGACTCCGGAAGAAGTTGCAGGGTTAATTCATTTCTTGGCTTCAGATCAAGCCGGGTGGATTACGGGCGCAACATACAACATCGATGGTGGACGCGCGGAAACATGTGCCCGTTAAACATTGCGGTATATGAAGGTTGAACTTTTACAGAGTAGTTTTGAAAATGGTGTAGCCACAACTCGGCAACACCTTTCCTGCTTTGTAATAAACAATCGAATTGCGATTGATGCCGGAAGTATTGGGATTTCAACAAACCCTTGTCAAACCGCGGAAATAAGAAATATCGTCCTAACACACGCACATATTGATCATATTGCCGGCTTGCCGCTTTTTATCGATGATCATTTCGCAAGTATTAAGAACCCGTTGAAAGTTTATGCTACCAATGAAGTAATTTCGGCGCTTCGAAATCATATATTCAACTGGGAAATTTATCCGAATTTTGAGGAGCTCGAAAACGAATTTGGCAAGGTTTTGGAATTTGTTCCGTTTGATGAAGCCAAAGAATTCGAAATTGAGGCAATAAGATTTTTGCCGATTTCCGTAAATCATAAAGTACCATCTGTCGGATTTTTGTTCGGTGATCAAGATTCAACTGTTGCGATAAGCGGCGATACTTCATCAATGGATGAATTTTGGCACATTGCAAACGGTGCCGACGGGTTGGATGCAGTATTGATTGAATGCGCTTTTCCGCAACGTTTGCAAAAACTCGCCGGTGCTTCGTTTCACCTAACACCTAAGGCGCTGGAGAACGAAATTCAGAAACTGAACAGGGTTTGTCCGATTTATGTTATAAACATTAAACCGATGTATTTAGAAGAAGTGGAACGTGAAATTTACCAATTGAATGATTCAAGAATTAAGATTTTGAAACCCGGTGTTGAATACGACTTTTAAATACTAAAATCCCTTGTGTTTTTGAACATTAGTCGACATTTAGTTTGAACAATAGAGCCCGCAATTCCCCTTATTTGCAGCCGGCACCGAGTTACTACTTTCTGGTGTCTTGTTTTTGTATATTTGTGTTTCTGCTTCTTTGGTGGGTTCTTGATTCACCGGAAGAACCTGAACCTTGGCTTCCTGCGGGGGTTATCGCCGCCCTTTTGTTTACAATCTTCACCTTCTATCGCGAACTTATATTGCGCCCACGCAGTGTTCGCAACAAACCGAAAAGCGTTCGCACAGATGACCACTGGCGAAAATCGTCAAGAGCAAAACTTGGCGGAAACTCGCGAAATTCCGCACGCAAGAACAATTCGATTATTCAGGATATTGAGCTAAAGTCTGCTGCTGCACGAACTCTAGGTATAGTTGCAGAAGCTCATTTGGAAGTATTTGAGATTTGTGAAGATTACCTGCGATTGATTCGTTTGGAATTGGATGGGATGGCGGATGATTCGGCGCGTAGCAACGCATTGTGGAAAGGGAAAAAGCGAATCGAGGAAATTCATAAGTATCATTTGTTGCAATGGGCTTCAATTGAATCAAAAGTTTTCACAAAAAATGCGCAAGAAACAGAGGAACCGGATGAACGCGCCGAAGCCTCGGGTAAGGCATTATTGGTGCTGGAATCGGCGCTTCATTTTTACCCGGAAGATCCACAGCTAAATGAATCCATCGCGCTAGTGCGTGAAATGGTTTTGACGAATAAACTTACTCTTTTGCTTGAGAAAGCGGAAAATGCCGAGAAATCAAAAAATCTTAAAAAAGCGCTGGAATTTTATCGTGAAGCACTTCATTCTCTAGCCCGAAATGATGTAAAATCAAATGCATCAAATGAATTAGGACGGAAGATTTCGTCGAAAATTGAATATATACGTCACAATATTTAACTTAAACGGTTGGGAGGGCTAAAGAATGTTAAGTCAAAAATGTCCCAGATGTTCGAGCCGAAGAATTAGGCATGGTTACCGGACAACACCTCTTTTTTCAAAATTGATTTGTCGCTATAACCTGCTGTGCGATAACTGTAATTGGGTGTTTAAGGGGTTTGCGGTTCCGGGCACAACAGGTATGGGAAAATCTAAAAGGGAGAAATCGGGAAAAAAGAGTAACTCTTCAAAAGACAAAAGTAAAAATATGCACACAAATGGACCGGACGAAGTCAACGCTTAGCCGGCTCGGTATGAAAACACCATGTTGTATTTTGGCATGTGCCTTATCATTAACAATATACCCCCCTCTATCATTTTCGCAAATACAGCAAATTGAAGAACCGGTGTCAAAAGTTGTAAGAAAAACCCGTTACTTAAGAACGGAAGAACAGACCAGCGAGGCAACTTCAAACAGCGCAGTTGATCCGGACAAACTGCTGCATATAGATGATTTAATAGATATTGATGTAATCGGCAGTGTTGAGTTTGATTGGCGCGGACGCGTTTCGCCTGAAGGCTATATTGAAGGCTTGCCGTTTCCTTCTGCGCCGATTGTTGCGTTGTGTCGGAATACGAACTCTATTGAGAGACAGGTTGAAACACAACTTTCTAAATTCCTGCGCGATCCAGATGTAAAGGTTCGCGAGTTGGATGGTTCAAAACGTGCTGAAGTTCTTGTAACCGGTGCAGTTATGCAGCCGAGTCGATTTCGCTTGCTACGGAAAATAAAGCTAGATGAGCTTTTGATAAAAGCAGGCGGCTTAACCGATGAAACAAACGGTAAAATATTAATCTTTCGACAAAGCATGGCGAGTTGCAATGCGTGGATAAACAAGTTGTCACAAAACGATCCGCTTGGAATCGGTTTCACGCAAAACAGCTTGATTGATGTATCAACGTTTCTGCCGGAAAAGCTTTCGAAAATTGAAATTAATATCTCCGATCTTTTAAAAGGAGCGCCTTCCGCGAACCCGGAGATTTTTTATGGCGATACGATTAGCGCGGAAAAAGCACAACCGGTTTACGTTACGGGTGCGGTTCGCACACCCACGCGAATAATGTTTCGGGAAGGACTTACCGCTAGACGTGCAATTAATTCGGCGGGCGGGGAACTTGGTGGGGCGGTTCAGGCGTTTGTTTTTCGAAACGAAAATGGCTCAATGGAAAAGTTGCCTGTTGACCTTTCGCGCCAAAATACGGCTGAACAAAGCTCCGTCTTATTAAAGCCGTTTGATATAATCGAGGTGTTGGGAAAGAATGTTGGAGAAGTGCAAGCGCCGCCTGCTGTCGAAGTGCCAAAACAACAAGGAACTGAAGCGCTTCCCCTTCGCATTATCGAATAACCGCTGAATTGAAGATGTTTACGGTTTAAGCTATATTATTGTTGATTTAGGAGAAGCTGATGGCGAAAGAAAAAGCCGGTTTGAGCAAAAGAACAACCGTATTACTTTGGTGTTTGGGTATTGGAATTATTATCGGGGTGCTTATTTATTTCGAGCAAATTCCGTTGCTATATGTTATTGCAACCGTTGCGTTGGTTGCCTTGTTGTTGATTGTAGCCTTTGCAGATTTGGAAGGTGTTGATAAAGACCGATCAAACGACCCCGCTTAATTTGCTTTGCTGGTTGCGTGTAAGGTTTGGAAAAACTGATTTCGCAGTTCAATTTTCTAATATCTAATGCTTGCAAACTAAAATTCTTTGTGACATATTAAATACGTTCACCTCCCCGGTGAACACTTGGTCACGAGGGGTGAGGACTTGTGACCATAGGGGCGACGGTGTGGGAGACGTCGCCCTGTTATATTTTAAAAAGCTAAATTAATCTACTTGTTCATTTTGACTATTTTTCGTAGTCAAAATAACAGTGTATCTTTAAGTTAAAGTTAGGCTAAGTATTTGGAAAAGTATTACTTTGCGTTATCCTTTCTTTATCGAAAAGTTTGCGCGAACGAAATCTACTTATGGCACCAAGGGAGAATCTAGTTAAGAAGTGGTTATTGAAGGGAGTAAAAGATCCTTCAAAACCAAGTAAGAAAGAAGTGGTTCACGAGCACCACGTATGGTGGAAGGTAATGTGTCTTACTGGCGTTGACTACTTTTCAACCCTTGGTTATCAACCGGGAATCGCATTTCTTGCTGCCGGGGCACTTTCGCCTATGGCAACCATGGTGCTGGTGCTATTGACGCTTTTCGGCGCACTTCCTATGTATCGAAGGGTTGCCGAAGAAAGTCCATACGGCGACGGTTCAATTTCAATGCTTGAAAGGCTACTTTCTCGCTGGAAGGGAAAGTTGTTCGTTTTGGTTTTGCTCGGGTTCGTTGCCACGAGTTTTATTATCACAATCACACTCTCCGCTGCGGATGCTACTGCGCATATCATCGAAAATCCATACATTGAACCGCACCTTGCTTTTTTGAATCAACGCGTTTTTTTAACGATAATTCTAATTTCGTTATTGGGGCTGGTATTTCTAAAAGGCTTTAATGAAGCAATCGGGCTAGCCGTCGGAATCGTGGCTGTCTATTTGGCGCTTAATATCATTGTAATCGGTGAAGGGTTGTATGAAATTGCATTTGTACGCCCCGAAGTTTTGTCGAATTGGCACGCGCTGATTTGGAACCAACCCGGAATAAATGGCAGTGCGATTGCGTTGCTCATAGCATCGTTAATTGTGTTTCCAAAACTTGCACTCGGCTTATCGGGGTTTGAAACGGGCGTGGTTGTAATGCCTTTAATTGATAGCGGTGTAAAGTCTTCGGAAGATGAAGAAAAGCAGCTTCATGCGTCGATTATCGATCGCACGCCCTTGACTGATAACGCTGAAAAGGTTTTGAAAGGGCGCATAAAGAACGCAAAGAAGCTTCTAACAGCCGCGGCATTGATTATGAGCGTCATGCTTGTTGGTAGCAGCCTTGTTACGACAATGCTTATTCCGAAAGTAGCGTTTCAAGAAGGCGGTAACGCCAATGGACGCGCGCTCTCATATCTTGCGCACTCACGGTTAGGCGAAGTGTTTGGAACATTTTACGATCTAAGCACAATTACAATTTTGTGGTTCGCCGGTGCTTCAGCGATGGCAGGACTCTTGAACATCGTACCCCGTTACCTACCGCGATACGGAATGGCACCCTTTTGGGCGCGCGCCACACGACCCCTGGTAATTGTATTCACATTGATTTCCTTTCTTGTAACTGTGCTTTTTTCTGCAAATGTCGATTCACAAGGAGGGGCATATGCAACCGGTGTCTTGACATTAATGGCTTCCGCGGCAGTTGCTGTCACGATTTCTTCGCGGAAAAAGGGCGAAAAGAAATGGATTGGCTTTCTGCTAATAACTCTTGTGTTTATTTACACCACGGTTGTAAACATCATTGAGCAACCTGAAGGCTTGCAAATCGCATTGCTCTTCGTTGTAGGGATAGTTGGAACATCATTTATTTCACGCGCGTTGCGTTCGACTGAGGTGCGAGTTGACGGCATAGAGCTCGACGAAAAGGCACAAGAAATTGTTGATGATTTAGCAAAAGGCGAAGTTCGTATAGTTGCTAATCGACGCGAAGCAGGCGACGTTGCCGAATATCGACTCAAGGAAAAAGAAAAGCGTTTGGACAATCACATTCCGGCAACAGACCCAATCGTCTTTTATGAAGTTGAACTTGGTGATGCATCCGAGTTTCGCGGAAACTTAAAAATACGCGGTGTAGAAGTTGGCAGGTATAAAATTTTGCGAACAGAGGCACCGGCTGTGCCAAATGCGATCGCCGGCTTACTTCTTCATCTGCGGGATATGACCGGAAAAATCACACACGTATATTTCGGATGGAGCGAAGGTAACCCGATAATGTATTTGGTTCGCTATGTTCTTTTTGGAGAAGGGGATACGGCGCCCGTTACGCGCGAAATTCTGCGTCAAGCAGAACCTGATCCGGAATTGAGACCAAATGTGCATGTTGGCGGTTAAATTGAGCGATATTAGGAAGTTTTGTTTTTCTTATAACATTTACGGCAATACACCGGACGCCCCTGAGATGGATAAAAGGGAACCGTGGTTGAAACACCGCACGAAGCACATTCCACTAATACATCAAACTTGAAGTTTTTTCCCGAAGTTTTGGAGTTTTCAATCGCCCTAATTCGGCGATCTTTTGCTTGTTTACAGTTCCTGCAACGTTTTGGTACGTTTGCCAAACCTTTATCGGCGTAAAATTGTTGTTCCCCTGCACTCCACTCAAATTCCGAATTACATTCTACACACTTGAGAATCTTATCTTCGAATTCGGGCGTGGTTTCTGAGGGATCTGATTCTTGAGTCGTCATCGCATCCTTCCGCGTCCAATTATTTACCTATTGCAAGGTTGCGATTTGAAATAGGGGATAGTGCTTGTATTATAAAATCGCAAATCAATCGTAATTCAAAATTCGATTCTAAACAAGGAATGCCATTGTAAGGCACCGTAAGAAACGTTTATAGAAGGGAAGTTTAATGAATATTTTGGTGATTGGTTCGGGCGGGCGCGAGCACGCGCTTGTTTGGGCTTTTAACAAATCAACCCGTGTGTCGAAGGTTTACTGTGCAAACGGTAACGCCGGAATTTCTGAAATTGCTGAATGCGTTGATATTTCTCCAAACGAAATTAACGCACTCGTGGAATTTGCAAAGAAGAATGCAATCGATTTGACATTCGTTGGCGGGGAAAGCCCGCTGGCTTTGGGTATCGTTGATGAGTTTGAAAGAGCCGGTTTAAAAATAGTCGGGGCTTCAAAAGCGGCGTCACGTTTAGAATCAAGCAAGGCATTTGCGAAAGATTTTATGTATCGACATGACATCCCAACTGCAAGATATCAAGTGGCAGAAACTGTTGATGAGGCACTGGGATTTTTGATGGATGGGGATTTTGGTGGTGAAGATTCGCCTTTGGTTGTAAAGGCTGACGGGCTTGCGGCGGGAAAAGGTGTTGTGGTTTGTAAGAACCACCGTGAAGCAAAAGATGCGATTAGGTCAATTGGTTCCGGCGAATTGGTGGAAGCAGTAGCGGCAAAAAAAATCGTTCTCGAAGAATGTTTGATTGGTTCGGAGCTTTCCATTTTGCTGTTTTGCGATGGCGAAAATTTTGTTCTAATGCCGCCCACGAGAGATCATAAACGCATCGGCGAAAACGATACAGGTGCAAATACTGGCGGTATGGGGACAATTACCGATTTCGATTTGATTTCACAGGATGACCTTCAAAAAGTAATCGAAGAAATCATCACACCAACTTTAACGGGGGCAAAATCAGAAGGATTTCCGTTTTCCGGTGTCTTGTTTTTGGGGTTAATGCTAACTGAAAGTGGCGTCAAGGTGCTTGAATATAACGTTAGATTCGGCGATCCGGAAGCCGAGGCGATTCTCGTATGTTTGGAATCGGACATCGTGGATGTTTGCGATTCTATTTTGAACCAAAATCTCGATTCACTTTCGGTAGAGTGGAAAGATGGGTGTTCCGCATGCGTGATTCTTGCTTCCGAAGGATATCCGGAATCACCGCAAAAGGGCGACGTGATCTCCGGAATCGAAATCGCCGCAAAAAATGAGAATGTAGAGATTTTTCATGCCGGAACGAAGAAGAACTCCGCCGGTGATTTTGTAACAAACGGCGGACGCGTTTTGGCGATCACAGCAACCGCAAGCAATATGCCGAACGCACTTCATCGTGCCTACAAGGCTGTTTACGATATTTATTGGGATGGAATGCATTTTCGCCGTGATATTGGGAAATAGGGTGAATTTTGTTCAATTAGGGTTAGATTCTAATTATGTCGATATACGATCAAGAACCGTTAGATTTCACTGAAATAAAAACGTACGAGCTATCAAGCAGACCCAGTAAAGTAACGTTTGAAGATTTTGCTTCCGCAGATACAGCGCACGAAACATTTTCGCAATTTGTGGATTCATTACCTAAAATTCTTGCGGCTGCGGATTTACGCGAATTTACAAGACGAATCAACGTGGCTAGACAAGTAAATAAACCAATTATTTGGGGCATTGGCGGACACGTAATAAAAACAGGTTTAGCGCCGATATTAATTGATTTGATGAATCGTGGTTTTGTAACTGCTATTGCCGTTAATGGCTCGGTTTTGGTTCACGATTCCGAAATCGCCACTGTCGGATTTACTTCGGAGGATGTTGATGCGACGCTGGGTGCAGGAGATTTTGGTGCAGCAAAAGAAACCGGCGAGCTTATTAACGGGGCGGCGAATGGTATTTCTGATGGTGAAATGGGACTTGCCGAAGCGGTAAGTAAACGCTTGGTTGAATCGCTGCCTGAATTTGAAGATTATTCGGTATTATGCGCCGCATATAACCGTAAAATCCCGGTCACGGCACATATCACAATCGGGGCAGATATTGGCAATTTCCATCCGGGGGCGGATGGCGGCGCGCTGGGTGCCGCTTCGTATTTTGATTTTAAGTTGTTTTGTTCACTGGTGCGTGAAATGAATGATGGTGGTGTTTACATAAACTTTGGTTCGGCGGTTACACTTCCGGAAATCTTCCTAAAAGCTGTAACTATTAATAGAAATCTAGGGAATGATTTACAGGGAATTACAACAGCGAATTTCGATTTCATACAACATTATCGTCCGCTTACCAATGTGGTTAAACGTCCAAATGCCCAAGGTGCAGGCAAGGGGTTTGCCTTTACGGGGCACCACGAAATAATGCTTCCGCTTCTTGCCGCAATGCTTACTTCGGTGCAAAATTAAAATGTCGTTTGACAGTTAGCAGCTTGGAAAATATAGTTTCTTATTGAAAATGATTTTCAGTTTCAATTGTAAGCACGAGTTCTTTTTATGATAACTTGCGCTAATTATTGAACAATAAGGAATTTTAAGGTGATTAAATGAAATTATTTACAAGACTAGGATTTTCCATGTTTGTGCTTACGTTTTGCAGTTTGGCGGCGTTTGCCCAGGTTCAGCAAGGCGAAATAAAAGGCAATGTTTCTGATAGTTCCGGCGGGGCGATTTCGGGCGCTTCGGTTTCGGTGGTCAACAGCGTTGGCGTAATTGTAAATCAAACCGTAACGCGCCAAGACGGTATATTTTCCATAGGATATTCCGGCTCTGAAGATAAAGTTTTAGTTGTGCGTGCAGATGGATTTGCCGAATGGAAGGAGGCGATAAGTGGAAGTGCCATCGCGAACTACACCGATGTATCGATTGTACTTGCGCCAAGTGGAATTCAAGAATCCGTTACCGTTACGGCAACAAGAACGCAGGTAGCTGATGAAGATACGTCAGTTTCCGTAAGCGTTTTGGATCGGGAGCAGATTCAACGTGCAGGATTTAACACAATTGGCGATGCCTTCCGAAATTTAAACGGGGTTTCAACCGTAAACGAAGGTGCGTTTCAAGTTCGCCCGCGCATACGAGGTTTCGATAGCAATCGTGTTTTGGTGCTGGTTGACGGTGAACGTTTGAATAATGCAAGAACTTCGACGATACAATCTGGAATCGAACTTGGGCTAGTTGATGTCGATCAAATAGAATCGCTTGAAGTGGTGCGGGGTTCTGGTTCGGTGCTTTACGGCACTGATGCACTCGGCGGTACGATAAATATAATCACACGCGATGCTCCGCGCGGAATCGATGAAAAGTTTCGGTTTGGGGCTTCTATTAACGGATACTATAGCACTAACGAAAACGGAAGGCGCGGAACCGCCGCGGTTACCGGTTCAAACAACAAATTTGCATTTCGGGTTTCACAAAGTCTTAATAGATTTGAGGATTACAGTTCGGGAAATCTAAATGGAATGGAAGTAGATGGAATCGATGCGGATGGTTTGGTTTTGAATTCGCAATCACACGGAAGCGCAACAAAAGTTTCGACCAGATTCTTTTTCAATGATAACAACGATTTGAAGTTTGGATATGACCGTCTTCGCACAGGAAATATCGGCGTGCCAACACTTGTCGGAGTATTCAATGCGTATTTTCCGTTTTCTAATCGCGATAAATTCAGCGGTAGTTTTGAATCACGAAATCTTTCAAAACACTTAGGACGAATTGTATTTCGCGGTTATATTCAGGATCAAAAACGGCGCTTTGACACAAATTTGAACGTGCCGGCTGCGTTGCCTTATTTCCCGGGACAGAAGGATTTCAGCGATACTACTACCAAAACTCGTAGTTTAGGTTTGGATTTTCAAAGCGATTGGCTTTTGCCGCGTAACAACTTTGTGACCGCGGGCGTAAGTTTCTTTCGCGATCATAACAAGGATGAGAGGTTTCAGGATTCCTACATTCCAAATTTTGCGATTCGTCCGCCCGGGCTAACACATCTCACTGACAATTCGCCGAGTTTGCCGAATGCAAGTTTTAGCGGTTTGGCTGCATTTGCGCAGGATCAAGCGCAGATTAGTTCGCGTGTTCGTTTGGTTGGGGGAATTCGGGTTGAACGTTTTCATTCAAAATCCGAACCAACTGCTAGTTTTTCATTTCCGGCACTATTGACCCAAGACCAAATTGATTACCTCGGGTTAGCGAATCTCGCAAATGGTATGAACGCCATAAACACTGCGGTAACCGGAGATTTGAGTACGATAGTAAGCATTACCAACAACTTTGATTGGACTGCAAAAATTGGCAGGTCATATCGAGTTCCTAATTTGTTTGAACGATTTTATACAGGGTCGGGTTCTGTTGGCGGCATCATAGTTGGCAACCCCAACCTTGAACCGGAAAGCGGAATCAGCGTTGAAACCGGCGGAAGATATCGAACCAATAAGATTGCGACATCAATTACGTATATCAACAGCACATTTAAGAATCTACTATCAAATGAACCGATTGGTATAATCAATGGTACGCCGGTCATGATTCCTGATGGACTTTATCAAACAAAAAACATTGGAAAGGCGCGCATACAGGGCATCGAAGCCGATTTTTCCGTGCCAATTAAACTCGGTTTGGGCTATCTGACACCAAACGCATCCATTGGATGGTTGCGGGGGGATGATTTGGAAAGCAACGAGCCACTTACGACAATTACGCCATTGAAAACTGTTTTGAATTTAAGATGGCAGAATTACCTAAACAATTATTGGTTTGACGTAACGACTCGAATCGTAAATAAACAAAGCAGACTTTCACCAGAATACTTGGTTGTAAACGGCGGACCGGAAGCAGGATTTGCCACCACGGAACTTGGCGGAGGCTACGTTTTTAAGCGTGAACATTACCGTGTGACGTTGAGCGCGGGAATAAAGAATCTATTTAACAGATTCTATCGTGAACAGTTTGTTTTGGCGCCGGCACGCGGGCGTTCTTTGATTTTGAGCACGACAATGGAGCTAGATTAATTTTATGATAATGATGAAACTAAAAGAGGCGACAGCCCAACAGCACGAAGCACTCGAATCGACAGTGAATGTAATGGATTCAGTGTTTTCGATGGATGATTATAGAATATTGATTCAAAAGTTTTACAGTTTTTATTCAGCAATTGAGCCAAAGCTTGCGGAAATGGATTGGGGCTCAGTGAGCTACAATTTTGACGAGCGACTAAAGACCCCTAAGTTGAAACGAGATTTGGAAAATTTAGGGCTGGATACGGCAGAGATTCCAATATGCGAAAACTTGCCGCAAATTGATACATTCCAACAGGCACTTGGCGCCTTGTATGTACTTGAAGGCGCAACCTTAGGCGGACAGGTGATAAAACGGCATTTAAGAAGTTCGCTTGATTTAGATGAATCAAACGGTGGTGATTTTTTCGCGGGATACGGTGAACTGACCGGTCCGCGTTGGAAGGAGTTCAGTTCGTTTGCATCTGAATATGTTGAAAAAAATGGCGGTGATGAAGAAGTAATAGAAGCAGCAAAAAGCACTTTTGATAGTTTTAAGAATTGCTTCGAAACAACCACTATCAGCGCAGCAGGAGCGTAAGCGATGAATTTTCAACTTTTAATTGTTGCTCTCCTAGTTTTTGTTTCAGCGGGTTTCGTTGGCAGATTGTTCTTAAAACGCGTTAAGAGTTTTTCGAGGAAGAAGCATTGCGGAACAGATTGTGACTGCGGCACCAATTAAAAATTAGGTTTTACGTTGCGGTTTGGGCACGATGTATCTTTATCGTGCCCAATGCCGTTTTAAATTCTTTTATTACTTCAGAACGAACAAAACCGTTTTCAAGGATTAGTTTGGGAATGCTTCCGTTAAGGTTATCGCGTGTGGTTTCTTCACCATCAACCAATCGAATTATTTTTGACGCCACTTTTTGTGTACGATTCGCAGGTTTTCCGTAATCACCTAACAAGAAAACGCCGTTCGGCTTCAACACCCGTGAAATTTCACGTAGAGTTGCAATCTTTGATTCGGTTCTTATGTGATGAAAAAAAAGGGTCGAAAAAACTTTATCGAAAAAGCCTGTTTGATATGGAAGTGAATCCGAAAATCCGCGCTTAAATTCAACATTGGCGTTTGCTTCGGAAGCTTTCAATTTCGCCTTTGCGAGAATTTCTTCATCTGCATCAATGGCAAAAAGAGCTGAATCCGGAAACGCCAATTTTAGCGCAACGGAAAGTGTTCCTGTTCCGCAGCCTAAATCCAACACCGATGAATTTGGGCGAATTTCCGCGTGTTCGAGCATAAATTGTTTGAATTCTGTTTCGCGCGTAGTAAGCCGAACAATTGGATCATAAAATTTCGTTGCCCACGCACTTCCTAGAGCGGGCACGTAATCATTTGTTGAATGCATAGTGGTTAAAGCTTTACGTTCCTGAGCCTTAAAGCATTATCGATAACAGAAACGGAACTAAACGTCATTGCAACGCTTGCAAGCATTGGCGAAAGTAGCCAGCCGGTAAACGGATACAACACGCCGGCGGCAATCGGAACTCCAACCAAGTTATAAATGAATGCAAAAAATAGGTTTTGCCGAATATTTTTCATAACCGCTCGGCTTAGATTTATTGCCTTTGAGATGCCGTTAAGATCGCCGTTTAAAAGCGTGAGGTCGGCGGATTCGATTGCAACATCGGTGCCTGTACCCATCGCAATACCCACATTCGCTTTAGCAAGTGCGGGGGCATCGTTTACGCCATCTCCAGCCATCGCAACGTTTTTGCCTTCACTTTGCAATGTAGCAATCACAGACGTTTTATCTTCGGGTAGAACTTCCGAACGAAATTGCTTTATTCCCACACTTTTTGCAACCGCTTCTGCGGTGGAATTGTTATCGCCGGTTAGCATTATCAAATTTACGGGAATTCCGGCAAGTTTTTTGACCGCCGTTCTGGCGGATTCCTTTACGGTATCTGCAACTCCGATAAAACCTTCAACGCGTGAGTTTGCGGCAACAATCATCACTGTAAATCCTTTTTGTTCAAGAGTTTTCAGTATATCCAAATCAGCATTCGAAATATCGATTTCCAAAGACCTGAGAAATGCGTGCGAACCCACTGCAATCAATTTTCCGTTAATCGTTCCCGATACTCCCTTTCCGGGATATGATCTGAAATCATCCGTGTTCAAAATTTGAATGTGCTTTGCCTTTGCGTAGTCAACTATTGAACCCGCGAGTGGGTGTTCACTTAAATTTTCAATTGAAGCCGCATTGGCGATAATTTCATCCTCGTTGAAAACCGAGTTCTTCGCACGCCCCACTACCTGAACTTCAGGTTTGCCGTAAGTAAGCGTACCGGTTTTATCGACGACCACATCGGTAACAGTCTCAAGCGTTTCAAGCGCATCAGCGCTTTTGATAAGTATTCCGTTTTTTGCACCTTCGCCTGTGCCAACCATTATGGACATTGGCGTCGCAAGCCCGAGCGCGCAAGGGCACGCGATGATCAAAACCGAAACCGAAGAAACAACGGCGTAGGCGTAATCTCCCATAAAAGCCCACACCACACAGGCGATAAGCGCGACGAGCGTAACCGCGGGCACGAAAATGGCAGAAACTTTGTCTGCAATGTGTTGGATATTTGCGCGCGATCTTTGCGCTTCGCTTACCATTTGGACGATTCTTGCGAGCATCGTATCTCGTCCAATTTTTTCGGCGCGCATCAAAAAGCTTGTTCTTCCGTTTAGCGTACCGCCAATTACTTTGTGTCCGATGGTTTTATCGATTGGAATCGATTCGCCCGTAATCATTGATTCGTCAATCGCCGCAGAACCATCGAGGATTTCCCCATCAACCGGAACATTTTCGTTTGCTTTTACGCGAAGTGTCGCGCCTAAAACTACGTCACTTACCGGAATATCTTTTTCATCACCGTCATCAAAAACAACGTGAGCCACCCCCGGCGTTAAGCGCAAAAGTTCTTTAATTGCAAGAGATGTGCGACTGCGTGCGCGAAGTTCAAGCACTTGTCCGAGTTGCACAAGGGCTGTAATAACAGCGGCAGATTCAAAATAAACAGGAATTGTTCCTGTGTGCGGATCAAGCATCGAAGAAGGGAATATGTTGGGCAGAAACATTGCTGCAAGCGAATATAAGTATGCCGCACCAGTTCCCATTGCGATAAGCGTAAACATATTTGGGCTGCGATTGGTTATCGACTTCCAGCCGCGCTCAAAAAAGGGAAATCCGCCCCAAAGCACTACCGGCGTCGCGAGCAAAAATTGAATCCAAACCATTAGTTGTGGATTTAACAATGTTCCATGATTCGTGAACATTTCCGCCATGGAAATTATCAAAAGCGGTGCAGCCAGAATAGAACAGATAATAAATCTTCGCTTCATATCCAGATATTCCGGATCGGGCGAATCATCGAGCGTTACGGTCTTAGGTTCCAGCGCCATTCCGCATATTGGACATGACCCCGGTCCGATTTGTAATACTTCCGGATGCATCGGACATGTATACTCGATTCCTTTCGAAGAATCGTCGGACATAGTTTCTGCCGGTGTATCCGATTTAAGAAAGAGCGCCGGGTTTTGCTTGAATTTGGATAGGCAGCCTTCGGCGCAAAAATAGTAGGTTTTTCCTTCGAAACCGTATTTGGCTTTCGCGGATTCAGCCGTCACATTCATCTTACAGACGGGGTCTATGTACACCTCAGGTAATTCTTCGTTTTTTCTTGTAATCCCGATCATCTGTGGCATTGCCGCTTTTTCGCTAACTACGCGATTCGTACTATTTTCTTTAAATTGTTTTTCACAGCCTTTCGAACAAAAATAGTAGATTGTGCCATCGTGTTCGAAACTTGCCGCCGCCGTTTCGGGGTTAACATTCATACCACATATCGGGTCTTTGTAAGTTTGATTCATCTTGATTACCTTTTGCTAAAAAGTTATTCGGAAAATGATTCGATTAGATGACAAACCGAATGACCATTTGGTTCGCCATCGTTCATTTTTGCCCACTTTGCCTTTGCGAACTTCATTTTCTTCTTCAGTCTTTGAAGGTTTTTTATTTGCCTTGTCGTTTCCGAAATTCGCTTTTCGATGATTTCACGAACATGCGGGCACGGAGAAATTCCGTTTTCAGCTTCGCTTAAAATATCGCCGATTTCTTTCAGCGTAAAACCCAATTCCTTCGCGTTTGTAATGAATCGCAATAGGGAAACATCGGATGTGCTGTATATCTTGTAACCGTTGTCACTTCGTTTAACCGGCTTTAGTAAGCCAATCTTTGTGTAGTGTCTTATCGTAAAAACGGGAAGTTCGGCGGATTTTGCTAATACATTTGCAGTAAGCATAATAAAGAGTTACTCCAATACACTTTCTCTTGCCCGCTCTTTAGAAGTATGCGGTTAAGCAAAAGTGGTTCAGTTAGGATTCTATAACGTGATAGTTGGTATTAAGTCAAGAAGGGTTGTAAGTGCGCGCAGAGTTTTTGAAGCGGCGAGAATAGAAACTAGCTGTTTAAATTAATCTTCCGCGGTTTCACGTACAATGCAACGAAAACCGATATGGCTCATTCCGGTATCAATCATCTGTGGGCGTCTTGCTGCAGGTCTGTATCGCATACAGTATTCATCGGCACATAAATGTGAACCGCCTTTTATCACACGCCGCGGAATTTCAACACCGGGTTGAAGCGGGTCGAAGGTCGAATTTGGGTCAGTTGCACCACGTGGATTCTTCGGAACGCAACACGCCTTTTCTTCATCCGCATCATGCTTGTCTTGATACCAATCTTTTGTCCATTCCCAAACATTTCCAGCCATATCATAAAGACCGTAGTCGTTTGGCGGATAACTGCCTACTTCTGCCGTCCGAAGAAATCCATCGCTTGCAGTATTATTATAAGGAAAATTCCCCTCAAAAAATTTTGCCATTCGTTTCCCGTCGAGCAGATTATCATCGCCCCAAATAAATTTGCGTCCATCAATGCCGCCTCGTGCCGCACGTTCCCATTCTGCTTCGGTAGGCAAGTCTCTTCCCGCCCATTGCGCGTAGGCAAGCGCATCTTCGTATGCGATATGTACAACAGGGTGATTTATTCGATCTTGCCACGTGGAGTTTTTTCCTTCCGGATTTTTCCACGATGCGCCGCGCGTCCATCCCCACCATTGCCCCATATTAACTAGATCAACAGGTCCGGAGGTAGGATAAAATACCATGGAACCAGGTGAGCGTTCTTCTTCGGTAAGGTGAGAAAACTGCTCTATCGGAAGCGGACGTTCAGCAACAGTTTTATACTCGGTATCTTCCACGAACGCAGCGTATTGCGCGTTTGTTACTTGATATAGTTCAATCGAAAATTCATCTACATAGACTTTGTGTTCAGGTTTTTCTTCGGGATAGAAATCATTAGAACCCATCATAAATTCGCCAGACGGAATCAATGTCATCGGTGTTAGTTGAATTGAATTTCTAATTGTGGATTGGGTCATTGGTTATTTTCGAAAAGAATTCAGTGAGACCACCTTATCGGCTAAGATGGTCTCACGTTTTTACAAGCCTTACTGCTAATTGTAACCCTTAACTACCCTTGACAGAGCTGTTAAGTGCATCCATAACTTGATCAATTGTAAAACTTGGTGGCGTAAGAACCGGGGGATACTCCACTGCAGTCTTTGCCATCTCGGCAACATAAGCCTGAGCTGGAATCGCAAGGAATTGATGTTTCGCAAACCAATCCCAATATGTATTCGATGTTATATCGGCACGCTCAAACGGATCGGTGCGCAAATTGAAAATCTTAGGCGCCCTTAAGACCGTAAACGGATTCCACCAAACCATATAAGTTCCAGGACATCTTTGTTCCATAAACACAAATTTCCAGTTGTCATATCGTAAACCGCACACATCACCATCATCTGTAAAATAGAAGAACGATACGCGAGGACTTTCGTCCGATTTTCCGGATAAATAGTCAGTTAAATCAAAGCCATCCAAATGAACTTTAAACTCCCTATCACCCAACTTCATGCCTTTCTTAAGGTCTTCCTTCAATGTTGTATTTCCGCATTCCGCGGCGATTGTTGGAAGCCAATCGAGAAGACTTACAATTCCAGTTTTTACAACGTCAGCTTCCCATTTTCCAGGATATCGAGCTAGACACGGAACTCTGAAAGCCCCTTCCCAATTTGTGTTTTTTTCACCGCGAAATGGTGTCATTGATGAATCGGGCCACACATTCATGTGAGGACCGTTATCCGTTGTATAAACAACTATTGTATCTTCAGCGATACCTTCATCATCAAGAAACTGCAAAAGTTCGCCAACTTGTTCATCGTGATAAATCATTCCATCATGATATTCAGATTGCCATCTGCCGGCTTTTCCTTTTTCGGAATCAGGAAGGTGATTAAAAAAGTGCATGCGCACGGTGTTGTGCCAAACCATGAAAGGCTCGTCTGCATCAATTGCATCTTTCATGAATCGTTTAGATTCTTTAATGAATTCATCGTCGGCTAGTGCGGCTCGTTCTGGTGTCATCGGACCAGTATCTTCAATTTTTCCATCCTTGTAAGAATGAATGACTCCGCGCGGTCCAAAGCGCTTTGAAAATCCCGGAAAATCTTCATCGGTCGGGTAGTCCTTCATAAATGGTTCTTCAAGTCCGTTTAAGTGATAAAGTACGCCGAAGAACTCATCAAATCCGTGATTAGTGGGTAAGTGTTCATCTTTGTCTCCAAAATGATTCTTACCAAATTGTCCGGTTCGGTATCCCATTTCTTGGAATACGTTTCCAACCGTTGGTGTTTTTTCCGAGATGCCAAATTCCGCTCCCGGTGCCCCTACTTTTGTTAACCCGGTACGATAAGTTGCTTGTCCGGTTGCGAAGGCTGCCCTTCCGGCTGTACAAGATTGCTCACCGTAAAAGTCCGTAAACATTACACCTTCTTTTGCAAGGCGGTCGAGATTCGGGGTTTTATAACCCATCATTCCGTGTGAGTAACAACTCAGGTTGGTGATACCGATATCATCAGCCATTATTAATAATACATTTGGTCTCTTAGCCATTTAGTTTCTCCTTATAATCCGTAAAAAATCTTAAAATCGATAGTATTAGTGTCAAAAATTGAACCGGAAACGTTAAGTTAACCGTTCAACGCGGACACATATATCCAACAAAGATTCCGAAAAATTGCTTGGAATCAATTATTAAATAGGCTACATCTAACTATGAGATTATTTTGTAAAAATTGAATGTAAAATGCAAGAAAATCCTGACGAAGTTCTCTATTTTCCTTACAAATTGATTTCGATTGACACAAAGCGTCAATCGTATCGTTCAATTTTATCCCTTTTGGCGCTCACTTGCGGGAATCCTTAAAAGAGGCACGAACAGCAAAAAGTTTAGGATACGAAATCATATTTCCGTATCCCGAAAATGTCGGTACAAAACCGACTAGATTTTATCTGGCACTTCTACGGATATTTAATCGTCGTCGTCGCCGCGAATTCTACCAGATTCTTTTGCCTCTTCAATTACGTTATTCTGAAGATTATGCGGAAGCGGATCGTAATGCGAAAATTGCATATGATAACTTCCACGGGCTTGAGTCATTGAATTTAACCGCCCTTGATAATCAAGCATTTCCGATAGAGGTACGTTTGCCTTTATAACCTGCTGTTTGCCGCGCATATCCATTCCACCCACGCGACCACGACGCTGGTTTAGATCACCCATAATATCGCCGGAAACCTCTTGTGGACAAAATACTTCGACTTCCATAATTGGTTCTAGAATGGTGGGTCTTGCCTTTTCTATCGCATTTCTAAAAGCCTTTCTTCCAGCGGCTTTAAATGAGTGTTCATCTGAATCCACCGAATGATAGCTACCATCGATTAACGTTACCTTAAAATCTACCAGCGGATAACCTGCGATAGCTCCGTTTGCCGCAGCTTCAACAATTCCTTTTTCAACAGCCGGGCGGAAGTTTGCCGGTATTGCACCGCCAAAAATCTTATCTTCGAATTCAAACCCTGAGCCCGGTTGCAAAGGTTCAAAAATACATTTGCAATCACCAAATTGCCCGCGCCCGCCGGATTGTTTCTTGTGTCTTCCTTGAACTTCAACTTTTTGAGTTATTGTTTCCTTATAGGGAACTTTCGGCGGATGTAGATCAACTTCAACGTGGTACCGTCGGCGAAGTTTATCTACAACGGTCTCAATGTGCTGTTGACCTGAGCCGCTAAGAATGAATTCGCTCGTTTGTGGATCTCGCTCAAACTTAAGGCTTGGGTCTTCTTCCAAAATCTTGTGAATTGCGCCACTTATTTTATCTTCATCGGCACGAGACTTCGGTTCAATCGCGAATGCAACCGCGGGTTCACGATATTTAACTTCCGGATAAACTATCACATTTGCTTTATCGCAAAGCGTATCTCCGGTTTGCGTTTCCTTCAATTTCAAAACGGCGATTATGTCCCCGGTTTGCGCAGAATCAACCTTTTCAAGCTCTTTACCTTGCATTACGTTCAGTGCACCGAGCCTTTCATTTTCGTCGCGATGAGAATTATAAACCGTTGCATCTGAACCGATTTTACCGGATATTACTTTCATCACATTTATACGTCCGGCAAACGGATCTGCTATAGTTTGAAACACAAACGCGGAAAACGGTTCATCATTTGAATATTTGCGTTCAATCTGTTCGCCGGTCATATCATAGTCCGCATAACCGTATTCCTTTTCATGCGTAGCGGGATTGGGCGCAAATTCAACAATATAATCAAGAAGTGTGGAAAGCCCGATAAGTTTTTCCGCCGAAACAGCGAACACCGGGCAAAGTTTACTTTTTGCAATTGCTTTTGAAAGATTTGGATATATGTCTTCATCCGGCAAAGTTCCTTGTTCGAAGTATTTTTCAAGTAATGCATCATCTGATTCTGCTACAATTTCAACGAGTTTTTCTCGAGCGGATGTTACCTTTTCAGCCAAATTTTCAGGAATGTCGATTTCTTTAGCGTCTCCCTTTTCATCGTATTCATAAGCCTTCATGTGCACTACATCAACAACGCCTTTAAAATCTTGTTCGGTACCGATTGGGATTGTAAATGCCACAATTGAGCGCGCGAAACTTTCGGTTGCAGTTTCCACGGCGTGATCAAAATCAGCGCGTTCTTTATCAAGTTTGTTAATCAACATAAACCGCGGAAGCATAAATTCGTTTGCGTAATTCCAAGTTCGCTCTGTTTGAACTTCAATTCCGTTCACACCGTCAACAACAACTAAAGCGAGATCGGCTACACGGCAGGCAGGGCGCGCGTGTGCGACAAATGCCGCATAACCAGGCGAATCTATAAGATTAATCTTGGTGTCTTTATATTCTAAATGTGCGAGATTATTATGAAGTGTAATTTTCCGTTCAATGGAATCTTCGTCGTGATCCAGAATTGTTGTGCCGTCATCGACCTTGCCCAATCTGGGCGTGCTTCCCGCAATATAGAGTAACGAACTGGCGAGCTGGGTTTTTCCTGCATCGCCGTGTCCAATGATTGCGATATTTCTAAGATGCTCGGTTGTATATGCTTTCATTGTCGGCAATTTCTCCTTACTTTTGTTTAAAATTCTCAAACTTTTAAGACACCTGTTTCAAAGTGCTTTGAAATCGGCATTATGTTTATAATTTAAATCTATACCTATATTAATTGGTTGGCAAGAATCGTTTCCACGTGCAAAAAAAACGAAAATAAACGTCAATCGCCCTGGG
>JBKEBT010000137.1:0-4177 GCA_047973305.1 Pyrinomonadaceae bacterium
AATTGAAAGTGGTGAAACAAATATTTTAAAACAAAAATCTTATTTTATCCATACTAAATCGGACACAAGGACTTATGGAGAATCTGAGATGATAAGTTTTATCATTGAAAGTGGAGAAAAAGGTGTGTTTTATTACCTTAATGCAGCTGCTTCACAAACAAAAGACTTGAAAATGAATATGTCAATTTTGATACAATCATTAAAGACATTTGAAATGAACGAAACTGAATAAAAAAAACAATGCACAACATCGTATATATGCAATAGCGGGCTAAGTACTAATTTCAAGGTTAGTGCTTTCTTGTCGCTACTTGCAAATTCATTTCTTTTTTCTAAATTTAACAAATGAAATTTGCAAGTAGCTTACGTTAGTCTAAACCGAAACTTTCGGCTTCCCTACTCCGCTACTGCATATATACGTAACCGTTAGCAGCAACTCTGACAGAACCCGATAAACAATAACATACAGACAATGAAATTAAGCATACTTCTATTTTTAACCATACTTACCATGTTGAATTCGTGTAATGGACAAAACACTTCGCAAAAGGTTAAAACAGAAAACATTGTAAAAGGAGATTCAGTAACAGAACTTGGGAAAAGTATAATGGTTGTTTACCAAGACAAGAAAAATGTTTATTGGTTTGGAAGTTGGGAAACTGGAGTTTATAGATATGATGAAAAGAAATTGATTAATTACACAACAAAGCACGGTTTGCCAAACAATAGAGTTGATGAAATACAACAAGATTAATCGGGCAATATATACTTCGCCAGCTTTTATCCAAAGCCGACCATTGTTAAGTTTGACGGAAACACATATACAACATTAGCTCCAATTCCCAGCAATGATTGGCAACTTACATCCACAGATTTATGGTTTAAACATACCTACGATTTAGAAAATTACGTTTATCGGTATGACGGCACAACTTTACATAAATTGCAGTTGCCTGAGCCACCAAATCTGCCCAATCCTTTTGGAGTCTACAGTATTTATAAAGACATAAAAGGCAATATTTGGTTTGGCACAAACCCTGTTGGTGTGTGCCGCTATGATGGAAAATCGTTTGATTGGATAACCGAAGAAGATGTGACCGAATTTCGTAACGAAGGAGCAAACGGAGTGCGTTCTATTACGGAAGATAAAAATGGTGACTTTTGGTTCAATACAGAAAATCGTTATAGTATTTACGATAGCTTAACATTAAAAAGCAATATGTTTTATACAAGACACGAAAGCATAGGTGTCTTGGTTCAGTGTCAAACGGAGTCTTGTCAATTTTTTGTAGTCACTTTTCCATCACTTCTTGGTTTCACGAAGGGTGAGGATTTATGTTTCTCACCACTCGTGTTGATTATTGGTTTTTCGCTTTCCTCATTTCTCGCTTTGAATCTGCAACCTCTGTGTTTCCCACCACTTACGTTGAATTTGCGTTCGCCAATTTCCGCAACGTTCGAGCTTTTTGGAGTTTCTCGTCGCGCGCTTTCCAAATCTCTTCCGATTTACCCGCCATTCTGTCGTTTGGCGTGATGTACCCGATCGCGCTGTGCAGCCTTTGCGAATTATATTTTTCCACGTATTCTCCGACTATTTTTATCGCATTTTCCAAACTCAGTGGCACTTGCTGTCGGATTGATTCGTTCTTCAACGTCTGATGATACCTCTCAATCTTCCCGTTTGACTGCGGATAATACGGACTCGTCCGAACGTGCGTCATCCCCGATATCCGTATGTATTCCTTGAAATCACGCGCAATAAATTGCGGTCCGTTGTCGCTGATGATTCGCGCCCGCGCCTGTGGATATTGCTCTTTAGCCCGCTCAAGTACTATTTCTACCTGCCCTTCTGTCATCGTTTCCGCAATTTCCCAAGCGATGATTTTTCGCGAATATCCGTCCAAAATCGAGCATAAATAATAAAATGTTCCACATATATTCAAATGCGAAATATCGATGTGCCAATGCTCATTGCCTTGCTGTGGCTGCTCAAATCCCGTCCCTTTTCTGCTCGAATTCGAACGCGGAAACCGCTTCAACAATCCGTTATCTCGTAAAATTCTAAACACCGTAGTTGGCGAAACCGCCGCCACATTTGCGTCCATCATCTCATAACACATCCGCCGATAGCCTGATTCCATATTCGCTTTTGCATACTCAATTATCGACGTTTTCTCAGCCTCCGTCAGCCAAAAATCCTTCGGCTGCTTTGCATTATGCTTGAACGGTTCGCCGTATTTGCTTTTCCATTCATAATACTTCTGTTCGCTTAACCCTATTACATTCAACATTTGAGAAACGGGGAACGCTGCTCGCTTGCTCCAATATCCGAGATAATCAACGATTGAATCCCGAATATCCGGCTCGATCCATTTCGATTTCAGAGCTCCCCAAGTGACTTTTTTAACTTCAAATGTGTCTCCATCAATTCGCTGACAACCTCATTCTTCCGATTCAGTTTCTCTTGCAATTGATCGATCTTCACTTGCAACGGCTCGGTTTTCGACTTCAACTTGCTGATTTCAAAGGCTTTCCTGCCATTTTCAAAGAACTGCTTTTGCCATTTATAAAATTGAGTTGGCTGGATTCCGTGCTTATTACAAACCTCTGAAACCGGAATCTTCTCCAACAAATGCTCTTTCAGAATCGCTACCTTTTGATTCGTCGTAAACTTACTTCGATCGCTAACTGCATAACTCATAATAGATAAACTCCTAAAATCTAATCTAACCAATACTACCTAAATTGAGCTAAACTCAGCTTTCAAATAAACTATAAAAAAAGATTATTATTTATAAAATAACGTATATAAATCATAATTTGCTTCGAAATCTTATTCTGGTTTTCGGTTGAGATTGGTGTATTAAAAAAAGACGTTCATATTCTCCTCCACGAACTAACCAAACCCAATTTATCAGAATCAATATTCCACCTACGGTAACCATCACATTTACGTTCGAAAATGGAAGGACAATATCTCCGACGATACATTCAATCAAAGTGAATACAGTGAGAATGTTAAAATACTGAAGTATCGTTACTCCGATTAAAGCATTGAATTCGGGGACATCATTGTGTCCCCACAACTTCAAATTCCAACTATAAATCCAAATGTATAGGTTTCGGAAACCACCTAAAATAATCATAATTCAAAGTGATCGTTTCAATTCGAAGGTCGTCCCAGTCTATTTGTCATCATAACACGACCAGGGTTTGAACTGGATCCTGATGATCTACCATCAGTTCTTCGATATTCATCTCCCAAATGAGGATTAGAATCACAAATAAAGTATGTTGCGCCTACAGCAGCACCGTAGGGACCGCCAAATGTTCCCACTGCAGACATTGATAGGTCCAGCACAGCCTTGCCACCGGATATATCTCCGTTCTGATATTGTGCACCAGTTATTAATGCACCGGTAAAAAACATCGTACGACCAGCAATCTTAATTGTTTTGGTGGTAAAATTTGAAGAAGAGTTATTGAGGCTAGTAAAACTACTTCCAACTTCAGCACCTGCATTTTGAGATGCTATCGTCAATTTTTGTGAACGTACATATTGGTTGCCATAAAAGTTTTTGGATCGAACATTACCTGCGTCGTCTATCCAAGTTGACGAGTTAGGATTAACTGGTTGAGTTTTGGGAATCTGATTACCCGTACGAGGAATATTGGTCGCGTTACCTGCTGCCGAAGTTCCGGTTGCAGCAACCCAACGTCCTGATTCACATTTGTCAGGTGTCTTTGGTCTCCCAGTAACGACACCAACTCCACCCGAGAAATCATATAGCCGCTCGTCGTATCCCCCGATTGGCGATGGCGAGTAACCAGACGACCCTATAAACGAAGGGAAGGAAATATAGATATAAACTGGACTTCCTGCATTAGACACGCACTTTCCATTCTTCATGGTTCCGTTGTAGATCGGATTGCCGTCTGCATCCGTTCCTTCATCAGAGTTCAAATGACAAGCAGTACCATCAGGTTCGGTTGAACTCAAATTCAATCCGCTTGGATCAACGAACCCGATCGGATTATTTCTAACATAGCCATAAGGTAAGAGTCCCCTAGAATGATACCAGACAAAAGTGGAGTTTTCGGTCAGAATAGAAGCAAGGAGGAGACTGAAAATGAAGCGCAGCAGATTTAGTGAGCATCAGATAATTGCGATTTTGAA
>JBKEBT010000138.1:0-3616 GCA_047973305.1 Pyrinomonadaceae bacterium
ACCTGCCATTCAAACAACGAAACGCATGCGAAGTTTAAGCAAAGCGACCATTGGCGAAACAATGTTGGTTGTACAGATTGCCACAGCCCACACGGCGCGCCGGATCATCCCACACAGCCCGGCTCAATTACATTTCCCGGCATCGATTCAATCAATAAGCCCGGTAGCAGCAATGATGCGATGTTTCGTGTAAGCGAACCACAGCTTTGTATGAGTTGCCATACATCAACAAAGGCACAATTCAGCCAGCCGTTCCACCACAAAGTTTTGGAAGGAACGATGAAATGTAGCGATTGCCACTCGCCACACGGAGATTTTGAGTTGAAGAACGCAAGACTTTCCGTTGGCGGTGATACCGCATGTGTTAAGTGCCATTCCGATAAAAAGGGTCCGTTTGTTTACGAACATTTGCCCGTTACGGTTGAAGGCTGTGCAACGTGTCACAACACACATGGTTCTGCGAATCCGAAAATGTTAAAGCGTCCGCAAGTTCGACAGCTATGTTTGGAATGTCACTCTTCGATTACGGAAAGTGCATCGCCAAACGTGCCAAGCTTCCACGATCAAACAGTTCCGAGATTCCAGAATTGTACGGTGTGCCATGCGAAGATTCATGGCTCAAATACACACCCGGCATTCTTTAGATAGCAAAACCGGCGAGGATAAAAAAATGAAAATGACTATGTTTACAAAAATCGGTTTTACAGCATTCTTCTTTGTGATTTCGCTTGGTTTTGCGTTCGCACAAGATACGGTTGCACCATCTGAAGTTACCGATTCCCCCGAAACTGCCGAGGATACGGCGAAAAAGACCGGCGATGATTCAAAATCAGACGCCAAATATCAAACAAAACTTTCACTTGAAGTTGGCGGAAGATTTCGGGATGTAAGTGGCAGCGAAGAAAAATATCGTTCAGATTTGAACTATAAATCTGCGGTTACGGTGTTCGATTCTTCGCTTTATGTCGAAAATACCGATTCAAAACCGGGCGATCCGTTTGATTCGCTTTTACTTACCGCTTCAGGATGGGGCGCGGATCCGACAGGTTCTGTGCGCTTGAATATGGAAAAGCTCGAATGGTATCAATTCAATGCTGCTGTTCGACAGATAAATTATTACAACTATCTGGTGGGTTTTGCCGATAACGAACACAACCGCGACACAACCAGAAATTTTGGTGATTTCGATGTTACATTTTTGCCCACCAATGAGAAGGCAAAGTTCAGGTTTGGATATTCGTTCAACAAAAACAGCGGTGCGGGTGGATTAACCTATGATTACCAGCGGGATGAGTTTCCACTTGAATCCGAGATTGACAGTAGCGCAAACGATCTTAGGTTTGGCGCTGATTCAAAACTCGCCGGCTTTAACCTTTCGTATACGTTGGGAATTCGAAAATTTAACGACAAAACAAGATACGCCGTAATTACGCCGCAACTTGGCGGAAATCCGAGTCCGAATTCTTCGTTGAATTCTTTGGATCGTTTGATTCCGGAAAACGGTTCGGTTACTTACCATCAGGGAAGTGTTCACCGTTCGTTTGGAAAATGGGTTGATTTAACAGGTAGGTTTATTTATTCGGAATCTGATTCGCAGTTTTCAATCATCGAATCAATCACCGGAAAAGACGCCAGCGGAAACACAATCGTTGGCGATCAATTAACCGGAACCGGTGGCGCAAAACGCCCAAACGGCAACGGCGACGTTGGCGTTGTGTTTTATGTTAACGATAATTTCCGAATTACAAACACTTTTAACGTAAATTCTTATCGTGTTACCGGCACAAATACACTTTATGATTCACTTATGCGCAAAACCGCAGCAGGTGTACCAATGCCAACAAGCTATACATCAAACGGCATTTATAGGTTTACAAACTTCCGAAGGATTATGGATACCATAATTGGGGATTTTGATGTAAGCAGATACCTTTCCGTTTACGGTGGCTATAGATATACAAACCGTCGCGTAATTCTAAATAAACTCGACACAAATTTGATTTCAAATGCTCAAAGTGCAAACAATGAAGAGTTTGAAAACACAACGAATTCTGTGCTCGCCGGCGTTAAAGCAAAACCATTTGCAAAACGTTGGACAATTTGGTTCGATTTGGAACACGGTGAAGCAGATAATGTTTTTACGCGGTTGGCTAATTACAGCGCAACTAACGTACGCATCAAAAACCAAATTACGCCGATTGATAATCTCAACTTCAACGTAGATTATCAGCACAAGGATAATACAAATCCGGCTGCAAACAGTTCATCAACATCTTCGGATTACAGTGCAGAAGTAAAATCGCGAATTTTTAGCGGAACTTTTGATTGGATGCCGAAGGATTATTTTTCCGTCAGCGGTGGTTACACATACAATCACACAAAAAGTGATATTGCCGTAATCTTCCCAATCAATAGGGTTATGGGTGCGGGCTGGAGCCGATATGAACTAAAAAGCAGCTTCTACAATTTGAATGCTTGGGTACAACCAATCAATCGATTATCTCTTTTTGGAGGCTACCGAATTGTTAAGGATGCAGGTGATGGCTACTATTTCTCCGCCGATCAGCGCTTAATTGAAAGCTCGTATCCTATTTCATTTCAATCGCCGGAAGTTCGTGCGACTATAAAGCTTTCGAGAAATCTTGATTGGAACATGGGCTATCAGTATTACAAATATACTGAAACGGTTTTGCCGCAACAAAACTATAAGGCTCATCTACCTTATATTTCTGTAAGGTTGTATTTAGGTGGGGTAGATCGGTAACCTGTATTCCTCCGGGTAAAGCCGAAATACAATCGTAACCAAGCTTACCGCGGTTGAGAATAATCGGAAGATTTTTCTCAACCGCGGATTTTTTTGTCATAGGCTTCTAGTTTCGGGATAGTCTTTTTCTGAAGCGTTCGCCCACAAAAGAGCGATTGTGGTATTCCAATGTGTCGGCATATCACCAAAAGTTAAGATTTGAACACAAACAACCTCAACATTTGAAATGACGGAGTTTAGGAAATCCCTTTTTTGTTCATATTCTAAATTGCATCCGCTATTTTGCACCTTAAAAACTATCACTTATGTTTTGATTTATTCTATTAGAAAATAGAATGTAAGTAACACGTTCGTGGCAAGAATCAAATTGCGAGTAGTTTTGAAAGTAGTTATACTCGCCTTTTTATGCCCCCCCCCTAAAAATAGCCCTAAGTCAAAGGGCAAATCCGTCGTTGTCAAAGAATGCAATGGCGAGACCTTAGTGTATGAACTTAATTTAAACAAGGCATACTGTCTGAATCAAACCGTCGCACACGTGTGGCAACATTGCGATGGCAAAACAGCAGTAGGTGAAATTGCATACCAACTAAAAAGCGAATTTGGAGCTACGGTTGATGAGAGCGTGGTTTGGTTAAGTGTTAAAACCTTAATGGAGCACAACTTGCTAGAGCAACCAGTTCCGCTTCCGCCAGCCTTTAACGTACAAAGCCGAAGAAAAATGGTGCGCCTTGTTGAAAGAGCTGCAATTGCTTTGCCGGTTGTTTTTGCGATTACCGCTCCAACGGCGGCAGATACAGCCTCAGATTCATCAGCCCCACTATATAATTGTCTAGGGCATTACTCCCCATGTAA
>JBKEBT010000139.1:0-2646 GCA_047973305.1 Pyrinomonadaceae bacterium
TCGTCGGCTGCAATCGGTGCCTCGCGCACACCTCCGATACCGACCCCCTCTCCAACAAATGCTCCTTCAATATCGCCACCTTCTCCGACGGCGTGAAATTCCTTCTAAAATTATTAGTACCCTTTGTCATATCCGCAGCCTCCTTCGTATTCTTATACTTAACCAGACTACCTTAAATACTCATTACTGCGATTTGTTCAGAACTATAATACTTTCAACTTTGCACTGACGTAAGCAAAACCATTTTTTGTTTGCTAATTTACACTTTTTGAGCGAATAAAAAATGGTTTTTGCGGAATAGAAAACGTAACTTCGATTTTGCACTTAACCCGCTCTTGCACATACACGATGTTGTGTGCTGTGGTTTCTAATTAGGTTTTATTAAATTGTTTTCAGTAAGATAATTTATAAACTGGTTTGTAATTTTTCCTGTTCTTTTAACAATGTCTTGTTCTGCGAAATCAGCATTATTTGTCGCTAAACTTGTTAATTCCGAAATAATCGTCCCTTCCTTATGTTGACCTTTGTCATTTGTAAAACCTTTGTAATATTTGATTTTATCCGCAAATCTGTAATCAGCCGCTCTAATATTTACCTTATTTTCTAATAATGATTTATTTCCAAGTGCTTCAAGATTCTTTACATTACTTAAAGTTTTGTCATTTTCCTGTCTTTTTCTTGCAAAAATATGTTCAATATCAAAATTCGTATTCAAGGTTGGAATTTTTTGATTGTCATTATTAAAAGCCCACCAAGTTAACATTGACCGTGTTATTGGTCTTCCATTTTTAAATTCAAAATTATTGATTGCAGTTCTTAATGAGTTCTCATCAAATTTGTGTTCTTCAAAATTTACATCTTTATTAGTAACAACATTTATCATTTCTGCATAAACCGGAGTCCGTAAAGCATTAACTCCGGGATTTGTAAAGGCATAACCCCAAACAAATGCAATTATTTTATTCAAGAAGACTTCAAGTTTACTTTCATCTAATAAATTATTTTCATTCTTGTTATGCAAAAAATACACGGATAAGAAGTATGTCCACATACCATTTGGAGCGTAATTAAGAATAAATAATTTTCTTAAAATATTTTGTGAAAACCGTTCTGAATTTTGAGCATAAACATCGTTCCAAAAATCCACTAGTATTTTTAAGTTTGGTAAGGTTTCATCCTGTTTAAGGATTGCATATTTACCTTTTTCATAAAATTTTCGGAGTGCTTCCGTTGTACTTGATTTTATACCCTGCTTTGCACGAACAAAATACATATATCTTGTAAACAGTTCGTCCATTGGAATGCCATTTAATGGCTTGAAGATTTTACTACTAATTTCTTCTAATTCTTTCCATTTTTCTATAAAAACGTCTTTTTGGTTTTTAGCACCATAATGTTTATAAAATTGGGCTTTAAAAATATCGGCATCAGATAAGGGAAGTCCTCTATCATTTAAAGTTGAGAAAATTCTCAATGCGGTATCTTGAGATTCTGCCTCAATAGGTAAGAGAATACAATTGCCTAAAATTCTAGCAGGTAAATATGCAAAATAGGAGGGAAATTCACTTAAAAATTCATCAATTTTTTGTTGAAAAAAAATGAAATTTTTAGCATAGTTACTATTTTGGTCTTTTGTCACTATACCTGTTCTTAAAATTTCAAGAAATTCATCTTTGTCGTTGTCGGTTGCAACTTCTGAATCAATTTTTAAAACATTTAAGTCTGCTTGTCCAAATTCATTTGTTTTCCATAGGCATTGAGCAATTCTTTCCCTTGTGCTTTTTGAATTTTCGTCTTGCATATTGCCGAACTTTGCATAGAAAGCTCGAAGTAGAAGCATTAAAGTTGTCAAACGTTGCTGTCCGTCAATTACTTCCTTCTTGTTATTATCGTTTTCAAATGTTACGATTGACCCCAAAAAATATTCCTCATCTTTGTCAAAGTTTTCGTAATTATTTTCAGGAAAAGCAAAGGCAAAAATATCGTCCCAAAGTGTTTGGCATTGTTCTTCTTCCCAAGCATAAGGTCTTTGGTAATCAGGAATTAAAAAATCCGATTTTTTATCGGAAAAAAGTAACATTATTGTCTTTTGGTCAACATTTAGTTTTGACATAGTGTAAAGCTCCCCTGATTAGTACCGATTAAAAGTACAGTTTTCTTAACCTCACCCCGAAGTGATCAAGCATTTCGTTGCGTCCCGTATTGACTCGGAGGAATTCCTCCGAGCGCGTCGTGGGGGCGTTCGTTGTTGTATTTGTCGAGCCATACGGCGGTGATTTCTCTTGCGTCATCTAGCGAATCAAACAGGTACATGTTTAACACGCCTTGTCGAAAACTTCGGTTAAAGCGTTCGATGTATGCGTTTTGCTGCGGTTTGCCGGGTTCGATAAACTCCGGTTTGACGCCCGTCGTCTCACACCATTCAGCCATTTTCCCTGACACAAACTCAGGTCCGTTGTCCATTCGCAGACGTTTCGGCAAGCCCCTTACTTCGGCAATTTGCGTAAGCACCCGGACAACTCTTTCCGCAGACAGACTGAAATCGATCTCGATCTTTAAGCCTTCGCGGTTAAAATCGTCCAGCACATTAAACGTTCTGAAACGTCTCGAATCCGTCAGCGCATCGCTCATAAAATCGCAGCTCCA
>JBKEBT010000140.1:0-5021 GCA_047973305.1 Pyrinomonadaceae bacterium
ACGATGTCATCAACATCGTGAAAGGGTACACGCGTAACTGCAATTCCGTGAACAAGGGGAAGTAAACGCGTATAAAACTCATCAAAAATCTCTAAATCACCCGCTTGGAATCTTGTAACCAACCCCGCCTCATAATTTGTTGAGGCTTCCAATGGTTCGTTATCATGCACATTTCCCCATATCAAATGGTTTGTAATTGTTCTGCTCTCCGACATTGTTAACTTGTTCGTACATTATAAGGACGTTTCGAAATTCGTATGTGTTACAAAGTTTTAATAAAAATTCGCGTAAACCCGCAACACCGCGTTTCAGCAAGTAGCCAACTGCATTGTTTCGTTTAGAATTTATACGTAATTAAGGATTCGAATGGTCACAATTTTATTCAATTGCTTTTTAGAATTCTGTTTTCAAAAATAATATGAAACCACCGATAGCACGAAAAGAACCAAAGATTACGAAAATTCACGGATATGAATTAACCGATGATTATTATTGGATGCGAGATCGCGACGATGAAAAATCGCCGGAAATTATAAAGTATCTTGAGGATGAAAATGCTTACACGGCTTTGGTAATGAAACCTTATGAAGATTTGGTTGACCGAATCTACAATGAAATTATTGGTCGAATAAAACAATCAGACCTCAGCGTGCCTTACAAAAAGGGCGCTTATTGGTATCAAACAAAGACAATCGAAGGTAAAGAATATCCGGTTTATCTACGTAGCAAAACATTCGAAGGTGATTTTTCCGAGATTGTGCTTGATCAAAACGAACTGGCAGAAGGGTACAAATTTTGTTCGGTGCGCGCACTTTCAATCAGTGATGACGGAAACTTTGCCGCGTATCTTATTGATAATGTTGGATATAGACAATATACGCTTTGCGTAAAGAATCTTGAAACGGGCAACACGTTTGAAAACAAAATTGAACGCGTTACATCGTTTACGTGGTCGGGAGACAACAACACCATCTTTTTTACCACCGAAGATCCTGTTTCAAAGCGTTCCAATAAATTCTATCGTCACGATTTAAGCGCGAATAAAAGCGTGCCGATTTTTGTCGAAAATGATTTGCTCTTTAATATCTTTTGCCATCGTTCGCGCGATGGAAGTGTGATTTTTCTTCGTTCAGATGCGGCAACGATGGATGAATGCCGATTCGTTAGAGATAAAAACCGTTTCGATGATTTTAAGGTTATTATTCCGCGCTCCGACGACCATGAGTATGTGGTTGATTATTACGAAGGCGAATTTTTTATTACTACGAATAAGAATGCTCAAAATTTTCGTATTGTTCGCGCGCCAATGGAAGCCCCGCATGAAGCAAATTGGACAGAATTTATTCCGCATCGCGATGACGTTTTGATTGAAAATCTCGAATTTTACAAGGGGTTTGCTGCGGTTGAAGAACGCAAAAACGGACTCGAACAAATTCGTGTCATAAATATGGAAGATGGTTCGGCTAGCAAACTTGAAATGCCGGAAAGTGCTTATACACTTAATTTAATCGGGCTGCCTGATTTTGCATCAACCAGAATTCGCTATGCGTATGCTTCGATGATTACGCCCAATTCTGTTTACGAATACGATCTTTGCAAGCAAGATTCAATTTTGTTGAAACAAGATGAAGTTTTAGGTGAATATGACAAGAATAACTATGAAACCGTGCGCGTAACGGCTGAAACGCGCGATGGCACCGCGGTTCCGATTTCGATATTGATGAAAAAGGGCACCATGCTTGATGGTTCTGCACCGTTACATTTATACGCGTATGGCTCGTATGGGATTTCCATGACGCCCTACTTCAGCGTTGCGCGCTTGAGTTTGGTTGACCGCGGATACATCTACGCAATCGCCCACATTCGTGGCGGAAGTGAATTGGGCGAAGCATGGCGACAGGACGGAAGAATGCAAAAGAAGTTGAACACTTTTTATGACTTCATAGATTGCGCTAAGTTTCTACAAAATAAGGGTTATTCCACACCGAACCGAACCACGATTGAAGGCGGAAGTGCCGGTGGAATGCTTATGGGTGGCGTAGTAAATATGTCGCCTGAAACTTTTCGCGCAGCAGTTGTAAATGTCCCATTCTTGGATGTAATCAATACGATGCTTGATGAATCACTACCTTTAACCACCGAAGAATGGATTGAATGGGGAAATCCTAATGAAAAAGAAGCATTTGACTATATGATGCGTTATTCTCCCTATGACAATGTAAACGCGCAAAAATACCCAAATATGTTGATTCAAATTTCGCTATGGGATAGCCAAGTGCCATATTGGGAGGGCGCTAAATTTGCCGCAAAGGTTCGTGCGAATATGGCAAACGATGCGACAATTTTGCTTAAGACCAACTTTGGTGGCGGACATGGTGGGTCATCCGGTAGGTACGAACGCTACAAAGAAATTGCATTTGAATATGCTTTTTTGTTGAGTCAAGTTCGTATTGATCAATAGACTTGGTATATACACGATTCCAATATGATTTTGGCGACATCCCTCAGACCAAATCCAACATCAGGAAACGTCGTAAAACATTTTTTGCTGGACATTTAACACTGTTTTTCCTATAATCAATCCTGCCGAATTTAGCGTTTCCCCAACGCACATAAATTCGCGACTTTCAAAAACATTCCCTCATGGTTTCGCATATAAACGGTGCTAGTAAACAGAAAAATATATACAATTCTCTTTGCAATCGCGTTAATTCTTTCTTGCGGTCTATTGATACTCATGCGCGGACAAAACTTGTTGACGCTCGGTGTATTGATTGTTTTGGTTGCGGCTTCCGGTTTTGGCTTTCTTGCCCACCTTCTTTTTGATCGAAAAGTGTCGGCGCTAAATGAAATGCAAGCCGAATTCGGTGCGTCAAAAGATGCGGTTGCTCACATTCGTCATCTTCATGAACAAATTGAAGAGCAGGCAAAAACAACTAATGCGCTTCAACGCACAAATGAAAAATATCATTACGAATCCACACACGATCCACTTACGCGCTTGCCAAATAGACGGAAGTTTCGCGAAGTGTTGGGGCTTTGGTTAAAGGAAGCAAAGGGAGACCCTAAATTCAGTTTTACGGTGCTTTCGTTGGATCTAAATAGATTTAAGACGATTAATGAAAGCCTTGGTCATTCGCTTGGCGATACACTTATTAATCAAGTTGCAGATAGATTGCGTAATTCGGTGCGGCAAAAAGATTTAGTTGCACGTTTTGGCGGAGACGAATTCGGAATTCTCTTGCATAAAGTATCAAAAATCGATGATGTAACGGCGTGCGTTGAAATTATTGTAAGGAACTTGCGTGAACCGTTCGGAATTGATTCACGCGAAATTTTTACAAGTATGCGCGTAGGAATTGCGGTTGGGAATTCAAATTATTTGCAGGCAGAAGATATTATACGCGATGCGGAAATCGCGATGGATCACGCTAAAAAGCACGAAAAGGATTTCGTTTTGTTTGATCCCAAAATGCATCAAAATGCCGTTGACCAACTAAGAATAGAAACTGACCTTCGCCACGCAATAGAACGAAACGAATTTGAAAGCTATTATCAGCCTATTGTTTCGCTTTCAGATATGCGTTTGATAGGTTTTGAAGCACTTATGCGCTGGAACCATCCGGAAAGGGGGCTGGTTTCACCTGCAGAATTTATTCCCGTTGCGGAAAACACAAACTTGATTATTCCAATGACAATTTGGATGTTGCGAGAAACTTGCAGCCAAATGGTTAAATGGAATTCGCGATACCCGAACCGAGAAGATTTGATTATTAGTGTAAATCTTTCCGGAAAACATTTTGCGCAAGAAGATTTGGTTCGGCAAGTAAAGGATATTCTTAAGCATACCGGGTTAAGCCCGCGTGATTTGAAGCTGGAATTAACGGAAAGTGCGATTATGGATAACGCTGATACGGCAATATTTATGTTGAAGCGGTTGCGAGATTTGGGCGCACAACTTTCTATTGATGATTTCGGCACCGGTTATAGTTCGTTAAGCTACCTACATCGCTTTCCCATAGATACGCTTAAAGTTGATCGTTCGTTTGTATCTACAATGGAAGACGGTAGCGAAAACGGCGAAATTGTGCGTACGGTAATCGCATTGGCGAAAGCACTTAATTTAAGTGTAGTTGCGGAAGGAATTGAAACCGTTCACCAACTTCATCAACTAAGAATTTTGGATTGCGAATATGGACAGGGATATTTGTTTTCGCCACCCGTTACTGTAGAAAAAGCAAACGAAATGGTTGAAGATTTGATGCGTTGGACAAACCTTTTGCCGGCGATGCCACGCCCCGAAACACCTGCACTAAAGCCCGGAATGCAACATCCGCGAGCTTCACAGCCGCTGAACCGGCATCCGCAAAATATAGTTAATTCGAATCCCCCCCCCAATATTCCTAAGGCTCAGCCAACCCGACAAAATCCTAATCATCAGAAACCGGCTCAAACTCGGCAACCTAATATTTCGTCCTCAACACAAGCGCAGCGCACTCAACCGCAAGCTAATGGTATGAGACCACCGATTAAAAATTCGCCTGCTTCGGCTGACCGAAATCAAAAGCCGACACAGCAGCGGATGCCACAAAGAAGGGTTCCAAATTCACAAAACACCGGACAACCAATTCCGCAAAATCATTCTCAAAACGCAGCTCCTAGGCAGAATGCGCCAAAGCCCAAAGCTCCCGCGAAACAAAAATCACCGAACCCTAATTTAGATAATTCACTTTTAGATTTCTAACGGTTTAATTGTTGAACATTTGTTAAAGATCCGCGTAAATCTTAGGCTTTGCCTGTAAGGGATTTTCCGTTTCGTAGATATGTGCGAAGTTCAGTAGCTGTTGTTCAGACCAAGGCTTGCCGAGAAACTGTAAACCTATTGGCAGCCCTTCGGAAGAAATTCCGCACGGAACCGAGATTCCGGGAATTCCAACCAGATTTGCCGATGCCGTATAAATATCGCTCAAATACATTGCAAGCGGGTCATCGACCTTTTCGCCAAACTTAAATGCAGTTGA
>JBKEBT010000141.1:0-9646 GCA_047973305.1 Pyrinomonadaceae bacterium
AAATGGCATAGCAATCGCAAATTTTCTTGTTGAACACGATGGGGTAAAAACTGTAAATTACCCTGGTCTCGCGTCACATCCGCAGCACGAATTGGCGAAGCGGCAACAAGATGGCTTCGGCGGTATGGTTTCATTTGAAACAGGTTCGCTTGAAAACGCAAAAAAAGTTGTGGAATCCGTCACTTTATTTACATTGGCGGAAAGTTTGGGTGGCGTTGAAAGTTTGATTTCGCACCCGGCAACAATGACACACGCTGCAGTGCCGAAAGAAAAGCGTGACCAACTGGGTATTACCGATGGGTTGGTTCGAATTTCAGTTGGTATTGAAGACGTAGAAGATTTGATTTTTGATTTAGATCAAGCATTATCTTGATTTATCTAAGATACCCCAAAGCGGAAAAACCGCGATTTTTTTTGACTCATTATGATGATTGTCGAAGCACACGCTACATCCCATGTCGGGCGGGTAAGAAAAGGTAATGAAGATAATTTCTTGTTGCTTGATGTTGCCGGTTCCCAATCGTGGACTAGTTCTCAGGCGCCCGATGCCCTAATTATCGAGTCGCAGCGTTTTGAAATTGAAGACGACAACGGAATAATTCTGGCTGTTTCCGATGGAATGGGTGGTGCGCTGGCAGGCGAAGTCGCAAGTAAAATGGCGGTTGAAACTGTAAGTGATTTAATCATCGGCGGAGATGATCCGGAAAAGACTATGTCGCCGGAACACGACAAAGATACGCTTATCGAAAAGCTTTTTGAAGCCACGGTTTATGCAAACCGCTGTATTCACGAACATGGCAGAGAGCCGGAATACCAAGGAATGGGGGCTACATTTACCGGTGCCGCACTTACAAATGAAGGAATCTTTCTAATTCAAGTCGGCGATAGCCGCGTATATCTAATTCGCGACGTCAATATTTACCAGGTCACAAAAGATCAATCGCTTGTTCAGCAATTAATTGATTCCGGTCAAATTTCAGCAGACGAAGCTGAGTCACACCCGCTTAAAAACGTGATTTTACAAGCGCTTGGCGCACAGAACGAGATAATTCCGGTTGCCGCACAGTTTGAACCAAATAAGGACGATATTCTTGTGATTTGTAGCGATGGGCTTTCAAATAAAATTGGTGGCGCCGATCTTCAAAGAATCGTTTACGAAAATTCCGAAAACTTGAAAATGGCTTGTGCCGAACTTATAAAAGAAGCAAATGCGCGTGGTGGCGAAGATAACATTACCGTAATTTTGGCAAAGGTTTTTGGCGATAACTTGCCGGAAGCCACTGATCAGGATGTTGAATTGCGAATGGTTTTTATGCAGGATATACACGACACGGCTGATCAAGAACTTAATGAACAAGATACCGCTGAAATCGATTAGCGCAAATTAATCACGCCAATTGCGTGGGGAGCCATCGGCTTTCTTGACGTATATTGTCGAACCTTCAACACGTACAATTTCAACTTTTTCTCCTTCAACAAACTCCGATTCGCCATGTGCCGGCAACGCACGCCAGTTTGAACCATACGCCTTAACCGTTGCTTCTTTTAGCGCCCCCGTACTTCCTTTTAGTACAGTTCCTATTGTTCCGGGCAAAGCGTCCACGCCCGTTTTTAGCCCGTCGCCATCCTTACTTGGGTAGTATTTTTCAAAAATTGTTCTTGACATGATTGTCAAAACGATAGATACAAGTGCGAAAACCGCAAACTGCCAAACATACCCCAACCCCAGAAAACTCGCAATGCCCGCCGCGAACGCGCCGATTCCGAACCAAAACAAAACAAAACCCAGCGTAAATATTTCGGCTACAATAAATAGCAAACCGACTAAAAGCCAAACTATCCAAATGTATTGTTCCATAAAGTATTTCTGCCTTCCGAAAGCCTCTTAAGTATTACAAGTAATTAATAATTTGTCATTCTTGGTAAAACTCTATCTGCGCTCGGTTTGAAAATGATTTAAAGCGTGTTAATCTTTTTCGGTTGATATGCTGGGGTGGCGGAATAGGTAGACGCACAGGACTTAAAATCCTGTGTCCCTTGTGGACGTGCGGGTTCGATTCCCGCCCTCAGCATACCCCATATAGTAACTTCCCTATACTATATTGTACTCTTCGCACTTCTTTGCTTTTCAAAATAATTTACATAATTCGCAAAAAAGCTAATAATGGTAGTCTAAATATTTAATTCACAATTATTGGTTCGCTTTGGCATAGCCATTGCATTTGTCTTTTGCAGGAATAAACTCCTGGAAAGAAGAGGGTCAAGAATGAAAGCTTCAAAACAAACGACCGCTGTCTTTGCCATATTCATTATTTTGTTCTTTGCAAATTTGGTTACAGCGCAACCACCGCAAAATGAAAGCACCGGTACGTATCAGTTGAAATCCGGCACCGTAATGACGCTTAAAATGGATAACGAAATCAACAGTGCGTCATCTGATATTAACGACACGTTTTCAGCTACTTTAAGTGAACCGGTAAAAAACGAAGATGTTTTGATTTTGCCTGTGGGAACGATAATTACCGGACGAGTAGCCAGTATAGTTCGAAAATCTTCATTTGGAAAAGACGGAAAAATTGAGTTGGAGTTTGACGGCTTGAAACTTGCAAACGGTTGGACACGCCCAATTTCAGCAGAACTAGTTACTTTGCCGATAAAAAAGAAGCATCGTAAACTTGGTATTTTTGCTTTAATCGGCAGTACGGCAATCGGCGCGCTTCTTGGTGGTATGTCAGGAAACGGAAAAGGTGCAGCAATTGGTGCGGGAGTTGGTGCCGGAGCGGGAACGACAATCGCGCTGGCTGAAAAGGGTTCGGATGTTGCGATTGGTACAAAAGTAGATTTTAAGATAATGCTGTTGAAAGCAATCGATATACCTTCAACAGAATATTGAAATTGGTCGTTGGCGATAGAACCACGACCTATTTGGAAAAACCCGATGTGAAGGGGAGAGCGCATCGGGTTTTTTCGCGTTTAATACAAAATCTATCTCAAAATTGGCAATTACCCTTCTTTTGCCGTTTCCTTTGAACTATGCCAAAATAAGTCTTTTGAAACTAACATTTTTAGAGAGGATTATGATGGCTGGAAGAAATAAAATCACTGTTGTGGGAGCCGGAAACGTAGGAGCAACCGCAGCGCATTGGATTGCGAGCAAAGAGTTGGCTGATGTTGTTTTGGTTGATATTGTTGATGGCGTGCCACAAGGTAAAGCACTAGATTTGGCGCAATCGGCTCCTATTGATGGGTTTGATGTAAAACTTGTAGGTTCAAATAATTACGAAGAAACCGCCGGTTCGGATGTAGTTATCATCACCGCCGGACTCCCCCGCAAACCCGGAATGAGCCGTGACGATCTCTTAAAAACCAACAGCGATATTGTTGGTTCAGTTACAGAGCAAATCGCAAAACACTCACCGGAAGCTTTCATAATAATCGTTTCTAACCCGCTTGACGCAATGGCACAAGTTGCGTTCCGCAAATCAGGCTTTCCGAAAAATCGTGTAATGGGGATGGCTGGCGTTCTTGATTCTGCACGTATGCGTTGCTTTTTGGCTGAGGCACTTGATGTTTCAGTGGAAAATGTAACGGCATTTGTTCTTGGCGGGCACGGCGATACAATGGTTCCACTTCCCCGTTATTCAACTTGCGCAGGCATCCCGATTACGGAACTGCTTCCGGAAGAACAAATTAAAGCAATAGTTGACCGCACAGCAAATGGTGGTGCCGAAATAGTTGGCTTGCTAAAAACCGGTTCCGCATTTTATGCGCCTTCGCTCGGCGCAGTTGAAATGGCAGAAGCTATCTTGAAAGACAAGAAGAAAATACTACCTTGCGCAGTGTTTCTTGAAGGCGAATACGGCGTAAATGGCTTATTTGTAGGTGTGCCGGTTAAACTTGGCAAAAACGGCGTTGAGCAAATTATTGAGATTTCACTAACAAACGATGAACGCGCCGCGTTGCAAAAATCCGCAGCAGCAGTTCAAGAATTGGTTGATGTAATTGGGATATAGTGAATAATCAACTTGTAAACAGGAAAGGGTAGGGGTAATTTGCGCCGCTAACCTTTCTTTGTTCTTTTAGGCTTAAAACGCAAACCTTAGACCTAATTCGATTCTTCTTTGATTACTTGCCGATACGGGCTGACAAAAAAATTCCGAAGTTTGCACGCCAACGTATCGGTCAAAGTTTGTATGATTAAGTAAGTTTTTTGCCGTTGCATAAAACTTAAGTGAAAATCGTTTATCCGATTCAGTCGGGTCAAATCCGGTAGCCACTTCTGATGAGGTGGTCATTACGCCAAAACTCTTACCATTGTCGCTGCCTTTTTTGTCGATAAAAGAAAACGCGTAACTCAAACTCATATCCAGCGAATTTTGCCAACTGCCTCTTACGCTATTTCTTTCAACGTTTATCGGTCTATCGTTAAAATTAGTATCACCGTTATCGTCTTTTCCGGTCGTAATTGTATAAGGTCTTGGAGAGTTCAGGGTGTAACGTCCGGTAAGTCTCAATCCTTTTCTTATTTCCCATGTCGTAGAAGTAGAAAACCTATGGCGCTGGTCGTCGTCTGTTGCAGCTATATCTTGCCTCAAATTATAGTTGTCAGTCGGCAAACGGAAGATTCCTTCGCCATCAGAGGAAGCTTTGGACAATTGATACTGAACAGAAAGGAAAAGTTTTCTTGATAACCTTGATTCAAAGCCTGCAATGAGGGAATTCTTACTAAAAGATCCGGAAGATTCGATATTGATGATGTTTCCAAATGTTGAATCGGGACGGCTGTTCATAATCGGGGCATTTATATTTCTGCTTCTAAACTGATGTATGCCTTTTTGATACGTATAATTCACCCTAACGGTAAAGTTCTCATTAATACGGCTTTCGGAACCGATCGAAGCAAGAACAATATACGGATTCTTTAGATCGCTAGCTACTTGCCAATAACTTTGGGGTAAGATTTGTGAAGATCCTCCCGTAAAGGGGTCAGGAAAATTCGGATTTATCACAACTAAATTAGGCGGCTGCAAAATATCATTGCTTCGAATAGTCGCTATATCATTTGCGCGCAGCCAATTATAAAAAACTCCGGCTCCCCCTCGAAATGTGAGTTTCCCTGTTTCTAACGGCGACCATGTAAAACCCAAGCGAGGTGAAAAATTGTTGTAATCTTTTAAATTGCTTTGGATTTCATATCTCAAACCGAAACTTAAATTTAAATTTCGTCTTATTCTAAGGTCGTCTTGAACAAAAGCCCCAAATTGAATCTGCGAAACATCTGTGTATCTATCAATCGGACTTTGTGAAAATAATGATGGTTGCAGCATTTGATAATCCTCAAGACTCGAAAATATAAATGTGCCGTTACTATTTGTTTCGATTTCTTCTTTACGTTTTTCAAATGAAAAACTTGCGCCAATTTTAAGTGCATGGTTCTTGTAACCGAAAAGCAAATTATCTGCAATCCAGCCACGAATCGTATCCTCTTTTCTAAAATTTCCGGCACCACCCGCGTTAAACGAGTCAAGCACCATTATCCCAACTTCTTCTGACCTTGGAATAGTCTTAATATTCTCTTTTGTTAATTGAAATCGAATCTCATTGAGATATTTCTTGCCGACGTAGCCTGATTCGCTAAATCTAAACTCGTGGCTCAGCGTCTTATTGTCGAAAGCCCGCTCGGGTAGGTCAAAGCCGCCAACTCCAAGGTCTTGTGAGTCTGTGTTACTAAATTGATATGAGAATTTAGCGTTATGATATTGAGAAAGATTTTGATTAAGCGTGGAGTTTAATGAAGTAAAATGGGATTTACTGTCTGTTGCATCTCTGAAAATACCCGTCGGTAGATTTGCATTTATAAGGTTTGTATTGAAGTTTCGGAAATCAAGCGCAGAAATTGTAAATGATGATTTATTCTTTTTTATAGGACCGCTTAAAAAGAATACCGTATTCCTTCTTTGTTCCGGAAAACGACTTGGCGAAAAAGCATTTCGCGAATTTAACGATTCATCATTAAAATTAAATGAAAGTGAGCCGCTGAATTTTTGGTCGCCGGGCTTTGTTGCAACATCAACATATGTATATCCTAGTTCGTGGTTCTCTGCATCAAACGAACTTCTCACAATTCTAATTGAAGCAATTTGAGATTTCTGAAGTAAATTCCCGCCGGAAAAACCATCAACTCTTATAATAACGTCATCCCCACCCGCAATTCTTTTGAGTTCCTCTTCAAGTTCTTCTGGGTCGTCGGGCAATGCCTCAATCTGTTCCAAATTTAGAAAATTGCTGAAGGAATTATCTAAAGATTCTGTTTGAAGATCCTGTTTTACCTCTACACTTTCTTGAATTTCAATTATTTCCAGCGTAACAGTTAACCGATTATGACCGGCTTTCACGTCTATAACGCTTGTTTGCGGCTTAAACCCTGCAGCTTCTATATAAACTTCATATAACCCAGTTTGGAGATTACTTATCGAGATTTCTTCAGCTTCTTTATTTTCTATTTTCTTTATGGTTTTTTCACGGGATTTGAGCTGAAGAATTACATTTGGAATAATTGCTGAAGTTTGATCAACAACACGAACACTTAATGACGACGCTTGCCCCAAAACAACATTTGCCATCAAAAATAGAATTAAAATTGAAACGCAGAGTCTCATATCTATTCCTAGTCAATTTCAAAAACGTCATCTTTGAAGGGCGGGTTTAGCACCAAGCTTTTAATAGTCGTTTCACCTTGTCCAATGCTTGGCACATCGCTCTCGAATCTTATTTTATGGGCAAACAGAATTCCGGATTCTTCGCGATAATCTGAAAAATAGTATTTTATCTGATGTTCGGTTTCATCCTGATCTTTCCACGAACGGGTCATCATCAACAAAAGGTTTGTTTCTTCATCTATAAACAAACGATATTTATTTTCATCCTTATAGGCTTCTAATATGTATGCCCGTTTGTTGTCTGATTCTGCTTTTCCTATGTAAGTTATTTCAAGATCTTTATATATGGTTGACTCAAAAAAAATAGGAAAGGTAACCAACCACGTATCTCTTTGAAGGTTCTTTATCTCTTCTTCCTTTGGTGTCGAAAAATTAAATGCCGCATTCAGCTTAGCCCCATTTACAAAAACTTCTGATTCTCTTTTAAATAGTACCCCATCTGTAATGAGAATAGTGTTAGATGTATTTGTAGTAGATTCCCCAAAAGTTTCCAAACGAATATTTTGTAACATTAAAGATAGCTTGTTATCCTCAATATCTGTTCTATTCTTACCGCTAGAAACATAGCTGCTTGTAGTCTTATATCTTAAGCTAAAGCTTTTTATGTTTTGAAAATTTAGATTTTGACTTGTCGCGTATTTTGTCTCATTTAAAATTTCCTGCGCTTTTAACTTTTTTTCTTTTTTTTGCTGTGCATACATACACCCCACAAAAATGAGCAATAATGTTAAAATTAGAATCACCTTTCGCATTTAATTACCTCTTACTGTATAAAATCTAATAATTTTTCTTTCGTATTTGGAGCACCAAATACTGCGTCTTGCACAACTCCATCAGCTACTTTTAACGTTGTTGGAAAATATTGCAGTTCAAGTTGGTTAATCATTTTTCCTTTTTCATCTACTAAGACGCGAAAAGTAATTTTATGTTCCTGCGCATATTCTTCAATGATTTTTTCATCCTCAAACATAAACAAGAAAATATTTTTTTTTAATTTAGTCTTAACTTGCTAAAGAAGTCGCAATTCCTTTTTACAAGCATCACAGGTGCTGACCATATAAATTAAAATCACTTCACCATGGTTAAAACCTTTGGTGTATTCACCCGTAGAAATTTCTTTCAAAGATAAATCAGGAATTTCCATTTGTTTAAGTTTTTGGGCTTTTTCCGTAAGAGATTCTTCGTTTCCATTGTAATAAACGACAAAATAGACAAAACCGATAACCGTTCCGGCAAATACAATTGCTGCTATTAGAGGATTAAAATATTTACCCATGACTTTTCTCCTTTATTTTCTGGTTTCATGTGAATCACGAATATCGACTATTTACTGACTTGCGAATCGAATTTCACTTATATTCGCTTAAATATCTCGGAAAATCTCCCAAAATAGTTGACCATCGTTTAACGAAACCTCATACCCAATATAAAAATTCGTAATTTGTTCTTGACGAAACTCTTTCTCAGTTAAATGTTTCGAATCTGAAGCAATATGATCAATTGTTTTTGTCTTATAATGTGTAGTTGTTTCCGAAACAATTTCTCGAAATTTAGCTTCTTTAACTCTTGTGCGAGCAAATAGAACCAATACAAATTCTTTCCCGGTGGGTAGAAACTCACGAATATTCTGATTTAACTTTACATTAACATCTTTAGCCCATCGGTTTTGTTTTTCTAAGCCGGTTATCTTAAACTTGCCGTTTCCTACTAAGACTCCTAGCTTTGGTAAACCATTCTTATCTTGCGCACGCGTCTTATTGCGCTCTAAGTTTTCAAGCTTAATGTATTCTTGCCATTCCTCCATTTTTACCGCCCTTAAAACATAATTTACCTGCCAATAATTTTGCGGATCTTTAAAAATAAGATATTTTCTTTTAGCTTCGCTTCTTTCGCTCATTGGAATTTCTTTTGAAAATTCAAGAGTAAATTTCAAATTAGCTTCCAAACTGTCGTTACTTGAATCTTGGGCTTTTAAACTAGGCGTTGCCATAGTTATTAAAACAGCGATGCTAAAAACCAAATAGAGTTTTACTTTAATTGTCATAAGTATTCTAAAATTACCTGCGCAATCTTTTGCTTGTTCGACCGCGCAGGCATCAAAGGCTAAGATTGTTTATCCGCAATTGTACGAACAAACACATACACTGCCTTCACAATTTTCTCCGGTTAGCCAGCAAGCCTTTTTCCCAATTTGTATTTCATCGGGGCAAGAGGCATAAGCCGCAATCGGCACTATTGCCAAAACTAACCCAAAAACAATTGATAGTAATGTCTTTTTCATAAAATTTCTCCTCATAAACTTTCATGTGGTTCTTCAAGAAAGATTTCAAGATACATAGACAAAACTAGAAACGCATACATCTTTCAACCCGTTGCTATTTGTTGAACTCCAGTTGCGTATTGCGTTATGATACTGACCGTTGCGAGTCTGCATCTGTTGTCTCATACACAGCAGAAGCACTTAAAACAAAAAGCCTTGGAGTTGGTGTAAACAACTTCAGGGCTTAATTGCTGAAAACTCTATAATGTTTATTAAAACTCACAAGTAGCCGAATTCGCGAGATTTCTTCGAACCGGAAGAAGGGGTAAATGTATGTAAGTTGAGGGTACATCTTTAATAAACTCTCTATAAAATTTCTTTAACCCTATACCTATACAAAGTTGCTTGTCAAGTTTTTTTGCGTTAAAACCCAAGACTATTGAGGGGCTAACTTATTGTATTGCAATGGGTTATGTGCTTCCTTGTGTCAATTTACATATAGGTCTTAAACTTCTAAGTTGCAACATAAGTTTGTAAGCGCTGCTAACGAATTCATCGATGGCTTGGGATTTTAATAATGGAATGAATCTTAAAATGAGTAACCTACTCCAAGTATTATTTTCCTGGGTGCAATTGCACTTGTTGGTTGCTTAAAATAAGGCGACGT
>JBKEBT010000142.1:0-13850 GCA_047973305.1 Pyrinomonadaceae bacterium
ATCATGTGAGGTAAACCACTTAATGATGGATGGGGTTCACGTGGTCAAATACTACAGAAATCTTCAAACATATTTGGATGCTCCTGAATCGTATTTATGAGTATTGCATACGAAATTGTTTACAAACTGGGTGATCAATGGCTACCAGTTTTGTACCGCGAAAAGATACGCACACAACGAACGCGCGCGTATTCGCTGGATATTCCGGAAAGGCAAAATAATGTTGAACTGCAATACACATTATTGGGTATTGAGCTCAAAATAAGACGGCAGCGCTTTTCCTGCCCCGATCTTTCCACAGCGCGCTATATTCGCGTATTTGCGCGCTTAGGTATTTCACAATTTGCAATTCCGTACGATATTTCATTGATACCCGCAAATGCGGATATGCTCGAATCATCGTGGCAATTAACACTTTTGACGATGAACGAAATCGGCAACGGTTTATCCCCACAAAGAAATTCGCAGCTTCGCTCTGCAATCGTTAAACAAATTAGACTCGAAATAAACGAGATTGGCGCAGGTGACGCGATGCCCGGCTTCGAAATAAAGAGAATTGAACATTAAGTTCGCGCGCATTTTGGCTGTTTTTACCGAACCAAAAGTGCTAGAATTTTTAATTGGCTATGCTCGATTCATTAGAATATAAAGAAACGATTTCCCTCCCTTTCCCATATAACAAACAAACCTTTTGCCGATATGAACCAATTGAGCAAAAGATTGAGCACGCGCGCGTGTTGATAATGAACAATCTGCTTCGATACAATTCGGATGTATCGGATATTGCACGTGACGAACTTGGCGAAGGATTAGAATCGAGATTACGGCTCGAAACATGGCTTGCCCAAATGGCGTGCGACAACATCGCAAAAAATGTACAAAAACTGGTGCGTCAACCAAAAGCTTTAACGGTTCATCTTTCGGAGATTGCAGAAGCGGCGGGGACATTTAAGCCGGATGCGATTGTTATGAGTGGCACGCTTTCAGATTTTGACTACTATAACCCAAAATACTTGGAATCGTTTGCCAAATTTATCCGGAAAACTAAGATTCCGGTTTTGGGAATTTGCGGCGCACACCAATTGATTGGGGTTTCATTCGGTACGGAATTGAAAACGCTAGATAATTTAGAACCTTGCGAAAAACGAACTGATCGAATCGTTGAATTTCAATATCGTTATGTAAAAATAATTGATACGACCGACCCGATTTTTGACGGCATCGCTGATAATGAATCGGGCATTTGGCAAGATTATACGCTACAAGATGATATTCTTCGTGTTTGGCAGAATCACGGTTTGAAGGTTGACGGAATACCGAAGGGTTTTACGCATCTGGCGAAATCGTATCTTAGCTTAAATCAAATGATGGTTAAACGCAGTGAAGGTCAACTGATTTATTCGGTTCAGTTTCATTTAGAAAAATCCTTTGAAGATTGGTCAAAAAACCCAACACGCTGGGAACACCCGAATGAATCTCGCGACGGAAGAATTTTGTTTGAAAATTTTCTTGAACTTGCCCTTAAACATTCGCAAACAACATAAACAACTAAATTTGAAATCTATTCGGGTGGAGTTTGATCTTCCGAAGTGGGCACAGGTTTCGGTTGTTTTGGTTCCGGGGCTGGAAGCATAATGGAATCCGCTGCCGGTGCAGGAGCCGATTCACGCCTGAAGTCGTCGATTAATTGTTGTCTTCTTTCAACCTGTTCTGCTTTATCCTTTTGAAGATCATCGCGTGTTTCATAAATCTTAGCAATACGTGCGACATCACTGCCCTGAGCCGTTAGAACCTCGGCAGCATTACTACTTGAAAGCCTTTCCACGGATCCATTTTGGGCATATACAAAAACAGTAGAATTTCCATTAACGTCTGTTCGAACAACCACACGCTTTAGAAGTGGCGAATTGTTGAATTCACGAGTAGTTACGTTGTTTCCGCTGCCATCCTTCATTGTGGTTAAGGTAGAACCATCGGTACCCGCTTGTGACATATACGTTTCCTTTTGTGTTTCGCGAATGTTTTTGTCATCATCGTTCGAAATTCCAAACAAATCCGAATCAAATATTTCAACATCGTTTCCATTATACAATTTCGCAGCTCTATCAAAATCGGCGTCCTCGATAGTTACTATTGAAGGATCATCCAAGCCCGTAAGTGTCGCTCGCATTCGTGCACACCCGGAAAGGAAAACAAAAGTGGCAAGACATATTACTGTAAGAAGGTTTCGCATCAGATAAATTTCCCGAGGAAAAAATCCAGCGCATTCGAACTATTTGTCCGCAACGCCTAGAACAAAATTGCTGACAGCGGTTAAACCGTTTGCCAAACTGCTTGAATTATAAACAACTTCGGAAGTACCACCGCCGGAAATATCATAACGTGCGCCCGTAAAGCCTGCTTGCAAATTATTTGGGTCATAAGACGCGATCACTATATTTCCCTGAAGCGTACCGTTACCACCACCTGAACGCGCTAAGCCGTTACTTCCGGTAACAATAATCAACCCGTTAAAATCGAACCCGCCTTTTAAAATTAAATTTCCTCTAACAACCAAAATTCCGCCACCCGAGCCACTAAGGTTCAGATTACCATCAACGTAAGTTAAGCCTGTTGCATTTGCATTGTTGCCAACTGATGGAACCGAAGAACCGGACGGATAATATGTTCCGGAAGAGACTGCCACGCTTTTAAGGGCTTGAAGAAGGTCATCAAGATTTTCTGCAGATTGCAACCATTTTGGCAGTTCCGTACTGACATTAGCAGGTGCGCCGTAAACATCGGTTTTTCGTCCTGTCGTGGCTAAATCGTTATCTACCGCTTGAAGATTTGTATTGTTGGATACTCCGATTGATGGAATTTGCGCACCTGTAACCACATCATTTCCCGAATACGTTACGTTTTGGGAACGTCCGGAAGCGAACGCAAAGCCGGTGGGCGGTCCAACAAGCGTGAGGGTTGCGGGTGCGGTCATCCCGTCAAAGAAGTTCTTTCGAACCATTGCTTCAAGTATCTTTACCGATCCGCGTGGTCCATATCCCGTAGAACGAACTAGCAACCGGATTGGTTCTACCGGTGTCATTGTGCCGTTAATTGAGGTTACGCCCGAATTTGTTACCGGCGGATTTAGTGTAAGGCTTTTTAATGCAAGCATCATTTTGCTTCCCATAACCATAAATTCTTGCGAATCCCAATCAATTTTAACTGTACCTGTCGAAAGATTTGTAATCGCACCGCCAAGAATTGTGCCACGCATAATTTTTGTCGCCTTGTAGGGCTCGGTAAGATTAACGGCAAGTTCGAATCGAACGCCTTCGCTTGGAATTGCTGCACCGGAACCTTCCACCTTTACCTTTAGCGAACCGAAATCGGTATTGGCGCTTCCGGAAGAAACATTCAAATCTGATTTTGTAGTTAAATTGTAAGTGAGCGTTACCGTGTTCTCACCGGAACCAAACGTCTTTGACGTAGCCGTGCCATCAATAGATGCACTCGTGTTGTACGATAGAACCATGCCGGTGTGATCCGGATCTTCAATTTCTAATGAATAGGCGACCCCGGTTGCGGGATTGTACGCTTCGGAACCGATGGAAACGCGCGTTGGTGTAGCGGAACCGCTTGGAGTGTAGTTATATTGAATCCAGCGCGACAATCTAGGCGGCGAAGCAATATCGGCAGCAAAGTTTGATGTTGCCGAATTTACAGCTTTGCGAAAATCTATTCGGTTTTCGGGAGCATCACTAGATTTTGAAGAATCGATTAGTGGCGAAGGCGCCGAATTTCCTCGCAAAACATTTAAGGCTGATTGAATACCACTTTCAGCGGCGTTGTACGCCTGCTGTTCGGCGGTTGCATCCGTAATGTTTGCCGAGTTTTTTGACACTTCCAAAATCAACCCTGCGCTGGCAACAAGCAAAAGCAAAGAAACCATAAGCACGATAACAATAGCCGCGCCTTCTTCGCCTTTATCCCTTTTTATTTCTATAACTCTTTCGGTTTCAATTTTGCTCATTGAATTAATATTGGTGCAGCATATATTCAGAGTTTCGGAGGGTAACATCTGAACTAAATTCTACTGTTTGTCCACGCGGTGCGCCCGCAATATCTTCCAGCATTACGGTAACGGTAATTCGTACACGTCCCGTGTCGTTTGTTGGTGTCGCGACTTGCGTTGCGGCAGAACTGGCGCCTGCGTAATTGAAATACTGAAACCGCACCATACTTACATCGTTAATAACCGCTGAAACTTGCGGCGTATCATTTGGATCGTAGCGCAGAACGGAATTTGTAGAAGAATCGTGAAAATAGGTAACATCTTCCCCATCTTGGCGGGTTTCGTAATCGTTATTTTCTACATTTGATCGAAAATGCAGCCGCGTGTCATTTGAATCCGATGAAACTATACCGTTCGTTACTAGTCCAAAGCCGGAATTTGCAATTTCACGGGACATCACGTTTAATGCTGCGTGCGCCGCGGTTAACGCATCGGTCTTGCGGGATTCACGTTGTCCGCTTGCCAGCGATTGGCTGATCAATGTTGAAACAATTGATAACACAATCAAAAGCATTGTTGAGGCAATAAGAAGTTCAATAATCGAATAACCGCCGTGTATTGTGGCAGTTCCTTTTGTTTCGCATGATATGTCTGCTTCTTTCATTAATTGCCTCTAACCCTTCTAAGCACAACTGTTGCCGGAACCGCAAGCTGCCATCCGGGCGTTGGGCGATCAAGCCGCACTTCAACCGTAATTTCTTTTAGTGTTGAGCTATTGTTTATCTGTACGCCTGCAACCATAGGTTTATCATCGACCGTTGTATTAACGATGTAAACTCCGCCATCAGGCGTTGTAACCCTTCGTGTTGCGTGAGACCCTCCAGCAAGCGCAGCTTCCATAACTAGCGGCGTAAACTTGGCACTCCGTATATTTTCCACCTCTTGCTGCATAACGGTAAGGGCTTGCGCGCGCGAATTGTTACCCGCATTTGTGGTTACCGCAAAACTAAACACTGCGGAGATTCCCAGCAATGCAATCATCAAAATCACCATTGCAATTACAATCTCAATCACGGTCAAGCCATCCGCATCGGAAAGCTTGTCGTTCTCAATTTGATTAGTAAAATCAAACATAGTAATCAAAACTGCCTATTTGCACATTCCATTACCACGAAGCGAATAAGGTGCCGTACATACGCAACCCGTGTGTGCCGGACGTTCATTCTTTGCGCAAAATATAGGTGTTGGAACAGGTGTTGGAACAGGTGTAGCCGTAGGAACCGGAGTTGCAGTTGGAACCGGTATAGGCGTTGGTGTAGCAGTTGGCGTTGGTGTTCCGCCTCCGGGGCTCGGCGTGGTTGTTGGCAACGGAGTGGGCGTGGGCGTAGGCGAACCCGTGTTCGTAGAAATCACCACCAATTTGTTTATTTCGCTACCGTCCGGAATTGTAGAAACCGGTGGCGGCGAAAAGCTAGGAAACGCTTCGCTAGAATGCACAAGTGCCACCGTACCGGAAGCGGAAACGCTTAACCGATAACCTTTGGCAGTCAGATAAGACTGGTTTGCGCAGTCTTCGCAAATGATAAACTTCGGTGAAACAAGATTTCCCATCGCATCATAAGCGTAAACATGACCGTGGCGATCAAACGCCATTCTCACCGGTAGCGTGATTCCTTCACCCAGAATACTGATTCTTGAACGATTGCCGAAATCGACAGTTTTAAATTCGTTCGGCTCGATAACGCCATTATTGTTGAAATCAAGTGAAACAGTGAAAGCACCGGAATCATCGACGGTAACTTGCGCCATTTCCGGTTCGATTTTCGGGCGACGTTTCACCGAATCGTAACGGGCGCGCACCAAATTCGCTTGTAGCTCTTTTGCAACATTTTGAACCTGAAAATCGCGCTTTGCGCTATCAAAGTTTGCAATTGCAATTGAAACCAACACTGCGCTAATTACCATGACGATCATTATTTCAATCATCGAAATGCCGCGCTCATCTCTTTGAGACTTCTTTAACATTTTGCTGCCTTTGGCTGACTAAGGAAATACAGCACTCTCTCGTATTTAACAATAACATTTGAAGTTAAACAGTGTCAATCATTATTGAACATCGTTGTCTTCGTTCCACACAAAAAAATAACGAGCCAAATTAGACTCGTTAATATCTGAAAACACATAAGTTAAAGGCGTTAACCGAAACAATCAGTGGGCACATTTTCCATGGTATTTAAAATTAAACGGTCAACCACCGCTTTTAAATCGTGATCCGTTTCATCGTAAACTTTCACTTGTTCATCGGCTGATGTTCCCCGCTCCATAATTGTATAAATATGCTCAATTTCATTCCGCGAACCGAGCATTTCTACTTCTTCATCCACAAACTCCAATAATTCGTTTATCAAATCCTTAACAGGAACCTCTTTTTGCTTGCCGAGATCCAGCAATTTACCATCCAGCCCGTAACGAACCGCGCGCCACTTGTTTTCTTGAATCAATCTGCGGTGATAAAGTCTAAAGCCCAAGTTCTTATCCATAAGATGCGAGAGTTTGGCGACAATCGCCTGAAACAGCGCTGCAACGGCAATTGTATCATCCACACGCGTTGGAATATCGCAGATTCGAAACTCAAGTGTCGGAAAAAACGGATGCGGGCGAATATCCCAATAGATTTTCTTTGCATTATCAATGCAGTTCATTTTCACCAGCAATTCCACGTAGCTTTCGTATTCTTGGTAAGAATTAAAATGCTCAGGAATGTCCGTTCGTGGAAATTTCTTAAAGACTTCTGAGCGATAAGATTTAAGACCTGTTTGAAATCCAAGCCAGAACGGCGATGAAGTGGTAAGCGCAAGAACGTGCGGCATAAAATAGCGCGCGGCGTTCATGATGTGAATTTGGCGTTCTTTATCGGCAATTCCGACATGAACATGCAAACCGAAGATAAGCAAACTTCGAGCAACCATTTGAAGTTCATCAACTAAAATACGGTATCGATCGTGTTCAAAAATATCTTGCTCATCCCACTTTGAGAACGGATGAGTTGAAGCTGCAACTATTTCGAGACCTTTCTTGCGTGCAAGTCCGGAAATAATACACCGCAGACGGGTAATATCGGCTCGAGCCTCTTCAATGTTTTTACAGACGCCTGTTCCTACCTCAATCATTGATTGAATCATTTCAGGCTTTACTTGTTCGCCAAGCATCAGACGCCCTTCTTCAAGAATTTCCGAAACATGAGATTTTAACTCTCTCGTTTCCGGATCAACGATTTGGAATTCTTCCTCAATTCCAAGCGTAAATTGATCGAACATAATTTAGGTTCTTCCATTAACCCTGATCTATTTGCAACTCTTTTTTCAGCGTTGCAACATTTTCAGCCGTAAGATCTTTAAATCTAACGCCTATTCCAACTCCCGTATCTACGTAAGCAACTGTCCCTTGGACGGCAAATCGTTCGCCACCAAATGTCATTTCCATAAATATCACATCCCCCGTTTCAAGCGGGGTATCCGTCGCGATGTATAAACCACCAACTCCGATATCGCGGGTATTTGCCACACCGGTGGTGTCACCACCTTCAAATCGCACATCCACGATAAGCTTTTTCCTTTCAGAACTTCGTTTTTCTTGAATTGTTAATGTTTCTTCAGGTTCGATTGGTAACATATTTCTCCTGTTTTACTTTCTGAATCCGAAAGACGATTTTATAACAAGCACGTAACGGTGAGATTCGTGCAACTAATTTATATCTAATGTGTTGCGAAAACACAATTATAATAAACTAGAATTCATTTGCTAATTTCAAAAATGCTTTTGCCGCATGCGAAAGCACTCCGTTTTTACGATATACGATATGTAAACGACGTTCAAATTTCATTTCTTTTACCGAAAGCCCGGAAAGAATGCCTTCTTCAATTTCACCAACCGCGGTCAACTTCGGAACAAGTGCGACGCCGGCACCCATCGCAACCAACTTTTTGATTGCTTCAAGCGACGGCATTTCGATTCCGATATTTAAAGCGGTACGATATTTTTCGAACATATCAATAACTTGCACGCGGTAAGGCGACGGTGCATTGTGCGCAATAAATGTTTCGATGCTCAAATCTTTGATCGATACACTCGTTTTGCCCGCGAGCCGATGATTTGGTGCAACAATCAACGCTAGTTCATCTGTGCCGACCGCAACCGAACGCACTGAGGAATCTTTCGGCTTAAAGGAGATCACGCCAAGTTCAACTTCGCGTGCCATTATTTCCGTAGGCACTCGGCTTGCTACGCCCCGACTTACCTCAACTTTTACAAATGGATGGTGTTTTTGAAATTCCACAATCAACGGTAAAAGATAAAACACTGTGTGTTCGTTTGCACTTATCCTTACCTTCCCTTTTCGTAAATCTCGCAGTTCGCGGATTGCATTTCGCGCCGTAGTGCGCGTGTTGATCATTTGTTTTGCGTATCGAAGCAAAACCAAGCCGGCATCTGTCAAAGTACCGTCTTTTGAAGACCTATCAATCAGAGTTTCATTTAATTCGGATTCTAATCTTCCTATTGCCTGGCTAATCGCGGGTTGCGTCCTGTTAAGCAATTTAGCCGCACGCGAAAAACTCTTTTCATCCGCAACTGCAACCAAAACTTCCAGTTCGTGAATATCCATATAGATTTCCTATGTATTAGTAAGCTTGTTAACTTCTTATCGTAATCCTAATAACGATAAAAAATCAATCATTACATATATTTATCTTAAGATTTACGCTGTTTATAACATAATCGTCATTTATCTTATTTCTAAAACTATAAGCTTGACTTTGCCTTTTTGCGCGAGTAATATCACAAATCAAGTTAACCAACTTAGAGGTATAGTTCACAAAAAAAGCTATGAAATCCAAAAGAATAAAGATTTTTGACACTACTTTGAGAGACGGCGAACAATCTCCGGGTTGTTCAATGAATCAGGACGAAAAACTTATACTTGCCGCCCAGTTGGAAGACCTTGGGGTTGATATTTTAGAAGCAGGATTCCCCTTTGCTTCCGACGGAGATTTTGAAGCAGTAAAAGCAATTTCAAACGTAACAAAAAAAGCCACGGTTGCATCTCTTTGCAGAACGGTTAGCAGCGATATTGAGCGTGCGGCTGCGGCAATGGAGAAAGCAAACGACGCAAGAATTCACATCTTTTTGGCTACATCAGATATTCACCTTGAATACAAGCTAAAGAAAACGCGCGACGAAGCCTTGGAAATGGCACGCGAGGGCATCAGAAAAGCTCGTCAATATGTTTCAAGCGTGGAATTTTCCGCGGAAGATTCTACACGAAGTGATCCCGAATTTGTGTGCGAAGTATTTAGGGCGGTAATTGAAGAAGGTGCAACGGTGATAAATGTTCCGGATACCGTTGGGTACACACTTCCGAACGAATACGCAAATTTGATTTCAAAGGTAAAAGCCGAAGTTGTTAAAGATTCAGAGGTTGAAATAAGCGTTCATTGTCATAACGATCTCGGGTTAGCCGTTGCAAACAGTTTGGCAGCGGTTGAAGCCGGCGCGACACAGGTTGAATGCACAATCAATGGAATTGGTGAGCGCGCGGGAAATGCTTCATTGGAAGAACTAGTGATGGCACTCGCGGTTCGCAGGGATTCGCTGCCATACGAAGTCAGCATTGATACAACCAAACTTTACCCAACCAGCAAATTGCTTTCTTCAATAATTAGTTTTGATGTGCAACCGAATAAGGCAATTGTCGGAAGAAACGCATTTGCACACGAGGCAGGCATACATCAACACGGTGTCTTGAGCAATCCTTTGTGTTACGAAATTATGACTCCTGAATCAGTTGGGCTCGACAAAAACGCAATCGTGCTTGGAAAACATTCCGGAAAACATGCACTTATCGCGAGGTTTTCCGATTTGGGATATGAACTTGGCGAAGCGCAACTTCCCGCAGTTTACAAGGCTTTTGTAGATTTGGCTGACAAAAAAAAGGTAATTTACGATCAAGATCTACTAGCAATAATTTCTGCGGTGCCTACCGCAGCAGCGGCATAAGATATGAAATTGACGGTTCTTCCCGGCGACGGGATTGGTCCCGAAGTAACTCGGGAAGCATTAAAAGTGCTAGAAGGAGTTTCGACTCATTTCGGCTTTGAAGTTGAGATTAGCGAAGGCGAAATCGGCGGAGTGGCGATTACCAGCAACGATGACCCGTTTCCCGCTTCAACAGCCGAAATGTGTTTGAACTCCGAAGCTGTTTTACTTGGTGCGGTTGGTGCGCCGGAATTTGACGGCATTGCGTCTGAAAAACGTCCGGAGGCGGGCTTGCTTCGACTGCGAAAAACACTCGGTGGTTTTGCAAACTTAAGACCCGCAAAAGCTTTTCCTGCATTGATTAATTCATCGCCGCTTCGACCCGAAATCTTTAAAGGTACCGATATGTTGATTGTGCGTGAATTGCTCGGCGGAATTTATTTCGGTGAACCACGCGGCTTTTCAGAAGACAACAATTCGGGCTTCAATACACTTGTTTATTCGCGTGAAGAAGTGCGCAGAATAGCGCGTAAAGCATTTGAACTTGCGGGAACGCGTCGCGGAAAGGTTTGTTCGGTTGATAAATCGAATGTTCTTGAAGCATCGCGACTTTGGCGCGAGTGCGTAATTGAAGTAAAAAGCGAATTTCCCGAAATCGAACTGGAACATATGTATGTGGATGCGTGCGCGATGCGTTTGGTTACAAACCCCACAAGTTTTGACGTTGTAGTTACGAGTAATATGTTCGGCGATATTTTGAGCGATGAATCTGCCGTTTTGACTGGGTCATTGGGTATGCTTCCTTCTGCAACCGTTGGCGGTGAAATCGATCTTTTTGAGCCGGTACATGGTTCCGCGCCTGATATTGCTGGTAAATCTATTGCGAATCCGCTTGGAGCAATTGGTTGCATAGCAATGATGCTTCGTGAAACTTTCGATCAATTTTCAGCTGCTGAAGCCATAGAAAAAGCCATTGAAACAGTGTTGGCAGAAGGCTTTCGAACAAAGGACATCTACAAAGGCGGTACGGACATTGAAGTTCGCACTGAAGATATGGGCGACCTTGTTACGCGACAGGCAATTGAAAACGTCTCAATTTTACACCAGTATCACGCCGTTTAAGAATAACGATGAGTACACTTTACGACAAGATATGGGAATCGCACGTGGTTTTACGCGAGCCCGACAAACCGGATTTAATATATATCGATTTACACTTGATTCACGAGGTAACTTCGCCACAGGCTTTCGAAGGATTACGGCTTTCCGGTAGAAGCGTTCGGCGACCGGAAAAAGCGATAGCAACTCTTGATCACGCAATTCCGACAAAAAATCGCGACAAGCCAATAGAAGATAAAATTGCAGCAGCGCAGGTGGAAGCCCTTCGCAAAAATTCTCGTGAATTTGGAATCGAACTTTACGATCTTGATGACGAACGGCAAGGCATCGTCCATGTGGTTGGTCCGGAGCAAGGCGCAACACAACCGGGGATGACGATAGTTTGTGGCGATTCACACACTGCAACACACGGCGCATTTGGTGCTCTTGCTTTCGGAATCGGCACCTCGGAAGTTGAACACGTGCTCGCAACACAATGTTTACGGCAAAATAAATCAAAGAACTTTCGTGTCAACGTTTCGGGTTCGCTTCGTGCGGGAGTAACTGCAAAAGATTTAATTTTGACGATTATTAACCAAATTGGAACCGATGGCGGTACCGGATTTGTCTTGGAATATGCAGGGGATGCAATTTCCGCGCTTTCGATGGAAGAACGAATGACGGTATGCAATATGACGATTGAGGCGGGTGCGCGTGCGGGCTTGATAGCGCCCGATGAAACCACATTCGAATACTTAAAAGGTAAACCTTTGGCACCGAAAGGTAACGATTGGGATGAAGCCGTTAATAAATGGCGGCAACTTAAATCTGATGAAGACGCAATTTTTGATCGTGAAATCACTTTACGCGCGTCTGAAATTGAACCGATGGTTACTTGGGGAACTTCGCCGGGCGCATCTTCGGCAGTGAGTGGAACAGTTCCGGGGTTCGAGGATTTTTCGAATGATGCAGAACGCGAATCCTTTAAACGCGCACTTGATTATATGGGTCTCAAACCAAAGCAGCCGATTAATTCAATCAGTATCGATAAGGTCTTTATCGGAAGTTGTACGAATTCGCGAATAGAAGATTTGCGTGCGGCGGCAAGGGTTTTAGAAGGAAACACCATAGCAAAAAGCATAAGCGCAATTGTTGTGCCAGGTTCGCAAAGCGTCAAAAAACAGGCGGAAGATGAAGGCTTGGATGCAATTTTTCGTGCGGCGGGGTTTGAGTGGCGTGAGCCGGGCTGTTCAATGTGTTTGGCGATGAATGATGATGTTTTACGCGAAGGAGAAAGATGTGCCGCAACTTCAAACCGAAATTTTGAGGGACGACAGGGAAGGGGCTCAAGAACACACCTTGTTTCGCCGGAAATGGCGGCGGCGGCGGCAATAGCCGGAAGATTTGTTGACGTTCGCGAACTAAATTAACTAAGAACAAATTTCTAACAATGCGAAAATTTGAAACTTTTAGAGGCAAAGTTGTTCCGCTATTTCGCGCGAACATTGATACCGATCAAATAATACCGAAGAAGTTCTTACTTAGAATCACCAGAACCGGATTTGCGGATGCACTATTTTATGATTGGCGCATTGATTCAAACGGCAACGAAATTTCAACGTTTGTATTAAATGATGCACGATATAAAGACGGGTCGATACTTATCGGTGGTGAAAATTTCGGTTGTGGGTCTTCGCGTGAACACGCGCCGTGGGCACTCGACGATTACGGCTTTCGCGTAATAATCGCACCGAGTTTTGCGGATATTTTTTACAACAACAGCTTTAAGATTGGCTTGCTGCCCATAGTTTTGGATCGCGACACCGTTCAAAAACTTGCGGAATCTGCAGCCGAAGGAAATTTATGGCTGGAAATAGATCTTGCATCACAAACAATCAAGTTAGAAAACGAAGATGTTATTTCGTTTGAAGTTGATAAGTTTCGAAAGCACTGTCTTATAAACGGGTTGGACGATATAGGTTTAACGCTAGTGAACGAACAAAAGATTAGCGAATTCGAATGTGGCGCGCGCCGGTTTTAGCCATTTTCCGCACGCGACATAATCTGTATTAGTCATCATTTAATCTGACGTTCTTACTTGAAACAGAGTGAAGGATCCTTCACTCTGTTTCGGGGCAAAAAATGGAGGATGTTAGAAATGAACACAGAACAGAAGATAATCAATAACAAGTTAGGACTTTTGAACTTGGCGCGAGCGTTAGGAAATGTGACGGAGGCGTGCAAGGTTTTGGGGTATTCGCGGGATAGTTTTTATCGTTTTAAGGAGTTGTATGAAACGGGTGGCGAAGAGGCGCTGCGGGAGATTTCGAGGCAGAAACCGATAGTCAAGAATCGGGTTGCGGCGGATATTGAGGAGGCGGTTGTGGAGATGGCGATCGAATTTCCGGCGTACGGACAGGTGCGGGTTTCGAACGAGCTGAAGAAGGTTGGAAAGTCGATTTCACCGGGCGGAGTTCGTTGCGTTTGGCTTCGACATGATCTCGAAAACTTTAAGAAGCGTCTCAAGGCACTCGAGGCTAAAGTCGCACAAGACGGCATTATTTTGACCGAAGCGCAGGTCGCCGCACTCGAAAAATCGACAGAAGAAAAGCAAGCTCACGGCGAGCTCGAGACAGCTCATCCGGCGTATTTGGGTGCGCTGGACGTATATTGTGTGGGCACAATCAGAGGACTCGGCAGAATCTATCTGCAGACTTTTATCGAT
>JBKEBT010000143.1:0-53386 GCA_047973305.1 Pyrinomonadaceae bacterium
CGAAAATCGCATGCATACGGTTTAAGCCTTTTATTGCCGCGCAACCCGAACCGGGCGAACGTTTATTGCACGGCATGGTTTTGTCGTAAAAATACATACAGCGTGTGCGTTGGTTTAGATTTCCGCCGTTAGTAGCCATATTGCGTATTTGTACAGATGCGCCCGAAAGAATAGCCTGTGACAACAAAGGAAAATTCGTTCGCACAAGTGGATGATTCGCGGTTTCGGTGTTTGTAGCCAAGGCGCCGATTGAAACGTTGCTACCCGCAGATTTAATTTGAGAAAAGTTTAAGCCGGTAATATCTATCAACTCATCAGGCTGCAAAATGTTTTCCTTCATCAAATCAACCAGGTTGGTTCCGCCCGCAAGGAACGCAGCCATTCTGTCCGCAGTTACGGAATTTATTGCAACGTTTTCATCGGTTGCGCGTTGATATTTAAACGGTTTCATAAATTATTCCGCTGCCTCCTTTTCTTCCGCAAAGTTCCATGTTTGCGCAACTTCTTTACCGGTGTGAACTTCTTTTATCGCCTTTAAGATATTTGGATAAGCTCCACAACGGCAAAGGTTTCCGCTCATACGTTCACGAATTTCGTCATCACTGAGAGTTACAGCCGATGATTTCGATGAAAAATTCTCTGTTAAATAACTCGCTTCGCCACGTTTTGCTTCATTCAACAGTGCGACGGCTGAACATATTTGCCCGGGAGTGCAGTAACCGCATTGAAAAGCATCGTATTTTATAAATGCCGCCTGCATCGGGTGTAAATTGTTTTCATCGCCGAGTCCTTCAATGCTTGTAACTTCTTTGTTCGCACAAGTTGCCGCCAATGTTAGGCAAGAAAGTACGCGTTTGCCGTTAACGTGAACGGTGCATGCGCCGCATTGTCCGTGGTCGCAACCCTTTTTTGTACCCGTTAAGCCGAGCCGTTCACGAAGGGCGTCAAGAAGCGTCATACGTGAATCAACTTCCAAAGTTTTTGCTTCACCATTTATACGCAATATCAATTTTACGGGGTTTTCTATTGCTTCGGGCGCCGTAACCGCTTGCGCTACAAGAGCTTCGCGCGCCAGAATTTCTTGATTTGAAAGCACTTGAAGCGCCAATAATCCGAAACCTGAGGCGCCGACCTGACCTAGAAATTTCCTGCGCGAGGAACCGTGAATCCCTAATTCATCAAGCAGTTTTTCTTCATCTTCAGTCAATTCTTCGCTCAAAAACAATTCGCTTTCGTGCGTTATGAATTCGTATGATTCTAGACCTTCGTTTAGCTCTTTCATGCGTTTCTCCAACAATTTTTCTACGGTTTTATTAAACTATAACTTTGAACCAATGATTAATACAATATTCCGCGCCGGTTGGTTTCAGCGGTCTTACGCATATAAATCTGTTATTTTATGATTGATATTACGAACGAAGGTAGCTTGAAGCGAAATCGAAAAACACTTATGAGCAAAGAATTTGAACAAACGTCACGTACGAAAATCAGGCGAATTCCGAAACGCGGAAGCTACAAAGCCGATGAAATTTACGGCATATTGGACGAAGCTCTTGTCTGCCATATAGGGTTTACGGTTGATTCGCAAACTTTTGTTATTCCAACCGCATTTGGAAGAAAGGAGAATATTCTCTATTTGCACGGTGCGGTGGCATCAAGAATGCTAAAAGAGATTTCAAGGGGCATTGATATTTGTGTAACCGTTACGCTTGTGGATGGACTTGTGTTGGCGCGTTCGGCATTTCACCATTCAATCAACTATCGCAGCGTTGTAATTTTCGGAACTGGGTTGGCAGTTACGGATGACGCCGAAAAAACTGAAGCGCTGAAAGTTATAATGGAGCACCTAATTCCAAACCGCTGGCAAGATGTTCGTTTGCCAAACATAAAGGAGCTTAATGCAACTTCGGTGTTGAAAGTAAGAATTGACGAAGCTTCTGCAAAGATTCGCACGGGTTTTCCGGTAGATGATTTGGAAGATTATGACATTGATGTTTGGGCTGGTATCTTGCCATTAGAAATCGAAGTACAAAACCCTTTGAATGATGAAAGGTTGAAGCCAGGAATAGCCGTGCCGAGCTATGTTAAATCATATAGACGTTGATTTAATTTGCCGTGGTGTTTGTTAAATTTGTTACTGCCTTTTACGATTACACCTAGCCGATGAAGAAATATGTAGTTAAGAGAGATGCAGGAAGCTTGCCTGAATACTTTGCTCGGTATCGCGAAAAACTAAATGAACAGCAATTTGCGGTAGCAACATCAAAGCCCGGTGCAGCACTTGTTATCGCGGGTGCCGGCACAGGGAAAACTCGTGCAATAACATATCGTGTGGCGTATTTACTTGAAAAAGGCGTTTCCCCCGAACGAATTTTGCTTGCAACATTTACAAATCGCGCGGCGCGCGAAATGCTTCGCCGTGTCGAATCTTTAATCGGCTCAAAAAACGTTCACAGGGTTTGGAGCGGCACATTTCACCGGTTGGGAAACCTTATTTTAAGACGCCATGCAACATCTTTGGGCTTTGACGCAAATTATTCGATTTTGGATTCAGAAGATTCGCGTGAATTTATTAATGTTTGCATTGACGAAGCCGGGATTGATACTCGTTCCAAACGATTCCCAAAAGCCTCCGTAATTTTGGATATGATTTCTTATGCAAACAACACTGACCGCGAAATTGAAAAGGTAATTGCGGGAAAATATCCGTATTTTGAGATGCTTACGCAGCAGATAAGCCGAGTTGACGCGATTTATGCAGAGCGCAAACGCGAAAGAAACGTGATGGATTATGACGATCTTCTCTTAAATTGGAAGCGACTTCTGCTTGAAAAGCCCGCGATTGCAGAAATCTACTCAGAACAATTTCAGCATATACTAGTTGATGAATATCAAGATACAAATCGGCTACAAGCAGAAATAATAGATCTTTTGGCAGTGAAACATAAGAACGTAATGGTTGTGGGTGATGATGCGCAAAGCATTTTTGCGTGGCGTGGTGCGGAATTTACCAATATTTTAGAGTTCCCTGAACGATACCCTAACGCACAAGGGTTTAAGCTCGAAAAGAATTATCGTTCTACACCTGAAATTCTTGCCGTTGCAAATACATCAATAGCCTGTAATAAAAAGCAGTTTCCAAAGATGCTCGAAGCCGTAAAGCCTTCAACCGGTTTGTTGCCCGCCCTTGTGCCTTGTGCGGATGCCGAGCAGCAATCCGCGTTTGTTGCGTCGCGCATTCTTGAATTGCGTGATGAAGGCACCTCGCTTGAAGAAATGGCTGTTATTTATCGTTCACACTATCAAGCAATTGAAATTCAGCTTGAACTAACGCGCAGAAATATTCCATATAGGGTTCAATCGGGCGTGCGATTTTTTGAGCAGGCACATATCAAAGATGTGGTTTCATATTTAAAAATCATAGTGAATCCGCGCGATGAACTTGCTTGGAAGCGCGTCTTAAAGATGATTCCAAGCGTTGGGAACGTAACGGCAAACAAAATTTTTGAATTTGTTGCCGGAAAGGATCAACCACTTGCTTTGATAGCGGGCGAGGCGGCGCAGATGGCAGAAGAACCTGTTTCTTTAAATACAAAAAACCAAGGAGCATTCAACGGTTCCGCAGGGCTTTTTTCGCAAACTGCGCGGCATGAGCTTTTTCCAAATTCTATTCGCCCGCGGGCACGCAACGCTTGGGCTAAGTTTATTGCGCTCTTAAACGAATTGGCGCAAGATGAAAATAAAAACAACCCGGGTAAGCAAATAGAATTTATTCTTGAAGGGGGTTATTCGGAACATCTACACGCCAATTATGAAAACGCCGAATCGCGCATCGAAGATTTACAGGGTCTTGCCGCTTATGCACAACGGTATTCTTCTACGGAAGATTTTCTTTCCGAATTGGCATTAATTTCCACCGAAAGGTTCGGCGAAGTAACACCGGTTGCCGGTGAAGATTTAGTGATGGGCGGCGAAGAAGATGAATTACTAACGTTAACTTCGGTTCACCAGGCAAAAGGTTTGGAATGGAGTGCGGTTTTTATGATTTGGGCTGCGGAAGGGAAATTTCCGAGCCCGCGTTCGCTTAGGGAAATTGAATCTGAAGAAGAAGAACGCAGGCTTTGGTATGTTGCGTTAACTCGTGCGAAGGATGAACTTTATATAGCGTATCCGCTGTTGATATTAGATTACCGCCGCCAAACGATAATACAAAAACCATCAAGGTTTGTTACGGAATGTCCCCCATCGTTGTTTGAAGTTTGGAGTCTAGAAGATGAAACACCAAATTGGGATGCACCCATTGAACATAAAGAAAACGAAACCGGATTTTTAAATTGATGTTTTTCGCTACATTTTTGAACAAATCCTTGTTCAATTATATTTGCTCATAAAAGCATCATATATTCGGCATAATAGGCTAAGTGGTTTTCTTTCAGTGTTTGACACGGTTAATTTCGTGTTAAAATCGGTAACGCCACATTTTTGGTATGGATTTAATAATAGAAAAACCGCTACGAAAATAAATTATGAAACATTGCCCAACCTGCGGAACCACGTATGACGAAGACATACTTCGATTCTGTATTAAAGACGGCACGCCGCTCGTCGACGACAAGAAGCCTGAATTTAAGGAGATACCGAGCGAAATTCCTGAAGATGATTTTGGTGAAGACACAATAATCAGAAGAAACAAACCGCCGGTACCACCCCAGCCTTCCGATAACGATTCCGATTTAAATACGGTTGTTACAAGCCCGCAAACCGGTTCGCGTGCGGATTCGGAAAGGATTGTTGTTCCCACAACTCCGGAAGAAAAGCCATCGCAAGGAATTCGCCCAATAGATTCAACCGCGCACGATAGCCCGCGAAATCAACGGCACAATACGAAAAAATCTAACACGCCGATGGTTATTTTGCTTACTGTAGTCGGAACTTTGGCAGTGCTTGCCGGGGCAATTGGTGTTTATTGGTTTGTAAGCGGATCAAAATCTGCTGAGGATGATGTAAACACCAATATGAACATAAACATTGATGAGAACCTAGATACAAATCTCGATGCCAATATGTTGCTGGAAAATATGAATTTGGATGCGAATATGGATCCGAACAGTAATATGGGGCTCGATACGAATCTTGATATGAATATCAATGTGGAAAAAACACTTACACCGACACCAACACCAACAAAAACGCCCGCTCCGACACCAACGCCAACACCAACTCCGGATGCTGGTGACAATCACGACGAGAATGTGAACGAAGACAAGCCGGCAACAACGCCTACGCCGGCACCAAAAACGCCAACTCCGGCACCAACACAATCGCAAAAACCGGCAAATACAAATCTACCGGTTAACGTAGGTCAATTAAACGGGAGGGCGATTAGCCTTCCCACACCGAATTATTCGCCAGCCGCCCGTGCAGCCAAAGCCTCCGGGCAGGTTACCGTTAAGGTCATTTTAGATGAAAGTGGCGAAGTAATTTCAGCGGTTGCCACCTCAGGACATCCGCTACTTAGAAAAGATGCGGAATCTGCAGCGCGCAGGTCACGCTTTAAACCGGCAACATTAAACGGTACAGCCGTAAAATCTACCGGCGTAATTGCTTACAAATTCATTAATTAGTTTTCAAAGCTAACTGCCATTTCCACAGCCTTTCGCGGATCCACAACACCCCAGCCTTGACGATCAACTTCATAATGCGGCAAACGTTCGGCACTATAAATCAATATTCGTTTTATTTGTTGCGGGGTGAGATTTGGATTTGCTTCCAACATTTGCGCCACAATTGATGAAATAATCGGCGCGGCAAAAGAGGTGCCGTCAACGTATTTATAGTCCTTTGTAATAACGCTTTCTTGCCTAATTTTTAATGCAATTATTTGTCGCAATGTGTGTATTGGAAGTTCAATCGCGGCATCAAGTTCCTTCACGACACCGGGATTTCTTAAAACTATTCCGTGTAAGTCACTATCAGTGGCTTTGTCAAGAACTTCCAAAAGCTGCGCGCCTTTTGAAGTAGGAGTGTTTGGAAGAATTGGAGCAGGAACCCAAATGCTTGGTGCAATCAATTCGGGTTTCTGAAAGCCATCAAGTGTCGGACCGTAAGAGCTGCGGTACATTCCACGCTTTGCACGATTTATCGAATTATGGTCATCAAGCCCGCCTACCGAAATGCATGACGGCGAACTTGCGGGCGGATAAACGGGGTGATTTGTGCGGTCACCTGCGTTGCCGACCGCGCAGACTATCGTAAGCCCTTTTGAAACACATTCTTCAACTATTTGCGAAAGCGAATCAAAAAGATAACTTTGCTCAAAATCGCCTCCGGCGGAAATATTCACAATTCTTATGTCATACTTGGTGCGGTTTGATAAAACCCATTCAAGTCCGTCTTGAATATTTTGTTCGGTAATTCTGCCGGTTCGCGCAAGTTTAACCAAGGCTACGTATGCGTCAGGCGCGATTCCGCGGTAAAATCCATCGGAAAGCCAGCCATTTCCGGCTGCAACAACGGAAGTCATCATTCCATGCCAGCTAGCAACGTCTGCATCAAAAAGTTGCGAACGATCTTCAGAATTTGTTACAAGGTTGTGATAAGCCACAATTCTGTCAGCCGGTTTTATTAAATCCGCGTGTGGATAAAAGCCTGAATCAAGAAATGCGATTGTAATTCCTTTGCCCGTGAAATCTTCCGAAGCGTCAATTCTTAAAGGCGTTGAAAGAACGTGCGAGCCATCTTTTTGCATCGCCGCATCTTTTATTATTTGATCTTTTGCGCGTTCAAAAAGCCTTACGCATCTTGCACAAATCGCCTGAAAATCCCTAGTGTCCGGAGCATTTGCACGAACAAGCTTTTCCAGTTCAGGTTCCAAAGCGCGTAGTGGTACAAACTCTTCACGTGCTTGCCGAGCACAAACAGGACACACATTATTGCCCGAGGAAATATCCGCCGCAGTTGTTTTTCTTTGAAATTGGTTCGAATTAGATAGAGACATAGTTAAAAATTTGTTACAAGATAGGATGGCGAAAAACCACAAGCGTGACAAGTGGCGAAAGCAACGAAAATACTAATATGGCTAGAAAAAAAATCGGATTAGCACTATCAGGCGGCGCGGCACGCGGTTTTGCACATATCGGTGTGCTTCGTGTTTTTGAAGAAGAAGGAATTCCGATTGATTATGTTTCGGGCACGTCTGCGGGTTCGATTGTTGGTGGTGGGTTCGCAGCCGGCTTGCGAATTGAAGAGCTAGTTGAGCTTGGAAGTGAAATAAGCTGGTTTCGCATTAGCGGTGTTTCGTTTCCAGTAAAGGGGCTAATTTCAAATCAGCCGCTTGGTAAAATTGTTGAAGAAAAATTTCCTGTAAAACGTTTCGAAGATTTAAGAATTCCGTTTGCCGCAATTGCTACACAATTGGAAACCGGGGAGGAAGTAGTTTTTAAGAACTATGGCGATTTAGATTTTGCGATTCGGGCAAGCTGCGCAATTCCCGGAATTTTTGCTCCACTGATTGATGAAAACAAGAAGATGTATGTGGATGGCGGAGTAGTTTCGCCGGTTCCTTCAAAGGCGGTTAAAGAAATGGGTGCAGATATCGTTGTTTCCGTTGATTTGCTTTCGTGCGGTGCTTCATACTGGGGAACGCCTTCTACCGTAATCGGAGTTATTTTTCAAAGTGCCATGATTCTGTTAAAAACGGTCTCAACTTTGCAGCATAACGAATCAGACGTAATAATTTCCCCCGATATAGCTCATCTTCGCCCCGATGAAATTGGCAAGATGGCTGAATTTATTGAACTTGGCGAACGAGCTGCCAGAGCCCGGGTTGACGAAATTAAAAGGCTCGCAGAAATTTGAGCCAAAGAAAAGTCGGCAACGGTAACTGCCGGACACAATAAACAAACCGGCGTGTTGAAATCTCTACTGTCAAATCAAATGTTTCCGAATACAAACTATTAGCACCTGCCGCACCAAATAAAATGCTCGAAGCGTTGTTTACCGAGGTATATTCTATGTTTCTTTTCCCGTTAACTATGAACATATTGAATAACTTACTTCGTCGAATATTGCGGATTATACGTTTAGCTGAACAACTTACGACTTAAGTAATCATCGCGACGCAGATAAGTTCTTCGCGTTGCCATCGTAGCGGTAACGGTAATCTTCATAGAAGGCGTGATGGGTACCGCAATAAAATAGTGTGATAAAAACGAACGAGAAAAATTCCCGTCGCCCCAGCCCCGCGTTATGAAATATTAACGGGAATTTATGAACGTTATGACAAAAGTGCTATGTAGAGGTTGTTCTATTTGGGTTCGGAAATATCTTTTCCCAACAACCTGTCAATTGCCGTATAAGTAACGGCATGATAACCGGAACGTGCTCTTTTGTAGATTTCTTGTGCACGTACCCTGCCTTCGGGTGTTCTAATCAATTCTTCAAAAAGGGGCTTTACAAATTTTCTTCTTCCAACCGTTGTAAGAAATGTTTCAAGCATTGGTTCCGCCGGTTTGTATTGATTGTGAATTGACATTAGCAGCCACTGAAATTCAATTTCGGAATTTCCGGTATTTGTAAAATTAAAGGTTTCGTCCAATTTAGCCATTTGATTTGCGGATAATTCTGCCGGTAATCCGCGAAGAAATCGCAGCCATTCCTGAGTTGTCCAGGCATTTGTATCTAGCGTTTTCGGGTCAGCACCGGCATTGTATTTGGCAATTGTGCCATCAACCTTTTCAAGTCTAAAGGAAACAATACTCGGCGCATTTGCCGGTAAGCCCGGTTGAGTAACCCATTCATCAACTTCTGCTTCGGAAACGAATCCGGGTTTTTTCGCGAGTAGATTTTCATTAAGGTATTCAACAAATTGACCGGTAGTAATGCTTTGAAAGCGATGTGAATCAAAATAACCCCGAAGAAATTTATCAAATTCGGCGCGACCAAATTTTTCATCCAAAAATCTTAAGAACAGAGCACCTTTTTCATATGCAATACCGGTTGAACCTGCATCAGGGTCACGCCCGTCAAGGTTAATTTTCAGCACTTGATCACGTTGAGCCGCATTCTTCAAATCTGCCAACAATTCATTTTTTCCGAGAGCTGCTTCCATTTCATACCGGTCTTTTCCATACACCGCTTCGATTATTCGGTAGGTTAGATAGTTTGTGAAGCCTTCATTCATCCATGAATCGCTCCACGTGGCGTTTGTTACAAGATTGCCTGACCAAGAATGGGCAAGTTCGTGCGCAACCAATGAAACAAGACTTTTATCACCTGCGATAACGGTTGGAGTTGCAAACGTAAGCATGGGATTTTCCATTCCACCATAAGGGAAGCTCGGCGGTAAAACAATCAAATCATATCGCCCCCAACGGTACGGTCCGTACATTGCTTCGGTGGCTTCGATCATTTTCTCGGTATCCTCGAATTCCTTTGCAGCGTTTTCAACTACCGATGGTTCCGCGTAAACGCCGGAGCGCGGACCCGTAGATTTGAATTTCACATCACCAACCGCTATTGCGATCAGATATGAAGGAATCGGCTTATCCAATCTAAATTTGTATATACCGTTTCGTTTGTCTGATTCGGAATTTCCAGCTGCGCTCATCACGGCAAGTAAGCCTTTTGGCGTTCGTACGGTTGCGCTATAAGTTATTCGCGCCTGTGGCGTATCTTGCAACGGAATGTAGCTTCTTGCCAAAATTGCTTGTCCCTGCGAAAACATAAACGGTGCTTTTTTATCTGCGGTTTGCGAGGGTGTAAGCCACTGAAGCCCTGCGGCATTTGGACTTGTCTGATAGTAAATCTTTACGCGGTCAGAGTTATCGGGAATGTTGATAGTTAACGCCTGACCAAGGTATTCAACAGGTTTCGCGAGCAAATACTTGGTTATTTGAAACGATTTTCCACCGTTTGTTGAAACTTCAACCTCTTCAATTCTTAAGTTGTTTGTATCCAACACTAAAGGCTTCCCCAAACCGGTTTCGCTTCGTTTAAACGTAAGTACGGCTGAACCCTTAATTATTTTCTTTTGAAAATTTACGTCCCAATCCAAAGCAACATCCGTAACTCGTACATCCGCAGGGTTCGAAAGCGAATGAACGTCCTTTACAATTTCCTGCTTCGCAGTTGTATCAACAGGCTTCACGAAATCAAACACGTTCTTAAGAGATTTACATTCAGCTGAAACGGATAATAACAACGGTGCGAAAAAAACTGCGATAAAAATTTTCATCAATCTATGACCGGCTCCTTAATTTACTATTTTGACTTAAGATTATAACCTACGACGAACTAAATTCGAGAAATACAAAAAACCGGTGGGGCTGCAAAACTGCAAGCTCAACCGGTTATTCACGAGAATTCCACAATATTCTATTTCTTTTCAGCCGCCGTAACTTTTGCCAAAAAATCGCGCTGTGCATCAGAAAGCTTTATGTCCTCAACCTTCAAACTTTCAACAGGCATGTACCAAAAGTATTTAGAAAAATACTCATCCAAAGTCTTATCCTTAAAAACTAATCCCTTAATGGCGTATTGAAAATTTCTAATAAGCCGAAGGTCTTCGGGTGTTAAATCCTTTAACGTCTCAACCGTTAAATAATCGCCCGGTGCATTATTAAAATAGATAAACGCGTTGTTGCCTAATTCCGAAGGTGCTTTCGGGCAATCACCGGGGTCAATGCACATCATTTCGCTCGAACCCATTCCCCAGTTGGGCTCCCTAATAGAAATGTCAAAATCCGGTTTAAAGTCTTGTTCTTTTAGTGAAAGGTATCCGTTGCGAATAAAAACCATTTTTGAACGCGGATCTTCTGTGTAGCCGTAATGTCCTACTTCGCGCCCGAATACGCCTTCTCCTTTAATTTTCCAGCCCGCAGGCTCTCCATTTTTCCGGAACGATTCGGGAACCGCGTAAATTCCGTCATCAAAGTGAACTTGCAATTCAAAATCATCAATCTGTCCGTTTGCCCAGCGTTTTCCCGTCGTTATTTGATAGTTAATCTCTCGGCGGTTTTCAACACTTTCATTTACACGAAACGTATACGTGTGATGGATATGATTAGCTCCTTTTTTGAATGTCACCGGAAAGTAGTATACATAATCAAATTCGGAATCATCTGAATAGCCCTTAAACGAAGTTTCATTCATTCGTTGAATTTTATATGGAATATCAGTGCCGTTTACGTTTGTCACAAATTTCGTAATTTGCGGATGTTCGTCTTCCACATCGCCACCCGCAGGCGGTGTTACGAACCCAACGGTAACGGTTTTTTCGTCGCCGGGGTTGTAAAAATCAAAATCTATTACAACGCCAACACGGAAAATATCGCGAACGTAAAATTTCAAAATTTCCTTCTTAAGCTGCACCTGCGTTTCTTCCAGTGGAACCAACGTGCCGCCTTGAGAATAAAAAACGCCGTCATTCGAAAACGAGTTGACGGCGCAAAATGAAAAAACAAATATAAATAAAATGAATTTTCGCATAGACATCTTTTGGAGGGATATTATTTTCAAACTACAATTAAAAGAACGAAGCGAACCAAATTTTTTGCAGAAGTTTTATTATCTTTTCACAATTTCGTCTCCAAGAGTAATTTTCCCCGTTTTAATGATTCGAGAATTAATTCCCCGTAAGTTTAGGCGTTTGCCTTCACTGCTATTCACAAATCTCAGCGCATCAATTCCAAACCTCTCTCTAAATGCCTTGCAACCTGTATGCGGTGCGGATGTTACCTCAATTACAGCATCACCAATTTGCAAACACGTTCCGGCAGGAAGATTTTCAGGGCTTAAATTCAGGTTGACGTAAAGTTGATCGCCGGCTAATTTCCTACGTTCTTTTAAACCGGCAATAAGTTCTATTGCCCTAGAATTCATTAGCGTTAATTGCATTTCTGCGTTTGATGTTCCGTCATTCGTACGGTTGCTTCCGCGGGTTTTCCAGTTGTCGCCAACCAATCCGTTATCCATATCTAAAACCCCGTCCACAAGTTCAGTTCTTTCGCCAATATTTGGGCGACAAACAATTAATTCCAAAGTACCGAAGTTCTTGGGTGAATTCTTTATGTATTTCAAGCCTTCAAGAAGTTCGTAAGTTGTACGATGAAGATTTATTGCCATATCAAAATTATTAAATGAAATTTTAAAAGTGGCAAACTTATTCTTTTACCGAAACCAAGAACGGGCGAGATTCAACAACTTTTCCGTTTAGCAGAATATCGACTCGATATTTACCCGCAAACCACAATTTTTCCGGCTTTCCGGTAAAGGTTACCAATGTTTCATCTTTTTTTGTTTGATAGCTTGTTTTGAGTATTTTGAAGTTTGGTTTTATGCTTTTTACGTTAACCGCAATAAATTCTAGAGTTACGCGAACCGGACCTTCGCCGCTTAAATCCACGAAGCATAAAATCGGAATATCTGTCGGGGAAAATTCATTTACATTTTCTTCTATCACACCATCTTTATCCTTCCGCGCAAGCGTTACGTTTGTTACGTTCACAGCCTTTTTGAATTCAATAAATCTAACCGGTTGCGAATAAGTAAGTGTCGTGAAAAATGTGAAAATCAGAAAGAACAGAGCATATTTCATAGGCTGTACCCCGGTCATTGGCACTTACTTAGTGCCTCGAAAAGCGCATAGGTTGCATTTCGTAGGCGCATTTGCTTAATAAAAAACGCCGTGCGTGATATTTTTAGCTTATGAGAAATTTGAAGGTTTTCCTTGTAATTTTTATTTTTACGGCTTCGGTTATGGCACAAAGCGAATCAAACAAAGTAAAAATCCAACAAAAAATCCAATCCGTTTTGGATACACAAACGGCTGCGTGGAACAGTGGTGATTTAGAGGCTTTTATGGATGGTTATTGGAAATCCGATAAAATGATTTTCATCTCGGGAAATCGAGTTTCAAAAGGATGGCAGCAGGCGCTGGATAATTACAAAAAGGGATACAAAACGCGCGAAGATATGGGCACGCTTACATTTTCAGAGTTGGAAATAAAAGTCTTGAGCAAAAACTCGGCATTGGTAATTGGGCGATTCACACTTGTGCGCGAAAAAGATAAGCTTACCGGAATGTTTACGTTGACGTTTCAAAGGTTTGGTAAATATTGGCGTATTATTGTTGATCACACAAGTTGAAGTTAGGTTACACGTACAACGGCTTTTGTCGAATTTGAAAGGCGCGCGGCATCCAAAATCTTTTGGACTTCAAAACCATCTGCAAAAGTTGCCGCGTTTTCCACGGTAGATTTTCCGTTTAATAAAGATTCCACAATTTTTTCGGCAAATGCCATCGAGCCGATAGTCCAAGCATTTGCCGGGAGTCCGGGCGCCGGTTCCCCCACATCGACCTCTATATTCTGCCATTCTCCGCTTCCCGCGGAAACAAATTTTAGCTCACGACTTTCGCCAATCAAAAGCGCGCCATCGGTTCCAAAAAGATGAGTGCAAAATTCATATTCGCCGGCTTCAAAAACTGAAAACGATGCCGTGCCGCTGGCATTTTCCGTAAATTCACCATCGGCAAAACGAAGAATCAAGTTTGCCTCATCATCGGATGTTACTGTGAGAATATCGCCGTTAATATCGGCGCGCTCGGTAATATTTGCTTTTAACGAACAAAAGACCTCATCCACCTGCGTGCCGAGCAACCATCGAAACGAATCGATTCCATGTGAGCCGATTGCACCAAGTACGCCACCGCCTGCATTTTCATCTGACCACCAATTCCATTTGACATCCGTAACACCGCGCGCGCCATTTCTGAAGGTTTGTTTTGCGTGAGTTATCTTGCCTATTTTGCCCGCTCTAACCAAATCAAAAGCCTTCCTTCTTACATTTAAAAATCGTAGCTCGTGATCTATAAGGGCAAGTAAGCCTTTTTCATTTGCACGCATTGTCATTTCTTCGGCTTGTGCCGCATTCATCGCCATTGGTTTTTCGCAAATAACGTGCTTTTCACATTCAAGCGCGTAAAGAGCCATTTCATGATGGAAAAGAGGCGGTGTTGTTATGGAGATTAAATCGACATCCGTACGCTCCACGGTTTCTTTCCAATTATCCGTGAAATGAACAATGTCGAAATGGTGTGCAACTTTTTCAGCATTTTGAAAACTAGCGCTGGCGATTGAAACAATCTCCGCGCCCGCACAATTTTTAAATGTCGGAATTTGGGTTGAACGCGCGAACCCTGTTCCAATTACTCCAATTCTTACCTTTTCCATAAATAGAATTAGAACACTATGTGCCCAAATAACAAAAGCACCGCTTACGCAGTGCCAAATTAATTAAAATTGATTTGTGTTTCAGCCGCCATCGATTCCCAGCTCAAGCATTTTTCGATGATTCTTTCTTTGTTCAAGAAAAAGGCTGTAAATATCTTTATCTCGGCTGGAAATTTCTAATATTTTTGCACCCACAAGATACATCGAATCCGATACGCTTGTACCAAGCTGTTCGTATCTAGTGCCAATAACTTGCATTGTGATTTTGCCGTCCGGTAAAGTAATTTCTGCATTCAGCGTGCGTCCCTCACCCACCAAATAATACTCTTTTAAGCGTATTGAAGTTACAATAAAACCAATGCCGGTCATGCTTAAGTCAGAAGTTTCGCCGTGGATTGATAAAGTAAGGAACGATTTGTTTAAATTCCCCGTAACATAATCTGGTGCAAAAGTAATTCGCACGGGCAAATGGTGCTCGCGCCTTTTTGCGACCGAACGCGAATCAACCGAACCTCGAATTTTCGAAATAAACTTTCTAATCATCAAGTTGCTTTAGGGGTATAAAAATCAATACCTATAAATAAGCGGGGGTAAATATAACGCGAAAAGTATACTTTGTTTTCTATTTTTACGCAACTTGTTTTTTCTCATAGCGTTACGGTAATGTTTAAACAATTATAAAAAAGCCTTTGCTACTTGAGACAAAGTCAAAAACAGCAAAGGCAGCCAAACAAAAGGAACTTAGAAGTTAATTTCCAAACGGTTTTCCGAGTAAATCTTTGGAAACCAAATGGGGTTCCGAAGTTTTTGATATTCGCAAGGCAAACGAGAGTTTTCCGCTTTTGCCGTATTCAGCCGGTGTGGCGGTAGCCGTATAAGTTGAATTATCGGAAGCCAGCACAACATTATATTTGTAACCGGTCGATTCCGCAGTTTCCGCATCTTGCGGAACGTAACCTTTGCTTATCAAAGTTTCCAGCGAGGCGAATTTTCCGCCATTCTTTAACGAATAAATCATCTGTGCTTTCCCGATTCTATCAAGCATCGCCTTCGCTTCCTGGTGATGAACATCCATACGCATTGTGAAGAAATAGCGGTTTCCTTCTTGCTTAATCAATTTTTCGCCCTTTGAATCAGTAAGTTTAATCTGCCACGTGCCATCTTTCTTCTGCAAACGAATTTCTTGAACTTCATCTTTTTTGGTTTCTTCGTTCGGCAATTTTACGGTAACGGTTGCATCATCACCGGTAACTATCTGCCCGTTGATTGGAACGACGTTTGGAACGCTTTTGGCAAGATAACCAAAATCGATGCCGAGATCATTTAGCTCATCATTTGTCAGTCCTTCTACTGCCGGACGCATATTTGTAAGCATTATTGCATCTCGAAACTTGTTTTCGCGCAAGCGTTTGTAGAAAATTCGAACGCTGTCAGCAGGGGAATCTTGTTCGATATTTATAAAGCTTCCTTTGCTGCGTTCAGCCGTTGCGGTATCCGTATTCGGATTAGTTGAAACAACCAAATCTCCGTTGGTGGAAGATGTGGAAGTGTTTGTAACTGATTTTTGCGAGCTACAACTCGAACAAACGACAGCAAGACTCAAAAAAACAAAAATATATCGCATATTTGAAAAATACATTATTTTCTCCAAAGATATGAGAGCAGGTGATTTGCGGGAAGTCGCGGAAAGTTGCGACGAAATGATTATAACGTTTTCAAACGAAAACGTAAAAGAAAAATAAACGGTTTAAACCATTTGGTAAGATACAAAGAACCTGTTTTTTCAAAATGAGCGATTTGTGCGTTGTGTTCGCCGCTTTACGTGGTTTCTTGCGAACAAAATATGTAGGAATTCGTTTAATCTATTGCGATGGCAAAAAAGTTTGATACAAATCCGCTTGATCCGGAGTTTCCCAAAATGGTGCGTGCGGAAGCGGCAAGAACAACAAAGCTTAACGAAACGCAAACGCGTGATTCTGCGGAGCCTTTGGATACTGAAGAACAAACAAGAAAGTTTAATCAATCGGAATTTGCCCGAAATGCCAACGAATTTGAAAATCGCGCACACTTTGTGCCGAATCGAAGAACCGCAACGGTAGATATTCACGAAAACAAGCGTAATATTAAGATCGGTATTCTTTCATTGCCTGAAAATCTTTTAACTACATTACCTTATATTCCTTTTTCAATTATCGGAATCGTAGCCTCGTTGCTTGAGCTTTTTTTGGTAAATAAGAGCGAACCAAAAGTGCGATTTCATGCCGCGCAAGGTTTGGCGGCGCACATTGGTATTTGGATGGTTTTGGCACTTTTGGGCGGAATGAATCGTGTCACGGGTTCGTTGGGATGGGCTGTTGATGTATTTTCGCTTGTAACGATGATTATGCTAATCGTTTTTGCAGTAAAGGCTTGGCAAGGAAAGCCGATTCACATTCTGTATGTCGAATCGCTAACTGATTGGCTTGAAGAGAAAATTGCACCCAAAGATTAGCTCGAAACCATTTTCAACTTATAAATTCGTGCAGAAAATAGATTGCAATGTAAGAAATTGCGGCAATAACACCTGCCGCGGGAATGGTTAAGATCCAAGCCCAAACAATTCGCGAAGCAACACCCCATTTAACGGCGGAAAGCCTTCTGGCAGAACCAACACCCACAATTGCGCCGGTAATTGTGTGCGTAGTTGATACAGGAATTCCCGTATGCGTAGCAAAGAAGAGTGTTATTGCGCCTGCGGTTTCTGCACAAAATCCGCCAACCGGCTGAAGCTTTACAATTCTTGTACCCATTGTTTTTACAATTCGCCATCCGCCCGAAAGCGTTCCTAATCCGATTGCCGCATGCGCAGATAAGATAACCCAAAGAGGAATCGCGGGCAGTGCGCCTTCTTTGCCGTATTGCAAAATACCGCCCGCCGCAAGAACTGCAGTAATAATTCCCATTGTTTTCTGAGCATCGTTTCCGCCGTGCCCCAACGAAAACGCCGCTGCGGAAAACAGTTGACCAACACGAAATACGCGGTCAACCTTGGAAACCGTAACTTTGTGGAACAGCCAATAAACCGAAACCATCAGAAAATAGCCTAGCACCATTCCCAATAACGGCGAGATTATTATAAAAGAAAGTGTCTTTATCCAACCGCTTGCAATTAGCACACCTTCGACGCCACTGAGCCCGTGCGAAATGATATATGCGGTAATTGCGCCGCCCGCATATCCGCCAACAAGCGCGTGCGAACTTGAAGTAGGCAAACCGAGGTACCAAGTAATTAGGTTCCAAAACACGGCGCCAAGCAAAGCCGCCAACAAAACATATAAACGGTATTCAGCGGCGATTTCATTGATATTTACCATTCCGCCACCAATGGTTTTTGCAACACCTGTTCCAAATACCAAAAAAGCGATAAAGTTAAAGAATGCTGCCCATGCTACCGCCACGCCGGGTGAAAGTACACGAGTTGCGACAACGGTTGCAATTGAATTTGCGGCATCGTGGAATCCGTTGACGTAATCGAATATAAGCGCAACGACGATGATAAAAACCACTAAGCCGAATGCCGCAGATTGTGTTTCCATAAGCCAATGTTTTGTAAACCGTATTCGGTCTAATTGTGCTTTAGTACAATGCTTTCAATGATATTCGCCACGCTTTCACATCTATCCGTAGCGTTTTCAAGTATTTCGTAAAATTCCTTCCACTTAATAAGTTTGATTGGATCAGTCGATTCACGAAACAACATTCCGATCGCCCTAAAATAAACGTCATCAGCCTCGTTTTCCAAACGATGAATTTCAACAAAGTGTTTGTTGATGCCGTTTGGTTTATTTAGCATCGAAACAGCCCCGTGAATTTCAATCGAAAGGCGATAGATAATTTGGGAAAGATCGACCGCAAAACTGCTGACTTTATCGATGTTATAAATTATTACGCCGCGTGCAGCCGCATCTACATAATCACAAATATCGTCGAGAGCAACCGAAAGCGTATAAATATCTTCACGATCAAACGGCGTAATGAACGATTTATTAAGTTTTGTTGAAATCTTATGTGTTAATTCATCACATGCGTGTTCTGTTTCTTTTATTTTCGCGTAGTAATTCTCAAAATCTTTTCCACCTTCTAGCATCTTTACCAAAAGCTGGCTTGCATCCTGAATTTTTGCAGAAAGCTGTGAAAAGATGGCGAAGTATTCATCTTCTCTTGGTAGCAAACTAAATGCCATAATTTTCTCCGTATTCTGTTTGAACGAAATGAAACTATAAGTGAACAGAACTTATATGTAAAACTTCAACATTTCTGTTAAACGTTATAGAAAGACCGCATACTTTATTTCTTAATCTTCTTATGCTTTATGAACGCAGCTTCAGTAAGATAAACGTTCATTTCGCAAATATCTTTTACATAATCGCCAATTCGCTCCAGGTGTTTTGCAACAAACATCAAATGAGCAGCTACTTCGGTTGAATCGGTGTCTTCGAGCATCAGTGTCAGTAACTTGTCAAACAAAACGCCATAATTTTTGTTTATTTCTTTATCGCGTTTATAAACTTTTCTGGAAGCGGCGGCATCTTCGGAAGTAAAAGCATTGAGCGCATCGTTTAGCATTTCCGCGGCGGTATTTGCCATGTGCGATAGTTCCGCGTACGGACGAACTTCAGGCTGATTGTTAATAATAATCACCGCTTCCGCAATGTTTGCGGCGTGGTCGGCGATTCGTTCCAAGATGGGCGTGATTTTTGCAACCGCAATTACAAAACGCAAATCGTACGCTGCCGGTTGCTGAAGCGCAAGAATTTCAATGCTGAGCTGATCAATTTCAACCTCCATTTTATCTATCTTTTTGTCATCTTTAATCAGTTGCCTGGCAAGTTCACTGTCGCGCTCATTTAAAGCGCGAATCGTGCGTCGAAGGGCGGTTTCTGTTGCGCCGCCAAGTAATAAAAGCTTGTCGCGCAAAACATCCAGTCTTTTATCTATTAATCGATTTTCCATCTTACAAATCTTTCCTAAAAATTTTAGCCAAATCTTCCTGTGATGTAATCTTCCGTAAGCTTATCTTCCGGACGGGTGAACATTACTTCGGTTGGGTTTACTTCAATCAACTTACCAAGCATAAAGAATGCAGTTTTATCGGAAACGCGTGCGGCTTGCTGCATATTATGCGTAACTATTGCGATTGTATATTTTCTCTTAAGCTCAACAACCAGTTCTTCAATTTTTTGCGTCGCGATGGGGTCCAACGCAGATGCCGGTTCATCCATCAAAATAACTTCGGGTTCAACTGCCAACGCTCGCGCAATGCAAAGCCTTTGTTGTTGCCCGCCGGAAAGTCCGAAGGCAGATGTGTTAAGACGGTCCTTAACTTCATCCCACAAGGCGGAATCACGCAATGCTTTTTCAACGCGTACTTCCAAATCCGATTTATTTGAATGCAAACGGTTTATTCTTATTCCGTACGCAACATTTTCAAAGATGGATTTTGGAAACGGATTTGATTTTTGAAAAACCATTCCCACTTTGCTTCTTAGCGCAACAACATCCGTTTTTGGCGCGTAAATATCTTTTCCGTCAATTAACACGGTACCTTCCACGCGAGAATTTGGAATAGTGTCGTTCATACGATTCAGCGTCCGAAGAAATGTTGATTTTCCACAGCCTGAGGGTCCTATAAACGCCATTACTTCTCGTTCAGGTAATTTTATCGATATATCGTACAGTGCCTGATTATTTCCATAAAAGAAGTTCAAGTCCGATACTGTAATTTTGGTTTCCATTAAAATCTCTTTCGTGTCAGATATCTAACGACTATGTTTATCAAAAGAATCAATCCAACCAGTATTAATGTTGCCGCCCAAGCCATTTGATGTTCAATTTCATAAGGTCCGGTTGCGTAATTATAAATTTGAACCGTTAATGACGACATCGGCTGATCAAAGTAAAAATTGTAGAACCTTGAATTCAGAGCGGTAAACAAAAGGGGCGCGGTTTCGCCGGAAATTCTTGCGATTGAAAGAATTGCCCCGGTTGCGATGCCGGAAGCGGCGGCGGGAAGCACGATATTCCAAGTAACCCGCCAATGCGGGGCGCCCAAAGCAAGTGCTGCCTCACGCATTGAATTAGGTATGAGCCGAATCATTTCTTCGGTAGTTCTTGCCACAATCGGAATCATAATAATCGCAAGCGATATTGCACCTGCCAAGCCCGATTGTCTAGACATCGGCACAACAACAAGCGTATATACAAAAATTCCAACAATTATTGAAGGCACGCCCATCAGAGTATCCGAAACAAAACGAACAACACCGCCAAAAAAGTTGTCTCCGAATTCAGCCAAATACACACCGGCGCTTATTCCGATTGGGAGCCCGATTGCAGAAGCCAAAAGGGTCATCAACGCGGAACCGACAATGGCATTCCCAATGCCGCCACCTTCGCCAATCGGCTTTGGAGTATCGGTTAAAAATTCTATGTTCAGCGAAGAAAAACCTTGATATGCGATATACAATAGGATAATAACTAGAATTGCGATAGCAAAAACCGCGCATGCAGCGGTTAGCGTTGTCATAATGCTGCTAACAAGTTTCCTTCTTCTATCGATACTTCGTGTTTCCATTGCTGATTTATCTTCCGCCCGATATTTTGGCGACCCTCGAGACCAAAAGTTTTGCAAATGCATTAACCACAAAAGTTACAAGAAACAGTACAAGTCCCATTTCAATTAATGCGCTCATATACATCTGGTCCGTAGCATCGCCAAAATTTGCAGCGAGAACTGACGCAATTGTGTACGCCGGTTCAAAAAGCGATGATGATATTTGCGGTGAATTCCCGATTAACATGGTAACCGCCATGGTTTCACCCAATGCACGTCCCAAACCCAAAACGATTGCACCTGCAATTCCGGAAGCGGCATTCCCTAAAACAATTAACGTGGTTTCCCACTTTGTTGCGCCCAGCGCCAATGCCGCCTCACGTTGTGAAACAGGCACTACCGCCAACACGTCACGAACAACCGCCGTTATAATCGGCGTAATCATCAACGCCATAATTATTCCGCCCGTAAGCATCCCAAACCCTGTAAGCCTACCCTGAAATATCGGAAGAAATCCCACATAGTTCTGAAGAAACACTCCCAAGTAATCGCGTATAAACGGTGCAAGCACGAAAATCCCCCACAAGCCGTAAACAACTGACGGGATTGCCGCAAGTAATTCAACAAGAAAAGCGATTGGTGCCGCAACACGGCTCGGTGCTTGTTCAACAAGAAAAATCGCTATCCCCAGCGAAATGGGCATAGCGATTAACAGCGCAATTAAAGATGAAACAATTGTACCGTAAATAAACGGTAGGGCACCAAAAACTTCAGAAGCCGGCATCCATTCGGTGCTCGTTAAGAAGCTAAATCCATATGCCTTTAAGGTGGGAAGCGAATTCGCAATCATCATTAAAATCATTGCAAACACAATTAACAGAATCGTGCTTGCAAAAATCATAAGGACAGTGCGAAAAATCCCATCACCAAGTGTGCCGGTTTTACTCAAGTTTATTTACCTGCCGCCTTCGAACCTTCGTGCAGTTGTTTTCCGTTTGATGTTACCGAATTTAGCTTATTCTGCACTTTTTCTACAACTTCTTTTGGCAGGGGAGCGTAATGCAACGGCTCTGCAAATTTCTCACCGTCACTCACCGCCCACCAAAGAAAATCAACCAGCGCCTTGCCTTTTGACGCGTTTGTTTGGTTCTTGTAAATCAAAATGTAAGTATAGCTTGAAATAGGGTAGGTTTTTTCGCCATCTGCGTTTGTGATTTTTATCCGCATATCGTTCGGCATTTGCGCAATAGAGTTTGATGCGGCTGCCGAAACATTTTCAATGGTTGGTTCAACAAAGTTTCCGGCTTTGTTTTTAATCAAAGCGACCGGAAGCTTATTTTCTTTTGCATAAGCCAGCTCGACATAGCCAATTGTATTAGGGGTTTGTTTTACCTGCCCCAAGACCCCATCATTACCTTTTGCACCCATTCCCACACCGGTGACCCAGTTGGGCTGTTTGCTTGCGGTAACCTTTTGATTAAATGTTTCGTTCGTTTTCGAAAGAAAATCTGTAAAAACCGCAGTTGTTCCGCTAGAATCCGCCCGATAAACCGGCGAAATATCCGCAGCGGGCAATTTCGCATCAGGATTATCCGCTAGAATTGCCGCATCGTTCCACTTCTTAATTTCTCCCAAATATATTTTTGCAATCACATCTGGAGTAAGTTTTAGCGTTGGGTTACCTTCCAAATTATACGTAACAACAACCGCACCAAGCACAGTCGGGATATGCATAATTTCGCCATCCGCTTTCTTTATATCTTCATCCGACATCGGATCATCCGAAGCTCCGAAATCCACAATTTTTCCTAGAATGTCTTTTTGTCCGCCACCGGAGCCCTTTGCCTGATAATCAATTTTCACATTTGGGTCAACCGATTCATATTCGTTTACCCACTTGTCGTAAAGTGGTTTTGGAAATGTCGCACCGGAGCCGGTCAGGCTTATCGTTTGTCCGCTTGAAGAATTTTGTCCGCCGTCTTTTCCTACCGGTTGCCCGCTGCACGCCGCAGCTATTGCAAGTGCAAATGCAATTAGGCTTAATGCAATAAATTTAGTAATGGTTTTCATATTTGCTTTTTTCTCTCCTGTTTCAGGCACCTTAACTTCCTAAAGCACCTTAAAACTCGATATCCAATCGCTAAAATCAATCTTAGATAGTTGATGTTAACTTTTATTTAAATCCCGGCGGAAAAGACGAAAATAATTTGTGAATTTAAGGTTTTTGTAACATTGCGATAACATCACATACATACAATTAAAAATCTGACAAAATAAAAAATGATTGAGGGAAATAGACCACAATGGAAGTTGTTGATGATTTAGGAAATGAAATTGTGTTTGCAGTTCTTGTAGACAAAAGCAAACGGAACAAAATTGATTCAAAAGAAATTATTCCGTTGTTACAGCGCATTAGAGAATCTCTTCAAGGTGTTGAAATGTTAGATCATACGCGCATTGAACCTATCGCAACCGCGGCGGCGGTTTAAATCTTTACTCTTCTTTTTTTTGGCGCGGTTCGAATTTAGCGAACGCGTGACTTTGTCTTTTACATCGTAACCACGTCCCCGCAGGTGGTTAGAATTGCCTAACAACCTTATTTTGAATAAACTTAAGCGTATTCCCCCTTTTTTTGTTCACGGATCTTTTTGGAGGATTAAATGAAACGAACCGGATTCACTAAGAATTTTGCGGCTACTACATTGGTTTGGATATTGCTTGTTGTGCCTTTTTCGGTCTTTGCGCAATCAACAAAAGTTGAGATGCCGAAGAACAAATATAAGGTTGAAGATGATGTTCAAATAGGGCAAGAATACGCTGCAAAGGTGGAACAAGAATTGCCGATTATAAACAATCCGCAGGCTGAAGCTTATATTTCGGAAGTTGGGCAAAGGCTTGTTTCCGCGATTCCGGCACAGTTTCAAGATTCTCGGTTTCGCTATAGTTTTAAGATCGTTAATGCGAGTGATATAAACGCGTTTGCGCTGCCGGGCGGACCAATGTTTGTGAATCGTGGTCTTATTCAAGTAGCAAAGAATGAAGGTGAATTGGCGGGCGTAATGGCGCATGAAATCAGCCACGTAGTGCTTAGACACGGAACCGCGCAGGCAACACGCCAAAGCAGCGCGAAAAATCAAATCTTAGGCGGTTTGCTGGTTTTGGGTGGCGCAATGTTGGGCGGACAAACAGGCGCGCAATTGGGCGCAGCTATTTTTGCAGGAAATTTCGTTTTAAAATACAGTCGCGAATACGAAACAAATGCAGATATTTTAGGTTCGCATATTATGGCGAATGCAGGATATGACCCTGATGATTTGGCAAATATGTTTAAGACGATTGCGGCTCAATCTAAGGGAAGCGGTAGTGCTCCGGAATGGCTCAGTAGCCACCCAGATCCGCAACGCAGATACGACACAATTATGCGGGAACGAAGATTGTTGAGACTTCGTTCAAATCTTATCAAGATTACAAACGGTTTCTTGGCAACCCGTGAATATCTTGCTTCTTTGCCGGCGGCGAAATCTACCGAGCAACTTGAACAAAATTCACAAAACAGCCAAACGGGGCAAACGCAAGGTGGAAATTCCGAAATGGCAAAAGGAAATTATTCTTCATCCGTTGCGCTACCGTCAACCAGGTATCAAACTTACCAGGGTGGCGATTTGTTTACGATGAGCGTTCCGAATAATTGGCGACAGTTTCCCGAACAAACCAACGTTTGGTTTTCGCCCGAAGGTGCTTACGGAAGCAACGGAATTACGCACGGCGTTTTGGTTGGAATTTCAAATTCGCAAAAACAAACCGTTCAGGAAGCTTCGAAAGAATACGTTGACGGGCTTTTGCAGGGCAACAGCTATCTTAGGCAATCAACAAATTATTCAAACATAAGCGTAAGCGGAAGAGCCGGGCTGGCGGTGCGACTTTCGGGAACTTCGCCGATTACAAATGCACCAGAAAATGTAACGATATACACAACGCAGTTGCGCGATGGAAGACTGTTCTATTTTGTCGCCGTCTCGCCACAACGGGAATCAAACCGTTATTACACAACTTTCAACAACATGGTGCGCTCGATAAGGATTAGTAGCGCGGCGTAACAAAAAGCTGACCGGTTATTTCACCGGTCAACTTTTTTCTAAATATTTTTCTAACAACAAAAAAGATAATGAATACTAAGCAAATCAAAATATCGGCTGTTCTGTTAGTTGCAGCGTTTTTTTTCGGACAACAAACAATTTCAGCACAAATTTCAACAATCAATTGTGAGAATCGGTACAATTCTTCGATCATGTGCGGTTTTTATGTTGAAGGCGTACAAGATGGCGAAGCCGATGCTCGCGCAAATCGCGATAACGATTACAAGCGCTATAAGAGCAAATTTGATAGCCAATATGAAGTATATTATCGCGATGGATATGACCGGGGATTTTCAAGCGTGACCCCTTATGCCCGATGGGATTCATCCCAAAAAGACGCGTATGACCGAGGTTACAAGTTCGGCGAACAAGATAACAGCCGAAATATTTCGCGCTTACCGGCACGCTACGACGGGCAATATAACAAAACTTACGAGCCATATTATACAAAAGGCTATTCGGATGGGTTTGACCGCAGACCGCGCGAATATGACGTTCCCGTTTATGGTAGTAATAACGGAAGCTCATACGGGGAGCGTCGCAGAACCAATTCCGGCAGGTATGGAGCCCAAAGTGGAACCGTTCGATGGGATGGCAGGGTTGACGGACGCGTAAATCTTATTGTTCAGGGAAGAACAATTCGCACGCAGAATATTTCCGGAAGATCATCAAATATCGGAGATATTTCACTACCTAGCGCGTTGCCGCGTCGTGAATCAACTATCACTGCAACAAAATTGGATGGACGCGGGAATGTTACCGTAATTCAACAACCAAGCCGTGTGAACAATTTTACCGGAATTGTTCAGGTTGATGATCCGAAAGGTGGCTATGACAATTACAGCGTCGAAATCTCTTGGCAATCACAATCTATTTCAGATGTTTATTCATCCGGCAAACTTCGCTGGAAAGGAAGAATTGATGATCGTGTCAATATAACAATTTCGGGTGATGATGTTGAAACAAATGCGCTTTCGGGACGTTCGGTAACAAATGAAACCGTGGACTTAAACGGTTATTTGGCGCGTCGGTCAGGTAATGTTACGGTTCGCAAATTGGAAGGTCGCGGAGATGTAATGGTTCTTGAACAGCCAAGCGCTTTGAATCAATACACCGCAGTTATTCAGGTTTACGATAGCGGTTCGGGTGAAGGTTATTATGATTTAGAAGTAAGTTGGTAGTTACCAAACCGCTCTTATTTGTTTTCGAAAGGCTCTTCTTACCCGCAAGAAGAGCCTTTTTTCACGATAGTTCTAGAAAGAATCTTTCGGTAAACGGTCAATGAACGATTTTCAACCGAAATTTCGCGTTCGGTTTTAATCGGAAATGGATTATCGTCAAGCTTCGTTCCTGTAAAACCGATTTCTTCAAAGAGTTCGCAAATTTCTTGGAAAAGAAATTCTACATCGGTTTGTACAAAAACATTTCCATCGTTGGCTAGATGGTTTGAAATCGTTTCAACCAATTTCTTTCGTACCATACGCCGCTTTGCGTGCTTTGCCTTAAACCATGGATCCGGAAACTGAATAAGCGCCATCTTTAGAATATCTTTCGGCAATTTGGCAAGTAGTGTTTCAAGATCAATTGTTGCATTGCAGAATTCGTAAACAACGTTATCGGCACCTTCATTTGCCGCAATTTCATTCGCTTCAATGACAAGAGGTTCGCGTATTTCAATGCCTATGAAATTACGCGTACTTTCGCGCTTTGCCATCGCCAAAAGAAATCTTCCGCGTCCGCAACCGATATCGATTGAAACCGGTTGTGCGGGATTTGTGAAAATTGTTTCGAGTAAAATCGGTTTTACCGGTAGCTCTCGATAATATCTCGCAAGCGGGTTTACGTGTTGATGAACTCTGACGCGTGCCATTTTCTAAAAGCCCTTAAAATTAACCAAAAGCAAGATTGTTAACAGGCAACTTCCCAAAAATGCTACCAGGCATATGATTCCGAGAGTTCGGACAAAGGAGGTTACTTTACGCGGATCGGTTCTTAAATCCCGCGGAACTTGAAAATATCCATATAAAAGCCCCACCAACAAACCACCGAAATGTGCCGAATTATCTACGATCTGGTATGCAACCAAGCCAAATGCCGCAATAAAGCCTATATTTACAAGCATCTCTCTAAGAAACCCGGGCATAAGCTGCTTTCGGCGACGATGACCGTAAATAGCTAAATAGCCGATCAAACCCATTATTCCGCCGGAAGCACCTAACGAAGGTAAGCCGTTGTAGTTAAGCATCGAAAAAAGTCCGCCGGTAACCGCCGCCAAAAAGAAAACTATTGCCAAATGTGCGCGGTTTGAAAGGTATTCAATCATTTCGCCGAACCCACGTAGTGCGCCCCCGTTAAATACGATATGCAGAATGCCGCCGTGCATAGTGGCAGCCGTTAAAATTCGCCACCATTCACCAAATTCCCACACTCGTTCTTTATTTAGGGCTGCGATTTCCACCGAACGTTCCATTCCCGTTAGGTTTTGAACGATAAAAACAATTACAAGTGCGGTTACCAACGTATAGGTGTAATAAGCTTTAATGTTTGTTATTTCCTGCGCAAAAAGATATGCCTCTCGCGTTGGAATAACATCTTCAAGCGTAATTCGTTTTGATTCATATAAGCCGTAGATTCCCCCTACGAATGCAAAAACGCCGAGTATAAAAATAATGCTTCGGAACAAATAGCTCCATTGCAACTCAACCAAACCCGGATTTAAATTAATGAAATAGATAAAGACTAATAAATGTGCAACGATGAGCAAGGAACCTATTGCAGTGCTCCAAAGCGAACTTTTGCGAATTTGGCTTTTTCGTTGCGCAAGAAATTCTTCGGGAGTTAGTTTTGGTTCATCGTTTGGGTCTTCCACGTATTCCATAAAAACAAGGGAGTTGAGCTAATATGTTTCGCTAACATTTTGAAAAAAGTAAGCGCAAAAAATATTTATTAAATCGCTAAGCCACCATCTGCCTGCACAACTTGTCCGGTAATATATCGCGCATCATCAGAAAGCATAAAACAAGCCAAATTCGCAACCTCTTCGGCATTTCCCAGCCTGCCAAGCGGAATTTGTGCAAGAATTTTTTCGCGATATTCGTCGTTCATTTCGGTAGCCATATCGGTTTCAATCAGCCCTAGTGCAAGTGCGTTAACGGTAATATTCCGGCTCGCAACTTCTTTTGCCAATGATTTTGTAAGCCCTATCATTCCGGCTTTTGACGCTGAATAATTTGATTGTCCTAACATTCCTACCACGCCGCTGATGGATGTAATGTTTAGAATTGAACCACCTGCGTCGTTTCGCATCATGGGTCTTACGGCTGCTTTTGAAAAATTCCAAGCACCCTTTAAATTTGTATCAATTACGGAATCCCATTCATCTTCTTTCATACGCATTATGAGGTTATCGCGTGTAATTCCGGCGTTATTCACCAAAAAGTTAACTGACCCGAGCTCCGCAAGAGCGGATTTTACGAAACTTATTGAGGCTTCTGTGTCTGCAACATCGCAAGCAGCAGCATAGGCTTTAACTCCCAACGCCTCAATTTCCCCACGGATAGCTTCCGCCGCATCTGCGCTCGAAGCATAGTTGAATGCAACATTTGCGCCGCGCGCCGCAAGTTCTAGTGCAATGGCTTTTCCTATTCCACGCGTTGCGCCGGTAACAATTGCTGTTTTTCCTTCAAATTGTTTTTTACCCATTCGTATAAATTACCTTGATTCCTTATGGATTTAAAATGCCGGTTGGGTCTATTATTAGTTCATGAAAATTCGCTTCTTAACAATTTCTGGCGCAGCTTTGTTTTTACTTGCCGTGTCAATTTCCGTGTTTTCGCAAACGTTGCTCATTCGCAATGCAATTGTTTATGACGGCATAAGCACCGTTGCAAAACGCGTTGATGTACGAGTGAATGACAATAGAATTTCGGCTATTGGAAAACTTAAACCGAAAAAGGGCGAGGATGTGATTGATGCGACCGGACTCGTTTTGTCACCCGGGTTCATAGATATTCACAACCATTCTGAAAGTGGCTTACCGGAGGAAGGCACCGCGGCAAACCAAGTTTCGCAAGGAATTACGACCTTGTTTGTTGGTCCGGATGGAAGTTCGCCTGATTCGATTGCAGAGTATCTAACTAATTTGAACGGAAAAGTTGCCGTAAACGTTGGTGCATTTATTGGGCACGGCACCCTTCGTGAGCAAGTATTAAAAGATGATCTTGCGCGCACTGCCACTGAAGAAGAAATCGCCAAAATGTCTGTGTTATTGGAAAAGGCGATGAAAGAAGGTGCGTTCGGGCTTTCGTCCGGATTGGAATACGATTCCGGATATTCCGCAACAACGGATGAATTAATCGCACTCTCAAAAGTTGCCGCGAAGTATAACGGAATATATATGACACATATGCGCGATGAAGAGGAAGGTTTGCTCGATTCAATTCGCGAGGCATTGCGAATTTCACGCGAAGCAAGAATTCCTTTGCAGATTTCGCACATTAAAGCCGGAAATAGAAATGTTTGGGGGAAAAGCACCGAAGCCATCGCGCTTGTGAATGAAGCTCGCAAATCGGGCTTGAATGTTCTTGCTGATGCATATCCGTACACGGCTTGGGCATCAACCATAACCGTTTTGGTTCCCAGCCGAAAACACGATGATTTAGAGGAAGTAACGAAAGGAATTTCAAATGTTGGTGGCGCGGATAAGGTATTAATTACAAATTGCAGCGCACATAAAGATTACGAAGGAAAAACGCTTCAAGAAATCGCTGACATAAGTGACCGAACGCCCGAAGATGTTTATATGCAAATAGTTAAAGATGGCGGTGCAAGTGTTGTATGTAATTCGATGAATGAAGACGATTTAAAGAATTTTTACTTGCAAAGCTGGGTAATGGTTTCAAGTGATGGCGGTATTGGCAGCAGACATCCACGCGGAACTGGAACATTTACAAGAGTGCTTGGCAGGTTTGTACGCGAAAAACAATGGCTATCGTTAGGTGACGCGATTCGAAAAATGACATCGCTTCCGGCGCAAAGGCTTGGTTTGAAAGACCGCGGAATTATTAGAAAGGGGGCAAAAGCGGATTTGGTTCTTTTTGATAAAGATAAAGTTATAGACAATGCAACTTTTACGGAGCCGCAATTGCATTCAACGGGAATTGATAAAGTATGGGTGAACGGCAAAGTTGTATTTAGTGACAATAAAGCAACGGGAAATCTTCCCGGTGAAATTTTGAAGAAAAATTGAGCATGTAGATTGCTGACCGTAATTTTCGCGACAAAAATGCACCGTTATTATTTTGCGGTGCATTTCTTCTTTTGCAAGCTCAAAATTCGCGGTAAAGCTATGAATTTACTGCCTGCCGCTGAATTTCAAAAAGGGATTTCAAGCCGCCTTCAGCCAATTCCAAAAGGTTATTCATTTGTTCGCGGTTAAATGGTTCTTGTTCGGCGGTTCCCTGAATTTCCACGAACTTTCCCGCACCCGTACAAACCACGTTCATATCAACTTCGGCGTTGGAATCTTCTTCGTATTTAAGATCAACAATCGGTGTACCTTCTACAATTCCCACGCTAACAGCCGCAACTTCGGTCAAAAGCGGCGATGCGTTTAACTTTCCGCGCGAAACCAAGCTCTTGCAAGCCAGGTTCAACGCCACATAAGCACCTGTAATAGCGGCGCATCGCGTTCCGCCATCTGCCTGAATTACATCGCAATCCACAATTATTTGACGTTCACCTAGCTTCTTTAAGTCAACCACGGCGCGTAAACTTCTGCCGATTAAGCGTTGAATTTCCATCGTGCGCCCGGAAGGGTTTGGGCGTTCGCGCTTTATGCGCGAGTGCGTTGCACGCGGAAGCATTGCATATTCCGCTGTTACCCAGCCCTTTCCCTGGTTTCGGCGCCAATGCGGAAGCATATCTTCAACCGTTGCCATACAAAGAACTTTTGTGCCGCCCACTTCTATTAGCGCGGACCCTTCTGCGTATGGTGAAACTCTCGGGGTAATTTTCGTAGGACGAATTTCTCCGAGAGCGCGTTTGTCTATTCTCGAATACGTCATTTTTTTAAGTTTCAACCAAATTATTTTTGGGGTCCGCAAGTTTATCGATTCCGTATATCTCAACCGCCTCAAGCTTAGCCGGCTTGACCCCCAAGAAACGTTCGGCTACATGTGCAAAACGCTCCGCAGCATCGGTTACATAGAAGTGATCGAGATCATCACACAGTCTTCGTTCAACATTATATGAGATTTCTTCTGAATTCACTAAGTTGTTGGCATTCAACAATTTTTGTACTTCTTCAGCAGTCGCCTCGCCGGAATCGATTAGTTCAACATTACTGCCAACAGTTTGTTTAATTACATCTCTTAAAATCGGATAATGTGTACAGCCAAGCACCAAGGCTTGCGGTTTGAATTCGTTTACAACATCTAAATATCTTTTCGCAATCGAATATGTTTCAGGTTCAAAAGTCCAACCTTCTTCGGCAAGCGGAACAAAAAGCGGACACGCAGATTGTAAAACCTCGGCTTCAATAGCAGTTTCATAAATTGAATTGGCGTAAGCGTTGCTGCTAACTGTTGCTTCTGTTGCGATTACAGCAATTTTGCGTGGCGAATTTTGTCTTGTTACTTCAACCGCCTTTCTAGCGCCCGGACCAATTACGCCAACCACATTCAAACCAACCGCTTTACGTATTTTCGGAAGAGCAAGTGCAGATGCGGTATTACATGCAACCACAAGTAGTTTAATGCCTTTTGATGCCAAGAACTGTGCATTTTCTATGGCGTAACGTTCAACTGTTTCAAGTGATTTTGTTCCATACGGAACCCGTGCGGTGTCACCCAAATAAATAAAGCGTTCATTTGGTAATTTATTGTGCAGCGCACGATATACCGTAAGTCCGCCGACACCGCTGTCAAAAATTCCAATCGGCAAATTTACATCAACTTTGTTTTCGTTTATCTCGCTGTTCATATAATGAATATGCAAGGATAGATTTCGAAAAAGTAAAAGTCAAAATTCGTCGAAACTTAACTGTTTATTAGTTTTGAAAGAAGCATTCCGCAGTGGTCAGCCGCGGAATAATCTTTAAGCCAATGTGTAATTACCGCCTCGCTATCAATTGTTGAAAACTGAATTCCGTCTGCGAAAACACTTGTGCCGAAGAGTGATTCAATTTGAGTTGAAACCGAAATTCCGCTACCGCGAAAAACTACGCGGCTTGATGTAATTAAAAGTTGACCTTGTTCAACCGGGTACATGTTGTCTTGTGCAACCAATTGCGACCTTCTTGCGCAAGGCTCAAACTCTATGCCGCGGGCAATTCGTGCATAATGTGCCGAATTTTGATTTCGGCGCGCGCGCGTATATGTGCAAAAAGTTGAACGAAATGATGCGTATGCTAGTTCGCCGGTTTCCATAGTAAGATTAGCCGGATCAATTGTGGGAAACGCGTTCAAGCTTCCGTTGAATTTTTGTCTAAGTTTTACGATTCTGTCACTTTCAGCAATTATCAATCTGCGTATTGTTGATGGAAGATCAAACTGCTGAGCCAGAAATATCAACGAGGCTTCACGTTCTGTTAATTCAGTTGCTGCCAGCAGCACATTATGAATTGCGTGTTTGAATGCTTCGGTAAACATTTCATTGATCAAGTTACGAGGAATGGTTTCGCCATCGGTCAATTCATTCAGCCTTAAGCGAGCCTCTTGCGAAAGCTTGCCTTCGCTTAAAATGTATTCGAGAACGAGGCTTACCTCATCCACTACCTTATAAAATGCATTTGTTTTGATTGAATTTTCAATCAAATGGGAAGTTTGACGCATTATTTTTGCCCGCTTCTTATTTACTCTAATTCTTTTCCAAAAGATTCTTTTGTGCCAAGTTATTAACTACGAATGAAATGGCATTACAACTGACCGGATGTCCGACAGCGCTTTCCATTTCAACCGCAATATCTTCAATTTCGCGAACGCCATCACATCTTTCCCAAACAAATGCAGATGAAGGGTTCAGCGTTACTTCGATTTTGTTCAAAACATCTTCAATCGATAATTCTGCCGAGTTTCGAACCACTATTAGATCGTTCTTTCTTGATTTTGGTTTCATTTATACTCCCGCCAAATTAAATGCAAAGTACGTGCCATTTTTAGAGCCTGTTTGTAAGTGTTTGTGCTTATGAGGTTTAGCAGGATGCGTTAGATTATTGCGAAGTGTTAGAGCGTATCAGATTCGGTCAAATTGAACGAACAAAAGATTGGAATGACCGAAGCCCGACAAGGAACCCTACGAAATTTTAAAGCAATTAGGCAAAGCAACGGGCTACCAAGTTTCACTATATTCGGCAGCCCAACAACTATCAGTTTTTAACCAAAACAACCGGAGCTTGTTCGGCATTAAGAACCTCGGCAAAGAAGTTCTTTACTTTTGAATATTCGTTTTTTGAAATTGTGCCGCGTTTTAAAATAATTGAGCGCGAATAAACCAACTTGTTTGAATCTATTTTGTAGCTTGATTTATATTCACCGAATGAAGTTGAAATATTTAATTCGTCCGGAACTTCATCAACCGTGAAACCTTGCGGCAGTTCAAATGTTGTGGTTTCTGCAACCGAGCTTGAAGGAAAATCAATCGGCAACGAACGTCGGGATTCCGTGAGCACCAAAGAGGAAAGACGTTTTACAAGTGCCGGACGAAATACTAAAAGTCGTCCCTGCATAAGCTGACCGTAAGCGGGCATTTCAAAATCTAACTTCAAATCAAATGCTGCGTTTTGATGGTTATCTTCGGTCTTAAAATCAACCAGTCGAGCCGCAGTTGCACCACGTGTCAAAAGACCTTCCAAGTATTTTCTGTAATCTGATTTTGAAAGACTTCGGAAAATCATACGTTGAAATCTTGAAGATTGCCCCGCGGTTGATTCGTTTATTGAACCCGAAACACCGCCGTTTGGGTAAACCTTTACATCAAGATTTCTTGTGGTTTTATTAAACTCCGGCGGGGTTACGGGCATTGCAAGCAGTTCGCCGCTTTCGCCTGCAACAATCAAGGCGTTGCTTCCTTGAAGTTGCTCGGGTAAATCGCCAACCGGCGTTAAATCGTCCGTTGGGTCAAAAATAAGCAATCGACCCAAGTTTGCTGTTTCCAAAACGGTTTCAGTTTTTGTGTCATCGCCAACACGAACTGCGATAATTGCATGATTAAATTGGCGCGGAGAAGCCCATTTTTGTTTTACATAGCCTGCATCGCCCGAAAATATTGAAATAGGATAAGAATCAATTTTAACCACGCGCAGTAAGGCACGCATCAAGTTTGCCTTGTCTTTACAATCTCCGTAGCCTCGTTTTAGAACCACATTTGAAGGACGTGGACGATAGCCGTTTCCAAATGCAACGCCTATATCAACCGAAATGTATTGAAGATTCTGCACAAATTTTCCGATAGCTTTAATCTTATCAAGCTCGGTTTCGGCACCTGCGGTTAATTCACGCGCCTTCGCCGCAACATCATCATCAACAACAACTTCCGGATCCTGCATTTTTGTCGTCCATTCTGAAACGTCTTTCCAATTTTCAAACACGCGGTTTTGTGCCGATTGCGCATTGTCGGGAATAAAATTGATTGCAATCCACGGGACGGTATTTACTATCGAAGGGCTTAAAGGCTCGCTTTCAACCGGTGCAAGATTCTTGAGTTCCCACGAATAACTTGAACCGTTAACCGTTGGCACAATTTCACCGTGGTTGAAGGTAACACTTTTCGCCGTCCAACCTGCCGGAAGGTTTAAGTTATAACGGGAAACCACCACCGGGCGCCTGCCCTGAAAGTGCCATATATCCTGATAAAAAAGAGCGGTTTCTTTTGTAACCGCAGAAAAACCGAATACGTAGCCGGCATCCACACTACCGGAAGCATCAATCAACTTTACGCGGTATTCATTGTAGATATCATCCGGATCTTGAATCATATCTATCGTTTCCTTCTTACCAAAGCTAATTGATTTGCCCTCCGGCGTTATTACCCATGCATCCAATTTATCAACTTTTCCGGCACTTGTAAGATATAAAACTTGTGCTATTGCGGCACGTTTTCCTTCGCGCGTAAGAACCTTAATTGCAAAGTGCTGTTCGGTTTCGAGATTGCCGGAAGAAGACATGTTCACCGTTTGTTCATCCAAAAGCACAACGGAATCGACATCTTTATCGAATGATGGCGTAGAGGTGTTGGCGGCGCTTCGAAGCCAGAGCGGAGCATCGCCTGCAAGAATGGGTGTTGCCGATGTTAGAAGTAAGACAGCAAAAACAACTAAAAATAATTTGAGCTTCATTTTTTATCTCCGAAAAAAAACCTAACGTTTACGGTTTTTTTAGTGCAATTGTATGAGTATCCGTTTTGCTAAACGCATCAAACAAATTCTTTAACGGCTCATATACCTTCGACTGGAATAGAATGTTATAGCCGCTTCCGAAATGAAATTTTCGTGTAACATCAATTTCGCGTTGTGCTTTTTTTACCGCTATTTGTATATCGATTTTTCCGATTTGTTTCGGATCTGAAGTAGCTCCTGGTGCATCGGCGTTGTCCAACTCGTAACCTTCCGGATAGGTTATTGTCATGGAATCTTCTTCAGACCAAGGGAAGTTAAAGTAGATGTCGTATTTGCGCTGGCTGCTTGAAAACATCGGTTTTGCGCCAAATTCAAAAACGCTTGGTTGGAAGAAAAGTCTCTTGCCGGTTTTTTGCGCATAATTGGGAATTTGAACATCGAATGTTTCTACAAGCGGCTTGCTGTTGTCGTTAATATTTTCAATTGTGATATTTCGCAAACGCGCATCAGTAGCTTTAACGGTAAAATCGCCAATTACTTCGTTTTTTCGCGATTCTTCGGATTCATCATATATATTCAACCGTTCAGAAACGGCGTTCTGTCCGAAATATTGAATCGTTACTTTTCCTTCAAGCGTGCCATCTTCCAAAAGTTTAAAGTTGCCGCTACGCTTTGTAAGATTTTCCTTTTCATCCGATTGCTGCGTTTTTTGAAATGTCCAGCCCTTTTCAAGAACCACCAACGCCCAAACGTTTTCTTCATACCAAACTAGTTTTCCAAACGGAAGAAATGGAACTCCGGGGTTATAAAACTTCCATTTGTCATTTTCTTTAACTGCAATCGCACCCGGTGACACAAAGTCTTCATCCGTCATATCAGGGTTAAAGAACATTTCGCTTCTATCTGACATCAATGCCAAGCCTGATTCCATTCCTAGCGAATTCGCCATCGAAGCAAAAAGCAATTCAACATAAATTGAAGGAGCCTGTTGCTTTTTGATTACATCTTTTAAAGATTCAATTTTTGGCAAATCTTCGCGTTGTTCTTCTGTCAAAGTTGTATCGTATGTAGTGTTCTTAATCTCATTTTGGCAGTATTCATAAAGCTTCTTAAGCTTTCCTTCTTGTGTTGATTCGCTTGTGGTAAGCTGTTCGGCAAGATTCTTTACGTCTTTTTCCTTCTTTTTAATTAGCTTTGTTATTCCTTGGTAATCGAATGCAACACCGCCCCAATATTTATCAGGCTTGCTTGGATCTTTTGTTGTGTACGAAATAGAGCCCGAATTTTCATTGTAGGTTATGTTGCTGAGGCTTGTTCCCTGCAAATAAATCCAAGGTTTTACCATATCATCAGGTGGCATATATGGCTCTTCGTCAAAGCCGGTTACATTTCTCCGTTCGGCAAGATAGTAACCGTTTTCGCCTTCAACAAAAGAAACGTCCTTTGTGTTGTATAGTTTATAACTCGGTTTTTTCTTGTTATAAGGGCGGTAATAATAGCGCATGTCCTGTACAGGAATGTCTCTTTGAAGCTGAAGTTTCATCCCAGCGGCACCGCCACCTTTTATTTCTTCATCGTATTGGTATTCAACAATTACTCCGGGTTCTATTCCCGGCACTGCAAAGGATTTTGCCTTTATCTTCACTTTGTTAAGCTTAATTATTTCTCATTCAAACACATCGCTCTTCGGAAGTTCAACAATTGTTCCATCAGGTTTGATGACGCGTGCAGCCAGATTTTTTATTTTCCAGCGTTTTGAAAACGGCACATCAATCTTTGCATATTTTTCTCTGCCACGGTCTGTAAAGATTTTTACGCGCACGTAGTTTGAAAGCGAAAGTTTTGATGATGAACGATCGTTAATCCAAACATCCCAAAAAATGGCTTCAGCATCGGCATTAGGGTTTACTACGCCTTTTGACATTTTTATTTCTTGTTCGGAAACGGGGCGCCATTCCACGTCGCCATAAGAAAACGCGGAAGAACAAAAAAGGAGTACAAAAATGAAAAGAAACGGGAAAAGTTTTGCGAGTTTCATAATCCAAAGAGTCCTCAAAAAATGCCGCAAGTTTGCGGGTTAATGTAACGGTAAGCATTTGCGAAGCCCCAAGAAACACAGGGAAGCACTGCTGAAGTTTTGCGCAATTTGCAAGTCAAAACTGTTTGTAGAACCGGGTGATTCCAATTGTCTCGTTTAAATGCATTTTTTCGGAAAATGTTAAACAAACACTGAAACCAATCCGATAAAACAAATTGCTACCAATAATGCGAATAAAGACGAGTGCGATCAAGTAGTTTTTATTGGAAATTAAGGAACCGAATTACTACTGAAAATTTACGCACGCAGAAAAACTGAATAAATACTTGAGCACCAAACCGACCAAATAAAAACAATATAAAAACAAAATTTATGCTTGAATAATAGCTTAACGCAAACAGTTTTACAATGCTTTATTGAAAAGTGTCCGTTGAGTTTTTGTGCTATAATTCACGATATTATTTTCGTTATTAACTTTCTAGGAGATTCTTAATGGGTTTTGATTACAGTAAGATACAGGAACTTTTAGGCGAAGACGCCGAGTATTTGTTAGACCACAAAACAACTACAATTGCCAAAGATCAGCTATATTTGCCGGGCGGTGATTTTGTCGACCGCGTTTGGACTGAATCAGACCGCACGCCTTCCGTGCTTCGTTCCATTCAAACGCTTTTTGATAACGGAAGACTTCGCGGCAGCGGATATCTTTCGATTTTGCCCGTGGATCAAGGTATTGAACATTCGGGCGCAGCAAGTTTCGCGCCTAACCCGAAATTGTTTGACCCCAAAAATATAGTTGAACTTGCGATTGAGGGTGGCTGTAATGCAGTGGCTTCAACATTCGGCGTATTGGGTGCGGTTGCCAGAAAATACGCGCACAAAATTCCGTTTGTGGTAAAAATCAACCACAATGAACTGCTAACTTATCCGAATAAATTCGATCAAGTAATGTTTGGCACAATCGATCAAGCTCGGGATATGGGGGCGGTTGCGGTAGGCGCCACAATCTACTTTGGTTCCGAAGAATCTTCACGCCAGATTATTGAAGTTTCGCAGGCGTTTGCTTACGCGCACGAATTGGGAATGGCGACAATTCTTTGGTGTTACCTTCGCAACCCAGCGTTTAAAACTTCTGAAGGCGATATGCACACGGCGGCGGATTTAACTGCGCAGGCAAACCATTTAGGCGTGACAATTCAAGCTGATATCATCAAACAAAAACTACCGACAACAAACGGCGGTTACCCTGCGTTAAATAAAAACGGAAGTTATGGCAAAACCAGCGATTTGGTTTACTCAGAGCTTACTACCGATCACCCAATAGATTTAGTGCGTTGGCAGGTTGTAAACAACTATATGGGGCGTTGCGGATTGATTAATTCCGGTGGCGAATCCAAAGGCAACGGCGATTTAGAAGCCGCAGTTAGAACCGCGGTAATTAACAAACGTGGTGGCGGTATGGGCTTAATTTCCGGCAGAAAGGCGTTTCAGCGTCCTACGGCGGAAGGCGTTGAGCTACTAAACGCGATACAAAACGTTTATCTTCAAAAGGAAGTTACGGTTGCGTAAGTTTTTTCGATAATTATAAACGGCGAATTTAACTCGAAACTTCCGAAGTTGAATTCGCCTTTCTTTTTTGTTTTCTTCATTTTATGTCCGTAGATAGCAAATTCAACGTAAAATATCTGTTGGTTCCCGTGCTTACGGTTTTGTTTCTTTCAATGGTTCCGCAGCTCAACCAATGGTTTGCAAAGGGCGGAAGCTGGAATGGTGCTTATGCCGTTTCAAATTATGATGAGGTTGCTTATTCGGCTTACGTAAACGCATTGATTGACGGGCGTCCGCGAAAGAACGATCCATTCGTCGGTTTGGATGACACAAAGGAAACACCGCAAAAGGAATCGCTTTATTCCATACAGTTTATACCGGCATACGCGATTGCGGTTCCGGCGCGCATACTTGGAATATCGGCAAGCTCGGCGTTTGTAATCCTTAATTTTCTTTTTGCAGTTTTTACATCAATTGCAATCTTTTTTCTTTTATACGTGGTTTCGCGAAATAATTTGCTCGCTTCGGTAGGCACGCTTGTTGTTTTACTTTTGGGCACGGCGGTGGCTTTTGTAGGTCAGTTGCAGGGCTGGATTTTAGGCAATTATCTTACGGATTTTTTCCCGTATCTGCGCAGATATCAACCCGGGTTTGGATTTCCGATTTTTGTGGTGTTTTGTTTGTTCGTTTGGCGGATGCTAACCGTCGCAGAAAACAAGCGCGCTAATCTTTACACGGTCAGCGCCGGAATTGTGCTGGCTATTTTAATCTATACTTATTTCTTTTTGTGGACTGTGGCGTTTGCCTGGTTGATGTTGATTTCTTTTCTTTGGCTCGCATTTCAAAAAGATAGCCGAAAACAAACTGCGAGGCGCGTTGCCACAGTTTTTGCCTTTGGCGCAATTGCCTTGATTCCGTATGTTCTATTGCTTTCAAACCGACAGCGAAATATGGATGACGTTCAAATGCTTATATTGAGCCACGCGCCGAATCTTTTTGCTTTGCCGGAGATTTTGGGATATTTGGAAGTGGCTTTGTGCGCCCTTTTTGCCTATAAGGGAAAGTTAGAGATTTCTTCAAAGCGGGTTTTGTTTGTGCTTTCGATGAGCCTGACCCCGTTTATTTTGTTCAATCAGCAAATAATAACAGGGCGTGTTCTTCAGCCCGTTCACTATGAACTTTTTTCGGCAAATTATATAGTATTGATTGGTGCCGTGTTGCTGTTAGGCATTCTCACGGATCGCAAAGAAAATGGCACCGCGAAAAAAAAATACCGTTCGTTGCTGGTCTATCTGGGGATTTTTGCAGCGGTTTGGGGGATGATTGAATCCGTAGAATCTACAACCCGCAAAGCGGGTTATGAAAGTTTGCGTGATGAAGCAATGCCGGTTTTAAAGTATTTGAAGCAGCAACAACAGCCGCCGAGTTTTATCGAAGGAACCGCGCAGCGTTATCCAACGGTTGCTTCAACAAATTTGCTTGTGGCGGATTTTCTACCAACCGTTACACATTATCGTTCGCTTTGGAATCCACATACAACTTCAGCCGGTGGAGTAACCGTAAAAGAAAATCGAGAACTATTTCTAAAGTTTTTGTATTATGCCGGTTACGATGAAAATGACCTTGCAAGGGCATTTGAAAACAATTTGTTTGAAGCAAAGGTGGCATTTTTTGGAAGTGAACGTGCTTTGCCGGCGCTTGGTTCCGGTAGCGAGCCGATTTCACGTGAAGAATATATTGCTGCAATTCAGAGCTATGCGGAATATATAAAGACGTTTGATTCCGAAAAAGCAAAATATCCGAAGCTTGAGTATTTTATAGTACCTACCCAAGCCGAACCAAACTTTACTAACATCGATAAATGGTATAGGCGTGATGAAGGACGTGATTTTGGATTGTTCAAGGTTTATCATTTGAAATTTCTAAACTAACTCTACAAAAATCTGCCGCGCCCTGAATCATAAGTTCCGTTTAAGAACGGATTGGTTTGTTTTTCGATGCCTATTGCGGTATCACGCCCGTGCCCAGAACAAATTGTAAAATCATCACCAAGCGTTAAAATATTCTTGTTAATAGAATCTATCAACTGCTCGTATGAGCCACCCGGAAGATCGGTTCTGCCGATAGAACCTTCAAAAACACAATCGCCAACAACAACCGTTTTTGCCGTATGTTCTGCCAGCACAACATGTCCCGGAGTGTGCCCCGGACAATGGAGTATTTCAAAATTCAAATTTCCAACACAATACGTTTCACCGTGTTCCCAATTTCGAGAAAGTTTTGGCGGCTGGGCATAGTTCATTCCAAGTGCTTCAAGTTGGTTTTCAGCCACCCCCATCAACAAAGGCTGTTGTGGCAGACCGTTGTACAGCGGTTCATCATCTTTGTGCAGAAGAATCTCAGCTTCGGGAAAGGCACTTGCAAGCGCATTTGTTCCGCCGATGTGGTCGAGGTGCCCGTGAGTTAATGCGATAGCCTGTAAGATAAAATTGTTCTTGCGAATATATTCAACCAATTCGTTGCACGGCTCACCCGGGTCTATACAAATTGCTTTCCCTGTCTTTTTACAAGCCAAAACGCGCGTGTTTTGTTGGAATGGGGTAATTGTAAATGTTTTTATCAGCATAATTTACGATAGTAGCCTTAAATACTCCGCTTCATCGAATTCAGATTCTTTCCGATTTCTAAGCACAAATGAAATCGCAGTTTTATAAGTTTTCGTATCCGGCTTTCCGGTAAAACAAGGCTGTTCATCATCAGCCACGCTTAAATAACTCAACAAAATGTTCAATACCATCCAAAGCAGAGTTTCTTCCCGCGTGCCAAGCGGATTATGTTTGTAAATTACATCGCCTTCCGCAGCAACATCACGACAAATCTTTGCAAATTCATTTTCGGTGATCATCGACATTTTGTCCTATTAGCTGAAATTTTGTCACTTCTATTACTTTTCATTTAATCGAGCATAAAGAAAAACCCTATAATATCAGGCTTTTAGCGCGCAAATTTGTTTGGCACGCTTATTGTATCTTATTTGAATTTAATGAGACGTGAGCACATTAAAAAAGACAAATTGAGCGAAGCCGGCAAAAGCGAAAGTGTAATATCAAGGGTATTTGGCTGCTGGCATACAAATATGAGCAAGCCGGTAACAACTAACAATTCAACTTATCAATACTGCACGAAGTGCGGAAAGCGCCGAAGTTACAATATTGAAACCTTCAGCACGTTCGGAAAATTCTATTCGCCGGAAACAACATCAACAACATACTTCGTTTAGTTTTCAATTTACAAATCAACAATTTATTGCGCGATCGCGGTTTCGCGTAAGTGACACCCCCTCTCGCAAAACGCCCGAAGTTGGTGCTTCGGGCTATTTTTTTTCCTCAAACATTAAATAATCCGTCTCAAGCATTCCGCATTTTTTATACACTTCCTGTGCGTGAAAGTTTTCCTTTTCAACATATAAACGAAATCCGCAAACATTTTCGTTTACTTCGGCAAGTTCTTTAACGCTTCTATACATGCGCGAATAAAGATGCTTACCGCGGTGTGCGGGCAAAATGTAAACGCTTTGAATCCACCAAAACCAACCGTTTCGCCAATCGCTCCATTCGTTTGTCACCATCAAACAACCCACAACTTCTTTTTCGTTTGTTTCTGCCACCAAATAAAATCCTAGTTTTGTGTCGTCAAAAACCGCCGCTACGCCGTTTGAAATCTTTGCCGAATCCAATTTTTTCGCTTCTGTTTCTAACGCCATTGCCGAATTAAATTGCGCAATCGCATCTGCATCGCTTTTAATAGCCTTTCTGATAGTAATCGAATCATCCATATATTGTTTTTGGTTTGATGTGCTATGTCGCTTGCCTTGACGATTTGGCAGATGCCTAATAACCTATCTCGTTTGGATTGAATAATATGAAACTTAGAGTACTATACCACGGCAATTGTTTTGATGGCGTTTCTTCCGCCGCAATCTTCACAAAATTTTATAAGGCAAAAATCAATAAAAACGCGGAAGTGTTTTATACGCCAACAATGCATCGTGCGGGAAATGCTTTTGATAAGGAACAATTCGACGGAGATGAAAATGCAATAGTCGATTTCAAATACTGCCCGGATGAACGCCTAACGTGGTGGTTTGATCATCATCAATCCGCATTTCTTTCCGAAGCTGATGAGCGACATTTTCTGGCGGATACTTCGGGCAAGAAGTTTTTGGATACTTCAAGTAAATCTTGTGCGGAATTCATCGCCCGAATCGGCAAAGAGCAATTTGGCTGGGAAGATGAAAGCCTTAAAGAGCTAATCGAATGGGCGCACATTATAGATGGCGCATTATATGAAGATGCGGCACAATGCGTTGAATTGAAATCATCGGCGTTAAAACTGATGCAGGTTATCGAAGGCGAACGAGACCCGAATTTTGTCGAGAAAATTATTGTTGATTTAACATATAAAACAATCGATGAAATACTTGAGAGCCCGGAAATTCAAGCTAGACTTTTGCCGATTCTTAAGATTCACAACGAAACGGTAGATTTGATAAAAACGCGTGCGATTTATGACCGCGGTGTTGTGAGTTTTGATCTTACGGAAGATGGGATAGATGGATACAACAAATTTATTCCATATTATTTTTATCCGGAAACCACGTATAACGTTGCGCTTACCCAAAGCGAATTTCGCACAAAAATTTCCGTGGGTTCGAACCCGTGGGCTCCGCGACCCCGTACACACAACATCGCAGAAATTTGCGAACGATACGGCGGCGGCGGGCATGCGGTAGTTGGCGCAGTTTCATTGAAGCCTGATGAAGTGGCGCTAGGAAAAAAATATATGAACGAGATTATTGAAGAACTAAAATTTAAAGAATAACTTTCGTGCGCTAGATTTTATGTTGCTTATGCGATTGGAACCTAAACCTTCAAACATCAATATTTGAATGGGTTCTGCTGGATATGTTTTTCAAAATGATTCTATTTGATTTCAGCGACAGAAACCGCGAAATTACTTAACAACAAATTTTAGGGGGCGAACAACTGCTTTAGCGTCCTCGTTGTAATAATCGTAAATAAAAGATTCTGGAGTTTGCGCGTTTATTCCGTAACGCGGTTTAAACTTAAATTGAAAATTTGAGCCACCGGGGATTGCCCACAAATATACTATTATTCGGTCAGGAAGTATGTCATAGCGCGAAATCGAATTGGTTCTTTTTGCGGCTTCCAATGATTCACGGTCAACTTCCGCACCCGGAGGAATTCCGATTTCTGCTAGCAACATTCCGTATCCTTTGTATCCGATTCGTTCAGCTTTTACACCACACGAAATTTCATCCATAATCCGAGCGTCGTATTTATCGCATCCATAGTCGAATGCCAATTGTCGTGATGCATTTATATTTACGTTTGAAGTTTCGGCGTTTTCCCAACCTGTGTAGTATGAAGTTACCAACTGGGTCATCATCATCTCATCGTCATTCGATTGGACTTCGACTTTACTAGTTGAATTTGAGACAAATTCTGAAATATTAACGGCTACCGGTGGTACAACCGATTTCGAATTTGGCAGCGAAACACTCTTTATTTGCTTACCGTCTACAATAATCGTTACAGTGCGTAAACCTTTTTCGCTCATTGGGTTTGAACCTATTTCCGAAACAAGCGCATCAAGAACATTTACGGTTGCTTGTGTTGAATACCAAACACCATATTGGTCTTTATTCTTCATAAGGAATGTCAAAGCGCCATCTAGCAGTTCACCGCCGTTACTTAGCTTTTCGCGCGCACCGAACTGCGATAGAAATTGCACCACGAGCGCAGTGGTTTCCAAACGCCCCACTCGCCCCCAACCATAAAATGGAGTATTTGTTTCAAGATTCCAATATTTGCCGTCACCTTCGGAATATGCAAGTTGGCGAAGTTTTTGCGCAATTTCAGATGCAAGTTTTTCGTTTCCGGTTTGGATTCCGATTTGTCCCAGTAGCGCTAAGGAATAAGGTTCGTCAATTTTTGAATTTGCTTCGCTTAAAAATTCGACCGTCTTCTTTAGTTTTTCTGAAATTTGTGCATCAGTTTGCGAAAGAGTTTTCGCAACCAATGTGGTTAACATAATTTTTCGTTTCGTATATTCGTCCTTTTCCCAACTGTAACGAACATTCCAACTGCCGTCGTTAAGCCTGGTTGACCAAAGCCAGCTTTCCGCACGTTTAATTACTGCTTCATCCACTTCAATCTGCACGCTCGCATCGCGCAAAAAGCGAATTGCATATGCGGTTAACGCAATGTCAGGCGAAGCATTTTTGCCACCCCAGTATGAAAATCCGCCGTTTGGAGTTTGATATGACAGCAATTTTTCATACCCATCAATCAAGAATTTTAGCGCGGTCTTACGTATAGAATTTTCAGGTTTCGTATATTTTAGAATCAACAAATTTGGATAAGTGCTCGAAATTGTTTGTTCGCCACACCCGTATGGACGCTGTAACAACCCTTCAACCGATTCAGTGATGTGTGCAAAAAGATTCGGATAAATTTTTATCTCGGCTTCGATTGTGTTCGGAATTGATTGAGCCGGAATATTTGCGGGAATTGATAAATTGCCACGTTCGATTTTGGTGGTTGATTGCGAAACGAAGTGTCCATTGGGCTTTACCGCCACTGATTTTTCTACCGCATCGGATTCCGTTGTGCCGATTGCGGTAAGCTTTTGTTTTCCTGCTTTAATAAATCTCTCCGCGCGAAAACCGAAAACAGCATTTTTTGTCTCACCCGCGGGAAGCGTGAAATTCGCTTTCTGATCTTTAGAATCATCTGTTTTTGTACGGTTTTGCGGGTCAAGAAAACTCAGCCAATCTTCGCGTGCAAATGTAACGGAAACCTTTTGTGGTGATTTCGTATAGTTTCTGATTTGGCTTGGAAGGTAAATTTCATCGCCTTGAGTTAGAAACTTTGGTGGATCTAGTTCTACAAAAAACGGTTGGAATGATTGTACTTCGTTTTCTGTTACTGAAACTTTCCCGTCTTTTGTGGAAACAAGCGCGACCATTTTCCATGTTGTAAGATTGTCAGCCATCTTAAAATCCAAAGATGCTTTACCGGTTGAATCAGTCTTTAAGTTTGGCGCCCAAACCAACGTTTCAGGAAAGTAGCTTCGTAATTTCGGAGTTGACAGTTCGCTCAAAGATCTAAGTGTTCCGCTTTCATCTGCAAAGAACTTCTTACCGTTTATTTCAATAATTTCCGGTTGATCTTCAGATTCAATTCCCGCCAAATTCATTTTAGAACCGATATACGCGCCGTTTGGAAGCTTTAATAAGGCGTTTCGCTCAACCGTTGTGATAGAGTTCGATGCGCTACTATCCCCCGTGCCGTTTCCTGATCCGTAACCTGAATATGTAACGTCCACTGTTGCATCAACTTCGGAAACTTCAAGATCGAGACGTATTCTTTTTACCTCACCATTTTGTACGCGAATTCCCGTTATTCGTGATTTTTGAAAACCCGGTGCAATGCCCTCAGCAGAATATGTTCCCGATTTAAGACTTCTGAATTCGGCTATTCCGTTTTGATTTGTTGTTTTGGATTCTTTAAACCCGATGTTACTTTCGGTTAACGAAACTTCTGCATCGGGAATTGCCGAGCCCGTTGAATCTTTTACGGTGACAACAATTTTGCCGCTAGTGCCACCGTTTGAACCAAAACGTGTCTTTTGAAATGAAATTTCCGGTGACGCATCATCTCTTTTTTGCTCGGAGATTATAAACGAGTAACTTCCAAGCACAACATCATCATACGAATTAGGCGTTTCATCATCACCTTCTGACACAATCGTAAATTCGATAATCTTCAATGTTACTGGGGTTACCACAACCTTGTTTGTCCACTTTTCGCTTCCATAAACCTTTGTTCTTATGTTTGTTCGCTTGTCAGCGAATTCGGAATAGATGGTAGATTCAATATGTGCTTTTATTCCGATTTTTGCCAATTTCGCGATGGGGTCCAAGTTTGCGCTCGATAGAAACTGATTGAATTCGGGAACCGTCATCGGAACAAAATCGACATTGTTGATTGCAGCCCTAAGCCTTGAATCGGTGGGTTCAAAAAAGTCTGTGCTATTCGTCCATACCGTAAAATCATCGCCGAGATTGTTTTTTGAGCGAATGCCGTCCGGACCACTGCTTTTAACCGTGATTGTTGCGTTGCGATTTATCGTCGAAAACTCAAAATAGTAAGGATTTCCAAATCGATCAATCAATTCAGATTCACCAAGTTCGGATAAAAGCGTGTTCTTATTGCGTATAAAATCCTCAGTTCTACCGTTAAAACTCTTTGTAGCCTCATCGATGCGTTTGCCAATCTGCGCGAAGTAATTAAATCTACTAGATGAAATTGTAAAATCATCGTTCGTATCGCGAATTTTATCGGGTCCGCTGCTTCTAAATGCGACAACGTCATAAACGTCATCAACTGAAAAGCTTGCATATATTGGTTTATTCCACTGATCGTGAATGGCGTCGAAATTCAGGCTATATTTGGCTAATATTCTTCTTAGTTCGCCTTCGTCTTGCGCGTGTTCTCCGTTTGTAACTTGATAATGTTTTTCCAGCGCGACGCAAAACGGGTGAGTGAAGTTTGAGAGCTTATCAATAAACTTCTTTAAGACGGCGCCATTAGAATCATAACTTTCAAAAGATTCCAATTGAGAACCACTTTCATAAAAAAGTGCCGCGGCGACAAGCTGTAAATCGTCGGAAATTGGTTTAGTGGTATCCAAGTTTTTTAGATCTAATTCGGAAACTTCGCCCAGCGAATCTCTAGTATTAAAAAGGTTTGAGTAGAAATAAGCTCCGCTAAATTCAGCATCGGTACGTGCTCTTTCTTCAACCGCTTTATCAAAAATGGAAACACCCATCACGCTTTCAATCCCTTTATTTTGTTCATTTTTTACGATAAACGAAAGCGTGCCGGTTTGCGCCGGTTTATACGAATTACGGTCAAATTTCGCTTGAACCGTTAATTGTGAAGGATTAGGGAACACAATAGAGTGGGAAACGGAGGTAAGTTCGCCATATTCATTTGGTGCATAAACCGTTATATCTATTTCGCCGGTAAAGTTGTCATTTGTCGGAATTGCAATGTTTGCAACGCCGTTTTTGAGCAAAACGGAAGTTGAACTTAAAGAATTGGCACTTTTATTTATTTCGATAAAGGCGCGGCTGTTACCAAGATTCGAAGTAATTGAAAGTTTTATCGGTTCGCCACGTACAAAAATTGCTTTATTTGTTTCAAATTGAATCTGAGAATCAGATTTATTAATCGAAACACTGTTCCAATTTTTATCAAGCGCTAAACTGCCGGATTTTCCTTGAGCGTCAACTGCATCAAAATATAGAAATGCTCTATCAAACGGCTTATCTTCATCAATTGGCAACCTTATTTTTAGGCGTGCAACGCCGTATTGATTTGTGCGAAACCGAATTACATCATTTGTTTCGTATTCTTGTTTCAGATTTTCGTGTATGAACGTGCCGTTGTCGTAATTTCCTACAACGTTTATGGCAATCGATGCTTCAGCGGGGGTGCCATCCGCATAAAAGGCAGTAACGAAACCTTGAAGCGTAGAACCCTGCGTATAGCTTTCTAAATCTTTAATAAATCTTAAATGAATCGGCTGTTTTGAAATTCGAACATAAAATCGACGCTGTTCGGTGCGGTTGGTTGCTGAATCGGTAACGTATGCAATGTAAGGAATATCATCGAACTTTCTCCATTTAGAATTTGCGAGTTCATTGATGCTCTCGGAGAGATTAAGATTTCCAATAAATACACCATTAGAATCGATTCTTCCTTTTACCGTGTTTTCAGCATCGGTGTTTACATAATCCGCGATTTCGGAATTCCAAGATGTTTTCCCTTCAGTTGAAATTTTCACTGTTCCATTATTTAACGGCTGACCAAACAGATAATTTGCGCTTACCCTAACTTCCGCGGTTGGTTCGTTTATGAGGTAATATGGCTTTAACGTAATCGCATTTACGGTAAATTTTGGAAGGTCATATGGCTTGATAACGATTGTTTTAATCGCAATCGCTTCATCTTCTTGATCAAAAATTTCAATATTTAAGTTACCCGTTCGTACACTTTCGGGAATTTTCCACGTTGTGAATGAAACGCCAAAATCCGTGGTTTTTAGTTGTTCCTTAAAAAGCAGATTATCATCGCCATCGGAAATCTTAACGGTGAAATCTTTTGATGGAATTATTCGTTTGTTTACGCTTCGTTTCATTGCCAAGAACCGAATATTCAAATTCTGCCCCGGTTGATAAATTGCTTTATCCGTTTGAATTATCGCCTCAACTTCCGGCTTTTCAAGTACGAGGGATGCGCCAACGGTTCGCACCAGCCCACCATTTTTGCCCGTAAGTTGAAATTCGGCGTCGTCTTCATAATGGGTAAATTCATCCGGAAGATTGAACTCAAATACTGCAAAGCCTTCTTTGTCCGATTTTGATTTCATTGAAATTTTTAGGTCATCTTCGTCATCTTCGGATTTCAAAATAAGATCTGCGACGACATCCACTCCTTCGACGCCCACGTGGTTTTCCGGCTTGGAAACTAACGCTTTTATTCGATAAAGCGCTGATTCCGCAAGTATCTTGTTTCCAAAACCTTGCAGTTCAAAATCGTTTTCAATCAAACTTGAAAACGGAATAATGTCGGATTTCGCTCCGAAATTGTATCGGAGACGAAACCAATTAAAAGCAGAATTTTTGGAATCGAGTGGTTTTAAGTAAGGAATGGTTATTTTGTAGTTATGTTCGCCCTTTTTCATTACTAAAGAGTTTGAAGCTCGCCCCACAACTTCGTCATTTTCGTTTAGCACTTCAAACGTTGACAGGCGGTTCGAATTTTTCGCATCACTGCGAAAACGCAAATTCATATCAAAGCTTTGCTCTTCGATTAGAATCGATGACCCTTTTTCAATGAAAGCCTGACCATTCGAATATCCAACCCCGATAAGACACACCACTAGCGCGGCAAAAAGTACATTTCGCATAATATAACTCTTTAATTTTTAATAGTTTAAAAGTTCGCTAAACTTGGAAAGTGTGATGCACCAACTTTTCGAAACAGTTGCACAAGGCGAAGTATTCATAGAAATCATCGAATACCTCAAAAGCCCGTAAAAATCGCATTTAACCCATTTTTATTGTCAAAAATGTTTTAACTAAAGGTTCTTTCCAATAAATTCCGCCATCATTTTATAAAGTTGATAAGTTTGAATTGCTTATTCCGTGTCGTTGGTTTGTTTAAGCAATAAATTTATGCTGACCGCCGGCAAGTGGTGCCACCTGCATAAACCGAGTTGAATTTTGATGGTGAAAGTTGTTATCCAGAATGCCGGTCATGCAAAAGTTTTACGTGCAATTTGTTCGCGTTTTCGCTTAAATCGGTTTCCGTGTCTGCTTTCGCGTTTTGTGTTGGTGTAAGCACGAAGCGTTTAGCGTAAATTTAATTGCAGTGAAATTCAGTAAATTCAAGCTTTCGGATGTGCCCTATCATAAACTTCTATTAGTTTTTCCATCGAAACCTGCGTGTAAATTTGCGTTGTTGAAAGTCGTGCGTGTCCCAATAGTTCTTGAATGTCGCGCAAATCCGCACCTGAATCTAGCAAATGCGTCGCAAACGAATGGCGAAGGCTGTGGGGTGATATGTCTTTGATATCCGCACATTGTTTTATGTATTTGTCCACCATTCTTCCTACGCTGCGGGTTGTAATTCTTGTTCCTTGATAGTTTAAAAACACGGCGCTTTCATCGCGCTCCGGTTCTGGGCAGTTGTTCAGAAATATCTTTCGGGTTGTGTCTATATAAAACATAACCGCTTGCTGTGCGGGTTCGCCAAATGGCAGAATACGCTGCTTTTTTCGTTTACCCATTACACGCACCAATTTTTCCTTAAAATCAATGTCCGTAAGATTCAGATTTACAAGTTCGCCAACGCGCATGCCGGTTGCGTATATAAATTCGAGAATTGCGCGGTCGCGCCTTCCCAGTTCCGTGTTTAAATCCGGTGTTTCAATAAATCTGACGGCATCTTCGAACGAAAGATGAGTAGGCAATTTTCGTTCGATCCGCGGTGTGGCAACCAACCTTGCGGGATTTATTTCAAGGAAACCTTCGCGAACCAAAAACTGAAAAAATGTGCGAATTGATGCAAGTTTGCGCGCGACCGAAGTTTTTTTTCTGCCGCTTGCATGTAGTTCGGACATCCATTCACGAATCGTAATATGATCAATCTGTTTTACTGGAATCTGATCGTAATGCCCGTCTTTATTGGGCTTTGCCAGAAATTTATGGAACTGTTCCAGATCGCTTTCATAGTTTCGCAAAGTATGCGGCGAAACATTGCGCTCATATTTTAAGTGCTGAAAAAATTGTTTTAGTAATTCTTCGAGCATATTAAACGAAAGTATAAAACAATTTCGAACGCAATAAAATTTTCGCGCCTGTGGCGGATGAATTGCCACAAACTAATTTTGTGAGCTATTTATTTTAGGGTACTTACATAATAACCGGTGCGGGCACGAACGGTTACAGGTTTTGCCGAGCTTACGCGAACTTCTAATTTTCGGAACTGCCCGTCGCGCACTTCGGTTTCCGGATAATAACCAAGCACATATTGCTCAGAAAGTTCGGCGGAAATCTCCGAAAACGCACGGTCGAGTTCTTCTTCGGTTACCGGCGAATAAACCGCGCCACCGGTTTCATTGGCAAGTGTTTTCATACGAGTTTCCGCCACAAGCGCCCGTAAATTAGCACTTCCACTGCGCGTTCCGGTTCGTTTAAAATTTTCAAATTCATTTGTTTGTACGATAAAGATCTGACAGTTATTTTCTTGAACGGTTCGCACAACCTTTTCAAATCCATGATCGCTGAGGGTATCTTGCCCGTCGGAAACTATTACAATCACACGTCTTCCAACAAAATCTTGCAAATAATTCGAAGCTTCATAGATTCCGTCAAGCAAAGCGGTTGCTCCTTCAGGTTTTGAAAAGCCCGCTATTGCACGAACAAGCGTTTTTACATCTTTTGTCATTGCTTGCTCCAACAAAGGCGAACTTGAAATTGAATAAAGCGCGGCGCGATCAAGTTTCGGACGCAAAACTTTGTTAAGAAATTTGATTGCCGCTTTTTGTTCAAATTCACGTGCAAGTGTTACCGATGAACTGTTATCGAAAAGCAAAGCAAGCCTCACAGGGGCATCGGAACGAAATAATTCGCCTATTTCTTCGGGCTCACCGTTTACAAGAAGTTGAAAATCGGAAATCAATAGATTTGAGACCGCAGCGCCGGTTTTATTGTCTGTAACCGAAACGGGAATCGGAACCAAAGATGAATTAATCTTTATCACATCGTCTGATTCAAGTGGCGGTGGCGGATTTACAGTTGAAATTTTTGTTGGCGTTGGGGTGGCGTTTGGGGATTCCGTCAAAATATATTCGCCTTTTTGGGTCGGCGCTTCGGGCTTTTTTTCTTCAACTTTCTTCTTTCTTCCGCTTTGCGCAAAAATACACAACGCAGAGCTTAATATAAAAATGATAGTCAAAAAATTTCGCACGGGTTATCTTAAAGTGGCGTTCACTCTTTTTGAAAAAGTGCCATTTGCGTTTTACAAAAATCATTAGATGCGTAACAAAGCGCCTTATTTGCTTTTCATTGAAGTTGGGAATATTACTTTTGTTTCTTCAACTTTAATGAAAAAGACATAATTGGTTTTCCGGAGCCGTCATCAAACTCACAGCCCGCCTCCACGGCTTTGACCGCAATTTGTTCCGCCCCAAGTTCCGGATTGGGGTAGTTCGAATAAAGTGAACCCAAAGCAAAATCTCCGCCGGAACCGTTCGCATAAAATTTTGAATATTCCTGCACGTACCGATATGAACTAAGCCCGAAAATTCCCGATGAATTTGCAAGTAATATATCGCCGTGAAATGTTTCGAATGATTCCTCATCGTCGCCTTTTAAAAAATGCTTTTCTTTAAGTTCGTTGTGAAGCGCCAAGCCGAAATCATATATCGAATTAACCGATGTTAAATCAAATACCTTTCGCGTTTTGCTTAAAAAAGAGCTTACGCCGATGTGTAAATTTGCAGAGCCTGAAACTCCTAGAAAGCCTGCTTTATACGAAATGATTTTTTCGTGGTTTACAATGTATTCGGCGGATTCTTTTATGTTTCCGAACGTGGTTAGCGTATCAGCCGCAATTGCGGCGATCCCGTTTTTTCTTACTACTACAACAGTTGACATCTATTTTAATTTTACCGTGAAACACTGCATCGGCATCGCCGTGCTTTCATCAAATTCCGCGCCCGCTGTAATTCCTTTTTTTGCTACATCGGCAGCGGAAAGCGCTTTATTGTCAAAGGCTACAACCATTGCGCCAAGTGCGTAATCGCTACCGCTTCCATACGAATAAAAACGCGAAAGTTCTTTTACGTAAC
>JBKEBT010000144.1:0-27008 GCA_047973305.1 Pyrinomonadaceae bacterium
AAATCCCTCAAGCTCCGCTTCAACCGCCGCCTTTATCAGCCTTCCGGCTCCCTCCCTTAAAAGCTCTGTCAATGGATCAGCGAAACTCCCTCGCTCTTCTATCGAAATAACGTTACTATCTTTCACGTGGCGTATCCTCCTTACCTTGTTTTTTTAGTCTTTCAACTTTAAATAACCGGATACGCCGCCTTTTTTCAAGTCATCCCATACACCACTTTCGGTTATAACTCCACGTTGAACCTTCTCCGAGAGCAATAAAATTTGTTCCAAATATACTGCTTCCACTATATGGTTGGAAACATAAAGAAGCAGGAAATAAATATCCGCTTACAGAAATGTCCTTCAGGCAGACAATTCACGGAAATTCGCCAAGTGACAGAGGTTTTAAAGTTGTAATTGATAGACAAAATAAACGCGTTGTAATTTCATTTGATTCAAGTAAAATTTCAGAAAAACATCAAGAATGGTTAAGCTCTGTAAAAGAACGAGTTGGGAATTTAGATGAATTAAACCCGCAACCGTATTGGGGTTTTGATGACCTTGAACACAAAATTGGCTCAAAACTTCATAATTGTTTTTTCGTACAAGCAGAAGTAAAAAGGATTAAAGGGATAGAAAATTACTGGTATCGGAAAGTGCAAATGTTACAAACTTTCAATTTTAAAGGATTTTTGGACGAATTAGAAAATGGAAATGTATTGGTAGATTTTGATGCGAGAACCGGACACAATCACGGAACAAAATTCAGACTAAGGCAAAACCGTTATCCAGATTTATATGAAACTTCAAAATTGATAATCGACAAATAAAAAAATGGCTAGGATTACGTCAGTGCAATACTAAAAGTTTCGGCTCACAAATCCACTCCTGACTCATACACGCAACCCGTTAGCGGTAATTGTAGGACGACACACGAACAAGCAACAGACGTCAGAAATGATTTTAAAAGGTGCAGAAAACACAAAAACTTTACATCACGAAGAAAACATTCCACTCGTTTAATTCTCTTTTCTGGCTATTTTCATTCTTCCGTTTTAACTTAAATTTTTTATTTGCTTTTTGTTTATTTACTAAAATCACACAAACAGTTTTATGTCCGGTTCAAACTTTTAGCTGAATGTCTATTGCTGTGTCGTGGGCTTTGATAAAATACTTCATTTCAGAAAGTCCAAACACATTTACATTAATTATGGCAACGCCGGATAGAGTTACACACGAACTGAAATTGCAGCGGGTTACTCATGCAAACCCAACGATTGCTTAAAAACCCATAAATTTTGCGCCGAAACCGAATGATTCAATTTTGATTTTGTTGGTTGTCATTCAAACTGTTTTTGTCACAATGGTTTTTATGCACCGATTGCCGCCTATTTGGTCGAAGAATTTCCGGTAAAAGTTAGATGTAATTTTTACAAGAGCTATTTATTCAGAAGAAGTAAGAGATTCCAATTGTTACAGCACGTGAAGGCGCGCTTGATGTTGGCATTAGGTAATAAGGAGAAAGTTGATTTCCGATATAATTCAGCTTGCTATTCTGGTTTAGAACGTTTCGGATTGCGATTTCGATTCCGATGGATTTTCCCATTGAAAAACTATTTTCGTTATCCCCAGCCGTAGTATTGTTTTTCCGCTCCCGGGTTAAAGGCACTCTGACCTTGGCTATCAAATCATGACGTTTCAACCATCCGCCGCGGGCGGAGTTTCTTTGTTCTCCGATTGGTCTATCATTTATAATCCCATCAAGGTTTTCGTCTTTGCCTGTAATAATCGTGAAAGGCAAAGGCGATTCATATTTGAACGTGCTGATTACACTCATAAACTTGAAAATCGAAAGCGAAAAGCTGCCATTAAAGCTGTGTCGTCTATCGAGATCAGAATCTCCAAATTCCGATCTGAGGTCACTGCTGTTCGCGGGCAATTCAAGAATCTTGTCCTTGTAATTGGAGATATTTTTTGCCAATTTATACCGAATGTTCGCAGAAATACCATGCGGCAAATAGCTCTGTAAACTAGTTTCAAATGAATTCTCTACCCCCGAACCGCTAGATTCAAACTGGGCAATATTTCCCACCAAAGGCATAGGCTTGATAAACGCTACCGGAAAATTCAAATCCCTGCTCCTATACATATGAATAAAGCGCGTGAATCTATACGTACTTTCCAATTCAAACATTTTGTTTATTCGAAAATTCGCGGAACCTTGTAGAATGTATGTTTCAGGATTCTTTAATTTGGGATCAATTGTTTTCCTATTTTCGTTGCGAACGGAGAGGGAAATTGAGGACATTGGATCGGGAAATGAAGGGAATAAAATCGAACATTCAGGATTGGTCACGCCCGCGCTTATATTTACATAATCATTTAATTCAAACCATGGATAAAAAATTCCGGCGCCAACACGAAATACGAGTCTCGAATCCTTATCGGCTGAAGCTACAATCGATAAGCGTGGAGAAAAATTGTTGCTATCATACAGAAGATTTTGTATTTCGTATCTTAATCCTAGTGTTACGGCAAGCCTATCACTTATTGAAATATGATCCTGAACATACCAAGCCAAGCTTGCCTGATCTGCGTTTATTTTCGTAATTTCACGCCTTTGTCGAAAATAAATTGGACGATTTTGTCGAAAGTCATTCAAGTTTAGAAATATGAATGTGCCATTGAGATTGTCAGAAATCCGACCATTGTATTTATCGAGTTCTAGCTTCGCCCCGATCTTTATCTGATTGTTTTTCCATATGAAGTTAGATTTATTTTCTCCTCTGAAGCCATATTCCATCGAATCCCTATCAACGCTCGCGCCTCCACTACTAAATGATTCACGCACAACTATTGCGCTTTCTATTGAACGGGGAATTATATTTGTTGATCGTCGGAAGGTTTCGATGAGAGTTTCATTTAGAATTCCATTTTCGAAAACACTCGAAAACGAAAATCGGAACCGGGGCTCACGAATAGCAATTGCAAAACCACGCTCCGGTAGATTAATGCCGCCAACACCAACACCATCTACTTTAGATTCCAGAAAACTAAACATACCTGTATAGGTAGCGCCATTTTCTAAAGTGCCGCGTAACATAAGAGTTGGAACAACAAGGTTCATTGTTGTTCGATTATCTTCAAGGTTGATAGCTTGCTCGGAGTTAGCATTAACTGGATTGATGCGAGATGTAGCGATATTGGTCAATCCAATGCTGAACATTGAACGCTTAATAAAAAACGGTCCGTTTAAGAACCCTACGAAAAATCGTTCGTTATTTGGCGTCTTTTTTTGCTCAAATGCATTTCGCGCGTTTAGAAATTGATTCCCAAAATTCAAATTTAAGAAACCGCTCCATCGAACTTTATCTGGAATCTTAGTACGAATTTTAACAACCGTCTTTCCAACCTCATGGAATTCTACGTCAAACGAACTTCTAAGAACCAAAATCGATTCAATTTGATCTTTTGATGGCATATTCATTTCCGTAAAACCATCAACTTCTATAACAATATCATCGCCGTATTTTGCTTTGAGAACTTCACCAATTTGTTGCGGATTATCCGGGAGCGCATCTATTTCATCGCTACTAAGTGTCTGGTCGAAAACATTAACAACTGACCGTTGCGCCGTATCTTCCCGCGAAATTTCAACTCTTTCCTTAATCGGAGAAACGGCTAAGATAATCTTGATATAGTTTTTACCCTCTTTTATTTCAACTAAAATCTTTTGAGAATCAAAGCCAGCTGCTTCGACCGAAACCCAATAGTTTCCAATCCGTAAGGCAGAGAATTCAATCTTCGAATCTTGGGCAAAAGTTTTTGTTTCTATTTGCAAGCCATTTTCACTTGTTAATGATATTGAAATCGGGAAGATCGCACTCCCTGATTGATCGAAGACATCGATTTCTAATGCCCCTATCTCTCTCTCCTGCGGCTTTAGGCTTGGAATTGATTGCGAATACAAGAAATTACTCAACATGATGAGAAATAACATTATAGATGGTAAGTTTCCAAATAAGTTCATACTTCGGTACGGTATTCTTTTTTGTTCTTCGCCAATGTTCCTAATTCGAATTTTAGACTTATTTAAATTTCATTTTGAATTTAACAACCTTTTGCTTCGTTTGAGTTTTACTTTCTTGCGAAGCAATTTCATCCAATCTCGAAGGAGCGGAATTAGTTGAAACAGAGGTGATGGCAATTTGTTTGGCGATAGTAATCCCTTCCATTAATGAAAAATCGCTATAGTAATAAGAAGTTTTTTGCCGTGATGTATCGGTCGCAGATTCGATTGTCAATAAGACTAAAAGCTTTGTTGATTGATCAAAAAATAGATTTACCTTATCGGTCGATCCGCGATTAAGCTCAACCAAATCGCATTCAGTTTCCCCAACTTTTGCCTTTCCTCGATAAATATACACAGGCTTCGTGTCCGGATCCCAAGGTGCGTCAAGTATTATCGGATAAATTAATTCCCAAAAATACCGTTTTAGTTGAGCGATATTAGATTTCATTGACAAGTTAGATATTTCTCCTTTGGTTGTCGATGAAACACTTGCCGGAAGCATCGCGGCAACTGACGCTAAATCTATTCGTTTGCCATCTCGAAACATTTCTACAGATTCAGTAAAAGTATCTCCGTTAAATTTTCGAGAGGTTGCCACAACTATAGGAGTGCCGCCTCCTAATTCGCTTAGTTTGTGGAAACCAAAACCCTGATCAGGAAGGAAAAAGCCTGCGCCTTCCTCCGATTTTGTTTTAGTAACTTTGCTTCTGCTCTTGTTATCAGTTCTCGTCGTGATCATATTTCTAATTGTTTCACCTTCAATAGCAACTTCGTACCCCGAAATTTTCGAGGGCTCCAACTTACCGTATATCGCTTTCCGAGAATCGGAAATAACTCGATTACCGATTTCTAATCTTTCTTCGGAAGTTAAAATACTATCTTGTCCAAACGTAAAAACACTGAGATTGATTAAAACGAATAAAATTATAATGCCCGTAACCGTATAGCCTTTCATAAATGCACCTCAAATATTGATTTTCAATTTTCTTTAATAGAAAAGGGCGGCGCCGTGCTTTTATACACAACGCCGCAAAAATAAGATTTACGAAATTGCCGGGGGAGCTAATCCGGCTGAAAACCGCGCTAATTCTTTTGTTAGTTTTCTTAATTCTCCTATACCTTCATTGATTCGAATCCGCTCTGATGGTGTGCTCCTTACATCCGAAAATAAAAAGGCGCATGCGTTATAAACGTCCCAGCAACTATTGATTACGTCTATTATTGACACAAGGCAATCGAAACTTGACCCATCCTCTCCGCACGCATTGATTGCGGACCAAACCGAACTCATCAACGCCGACAATGCTTGCATACATTCAACAGGATCCGAAGAATTCTTGCATGCTATTTTTGCCGCCTCGCCGATTTTTTTGAAATCGATTGCTTTCAAACGAATTAATAATTCGGCACGTTCGTCGGCATTCAATTCAAATGATGCGCTTTGCGATTGAACCGCTGATTGATCTCGAGGAATATTTCGACCTGTCGCGGTTTTGGAACTTATTGAATCTTCAGCGGCAAAAATTAGCGTCGAAGACCCAAGCAAAACTAAAAACACAAACCCGATCACGCTCAACTGTTTCTTAAGCTTTTTCATATTTTCTCCGTATTGGTTTGCAGAAAAGTTTCATTTTGCTTAGACAATCAACCGCAAACACAAATGAAACGAATCTTAAATAGTTTCAAGCTTTGCGTGTCTTGTGGTAAGATACCCGATGTTAAGGGGCGTTATCTGTTGTCCGAAACACAGCAGAAGCACTTTTTACAAATCGGGCTTTGGAGTTGTTCTAAGCAGCTTCAAAGCTCAATTCATTTCCACGTCGATTCGCAGTTCAAATTTTATGTAAGAACAATTCGACGGGATTTACCCCGCTCGGATTCAAGATTTAAGTTGTCGCGCAAGTTTGCGAGAGCTTGCTTAGAAGTTGAGTTTGAGTAGAGCAAATTCATATCCATAGAGAAAAACTAAAAAATTCAAACTGTGAATGCTGATACCATATACCCATTTCAAAACCTTTGTCAACAAAAACTTTACCCCCCCCGAAATTCTGGCGTAAACGCTTTAACGTGTGTATTTGTAACAGTTACAGGCTGACAATATATTTTCGAAAAATACGAAAAATATAAACTACGTCGGGAAATGGAGCGTGGACACTCCCCGCCGCGTTGTCGCATAATAATTCTTGTGTTGCTGTCAAAAATTCGTGCCCTTCAGTGTACCTGTGGCGTATTTGCAATTTTCAACCTTTCTGCATCCGTTAGAGCCGGATTTTGTAATCAAATAATCACATTGTCGTGACTATCCTTTTTTGGTGTGGGTTCTTTCTCCGATTTTACCAACCTGCTACCCATTTTTAAAAGTGCCGGCAATTTCACAACAATTACCACTAATAGGTGTTGATTTCTTGTCAAACGGATCTATTAATTGCGGTCTTATTTAGCTGGCGGAAGTGCAAATGTAACAATCGCTGGGTTTAGCCAAGCTTAAGCAATCCCTCAGTCACCCCTTTTTACCAGTAGTTGCAAAGCGCGATTGGTAGCATCACGTCAAACGACAAAATGGCGGGCAAATCGGAAGAGATTTGGCAAGCGCGGAACGAGAAACTCCAAAAGGTTCGAAGCCTAATTTCCGCTCATACCGTTCCATCTCAATGCAACGATTCCGACGTAAAGCCAATAATAATTGCTATTCGATAACATCCGCCCATTCATCGCTATCTTGGATTGTATCGTCCTCAATCGCTTCAACTTCTTGGACAGCGGGAGGTTCGATTGGTGAATTTGATAAATCGAAAACATCTTGGTTTACGAAAATCGGACAATCAGTTCTGAGAGCAATTGCGATTGCATCCGACGGGCGCGAATCCAAAGCAATCTTCTTTCCATCCTCAGTGATAAGATTGATTACAGAATAGAAAGTATTATCAACTAATTCAGTGATTGTGATTCTATCGACGGTGTAGCCAAAGGTAAGAATCATATTTCGAATGAGATCGTGTGTCATCGGTCTCGAAGATTCGTGCTTTTCAATTTCGCTCGCGATGGCGTTTGCCTCAAACGGACCAACCCAAATAGGCAAAACCTTTTCGGTTGATACTCCCTTTAAAACTACAATTGGTGAATTGCTGTTCGGATCCAACAAAAGTGCCCCGATTTTTACTTCGATTTCCATAACCTAATATTCCTAATTTTCAGCCGCGAGTGATTTTTCAATCTCGCCGTAAAGTGAATTGCGTTTGGCTTCGGTAATCCGGATGTTTACAACTGAACCCAAAAGATTTGGTTCACCCAAAAAATTTACAACCTTATGACAAGTCGAATGTCCGCTAAGCGCGTTTGAATTTTGCTTCGAGGTACCTTCAACCAATACTTTCAGTGTCTTACCGATTTGCGAGAAAAATTTATCGGTTTGGATACTTCTTTGAAGAGCTTCAAGTTCGAGAAAGCGTTCGGTTTTTTCCGTTTTCGATACATCATCATCCAAAAGTGATGCGGGTGTGCCCGGGCGTGACGAATAATTGAAGATGTAAGCGCTGTCAAACTTGCAATACTCAAATAGATCTAGCGTTTCTTCGAAGTCCTTACGCGTTTCTCCCGGAAAACCAACGATTACATCTGTAGATAAAGCTATTTCCCGGGTTGAATTGTGAATTCGATCGATTCTTTTCTTGTAGTTTTCCACACTGTGTCCGCGTCGCATCGCCTTCAGAACGACATCGCTGCCGGATTGAACCGGCAAATGAACCCAATTACAAAGATTTTCATGTTCTTCTATTGCATCCACAATATCTGTGTGAAAATCTCTCGGGAAAGAAGTTGTAAACTTAATACGTTCAATTCCCGTCCGGGCAACTGCCCGAAGAAGCCTTGAAAATAGAGTTGCGCCATGAATATTTTCGAGCCCACTTTCAGTTTTGGGACGATAACTGTTTACGTTTTGACCGATCAGATGAACTTCCTTAACTCCTTCGTGCCTCAGTTTAAGCACTTCGCGAACAATTTCAGATGCCGGAAGGCTTTTCTCGCGTCCCCGCGAAAACGGCACAATGCAATAAGTACAAAATTTATTACAACCCTCAATAATCGGAACAAACGCCACATAGGGCGAATGCCTTTGTGTAGAATTTGTGGTCCAATCGTATTCGGGTTCGCGGTCGTTTAAGTCAATCACTCCCGGTCCATTTACTTCTACTTCCCTAATTGCACTTCCAATTCTACCAACAGCTTTAGTTCCAAGTACAAAATCAATGCCGTTACTTTTTTTGAATATCGTTTCGCCTTCAAGTTGCGCCACGCAACCCATCACACCAACCATTCGATTAGGGATATCGGAATGATAGATTTGTCCAACCCGTGTAAACAACTTGTGCTCGGCTTTTTCGCGAACTGAACAGGTGTTGAAGAGTACAACGTCTGCCGCTTCTTCGGAATCTGTTATTTCATAGCCTTCTGATTCAAGCTGTGTAGCAACACGCTCCGAATCAGAAACATTCATTTGACAACCAAATGTTTCCAAATAAACTTTCTTCATAAACTAATTCTTCAAACCTATAATATGTCTAACAAAAAGGAATTTGTTCATTTACATTTGCATACCGATTATAGCTTGTTAACGGGTTCAATCCAACTAAAGTCACTTTCAGCAAAGCTTGAGGAATTTGGAATGAACGCGTGCGCCATTACCGATCAAGCCAATATGTTTGGTGCAGTTTCTTTTTATCAGATGATGAAAAAAATCGGTAAGAAACCGATTATTGGCTATGAAGCTCTATTAACGTTCGGTGATATTTCGGATAAAACAAGCATGGTGAAGCCGGGAGAATTGCCCAACTACAGACTCGTACTTTTGGCGACCGACTACGCCGGTTATTTAAATCTGTGCGAGCTTGCTTCACGAGCCTATACGGAAGGCTTTTTTCGCCGTCCGCGGATAAGTTTAACTCTATTGGCTAAATACAGCTCGGGTTTAATCGGGCTGTCAGCGGCGGAAACCGGCGCTGTCGGACATTTCTTACGTGCTGGTAACATCGAAAAAGCCGCAGAAAATGCGGAATTGTTACGTGAAGCGCTCGGTGACAAAAACTTCTATTTGGAAATTCAAAATCACGGTGCCGATTGGCAGGAAAGCTTGGTGACAATGACGGCGGATCTAGGAGAAAAACTCGAAATTCCGTTAGTGGCAACTAATAACGTCTATTACTTAACCAAAGAAGATGCTCGCGCACAGGAAATTCTAATGTGTATCGGTGACGGGAAAACAATTAACGATTCAACCCGAAAGCGGTTCCAAACCGAAAATTATTATCTGCGTTCTGCAGAAGAGATGTGGGATGTTTTTGGTAAAGATTTTCCGAAGTCTCTTGACGCGACCGTTGAAATTGCAAATAGATGCAACGTGGAAATTCCATTGGGTGAATCTTATCACCTGCCAAATTTTCCGATTCCGGAAGATGCGGGAACAACCGATTCAATAGAATATTTTAAGCGGGTTGCTTGGGAGGGATTTGAAAATCGGAAATCAAATGTTTGGGAACCCATGATTGAAACCGGCGACCTAAAATATCCGATAGAAGTCTATGAAGAACGCCTTAAGACCGAAATCCAAATAATATTGGATATGAAATTTCCCGGATATTTTTTGATTGTTTGGGATTTTATTAGATACGCGCGGGCGCACGATATACCGGTTGGACCCGGGCGTGGCTCGGCGGCGGGTTCGCTGGTCGCCTATTGCTTAGAGATTACAAATATCGACCCGATTCAATACGACTTGTTGTTTGAGCGATTTCTTAATCCGGAACGAATATCAATGCCCGATATCGATATTGATTTCTGTGTTCGCGGAAGAGGTGATGTAATTGATTATGTTTCCAATTTCTACGGTCGCGAATCTGTATGCCAAATCATAACGTTTGGAACCATGGCTTCCAAGGCTGCGATAAAAGACGTTGGAAGGGCATTGCAAATGCCTTATGCGGAAGTAGAAAAAATAGCAAAGCTGATTCCACCTCCCGTTCGGGGAAGAAATGTTCCGATTTCTCAAGCACTCGAACAAGTCGCAGAACTAAGAGATTCGATGGATTCGGATCCTAGGGTTAAAGAGCTCGTGGATTTAGCAATGAGGGTTGAAGGATGTGCGCGACATACCTCGGTGCATGCAGCTGGTGTTGTTATATCGCCAAAGCCTTTGAATGAGCTCGTGCCGGTTTCGATTTCAAGCAGAAATGAAGAGTTAACTAGTCAGTATTCAATGAAAGACCTGGAAAAGGTCGGAATGCTTAAGATGGATTTCTTGGCGCTTACGACGCTTACGATAATAAACGAATGCTTAATGACGCTTAAACGCAAAAAGGGCATGGTGATTAATTGGGATAGCGTATCGCTTAAAGATGAGGCGACGTTTAAGCTTTTTGGGGAGGGCGCAACTGACGCTGTTTTTCAATTTGAATCAGGGGGAATGCAAGAAATTTGTCGCAAACTTAAACCGCGTGAATTGGAAGATCTTTCGGCACTTAACGCGCTTTATCGTCCCGGTCCGCTAGACGGCGGAATGGTTGATGATTTTATTGCACGGCATCGTGGAGATAAAGCCGTTACTTATCTCGTTCCCGAAATGAAAGAAATTCTTGAAAACACCTACGGTATCCTTGTATACCAAGAACAGATTATGCAGATCGCACAAAAGCTCGGCGGGTATTCTTTGGGTGAAGCAGATAAAATGCGGCGCGCCATGGGAAAGAAAGAACGCGAGGCGATGGATAAAGAAGAAGCGCGTTTTATTGGTGGTGCTGCAAACAACGGAATTGCAAAAGATAAAGCCCAAAAGGTATTCAGCTTAATGAAGCAATTTGCCGATTACGGGTTTAACAGGAGCCATAGCGTCGCCTATGCTTATGTTGCGTTTCAAACTGCTTATCTTAAAGCGCATTACCCTGCTTATTTTTATGCGGCTGTGTTAAGCAGCGAGGCGGACAACACAGAAAAGATATATAAGTATTCAAGCGAAATGCGAAATTCCGGAGTTCAGTTGCTTCCACCGGATGTAAATGAAAGTGAACTTGGGTTTACGCCCACGGAGGATGCAGTACGTTTTGGGCTTAACGCAATCAAAGGCATAGGTAGTTCAACGGTTGAATCGATTATTGCTGCAAGAGAAAAAGGTGGAGAGTTTAAATCTCTTTTCGAGTTTGTTTCACGTCTCGGACAAGGCGCAATTAATAGACGGGGAATGGAAAGTTTAATAGGGGCGGGTGCATTTGATACTACACTTGATAAGGATGTGGAACTTGGTTTGGGAAGGGCGCGCCTGTTTGCAAGTGTTCAAACGGCGATCGATGCAGCTCAAAATGTGTGGAAAGACCGCGACTTGGGTCAATCTGCACTTTTTGGCGATGCCATTAGTTCAAACAGTTTGAATTCTGAGCTTGAGATTGACGTTGTTCCTTGGGGAATGGCTGAACTTTCCGCGCAGGAAAAGGCTGCGGTTGGTTTCTATTTGTCGTCGCACCCGCTTGATGCTTTTAGGAATGTGATTGACGGTTTGGGGTTGAAGCCTATCAGCAATCTTTTGGAAATTGCGGAGGGCGAACGAATCGAAATTGCAGGAATGGTAAGTCGATATCAGGCAAAGTTTAGTAAACGTGGAAACCGTTTTTGTATTTTTCGGCTGGAAGATAAGTCGGGTGGGGTTAAGTGTCTCGGTTGGTCTGAAGCATACAATAGTTTTGCAGATTTACTTTCTGACGATGCACTGGTAATTATTGAAGGTAAGATTGAATCAAACGAAGGACAAGAAGTTACGATTATTATTGAAAGCGTAAAAGACTTAAGAGAGCTTTCATTTTCGCAATTTTCACACGCCACGGTTGAAATTCCGGAATTACATTGCAATGATAAATCGTTTGAAGAAATTTTCGGGATGCTAAATAAGGCTGAGGGTGGTTGTGACGTATATTTACGAATTCCGCTGGAAAGGAAGATTGAAGTTGAATTACATCCACAACGGCTTCGAATTGATTTATCGATAGAGCAAAGACTAAAAAAAATAGGATGTAACGTGATTTGGAACAAATAGGTTCAGCTTAAATATGGCAAATAAAAATACTGCATTCGAAAGGGTTCGGACGGCACGGCACCCCGAAAGACCGTATTCCATTGATGTAATCGAAAACGTATTTGACGATTTTATTGAGATTCATGGTGATCGCAGGTATTCGGATGATCCGGCAATTGTTTGTGGATTTGCAAAGATTGAAGAATTTGAAGTTTGCGTAATTGGGCAGCAAAAGGGGAGGGATACTAACCAACGTAGGTATCGGAACTTTGCAATGTCTAAGCCGGAAGGTTATAGGAAAGCCCTGCGTGCGATGAAGTTAGCCGAAAAGTTTGCGCGTCCGATTCTGACAATAATTGATACGCCGGGCGCGTATCCGGGAATTGATGCAGAAGAACGCGGGCAAGCAGAAGCAATTGCCTACAATTTGCGTGAAATGGCGGGGCTAAGAGTTCCCATTATTTGTTTGGTATTGGGTGAAGGTGGTTCGGGTGGCGCGTTAGCGATTGCTATTGGTGATCAAGTTTTGATGATGGAAAATGCCGTTTATAGCGTCATCACTCCTGAAGGTTGCGCAGCAATTCTTTGGAAAGATGCCGGCGAGGCAGAAAGGGCGGCAGAGAGCCTAAAGCTGACGGCAGCCGAACTAATGCAATTCAAGTTGATTGACGAAATTGTAAACGAAGACGGCGATTGGATTGTGAATTTAAGCGATGTCGAAAGTAGTGCGGAACCGGATGAAACAATGAAACAGATAAAGAAGGTTTTATTGAACGGTTTACAAGAACTTTCGAAAAAAGATATAAAAACCCTGTTGGATGAAAGGTACAAGAAGTTTAGACAAATGGGGGCTTGGGCAGAGGTGTAACTGTCGCGGAGACATGCATTTATGGCTCCGCGGTTAATAAAACGCTAGAACGGAATTTCATCATCCGATTCAGCATCGGCAGGTGTCGCGGAATCTTCGAATTCATTTGTTGAACCTGCCCCCGTTCCCATAGACATCCCATCCGCTCTCGGACCGCCACTAAGGAACTGCATTTCGGAAGCGTTCACATCAAGGGTTTGCCTATTATTACCGTCACGATCCGTCCACTCGTCAAGCCGTAATCTTCCTTCGATATATACAGGACTGCCTTTCGTCAAGTACTTTGCAGCATTTTCTGCCTGTTTCCCCCAAAGTGTAATTTTGAACCACGTGGTTTCATCTGTCCACTGTCCATCCTTATCACGCCGTCTTTCATTGGTTGCCAAAGAGAAATTACAAACGGCGGTGCCGCCTTGAGGTGTGTAACGCAATTCAGGGTCTCTGCCAAGATTGCCTACTATTATTATCTTATTAAACGACATTTTTAACTCCTGTTACTTGGTTTTCAGCAAACTCGGTTCTTACAATAAATCATCATTTGTATGTGCAAGTTTGCTAGCTTATTATCTTTATTTTGCCAATCATAGACGCGAATTGAATAAATTACAAAACAAGGTGACAAGAAATTATTGGAAAGTGATGGCGGTAACGCTCTTAGGTGCCATTGGTGCTTTTGGTAACACGCAGAATATGGAAACAAGGAGTTGGAGTTCCCCACTTTCAAAATGTTGGGAATATCAGGTTCAAGGAATAAGTGGGAACGGAATCGCGTCTGATAACGAAACAGCGATAGCTCTTCCAATTTTGAAAACTTCAGTAATTGCATTAGACACTACGACCGGTCAAAATCTTTGGCTTCGAGATGTTTCAGGTTTAACCTCAAATCTTTCAACAAATTCCAAGAATATTGTCCTTTTGCGAGAAGTTGAATCTACGAACAAAATCAAAACCTATGGAACCTCTTCCCTCTTGTTTGAAGAATTCGATTTTGACACCGGGTTAGATTTCTATAACGAATCTATACCTGTCTCTGTTCAATCTCCATATATCACTTTTTATGAGAACGCTATTTACGTTATCGGAAGCAACGGAATCGCCTTGGAATTTAATAACCAAACTAAACAATTTGAAAAGATCTTTGCTGCAGATGTGCGATTTTCAACTGAACTCTCAAGTGACGGAGAAAATTTTGCAATTGGCACCACAAACAAGACGATTATATTTGCCGAAAAGCAAGCACCATTAAAACAATTTCCGCTGGGGTTTGTGCCAACTTCCTTAAAGGTACGCCATTCAACGATTTTTGTCGGGGATGAACGAGGAAAAATTTCGGCGCTTGCGACAAGGTTTGGCGAAATTAAATGGACAAACACAGTTGGTGGAAAGATAACGTCACTTAATGTGATACCGAAAGGGATACTTGTTACTTCAAATGATAATTATATTTACCTATTTGATGCAGTGAATGGCGAAAAGCTTTGGAAACGAAGGCTATCCGGCAGGGTAATCGGCAACGCGCTCATTTCAAACGAAATAGGCGCATTTCAAAGCTATTCCAGCAACGAAGCCGTAATAATTGACCTTGAAAATGGAAAGGTGTTAAACCGAGTAATTCCAGATGGTTCAGAGTATTTAATTGCCAAACCACTTAAAGTAAAAAACTATCTAATTCTATTCACTGAAACGGGCGTGTATTCTTATTCTCCGAATTGTGCCTCAAGTTCTAACCCGCGACAATAAAATAACTCCAATCGCCGAAAATAGGCATAAGGGTGCCCAAACTGCAATTTTTGGGGGAATATATCCACTAATTCCAAATTGCTCAAGTATTCCGTTAACTCCAACAAAGACAAGCCAGAGCGCAATAGCGTAAGTTAATGTAATTACATTTCCCTGTTTGCGAAGTGAAAGCGCAAACGGCACCGAAAAGAGTGAAATAATCGCGGGAAGCAAAAGTGCAGAATACTTTTTCTGTATGGATACGGCGTATATTCGCTTTTCACGTGAGGAATCAGCCTCAGCGAGTCGTGCTTTTGTTTCACGAATATTCAAATGAGATGGTTTGAACACCTGTCGGACAAGCAAATTAGCATAATCAATTTGCAATCTTAGAACGGATTTCGTTTCAAACCGATCAAAAAAACCTCGGACATTTCTTGTAATTTCAATGGCTCCAATTGGAAGTAGGATTTCATTTTTTGAAACTGTGGCGTTGGTACTATAAAAGATTGTGTTAACTCTTGAAGTTTCGGATGAAATTTGAAAGATAGTTGCTTTTATATTTCGGTTTCCGTTATCAGACGCGCTTTTATCAATTGCTGCGATATAATTGCCTGATGAAATCCAGTTTTTATCGGATTTCGTTTCTTTACTTTTTCCTCCGGTTCGGATTTCATCACGAAGTTCATCCTGTACCCGATTTGACTTAACCAAAACAAATTCTTGAATGAAAACATTTGCTAGCCCCACGCCGAACATCACAACCAGGCAAGGAAGCAACAAACGAAACACACTTTGCCCGGCAGCAGCCCAAATGATTATTTCGTTTCTCCGCGACTTGATGATATAGGTCGCAAGCGTGGCAATCATCAATGCTGTAGGCGCAATTTGCAAATAAATAAAAGGAAGCAAAAAAAGGAGGTATTTGGTCAACAACCATACGCCGTTTTCCATCGTTCCGGCATATTTCCAAAGCTCAAATGCCGTAAACACCAAGAAGACCGAGCTCAAAAAGCCAACAACCAAAATATAGTTCGTCAGAATGCCTGTAATCAGATTGTAATCCAATATCCTCGTCCTAAAATTTAACAACGCAGAACGTTCGCGGAAAGGTTTTGGCTTACTTCTGTGTTTTGCGATTCCCAACGAAAATTTTGGAACATCGATTCGTCCACCTATTGAAAACCTTTGTGAAGCTAAGAGCCAAATAATAACGATCGAACTAAGTAACAACGGCAAGATCAGTGTAAACACAGGGGCAACCACACCGGTACGCGCAATTTGCTCGCTTAGAAGCGCAAAGAGATAATAGGCTACCAATGCAAACAGCGATAGAAATACGCCGAACCCCTTCCCTCCACGATCAAACTTTGTGACCAATGCAAATCCCAGTAAAGAAAATAAAAGCGGGGTCAACGATAGCAAAATCTTTCGATATAACAATACCAAAGAATCTGTCTCTTCTTTTCCCCTTAAAGTTCGTGAATGGCTATATAACTCGGCAAGTCCCATTTCATCGGGCGATTCTTTTAGAACTCTCAGCCGTTCAATAAGCTCCTTTCGCTTTGTTGGAATACCGAAACTTAGATTTTGTACATTTTCATCGGATATTTTCAGTATATTCCCTTTGGCGTCCAAGGAAACTATTTGCGCACCCGAAAGGCTTAGCTCAGAATTATCGCTTGAAGAATCTATTCTGCCTTCCTTCGCCGTTATCAGACGCCCCTCGGTCTCACTCTCTTGCCTTTGGAAGATAAAGATATTTTTCCATGTCCCCGTTTCAATATCCCCGTCTTTTACGAAGATTGTAAGTCCTTCGATTTCGTCATTAAACACACCCGGCTCAATTGGCGATTCAAGTTTATAAATTGCCGCTTGAATACCAACTTTTCGCACAATTTGTGCTGCAAATGGAACCCCAAAAAGATTTATGAATAGCGCAAAGATTAGAAGCGAAATCCCTAAAACAACAACCGGAATCGCAAACTGCAAATTGCCTACACCTGCAGCCCGAATCGAAACAACCTCACTATCTCCCTGCATCCGGGCGATTCCGATAACAACCCCTACAAGCGCGGCTACCGGTGAAGTAAACGCAATTACATTGGGGATAAGCGCAAGCATCAATTGCCAAATCAAAGTAGACGGAATTGAATTTGAAAACAAGAGATCTGAATGCTTACCGGCTTGTTGAACAAAAACAATAACGCTTAACACAAGCCACGAAATAAAAAAGTATGGCAAAATCGCAGCAAACGTATATCGAGCCAAAATTGTACTAAACTTTCTCATATCAACGCGTTGCCAACGCCGTTAATTCCCGATCCAGAACTCTGGCAATTAACCTTTCGAAAATCTCGTTTATTTGCGTTAAGCCTTCTTTCAATTCTTTAGTCACCGCTACAAACTCGCGAGGCGCACACTTTCGACATTTCGAAATTACTTCAAGTGCATTCTTAGTAAATCCAACTTTTCTAATTGATCTTGAACAAGTTATGCAAGCTATTGAAAAATCATCCTGAAGTTCAAATTCGGTGATTCCCGATTTACCCCGGCAGCCCACACAATCCTTCCACTCCGGCAAATATCCGGCAAAATGAAGAACCCAATGCTTAAGATAGACCTCAAGTGCTAATTTCGATTCGTTATCAGACTCAAACGCGTCAATCACGGCGATTGCCATTCTATAAATCCGTTCATCTCTTTGATTTGGTGGTACAAAGTCATCCACCAGCCTAACAAAGACTGAATGAAGCATTTGAAATTCATAGTTTGAAGCCAAAGAAAAGTGGGATTTTAATAATTCGACATTATTTATTGAAGCCAGATCGCGATCTTCTTTTTGAAAATATGTGCAATGTATTACTGAAAGGGGTTCAAGTCCGCCGCCAAATTTGCTTTTGATTCGTTTAGCCCCTTGCGCAACACCTCGGACAAGCCCGTTGTACTTCGTAAGAAGCACTACGATTTTGTCTGCATCCTTCAAGTCATACGTTCGTAAAACCAATGCATCTGTATCAAACAAAGCCATTTATGACGCTTCTATTGAAACCTTCTTTACCAAGGAATAAAATAAAACACCCAAGCCATCGCAAGCGTAATTACGATAAATTGGGCAAACAACTTTAATCCGTAAATAACGCGCGCTCTTGTATCGCCGTTATGAAATACGGCAAACGCAATTGAAATTAGGGAAGCAAATATCAACAAGTAAATAAAATGAATCATTTCTTCCTCCCATCAAAAATATCGATTGCATCAATGACTGCTAAGTAATTCAACAAGCCCGAAATTTCCAATAATCTTCCGCCATATTCAAACGTAGCCATCGCTGCCACATCCTTCGAGGGCTGGGATTCTAGTGCCCAGCTTATTATCGCACCAAGTCCGTTACCCAATCTCGCAAAGGTGTTCAGGAGCCATAAGAGAGCACCATCCTTAAATTCGAAGCCCGGATAATACGCCCCACCGCTCAAAATCGCGATAATAAACATTGTCCAAATGACGACTGCAATTATTAACCCGCGTCGCCAGCGACCTTGTTGGAAATGACCATAACCCGGCAAAAACCAGGAAACTATTCCTATAACAAACGTATTACTCATAAGTACTTAATCCAACTTCTCCAAACACTCCCTATAAATAGTTATAACTACAAATCTTACGCTCCTTTGTAAATCAAATAGGGAGCCCGTGTTTCCAAAAAAGTCTCGGTATCGTTTTGCCATGAAAGCCTTATTTCTTCGATGCTCATTCCTTTCTCAAACGCTTCTCGCAAGTCTGTTGTGCCTGCTATAACATCGAAAGGATTTCGATCATATTCATACTCATACGGCGGCTGCTTCCATTTAAAATCTTCCGGATATAAATCAAACGCCGTTTTAACCATCGCTACGCCCGTAATAACGGGCTCATAATTCTCGCGCTCAATAACATGCACAAAAACGCCACCACAAACCGTTCCGGCGTGCTTTTGAAAAGTCGGAAGAAAATTCACCGGACGAAAAATTACACCCGGCAAATCTAACAATTCCAAGGTTTGCGCGTAGGTTTCCGCATTTATATACGGTGCGCCAATCAGCTCAAAGGGGCGTGTAGTTCCCCGACCTTCGGAAACTTGAGTGCCTTCAAAATAGACAGTACCGGGAAACACTACTGCCGTATCGACGGTCGGCATATTTGGTGAAGGCATAACCCAAGGTGTATCGGTCTCATCCAAATACAAATCACGACTCCACCCATCCATTTCGACCACTTCCAAATCACAACCGATTCCAAATTCGTTATTAAATAATTTCGCAAGTTCGCCGGCGGTCATACCGTGCCGCATGGGAATCGGAAACATTCCAACAAAAGATTCGTGTCCGGGAACCAAAAGACTTCCCTCAACATCCGACCCATTAATTGGATTTGGGCGGTCACATACAATCATCTTCTTCCCGAACTTTTTGCACGCAATCATTGCATTTGCCATCGTATAAACAAATGTATAAACACGTCCGCCTATGTCCTGCAAATCAAAAATAACTGCATCAACATCAGCCATCATTTCCTCAGTCGGAATTCGGGTTTCGCTATAAAGCGAATAGACCTCTATGCCTGTCACCGAATCAACCGAATGCCCTGTTTCAATCATATTGTCTTGCACATCACCACGAATTCCATGTTGCGGTCCAAACAAGACTGTCAAATCAACAGCGGGATTCTCGTGCAGTAGATCTGCCGAATATTGAAAATGATGATTAACAGACGCTTGATTACAAATCAAACCAACCGATTTTCCCGCGATTAAATCGAACTCCTCCTCCAAAAGTTTTTCGATACCGATTTTCACGTTAGCTCTATTTTGATATGTATTTATAAGTGACATATTAATGTAATTTCTTAACAGTTTCTAAATCCGCTTTAAGCGTCGTTCTTCACATTTTCGCACAAACGTCTCGAAAATGCTTTTAGAAGTATTATCGTGTTGCCAAGTTTGCTCAGGATGCCACTGAACACCAAGTACGAAATGATCAGTATCTTTTCCTTCGATGCATTCAATAACTCCGTCAGAAGCTCTCGCCGTTACCCTTAAGCCTTTACCCGGCTCCCTAACCGCTTGATGATGTAAAGAATTCACCAACACATCAGAAACGGCAAAATTCGAAATAATGCTTCCTGGTTCAATATCGATTCTATGCGAATTTCTTGTTTCCGGCTCACCTTGCGAATGCTTTATGGGGTTCTTAACCTGAGTTTCAATATCTTGCAAAAGGGTACCACCACAAAATACATTTAGCACCTGCATACCAAAACAAATACCCAATACCGGCAATCTACTTTCGAAAGCCGCTTCCAGCACAAGCAAATCAGTTTCATCTTTTTCAGGAACGTTTACGCGAAAACCCGGTATCGGTTCTTCCCCGAATCGAAGCGGATCAACATCGGTATTGCTCCCGGGCAAGAGTATTCCATCCAAATCTTTCACTATTGAACTCACATATTCTCTATTTGGTATCAATGGAATGTGAATCGGCAAACCACCAAAGGCATTAACCACCTCTGAATAATGCCTGCCCAAATAAAATCGATTGGTGTGCTGTTCAAGCCTTGTAGTTAAACCGATTCTCGGCGCAAAATCCATATTTCGATTATGTCGAATCATAGCAATCTGTCAATTTGAGCATTTCAAATTAAATCACTATCATTTCAATTAAAGATATGATGCAAAATTCAAATAATTTATTAATTCGTTCAACCACCGTGATTTTTGTAAGAAATGATTCGGGAGCCGCAATGGCGGGCGATGGACAGGTTACGCTGGGCGAAACTGTGATTAAGGGTGACGCACGTAAAGTGCGACGTATTTTTAACAACAAAGTTGTTGTCGGTTTTGCCGGCGCAACCGCCGATGCTTTTACGCTTTTGACACGCTTTGAAGCAAAGCTTGAACAGTTTCAGGGACAATTGGAACGGGCATCAATCGAACTTACAAAAGACTGGCGCACGGATAAATATTTGCGACATCTGGAAGCCCTTATGATTGTTGCTGATAGTGAAAACGCCTTTTTGATTTCAGGTAAAGGCGATGTTATCACAACAGGCGACGGGATTTTATCGGTTGGTTCGGGCAGTATGTTTGCCACCGCTGCCGCACGTGCAATGCTGAAACACACAAAACTCAGCGCAAAAGAAATTGCAGAAGAATCGTTAAAAATCGCAAGCGAAATTTGCATTTATACAAATCAAAATATAACGATAGAAGAAATTTAGAGGTTATGACAATTGAACTAGGCGGTGAAGTCGAAAACACGCCGGAAGAAAGAAAGCTGGATAATCTTATGCCCCGCGAGATCGTCGAGGAGCTTGACAAATATGTTGTGGGGCAACACCGTGCAAAACGCGCCGTCGCAATTGCACTCCGCAACCGTATCCGGAGGCAAAAACTTCCGCCCGAAATTGCTCGCGATGTTCTGCCTAAAAATATTTTAATGATAGGTTCCACGGGTATCGGTAAAACGGAAATTGCGCGACGTCTTGCACATCTCGCGGATTCGCCATTTATTAAAATCGAGGCATCGAAATTTACCGAAGTTGGATATGTAGGGCGCGACGTGGAGAGTATGGTTCGGGAACTGACCGATGTTGCTATTGACTTAGCCAAGCAAAAAGCATTTACAGATGTAAAACCTCAGGCGGAAAAAAATGTCGAAAACGAAATATTAAATATTTTATTACCGGCAAGTGGGAATTACGCATCAACCGAACACAGCAATTCCATTGATGTTATTGATGATTCAAAACAACCAAGCCTTGCGCGCACCCGCGATAAACTGCGTGAACAACTCGCTAGTGGCGAGCTTGAAGACAGGCAAATAGAAATTGAAACCCAAGATCGCTCAGGAAGAATGATAGATTTTGTCGGCGGACAGGGAATGGATGAAATGGGTGTAAATTTCGGCGATATGTTCGGAAATCTCTTTCCATCGAAAACCGTGCGAAGAAAAATAAAAATTTCCGAAGCGCGACGATTAATGTTACGTGACGAACAAGAGCAATTGGTGGATATGGAACAAATCACACGCGAAGCAATACACCGCGTAGAATCCTCCGGAATCATATTCCTCGATGAACTCGATAAAATCGCGGGTGCCGAAGCGGGCGGGCGCGGTCCGGATGTTTCACGTGAAGGCGTTCAGCGTGATCTATTACCAATTGTTGAGGGCACCACCGTAAACACACGTTACGGAATGGTAAGCACTGAACACATTTTGTTCATCGCCGCGGGGGCGTTTCACGTTTCAAAACCTTCCGACCTTATTCCCGAACTCCAAGGTAGATTCCCGATTAGAGTTGAGCTTGAATCTTTAACTCTTGACGATTTTAAGCGGATACTTATACAGCCTAAGCATTCGCTTATTAAGCAGTACCAAGCACTGCTTAACACCGAAGGAGTTGTGCTTAATTTTACCGATGAAGCAATTCACGCAATAGCCGAAATGACTGTGGAAATAAACCGTAGCACCGAAGATATAGGGGCAAGAAGGTTGCACACCCTTCTTGAAAACCTACTTGAGGAGATAAGCTTCCAGGGCGGCGAACTGGAAAATAAGAATCAGACAATTGATGCGGAATTTGTTCGCGCTAGGCTCTCGAGCTTGGTTGAAGACAGAGATCTTCGGCAGTATATGCTTTAACATATGCACCCGCTTAATACGTAATTAAGCGGTTTGTTAAGCCTTGCATCAAGCTGATTAAGCGCCCTTAAATCAAATGAAATTTCAACTTGCAACACTTCTTATATTACTAAGTCTGTTTGCCGCATGTGGTAAACGAATGCCCCCGCTTCCGCCCGTTGAACAAGTACCACAGCGAGTTGATATTTTCGGTGAACAGATAGGCACTCAAGTTGTCTTAAATTGGAGAATGCCGTCTCGAAACGCTCCTGACGGAAGCGTATTAAACATTGCTCGCGTCGACGTATACCGACTTGCAGAGCCGCTTTCATCGCCGTTGACGCTTACCGAGGAAGAATTTGATACGCAAAGCACTTTAATCTCGACGATTCCCGTTTCGGTAAAGGATTTTGCGCTTAAAGAAATGACTTTTACTGACACATTGAAATTTGCCGGACAGGCAGCGCGTTTGCGATATGCAGTTCGGTTTGTGAATTCATCAGGGCAAAAGGCGGCATATTCAAACTTTTATTTAATTGAGCCGATTTCGGCTGTTGCAAAGCGTCCGAACAATTTGACCGCCAAGTTATCGCAAGCCGAAATTCGGTTGGCATGGAATGCTCCCGAAGAAAATGAAGATGGCACAAAACCGCCGAATGTATTGGGCTATAATGTCTATCGAAGTTCCACCGGCGGCGAAAATGCGATGAAATTAAACGCTGCGCCGGTAACAGACACGCATTTTTCCGATACGCTTTTCGAATTCGAAAAAAGCTATGAATATTTTGTTCGCACGGTTTCGCTTGGAAATGAAGCGATTCCGGTTGTCAGCCTTGAATCAAACGTGCTTTTAATTGAACCTAAGGATACATTTGCGCCATCGCCACCAAACTCTATAACAATTGCGGCTGCGCCAAACTCGATCTCAATCTTTTTTGCTTCGAATATTGAATCGGATATAAACAACTATAAAATTTATCGTAGCACTGAAAGAGACTCGCCCGTTGAAAATTGGCAGCTTTTAACGCCTAACGGAATCGAAACCACTACCTATCAGGATAAGAAAATCGAGCCGGGCAAGACCTATTACTATTACATAACTGCTACCGATAAAGACGGAAACGTGAGCATGCCCTCGGAGGTGGTTTCTGAAACGGCTTTTTAAACGGGGTAAGTATGAAGATTGTTCGTTTTGAATTTAATTCGGCTTTATATTTTGGCGCAATCCTTGGTCAAGTTATTCAACCATTTAACGATTCGCGCATCGACTTACAAAATGTACTTGGGGCAATTCCCTTGGAAAGTTCGTTAGCGCTTTCCGAAGTTGCAATTAAGGAACCTTGCGCCCCTTCAAAAATAGTATGTGTCGGAAGAAATTACGCGGCACACACCGCCGAACTCGGAAACGAAGTTCCAAAGGCTCCATTATTGTTTCTTAAAGCGCCTTCCGCTGTTGTTTCAAGTGGTTCCAACGTAAAAATTCCGCATCAATCACAACAAGTGGAACATGAAGGAGAACTCGCGGTGATTATCGGACGCACGGCGAAAGATATTTCAGAAATGGACGATCCGCTTTCGTACGTTTTCGGTTATACATGCTTAAATGATGTAACCGCGCGTGATGTTCAAAGAGCCGATATTCAATTTACGCGTGGAAAATCATTTGACACGTTTTGTCCGGTCGGTCCCGCAATCGAAACCGAATTAAGTCCGGAATCGTTACATATCGAAACTCGCGTCAACGGTGAAATTAAGCAAAGCGGAAACACAAACCAGATGATATTTGATATTCCCTTCTTGATACGCTACATTTCTCAACAAATGACATTAAATTCCGGCGATTTAATTGCCACCGGCACGCCGTCAGGTGTTTCGCAACTTAAAAGAGGCGATGTTTGCGAGGTGGAAATCGAACACATAGGAATTTTACGCAATCCAATAAAATAAATTCGGAGAATAAAATGAAGTTCTTTTTAGATACTGCAAACCTTGATGAGATAAAAGAAGCCAACTCACTTGGTTTGATTGATGGCGTTACAACTAACCCTTCTTTAATTGCAAAAGAAGGCGATATTGATTTCAAAACACGCATTGCCGAAATTTGTGCCGAGGTAAATGGTGATATTTCCGCAGAAGTTACCGCACTCGATACCGAAGGAATGCTTAAGGAAGGGCGCGAACTCGCAAAAATTGCCGATAATGTAGTGATTAAATGTCCTTTAACTTGGGACGGTCTAAAAGCAACAAAAGCCTTCAGCGCTGAAGGAATAAGCACAAATGTTACGCTGTGTTTTTCGGCTTCGCAGGCAATTATGGCAGCCAAAGCAGGCGCGAAATACATTTCACCATTTATCGGCAGACTCGATGATATTTCGCAAAATGGAATGGAATTGATTGAACAAATAGTTCAGATTTATGAGAACTACGAATACAAAACTCAAGTACTTGCCGCCAGCATTCGCCATCCAATGCATATAGTTGATAGTGCACTTTTGGGCGCTGATGTAGCAACTATACCTTTTGATGTGCTCAAGAAACTAGTAAAACATCCGCTTACGGATAAAGGCTTGGATGCATTTCTTGAAGATTGGAAGAAAAGCGGAAGAAGTTAAATATCATAAATAGTTACTGTTTTTAGAGCCTTGTAGTGGTTTACTCCCTGCAAAGGCTCTTAACCTTTTGATTGATAAAGTTTTGTTTCGGGTAAACAAACCCAATTCTTTGTTCAAGTCCCAAATCATAATCGCATTATCGTTTTCCAGCGCCAAATTGATTTATCTTTGAAAATTCGAAATTGTGATAAAATCGCCATAAAACTAAACGCTTAATAACTCGAAACTCGGAGATGTTAAAATGAAATTGTTTATTCTAATTTTACTCGCCTTTTCATTAAATACATTCGCACAGACTGCGGAAGTAATAAAAGAAAACACAATTCTGCGGGAGACCCCTCAAAATCAAGGAAAATCAATCACAGAACTTTCAAAAGGGGATAAAATTAACGTGGTTAGGCAAGAAGCGGCGTGGTTCTACGTTGATGCAGATGGCGCTGAAGGCTGGATTCACGGTAATTCAATAGCATTCTTAGAAGACTTGATGCCTGAGAAATCGGCTTCAACATCGATAAAGAGTAAGCCCGTAAAGAAATCACAAGCTCGAACTTCAACTGCGCCAACAAAAAGAAAGCGTGGTAGTTCCGGAGCAAGAAAGTACATCGTAGGTAAGCGTGGTGGGTGCTACTACATCAACAGCAAGCGTAAAAAAACGTATGTTAGCAGAAGTTTTTGCAAGTAGGCTAGATTTGAATTTTATACGGTAGAAACAAATGGCTTCAATGGATGTAACTACTCTTAGCGGTTATGTTTTAATTAAACGCCCGTGGTAAGAATCCCCTAGGATGATACCAGACAAAAGTGGAGTTTTCGGTCAGAATAGAGACAAGGAGGAGACTGGAAATGAAGCGCAGCAGATTTACTGAACATCAGATAATTGCGATTTTGAAGGAGGCTGAGAAGGGATTTAAGGTGTCGGAGATATGCCGTCGGCATGGGATATCGGAATCGACGTATTTCAAGTGGAAGCAGAAATACGGGGGTATGGAAGCGGCGGACATCAAACGATTGAAGGAGCTTGAGCATGAGAATTCGAGGTTGAAAAAGATGTATGCTGATTTGTCGCTTGAGAATCACGCGCTGAAGGATTTGATCGAAAAAAAGCTCTGAGCGTTGGCGAACGGCGGGGATCGGTTGTTTATCTGAAACGGAAGCACAAACTGAGCGAGCGGCGAGCGTGTCGTACGATGAAGCTAGCGAGGAGTGTTTTTCGGTATCGCGGAAAAGAAAACAACGACGAAGAGATTGCCGACGCACTTAGAAAACTGGTAGAAGAGCAGCCCGATTTGGGATTCAAGAAGTATTTCCGGATGCTGAGGAACCGCGGGAAAAGGTGGAATCACAAGCTTGTGCGAAGGATCTACAATGAGCTAAACCTCAATAAACGCAGTAAGAAGAAGCGGCGGTTGCCGGTGAGAAATCCCGACAGGTTGGAGGTTCCGGCGGAGATGAACGACACGTGGAGCTGCGATTTTATGAGCGATGCGCTGACGGATTCGAGACGTTTCAGAACGTTTAATGTGCTGGACGATTTTAACCGCGAAGGCTTAAAGATCGAGATCGATTTCAGTCTGTCTGCGGAAAGAGTTGTCCGGGTGCTTACGCAAATTGCCGAAGTAAGGGGCTTGCCGAAACGTCTGAGAATGGACAACGGACCTGAGTTTGTGTCAGGGAAAATGGCTGAATGGTGTGAGAAGACGGGCGTCAAACCGGAGTTTATCGAACCCGGCAAACCGCAGCAAAACGCATACATCGAACGCTTTAACCGAAGTTTTCGACAAGGCGTGTTAAACATGTACCTGTTTGATTCGTTAGATGACGCAAGAGAAATCACCGCCGTATGGCTCGACAAATACAACAACGAACGCCCCCACGACGCACTCGGAGGAATTCCTCCGAGTCAATACGGGAAGCAACGAAATGCTTGATCACTTCGGGGTGAGGTTAAGAAAACTGTACTTTTAATCGGTACTAATCAGGGGAGCTTTACAAGTATACCTTACCTAACGTATCCTTTTTGATTTAGTACTTGTCGCATGAAATACAT
>JBKEBT010000145.1:0-6292 GCA_047973305.1 Pyrinomonadaceae bacterium
ACAGTAATCGGCTATGGAATGCCGAACGAAGGAACGAGCGATGCCCACTCCGATGCTATCGGCATTGAAGCTACAAAGGAAACAAAACGAAATCTCGGTTGGGATGAAAATAAAACATTTTATGTTCCCGAAGAAGTTTATGCACACTTTTCCGCTTCAGTAAAAAACGGCGCCAAGTTTGAAGCCGAGTGGAACGAAAAAGTCGGCGCGTATAAAAATGCGAACCCGGAAAAGAGTAAAACATTTACAACAGTAATAAATAATGAATTACCTGAAGGGTGGCAAGAAAGCTTACCCACATTTGTTGATGTAAAGCCGGCTGCCACAAGAGTTTATAGCGGCGATGTGATAAATGCCTTGGCAGAAACAATTCCGGAACTGTTTGGTGGGTCGGCGGATTTGGGTCCATCAAATAAAACTGACATAAAATCGTCCACATCGTTTTCAGCCGAAGATTATGCAGGCAGAATTATGCATTTCGGCATTCGCGAACACGCCATGGGTTCATTAATGGTAGGAATGTCGCTTCACGGCGGCATCATTCCGTTTGGCGGAACATTTCTTACATTTAGCGATTATATGCGCCCACCAATTAGGCTTGCGGCGCTTTCTGAAATTCAAACAATTTTTGTATTTACTCATGATTCGATTGGGCTCGGTGAAGATGGACCCACGCATCAATCGGTTGAACACCTTGCTGCCCTGCGCGCCGTCCCAAACTTATTTGTGGTTCGTCCGGCGGATGCGCACGAAACAAGCGAAGCTTGGCGTTTGGCGATTTTAAGACAGCACGCGCCAACGGTGCTCGCGCTTTCAAGACAAAATGTAATGGTGATCGATCGCAAGGAATTCGCGGATGCCTCAGGCACCAGAAAAGGTGGTTATGTGCTTGCAGAGGCGACCGATGGTAAACCGAAATTGATTATTATTGGAACCGGCGCGGAAATAGGTTTGGCGTTAAAAACACGTGGAGCGCTTGAAGCCGAAGGGATTCCAACACGGGTTGTTTCAATGCCGTGTACAGAACTTTTTGATGAGCAAGATGCCGAATATAAAGAATCCGTGTTGCCTACAGAAGTTAAAGCAAGAATGGTAATTGAAGCCGGTGTTCGTTTGGGATGGGATAAATATATTGGTTCAAAGGGCGCGGCATTAACCGTCGACAAATTCGGAGCTTCAGCGCCTGCTTCCGTTATATTTGAAAAATACGGCTTTACCGAAGAAAACGCGGTTTCAATTGCAAAAGAATTACTTAAAAATGTTTAAGTTGAATTTATCAACGAATTATTTACGTCTACAAATTGTTGTTCAAGCCATTCAATGCCTTCACGGTATTCATAGAAAATCTTTGCGTTTGGTTCATTCTTACGCGGAAGATTTAGCATCGCTTCAACCGCGCGATGTGAATTTTTTGTATAGCAAACAAATGAAACGGCGACAATTTTTTCAAGATCAAAGATATTCATTTGCGCTTCAAAACTGTAATTGAATTCGTTTATATTGTTTACAAGGATGCAGACTTCATTTGTACAAAATGATTCCAATACCTTATGAAGTTTTGTAACCATATCCATATCGATTTCAATTGCTTCACAAAAGACAATTTCCAAAATCGAATCTTCAATTGAATGAATCAGCGCAAACGGAAGTTCAAACCTTCTCATAATCTAGGGAGCCAAGGACTCTATACCTTGATTTTTCTAATTTAATTTTGTCATTGCAGAAAGAACAGCAATTGAATATCAACTACACGAGGGAAAATGTCAATAGTAAAACATGCCGCAATACGAGATGCCGCAGCCTTGATTTTGTTGGATGAAACCGGTTCAAGTGTACTTTGGGCACAGCGAAACCCGGCGATGAAATTCTTAGGCGGAAACTTTGGTTTTCCCGGTGGAAGCATTGAGGAACAAGATTATTTAACACCTGTTGAAAATTGTGCTAATGCCGAAATGGCTGCCCCGTTGGTATGTGCAATTCGCGAAACCTTTGAAGAAATTGGAGTTCTTCCGGTAAAAGGTGCAGCTAAACTTACTAAAGGACAACTACAATCGTTAAATGATGAACTACAATCAGGACGCGCCGGATTTAGTGATATTTTAGAGCATTGGGGGCTGAAAATCGATTTTGCGATGTTTGAATATGCGGGCTTTTGGACAACGCCGGAGTTTTCGCCGATTAGATTTAAGACTCATTTTTTTATATCAAAATGCGAAAAAAAATTATTTCCATACGCCGCAACCGATGAAACCACTGCCGTTGAGTTTATAAAACCCGATGAGGCGAAGGCGAAATGGACACGCTCCGAAGTTATTATTGTTCCGCCGGTTTTTTTTACGATCGATGCGCTTCAAAAGACAAACGATTTGGCTAAAACCGCGACATTACTCAAAAAACGCTCGAAAAAACTGAACGGAACCACGGAATATATAGCTTATAACGCACATATAAAGTGCGTTCCGCTACTTACAAAAACGCTTCCGCCCGCAACGCATACGAATTGTTTTATTGTTGGTGAAAAGAAATTTGTGGTAATTGATGCGGCATCAAAGGATACCGGAGAGCAAGAAAAACTGGCTAGAATTGTCGATAAACTAGTTGTAAACGGTGGGAGTTGCAAAGCCATTATTGTTTCCCATCTGCATTTGGATCATATAGGTGGAGAAGCAGCACTTCAGGAACACTTCTATAATAAACACGGGCAAAAAGTGCCGATTTTGACTCATAAGCAAACAGTTGAAAGTTTAGGCAGTAGCTTTAAAGCAGATGGTTTTTTAGCCGATGACGAAAAAATCGAATTGTGTAGCTTTTCTGGCAATCCCTTTCAATTAACCATCTTGCACACTCCCGGACACGCGCGCGGGCATCTTTGTTTCTACGATCAATCAAACGGATTTCTACTTTCAAGCGACAATGTACTTAGCTTCGGAACTGTTGTGATTTCACCTCCCGAAGGAAATATGCGTGATTACCTTCAATCACTAAAGCGAATGCGCGCGCTAGATAATCTGCGTTTTATGTGTGGCTCACACGGGACAGCGATTTATGATTCGCGAGGAAAAATAGATGAATATTTAGCACATCGTATGCAGAGAGAAGAACAAGTAAGAACACTTTTGGAAAAGGGAATTGACGATGTTGATGAAATTACGCGCACAATTTATAAAAACCTAAACAAAGCGCTTTTTCCTCTGGCGCAAAAAACCGTGTTCGCACATATCGAAAAGATTCGGCTCGATTCAAAAATAGATTAGAATCCAAAAATTTTTCTCACAATCTGCAACAAAGCGCATACTTTTCGTGTCAAACTACTATGAAGTATTCATTTTTAGCAATCGCCATAACAATCTTTTTCGCAAACTGCATAGCAGAAAGCACGTTTTCCAATGAATGGAAGGTTAAGCAACACTTTTCGTCAAATATTGAACGACCAAAACTTGATGAAATAGAAAATCAAGCAATTCGAGCGGTGCTTCAAAATGCAAATTCCCAACTTGAATCAACAATTTCTTACACCCAAAAATACTTTGTGATTCCTTACCCCAATGGCGATGTCCCGCTTGAAACCGGCGCATGCACTGATGTGGTGATTCGCGCATTTCGCGGCGCGAGTGTCGATCTTCAAAAAGAAGTGCACGAAGATATGAAAGAAAACTTTGTGGAGTATCCGCAAAAATGGGGATTAGCAAAGCCTGACACCAATATCGATCATCGTCGCGTGCCAAATCTTCAAACATACTTCAAACGTACCGGGAAATCGCTTGCAATTTCAGATAACGGCGAAGACTATCAACCAGGCGACGTGATCACGTGGGATTTAGACGGAAAGGGAATGACACACATTGGTTTAATTTCAAATATTTGGAATAAGGATGTTAAGCGTTATATGATTATCCACAACATTGGCGGCGGTGCGAATCTTGAAGACCGCTTGTTTAAATGGAAAATTACAGGACACTATCGTTTTTTCAATTAACGGTTAAATATGCGAACAATTTTCGCGTGAATGCGTAAATACAGTATGTCTGTGCATTACAAAGGGAAGAATTATGAATACGATGACCAACACTGACCAAACCCAATTTGAAGAATGGAGACAAAACCCGAAAAACTGGAAATGGGGAATTTTCTATTACAACCGAGAAGACAAACGCATTTTTCCGCCTAAACGTTGTAAAGCAATGGGTTGGACAATCAATTTTGGAAATCCTGCGTCAATAGCGGCATTTACAATACTATTGATTGGCTTGATTTACTTCTTTCGGTGGATTAGTAGCTAGAAAATCTATTTCCAACAAAATGGCACGCTTGATTATTTGTGCTATGCGTTGTCATTAGAATGCCCGATTCAAGAATTAGAAGTTAAGAATCACAAAGTGCCAACAAAACAAACACAAGTATGTAGAACCATATAACTTGTTAGGATTCGCAAAAAGCGTTTTAATCCTAAACGTGGAAACCCAAATTACAGATTCAGTTTTTGACGCAGCCAACTTTATAAAAAAAGGCGGAATTGTTGCATTTCCAACCGAAACAGTTTACGGGCTTGCGGCTGATATTTTTAATGCGGAAGCAATTGCAAACGTGTTTAAGGCGAAGGCGCGCCCGAATGATAACCCATTGATTGCGCATATTGCCAATCTTAGCCAAATTTCGGAAATTGCACTTGAGGTTCCAAAAATCGCACAGATATTGTTCAACAAATTCTTCCCCGGCGCACTTACAATTGTGTTAAGAAAGAAAGAAACGGTACCGCCAATAGCTACTGCAGGGCTCGAAACATTAGGAGTTCGAATGCCCGAAAGCAAAATAGCAAATCGGTTCATAAGCGCGTGTGGTGTGCCTTTGGTTGCACCATCCGCAAATATTTCCGGCAAGCCATCTCCCACAACTTGGCAAGCAGTTTATGAAGATTTGGATGGACGAATTGATTGCATCTTAAAAGGTGAAACAAGTAAATATGGAATAGAATCAACCGTGATTGATGTAACAACTACGCCGCCATTGCTTTTAAGAAGAGGTGCGGTCACCCTTGAAACCCTTCAATGCTACATACCTGAAATAACTGCCTATGAACCAAAAGAACATGAAGTTCCGAAAAGTCCGGGAATGAAACATAAGCATTATTCGCCGGTTGCTAAGGTTCGTTTAGCAAAAGCGAACGACAATCTGAGTGTAAACAAAAACTCTGCGTTTATCGGCTTTACGGTACCAAATGCGGCTTTTAAGAAAATCTATATTGCGAAATCTGACGAAGATTATGCACAAAATCTATTTGAATTCTTTCGCGAATGCGATAGAACCGGAATTGAAGAAATAGTTTGTGAACAAACCGTTGAAAACGGAATTGGCGCCGCGTTGATGGAAAGAATAAGACGCGCTTCAAAATAAAAACTTTATCAATTTTAATAAAACTAATTGAATTCGGTTTACGTTCGGTTGCAAAACCGACATTTTCCAAAAGATAATAGAACAAAATTATAGAGGACATTTAAGCGTAAACTATTTCTACAAAATATGTTTACGCCATTTTCATATGAAAGAACATTTGGCAGAAGCAAAGCTAAGTTTTATAGGTTGCGGCGTAATGGCGGAATCAATTGTCGCCGGTCTTTTAAAAAACAAGCTCGTAACAAGTGAACAAATTACCGCAAGTCATCCGCGTGAAGCGAGGCGAAAAGAACTCTCCGCAAAATACGGAATAAAAGCACTAAAGGATAATGGTGCGGCGGCTGCCGAATCGCAGACAGCGGCTGATTCCGTTGTTGTACTTTGCGTTAAACCACAACGGCTATCCGGTGTATTAGACGATTTAAAGGGCTTTGTTACACAGGATCAGCTGGTGCTTTCAATTGTTGCAGGTGCAAAAATAGAAACAATTGCGGAGGCTTTAGGCTGCGAACGAATCGCCCGCACAATGCCAAACACGCCATCGCAAATCGGACACGGAATAACGGCATGGACGGCAACGGAGGAAGCTCGCGAAAAAGATTCACAAAAAATTCGTGTGCTACTTACCGCTCTGGGAAAGGAACTTTACGTAGAAAATGAAAATATGATTGATATGGCTACATCGCTTTCCGCAACAGGACCCACATATGTGTTTATGATGATGGAAGCATTAACCGATGCCGGCGTTCATCTAGGTTTTTCTAGAGATATGTCAAAAGAACTGGTTCAGGAAATGATGTTGGGTTCCGTGTTGTTCGCAATGGAATCAGATATGCATCCGGCTGAACTCCGCAATATGGTTACGTCACCGGGTGGGACATCAGCCGATGCAATATACCAA
>JBKEBT010000146.1:0-78394 GCA_047973305.1 Pyrinomonadaceae bacterium
ATTCTAAACCTATCATTTGCGTTGTTTGCAAACTGGGCAAGGGCGCTTAACGACCCGGTTCCGGCGGTCGCAATAAGAGTTCCGGCAGAATTGTAAAGATTATAGATTATGCTTGAATTGCTTGGTACAGCGGCATTTACGACCATGAAATCCGGAACCCCGTCTCCAACTGCACTCATTTCTATTTGCGCAATAGGAAACACAAAAGTGCCGGCAACATTATTTGCAAACGTGCTTAAGTCTAATCCTTTCGTACCATCGGAAATATACTGTGTAACGTTACCACCGGTTACCGGATATACCATCGCAACCCCGGTGCTTACATCACCATCAGCCGCTGAACCTTGTCCCACATATAAAGCCGTAGCTGAACTAGCCGCAAGAGCCGCCCAATCACCGCTAACAAATGGGGTTGCGCCCAATTGTGCTGAGACAATTGAATCATTCACACCCGTTGAATACCAAGTAGAACCAACCTTGAATGCGAGCATGTCATGATGATTATTTGGTCGCACGGCTGAAAGCGCCGTACTTTCCGAACGCCAACCGCCTCCAAAATCGCTGACAACACCATCTATGGCTGCTTGCGAATTTGCTAAAACACTTAGAAAAAAAACAAATAAAATTGAAGTAAGTAATTTCGCTTTCATAGCTTTTATGAATTCGAAACAATTTTGCTAACGTAGGAAATCAGCAAATCAATCACAACGCTATAAGGCATTATTCTAGTTCGTTATGATTAAATTCTTCTTGCCGCCACCACATCTAAAACCTAAACTGCTTCGTTTAATCTCCTTCGGGGTACAACTACACCCGAAAAATCGACATCAACCAACCTCAATGGTTCGCAAGCTGATGCGTTGAAATTTAACAATACGAACCTAACGCGTTTTAAACGTTAGATTTCACAAATTAGGGAGTTTTGTTAAAAAAGGGAGTGGTTTTGTTGTCTCCAACAAATAGGGGCAGAATGCACAATTTCTTATGCTGAGAATAAAACACCCGCGAAACTATGCACGATAGTTTCGGGGGGTAAATTAAGAATACCAAACGAAACAAAAATGTTCAACACTTTTGTTTGATACTTGCCAGTGTTAATCTTGAGTGGTTTCCTTCGGTTGTGCATTACCTATCTTAGGGGCAAGATTTAGACAAAAACAAAAAGCCCGACTCACTGAGCCGGGCTTCTTCAAATTGGCTCCACAGGTAAGACTCGAACTTACAACCCTTCGGTTAACAGCCGAATGCTCTGCCATTGAGCTACTGTGGAATACGCACATACGCCTATTTCAGCTAAGTGCGAATTATTCTTATAGCACTACGATTTCCAATTTGCAACTCGTATACGGTTTACAAAAAAGTTTTTCCGCGCCGAAATAATTACCGTTACAGCGGTTTACGCAATTTGATTTCAAACTGATAAAATATTAAGCCCGTGATGGAAGACGCCAGAATATCCGTAATAATTCCGACCTTGAATGAGGAAATCTCAATAGTTAAAACTCTTGAGACAATCGAGCGTCTCATAAATGTTAACGAAATAATTATTGCCGATGGCGGCAGCTCGGATAACACTGTAAAAAACGTTCGCAACTATGAAGGAAAAAAGCCGGTGGAAATCGTATCGGTTCCGGGTGCTACGCGCGGCAAGCTATTAAACAAAGCCGCAAAAATTGCTTCATCGGAAATTCTTTGGTTTATTCATGCAGATACCCGCCCGGTACAAGGTTCGGGCGGGCAGATTAAGCGATATTTGAATCATGATTCCGTGATAGGCGGAAATTTTGAAGTGATATTTTCCGGCGCAAGCAAAAGCGCGCGGTTTTTGACTTGGCTTTATCCGCATTTACGTTCGATGGGGTTGGTTTACGGCGATTCGGCGTTTTTTGTTCGTAAAAGCACGTTTGAAGAAATTGGTGGGTTTAAGGATATGAATCTCTTTGAGGACCTCGATTTATATAAGCGTTTGAAAAAGCACGGTAGGTTTGTAACTATTTCACTGCCTATTGCCACTTCGGCAAGGCGCTTTGAACATAATTTGTTTGCGCTAACATTTTTTGGTTGGACATCGAGACAAATCCTATATTGGTTCGGGTTTCCGCCAAGGATACTTGCAAAAACAACCCGAAACTCACGTTAAACCTTGTCGCGTAGCCAAGCGCCAATCTCCTTTCGCATTTCGTCCGTAATTTTATGTTCTGCATTGAATTCCTTTGATTTGTAGTTTTTGAGATATTCGCGCAGCGCAGCATCATTTGACGCAAATTTTGCGGGTGGATAAAATTCATCGCGGTTGCCATAAAGGTATAAGACTTCCGCCTTTGTAGGCTCATATTTTTCATTTGAATCTAAATCTGATGGAATTCCGCCGCTTATGCCAATCACTCCGGCAAGCGTGTTTGGATAGGTAAATGCGAAGCGAAAATTTAACGCGCACGCCTGTGAAAAGCCAAAAAGAAATATGCGAGAACCATCAATTTTTGAATTTTGCAAAAGGCTTTCAATAACTTTCAACACAAAGCGTTGATGAAGTTCAACTGAATCTTCCGGTTTGTATTCGGTTAGCCAGCCAAACGCGGGTTTGTAAGTGTTATCTGTGGCTTCACGCCAAAATCTGTACGGTCCTTCAAGTGAAGCAATTGCGAAATTTTTTGGCGCAATAGCTTTTGCCTCGCGCATCATATAGTGTTTATGGGCACCATAGCCGTGGATGGCTATAAGCAACGGCGCGTTTGTTTGCGCCGGCAGGGAAAGATCGTAATAGAATTTTGATTGAAGTGAAACGGTTTCTTCGGTAATCATAATTCGGTAATCATAATAAGAACAATTCTTTTTACGACGCGCGTTTTATTCCGTAGCGATCGATTTTTAGATAAAGCCCGCGGCGTGTAAGTCCGAGTTCTTTCGAAACGCGCGTGATGTTGCCGTCATTTCTTCGCATCGAATCTAAAATCATTTGGCGTTCCAATTCGCAAACGGCTTCTTCAATTGTTGCACCTTCCATTCCAACGGTAAACGCGCCCGAATTCGAAACGTTTGCCATTAGCGGAACAACATTGCCGCTTTCATCAACCGTTGTTTGCACAGGTTTTACACGAAGTTCGGGGGAAATATGTTCCGGTGTAATTATTTCACCATCTTCGGCGCGCGCAATAATTCGTTGAATTTCGTTGCACAATTGGCGAACGTTTCCTTCCCAATCTGAAACCATTAAAAGATCGATTGTTTGCGGCTTTATTGAGATGTTTTTTTTGTTAAACCTTTGTGAATATCGATTTATGTAATACATCACCATTGGTTTAATCTCTGATTTTCTATCGCGAAGTGGCGGAACTCTAAGCCGCACAACATTTATGCGGTAATACAAATCTTCGCGGAAGAGACCCATTTTTACGCGCTCTTCCAAGTTCATATTAGTAGCGGCTATTACGCGAACATCCACTTTTAACGGCTTTCTTTCGCCTAGTGGCTGAATTTCGCCTTCCTGTAAAAAGCGTAGCAATTTCGGTTGCACATCAATCGGAAGATCGCCGATTTCATCAAGAAGCAATGTGCCACCATCAGCGGTTTTAATCATTCCGGGAGAATCATTCGCAGCGCCGGTGAATGCGCCGCGCTTATAACCGAAAAGATGTCCTTCGGTAAGTTCTCTCGGAACGGCGGTGCAGTTAAAGGGAACAAATACTTTGTCTTTTCTTGATGAAACCGAATGAATTGCGCGCGAAACAAGTTCTTTGCCGGTGCCGGATTCACCGGTGACAAGCACTGTAACATCAGAAGAACGTATGCGATAAACTTCTTCCACCAGTCGCATCATCGCGGGGGATGAGTGTATAAAACCCGGCATAATGCTTTCAGTAACAAACGGGTTCAGCTCTTCTTCAATGGTTTCATCGCGGTCCATATCACGCAATGCACAAACATCAAGTCCGAGTTCAACAATCTTTAGCAATGGCTCAAATTTTCCGCCATTGTGCAACACAGCTGAATACTTTGGTGCTACACAAAGCGCCGCAGCCGGGGCATTTCGCGGCTTTAGCAAAAATACAGCGGCATTATTTTCTTTTTCAAACCGATTTATGTTTCCATTGGCAATTGCGTTGGAAAGTTTTTTAACAAGTGCGTTACTTTCAACAGTTGTATAATCATTCGTGATAAGCGGTGTCCAGCCCAAATCTTCATCAGTTTGCGCGATTATGAACTTTGATGCCTTGCTCTCCTGCGTAAGAATTGAGATTAGCTCACGAAACAACAATTCGCGTGAAGCGGTTGCTTCCGCAAGACGCTGCATGAGCATTTGAGTTCTTACAGATTCCGTCGGTTCTTCACTTCGCTTTTCTTTCGCCGCCTTTTTGCGCTTTGGTGATTCTAGTTCGCGAATTTTATATTCGATGCGGTTATAAAACTTCTTAACCCCCATTTTTCGAAATGCTTCGCTTGCCAAAATATAATTCTTTGAAGCTTCTTTTAGTTCCGTTTGTGCATAGCTATCGCCTAGCAGGTCAAGCACGATTGCTTGATTGTAAATATCTTCACGTGTTTCAAATACCGTTAAAGCCCTTCGCAAAAGATAACGAGCATCTACATATTTTTCGTTTGCTAATTCAATTTCACCTTGAAGCCTTTGCAGCGTGCCAAGCAAATAAAAATCGTTTATGTCAATTTCTTCTTCAACTTCATCTAAAATTTCGCGCGCCTTGCCTTTATCTTCTTTTCGTAGATACGCCTCAGCAGATATAAGTTGCAAATATGCAACATAGGCATTAACGCCAAGCTTTTCAGCCTTTGTTTGTGCCTTGTTTGCAAGTTCAATTGCGTAATCAAATTTGCCATTCGCGAGTGCCGTGCGCGCAAAATTTCGTGCGATCAAAACATCAAATTGTTCATTGCCGAATTGCTTTGCGGCATCAGAGGCTTTAACTAAGTAACTTTCAGCAGTTTCAAGATCGTTGCGAAGGATATAAATTTCCGCAAGCGAATCCAAAATGCCAGCCTTATGCGAATGATTAAACTCTTCAGCAATTGAAAGCGCTTCATTTATCGTAGATTCCGAACGTGCAATATCGCCCAGTTGAAGCAAGCTTACGCCTAAATCATTGAGTGTGAACATCAATCGAAAGCGGTTTTCGATTAAATTATAGTATTCAAGTGAACTCACCAAGTGTTCAACTGCGGTGCGCGGTGCGTTTAAGAACCACTCGGTTGCGCCGAGATCCGAAAATAAACGTGCCAAAATTACCGGTGCGGTATTCTTGCCAACTATTTGAAGCGCGAGATTAAAGTAATTATGGGCGCGCTTGTAATTTGCTTGCGCAAATGCGCTAAGCCCTAATTCATGGTAACTCCAAGCCATTCCGCGCCAGTCTGCAACTTCTCTAAATTTGCTAAGCGCTTTTTCCGCATCGCGAATTGCGGCATCAATATCGCCTGCGCTTCTATAGGCACGTGCGCGAACCAACAACGGATTTCCATTGGATTGTAATGTTTCAACTTCGCGTATTATCTCAAACGCTTCTTCAACAAGCCTAACTGCCTCTTCGGCTTCGTCTAGCTCCACGTTTAGATTTGCGATTTGAAGAAACAACTCAACCCTTGTTTCTGCGGAAAGTTCTTCGATCTTTTTTGCTTTTGAGAAACTTTCCAAAGTTTGTTTTGCTTCATCAAGCTTTCCACGGAACTCCAACGAACGGGAAATTTGCACCGCCATAATTGCGGATTGATCATCATCCAATTCATGAGATTCAAAGACATGCAGAATTGTTTCTTCGGCAGATGAACCAAGTCCTTCATCCAGTTCTTCGCAAATTTCTACAATACGTTCCAAAAAGAGCTCGTTCGTGAGTATTGTCTTTTTTAGCGCAGTTTTCCCCGCGGGTGTTTTCGCGTTCGCGTCACCCTTTGGTGTTCGATCAAATTCGGAGATCCATTCTTGAACCATTTTATGCAAATGATAAACGATTAATTGCTTAATCTTTTCAATAACTTAACATCGGAAGATGTAATATGTTGATTTGCCGAAAAACCACACAATAAGTTACCGTTTGAGCTTATTATTACAAATTCGAAAAGCTAAAGTCTATTTTCAAGTGTAAACTAAGTAGCCACTTTTTGCTTTAGCGATTCGAAAAGAACGGTTAAATACTTTTGAATGACAAATAAAACAAACATCGAAAAGCAGAGGCTTGCAGCCGCAAATTCAAGGAAAGAAGATTGGAAACTTTGGGGAACCTATGTAAGTGAACGTGCGTGGGGCACGGTTCGCGAAGACTATTCTGCCGATGGTGATGCCTGGCATTACTTTCCGTTTGAGCAATCACATTTGCGCGCCTATCGTTGGAATGAAGATGGCATCGCGGGGTTAAGCGATCGGCACCAGCTAATATGTTTTGCTCCCGCATTTTGGAACGGCAACGATCCAATCCTAAAAGAGCGTCTTTTCGGGCTTTCCGGTCCGGAAGGCAACCATGGCGAAGATGTAAAAGAATATTATTACTATCTTGATGGAACCCCGACACATTCGTATATGCGATATTTATACAAATATCCACAAAAGGAATATCCGTATGAAGATCTCAGAAAAACGAATGCGGCACGAACAAAACAAGATAGCGAATACGAACTAATTGATACGGGAATCTTCGATGAAGATGAATACTTTGACATCTTCATCGAGTATGCAAAGGCTGAATTCGATGATATTTGTATAAAAATCACGGTAGAAAATCGTGCAAAGGAAATCGCCCCGCTTCATATTTTGCCCACAATTTGGTTTCGCAACCGCTGGACGTGGGCGCATGCGCACCCGAAACCGGATATGTATCTTGCGGAAAGCACCGTGCCGGAACTTTCGTTTATAAACCTTAGTGAAAAGAAAACCGGCGAATATCAGCTAATCGCAAGCGGTTGTAACGAAGCGGTTTTTACCGAAAATGAAACAAATTTTGCGGTTCTTTTTAATGGGGATAATGCAGGGCTTACAAAAGATGGATTTGGCGAATATTTAATTAATAAGCGCGAAGATGCAATATCACGAAAACGTGGCTCTAAGGGCGCGCCGGTCTATTCCCTTGAAATTGAAGGGGAAAGCAGCGAAGTAATATATCTGCGTTTTACGGAAAAAAACAGAGCAGCTAAATTTTCATTTAAGACACAAGCGGAATTTGAAACCGCGTGCGAAAAGGTTTTTGAAGACCGAATAAAGGATGCCGATGCGTTTTACGATGACCTGATTCCGCAAAATTTGGATATCGATTCGCAACGAATTATGAGGCAATCGCTTGCCGGTATGCTTTGGTCAAAGCAGTTTTATCATTACGTAGTTACAACTTGGCTGGAAGGTGACCCCGATTTTCCGCCGCCTCCGCCGCAACGCAAAAAGGGCAGAAACATACATTGGAAGAATCTTTTTAATGATGATGTGGTTTCAATGCCCGATAAATGGGAATACCCGTGGTATGCCGCTTGGGATCTCGCTTTTCACTGCGTGCCGCTTGCCTTGCTTGATTCCGGATTCGCAAAAAGACAGCTACTTTTGCTCTTGCGTGAGTGGTATATGCACCCCAGCGGACAAATTCCCGCGTATGAATGGGCGTTTGATGATGTTAATCCGCCGGTGCATGCCTGGGCTGCGTTGCGCGTTTTTCAGATCGAAAGAAGGGAAACCGGCAAAGGCGATCGCGAATTTCTTGAAAAAATTTTTCAAAAACTGCTTTTGAATTTTACTTGGTGGGTGAACCGTAAAGATTCCGAAGGAGACAATGTTTTTGAAGGCGGATTTCTCGGTTTGGACAACATAGGAATTTTTGATCGCAGCAAGCCGTTACCCTCAGGTGGACTTCTTGAACAATCAGACGGAACCTCTTGGATGGCGATGTTTTGCTTGAATATGTTGGCAATTGCGATAGAACTCGCGCGTAAAGATAACGCTTATGAAGATGTTGCCACAAAATTCTTCGAACACTTCGTTTATATTGCCGATGCAATGAACAACGTTGGTAACGAAGATACGGAGCTTTGGAATGAGCGCGATGGGTTTTATTACGATGTTCTTCATCTACCCGGAGTCTATAATATGCCGCTGAAGGTTCGCTCATTAGTTGGTTTGATACCTCTTTTTGCAGTTGAAACCATTGAAGAATCAGTGTTTGATTCGTTGCCGAATTTTAAGCGTCGTACGCTTTGGTTCTTGGAACATCGCCCTGAACTTGTTGAATCAATCGGCTGTTTTATAGAAACTGACCGCGGAGACAGGCGGCTGCTATCATTAGTCAGTCGTGATCGTCTGCGGCGCGTTTTGCATACAATGCTTTCGGAAAGCGAGTTTTTATCGTCGTATGGAATCCGCGCGCTTTCACGGTACCACCGTCAACACCCTTACGAGCTTAATTTAGACGGAGAACAATATGAAGTTTCATATGAACCAGGCGAATCAAGAACGGGAATGTTTGGCGGTAATTCCAACTGGCGAGGTCCGGTTTGGTTTCCCGTAAACTATTTAATAATTGAAGCTTTACAGAAGTTTGATTACTTTTTTGGCGAGAATTTTCAAATTGAATTTCCCACCGGCTCTGAGAAAATGCACACTCTTTGGGATGTTTCACAAGAACTTGAACAACGCCTGGTGTCAATTTTCAAACGCGATGAAGATGGGCGGCGCGCAGTTTTTGGCAAAAGCGAAAAGTTTCAAAATGATGTGCATTTTAGAGATTATGTTTTGTTTTATGAATATTTTAACGGCGACAACGGAAAAGGATTAGGCGCAAGCCATCAAACAGGCTGGACAGGCTTAATAGGCAAAATAATTAAACAAATCGGTGAATTCGAATGATTCCAAACCTCAATTGTTTGAATCCGATTTTTGAAATATCCTGTTTATTTAAACGTAAAGTAACTTTTACGAAAGTAAAATTATGAAAGCAATTGCAATAACACCCGGCAAAGAAAATTCGGCAAAGTTGGTTGAAGTTGAAAAACCCGAAGTTTCAGACATAAAAAATGGAAACGGAGTTTTGGTTGAAGTTTTACGCGCAGGTGCGTGTGGCACTGATCGCGAAATAAACGCAGGTGAATACGGAATTGCCCCAAAAGGTTCGGATTATCTTATTTTGGGACACGAAAACTTCGGACGTGTTGTTGAAACGGGCGAAAACGTAAAGGATTTAAAACCCGGCGATTTTGTGGTCGCAACCGTAAGAAGACCCCGTGGGACAAGCATTTACGATAAAATCGGGCAACAGGATTTTACTACTGACGATAAATACTGGGAACGTGGAATTTCGCGTCTTCACGGCTATTGGGCAGAATTTTATTCTGAAGACCGTGAATTTTTGATAAAGATTCCGCCAAAAATCGCTGAAGTTGCGGTGTTGCTCGAACCACTTTCAATAATCGAAAAAGGGTTGAAACAGGCGGATGATATTCAACGCAGGCTCGATATTTGGCAGCCGAAAACCGCTGCCGTAATCGGCACCGGAAATGTCGGTTTGCTGGCTTCAATCGCATTGCGTTTACGTGGGTTCGATGTACACGGTTTCGGGCTCGATTTGCCTGCCGGTTACCTAAATGCCGAATTGTTAAAAGAAATCGACGCCACTTACGATTCTACGCGCGAAATTTCGTTAGTTGATTCAGTAAATAAATACGGTCAGTATGATTTGATTTTCGAATGCACAGGCTATTCGCCAATCGTGTTTGAAGCAATGCAATGTTTAAATGAAAACGGCATCTTGATTCTTTCATCAGTTACCGGTGGCGATAGAAAGATAGATGGCGTGCCGACCGATTTAATAAACAAGGAATTCGTGCTCGGAAATCGCGTGATGGTTGGTACCGTTAATGCAAACCGTGAGCATTTTGAAGCGGGCGTAAGCGACATCGCGCTGGCAGAAGCTATGTATTCAGGCTGGTTAAGCCGTATGCTGACCAATAAAATTGAGGGTTTGGAAAACTTTGAAAAGGTGTTTGAGATACTTTCAAACGGTTCAAAATTTCACGCAATCAAGACATATATTGAAGTAAATAAGATTTAGCAGCCCATTTGATTATCTTTATAAAACAAATACTCGTGCGTAAACCTCTTATTCCAATGTAAAATAGACAAATGGAAGATTTTCCGGAATTTGAAAATGACGGACAAACCGTTCTTGAAACCGAGGTACATCTTGAAAAACCCAAGATGTTTAAGGTGATTTTGCATAACGACGATTTCACCACGATGGAATTTGTAGTTTACGTGCTAAACCAAGTCTTTAATAAATCGCCCGATGAAAGCTTTGTAATAATGCTGAAAGTTCATAATGAAGGTTTTGGAATTGCGGGCGTTTATACATATGAAATCGCGCAGATGAAGGCGAAGAAGGCAATCGACCTTGCGCGCGCACAGGAATTTCCGTTTTTGTGCACTGTGGAAGAAGAATAATGGAGAGCAAATCCATACGTTATTTCGATTGTGGTAAATTGCACCAACATCATTTTGCGAATTGCCCAATGTCAAGAGACTTCGGCAAAGCGTTACCCAAACCTCTGTTTAAGAATTTGAAGGAATCATTTTTCGCAATTTTTGTATCTTAAAATAGTTGCGAACCTAAAATATTTAAGTGATGTTAACGAAAGAATTAGAAGAAACCTTGAGTTTTGCGGTAGATGAAGCCGTAAGAATGAAGCACGAATACGTAACGTTGGAGCACTTGCTTTACGCTTTGCTTGATGACAAAACCGCCCGCGAAATACTCTTTAATTGTGGAGTTCGGCTTGAATTGATGGGTGAAGAACTTGAAGCCTATTTTGAAACCTCAATTGAAAAAATGTCCGGCGAGTTTGAAGTAATGCCTGAAATCACTTCAACGTTTCAATCTACAATACAATATGCAATTTTGCAGGCGGAAGGAAGCGGGCAAATGCGTGTTGATGGCGGCAACATTCTGGCTGCCATGTTTCAAGCGGAAAACTCTCATGCGGTTTATCTGCTGAAGAAACAGGGGGTTTCAAGGCTGGATATTTTGAATTACATTTCCCACGGAATTTCAAAAATCGATGATTCAGACGAAGAGTTTGAATCGGACGAGCAAGGCGAATTTTCCGATGATCCGCGTTTTGCTGCGGGCACTAAAAAAAATCCGCTTGAATCGTTTACGCGTGAACTTGTTGCTGCGGCTGGAGCCGGGGAAATTGACCCGATTATTGGGCGAGAAGCTGAAATCGAACGCACAATACAGATTTTATGTCGCCGCAAGAAAAACAATCCGCTCTATGTGGGTGAGCCAGGTGTTGGAAAAACCGCTCTCGCAGAAGGTTTGGCGTTGAAGATTTTTAATGGGGAAGTGCCGGAAGTAATTGCAAATGCAAAGGTTTATGCGCTCGATATGGGAGCGGTTTTGGCGGGTACACGGTACCGCGGAGATTTTGAAAAAAGGTTCAAATCAATTATCAATAAGCTTGAAGAAGAAGAAAACGCAATTCTTTTTATTGATGAAATTCACACAATCGTGGGTGCCGGTGCTGTATCTGGTGGCGCGATGGATGCATCAAACATCTTAAAACCTGCGTTGGCTTCGGGAAAGATTCGTTGCATCGGTTCAACAACTTATGCTGAATACAAATCTGCATTTGAACGTGATCGCGCCCTAGCGCGCCGCTTTCAAAAGATTGAAATATACGAACCAACAGTTGAAGAAACCTTTGAAATTCTGAAAGGGTTGAAAAAGTATTATGAGGCGCATCACGGCGTGGCATATTCTGATGAAGCATTACAAACTGCTGCCGAACTTGCCGGAAAATATATAAACGATCGGTTTTTGCCGGATAAAGCGATTGATGTAATTGATGAAGTTGGCGCAGGAATTAAGCTTCTTCCGCCGGATGCGAAGCCGAATCAAGTTTCGGTTCAGATGGTTGAAGCAACGGTTGCACGAATGGCAAAAATTCCGCCGAAATCTGTTGTTGCGGATGAAAAGATTCAACTAGAATCATTGGAAGATGATCTTAAGAAAGTAATCTTTGGGCAGAATAATGCCGTTGAGAAGGTAGTTAGCGCAATTCAAATTTCACGGGCAGGTTTAGGACACGAATCAAAACCGGTGGGTTCATTTTTGTTTTCTGGTCCAACGGGTGTGGGAAAAACCGAACTTTCAAAACAACTTGCGGAAATAATGGGCGTGGAGTTTTTGCGCTACGATATGAGCGAATACGCCGAATCTCACACGGTTTCGCGCCTTATCGGTGCGCCGCCGGGCTATGTAGGGTTTGACCAAGGCGGGCTTCTGACCGATGCAATTATGAAACATCCGCATTCAGTGCTTGTGCTTGATGAAATCGAAAAAGCCCATCCTAATTTGTTTAATCTGTTGCTACAAGTCATGGATTCAGCCACTTTAACCGACAACAACGGCAAAAAGGCAGATTTTCGGAACGTAATTTTGATAATGACAACCAATGCCGGAGCGCGTGAACTTTCATCAGGCGGAATCGGTTTTCAGAATGATGCCTCAACAAAAGGAAGTGGAAAAGGTGCTATTGAGCGCACATTTACGCCGGAATTCTTAAATCGTCTTGATGCACGGGTAGCTTTTCAACCGCTGGATAAAGAGATTATCAAGTTGATTGTCGATAAATTTATTCGCGAACTAAACGGACAATTGATTGAAAAGCGTGTGGTCGTAAAATTGCACGATTCGGCGCGTGAATGGCTTGCTGCCAACGGTTTTGATGCGAAATACGGCGCGCGCCCGATGCAGCGGCTGATTCATCAAAAGATAAAGCAGCCTTTGGCACGGGAAATTCTATTCGGAAAACTTTCCGATGGGGGCAGTGTTGCGGTTTCGGAAGATGATGGAGACTTAACTTTAGCTTTTTAGGAGATGAACGCACCTGAATTCAAACAATTGGTAATTTCTTTCAGAGGGTTTCCGGAAGAAACTGAATGCGTTGATTTTAGAACCAGCTATTCAGCTCCTAAGGAGATAGGTGAATAATTCAGCAATATCAAATAAGGTTTGAAGCCTGTTTTGCTTGTTTTGCGTGATTTTTACAATTTTCCAGTTTTGCCGGGGATTGAGGGATTGCACAAAAAAAGAGCCTCTATACAGAGACTCTTTTTGCTTAAGCGATTTTGGTAATTTATATTCCGCGAAGCGTCATTCGAAATTCACACTTTACACATTTAACGAATTCTCCAGATTCCCCAATTCGCACATCTAAGCTGGATTTGCAACGAGGGCACACGGTTTTAGCTTTCCCTTGTTGCTCAAATTCATTGAGAGCTGCTTCGGCTGCTAAAATCTCATCATCCGTAAGCGGTTGTTCAAGCACTTTAATCATAATCGGGCAATCCTAAAATCTTGCGCATTTGGCTAGTTTTTCTAATTCTATGACCAGCTTCTTCAGCGCGTCTTATGGCATCATCCATTAAATCATACCTTTCGCGCTGTGTTAACTTCTTTGTTCGTATTGCCGCTTGAAAACTTGCTCTAAATTCATCCCGCCAATCATCATACGCAAATTTAGATGGGCTAAATTGCTTGTGTTGCAATTCATGCGCCAATACCGCGCGTGAACTCATCTTAGAACGCGGATGACTTGAATTAACAGTGGGCAAAATGTCTCCCCTAATATTAATTCTGTCTGCCTCTTCAATATAACCTGTTCGCCGACCTCTGTTGAATCTGAGAATCGATGGGTCGCCCCCGATTTCTGTAAATTCGCTTTTTATTCTCTCGATGTCTTTCTGGTCTAAGACTATGTCCTTATTTTATCTTCTACCTAATATATTGCGAGATTTATCGATTCCGCGAATCTCTCCTTTATCGGCAACAATTTTACCGAGTGGTTTACGGGTTACCGATTTTCCAAACCGCTTATCATATTTGAAAGCTACAAAATCCTTCAGCTCCACTTCACCGCGTTTGTAAGCATCAAAGCCGGTCTGCCCTAATACCTTCTTTTTATCGTCATCGGAAAGCTCATTGAAATATTCCGAACCGGTTTGACGCTGGCGCGGTTCAACGCCGATAAGTTTTGCGCGAAGTGTGCAGCGGCAATTTACGTGCTGAGGAAAATCTTCTTTAAGTTTCATCACCGTGCCGTCCATCGCTAGGCACAGTGCGCAGGTTCGGGTGGATTTCGACGCAACCCATATCCAGCCTTCTACGATGTCATCATGTTCTCGATAGGTTTCAAGCGCGGCTGATCTCCGAACGCGGTTTACCTCCGTCCGCGCAGTCGAAAGCGCACGCTGGCGGGTGATGTCTCAGGCAAAGGTCGCAATCTTAGACATCGCCTTGCCGAAATCCAGAAATTCAGTTTATGCTTCGCCCAATTTTTGCTTTACAAAATCGAGTCCGCGATCCATTAAATTTAACCCGATAAGGAGCTTGCCGAGTCCATTCGTGCCATGCTCCGCTTCGGTTCCGGTTTGTTTAAGAGCTGAGCCTAAATCGCGAGAGGCAGCAATTGCGGTGCGCGTAGCAGGGTCGAGCAACTGCATCCGCCTCTGATAATCGGCGAGATCAAATGCACCGGCTTCGATATTTTTTTGGAGTTGCTTGAGCTCGGGTTGGAGCCGACGGATTGTTTCGAGATATTCGCGCTCACCGCCCGCAGCAAATGAGGAACCGATTTTTTCAGTAATGTTCCGGCTCGCTTCCCGAATCGATTTATCTGAGATGTTTTCAATTTCCTTAAAACGCGCTTTCAACCGCTCGACCGCTTTTTCGCTGTCGCTATCATCGACCTTGATTGAAATTGTTACATCCCGCTTTGCCATCTATACTAAAATGAATTTATGAATTTCGTTTGTAAATTAGCTCAAATCCTATTTCTTCTCCTCTTGCTCATTATCGGCATTGGCGGTGCCGTAAGCATTGCCGGAGGCTGGATTTTGTTAATTCCTATTATATTCGCCGGGGCGCTTTGGATACTTGTCTATCTCAAGCGAGGCAGCCTGCCGCCAATTTAGAAAGCTCTCGAAATTAAATGCTCCATCAGCATTCTTGTTTCAATTCGTTAATTCCGCTCGTTTGCTTCCTCTACCGAATCCCAAAGAACAATTAATCTCCATTCCTGCCGTGTGATTTCTTTCAATGATAGTTTAAAAGATTGTTCATCAGAAACGGACAGATTAGTTTGATTGAGGGGATGGCGGGTTTTGGGAGACGGTAGAAGGTCAGCAAGTGTGTGAAGATGCACGCGGAGCATTTGGGGGCTGGTAGATTGGGACAAACTCGTCCGATTTGTGAGCGTTTTGGACAAGACGCGGAGCGGAAAGGGCGGGCGACCGCCGATTTCGTTTGAGGTCAAACTGAAGATGCTGTTTTTGCAGTATGCGTTTAATTTGAGCGATGAAGAATTGGAGGATCAGTTGATTGATCGGCTGAGTTTTCAGGAGTTTGTTGGGTTAGGTTACGACGAGGAAATCCCCGATTTTACTTACTACGTTTTGGCACTTCAAATAGGGATTGATCGGACACGGACTGATGGACGAAATCTTCGAATCGATTGTGTTACAGATTGAGAATCGCGGGTTGATGTGTTCGCATAAATTGCAGAATGCTTCGAGTTGTCATCATCCGATAAATTGCAGAACGCCTTGGGGTTGACATCATCCGATATATTGCCACTAGCTTTAGCTAGTGGACAGTCCCTACAAAACTATCCGGCTTTAGCCAATTCATTTCACTTGGCTTAATTTGTGGAAAAAGGAACATTCCACTTCTTGTGGCTAAAGCCAATCTATATTTTCAACCTTATTCCACTAGCTAAAGCTAGTGGCAATTCAGAAGAAATCCATACACAGGCTGGTCTCAAACAGCACATTCAATTTCCATACCTAGCAAGGCAGAAACGCGCGCGTTAGCAAGCATGTTCCTTTTATCGAGAAGCCGGTTTAGGCACGCTCCTTTACAGTCGCGTTTCTGCCATAGTCCTTGGCGTTCCAGCAGAAACGCGCGCGTTAGCAAGCGTGTTCTTTTTATCGAGAAGCCGGTTCAGACACGCTCCTTTACAGTCGCGTTTCTGCCATAGTTTTTGAGCGTTTCAGCGGTTCGCCACTCTCGCTGTCGTTTGCCTGTCCCGCCTGAACTTATCTCTTATGAATTGCCACCGGCTTTAGCTGGTGGAAAAGGATATTCAAAAAGAAACGGCTTTAGCCAAATTTCGAAAAACAGCAATCATCCTTACAGCTTCAGCTAAATCAGGTTAAAAGAGGTTCGGCTAAAGCCGGTTACTTTTGTTGAGGCTATCCACTAGCTAAAGCTAGTGGCAATTCAGAAGAAATCCATACACAGGCTGGTCTCAAACAGCACATTCAATTTCCATACCTAGCAAGGCAGAAACGCGCGCGTTAGCAAGCGTGTTCTCTTTATCGAGAAGGCGATTTAGACACGCTCCTTTACAGTCGCGTTTCTGCCATAGTCTTTGAGCGCTCCGCTCAGCGCACTTATTTGCAAGATAATCTGCGTCGGCGGTTTCGGCAAAGGTTGACGATTTGGTGTTAAATTTGTAGCGCGGATTGCTTTTGTGGAAGATATACCAAAGAAAACTGAAGTCATTTGCGGAAGTAAACGGTTTTTTGTTTATTATAACGTCAAAGCACACATTATGAAGTTCCCGAACACCATCGGGGTTTTTATGGACAAAACGTTGAAAGCGTTATATGTTCAAGTGGTTAAAAACTAAATAAAAAAGAGGTTTAGAAATGAACAAAGGCGGTCATTTTACATTACTATTTGTTTTCTCATTGATTTTACTTGGTCTTTCCGGTTGTAAATCATTAGGAATCGGAGGAAGCAAACTCGCGTCAATGTCACCTGATGAGGCGGTTAAATCATCATTCAAGGATTTAAACAAACAAAAATCGTATCACTCGGAAATTACCAGCAAGATTGGAGATCGTTCACTTACCACAAAAGCAGATTATCAATCGCCGGATAAATTTTATGTTGTCAATAAGATAGGCGATACGACAAACGAAGTAATCGTAATCGGCAACGACACTTTTTCGCGAATGAATGAAGGCGATTGGACGAAAGCATCCGAAGGCGCTTCGCCAAACGTAAAAAAGCTACGCGATGAATTATCCGCAAAGGCTGAGAAATCAATGTCAGATGTTAAGGCGGTTGGCACGGAAACAGTTGACGGAAAAGCTACACATGTTTACACCTTCAAAAGCAACGAAGGCGGTAGTTCAGATTCCAAAATCTGGCTGTTGGATGACAGCGGATTGCCGTTAAAGGTTGAATCAAAAGGAAACTATTCGGGGCAGGAAGTGAACGTGGTTATAAGTTATGATTACAATGCAAAAGTTGATATTTCGAAGCCGGAAGTAAAAGAACAGAAGTAACACACAAGGCGCAAAAATATTTGCGCCTTTTCTCTATTAGTACTTTCCAACCAGCCGATTTCGCTTTGGAATTCGCAAGAACTTCCGTATTTTGAACTTATTCGCGCTTCAAACGTAATTCTTATCAGCGTAACCCAAATTCCGATAAAATTTATGAGAAAACTAAATCAAGTATTTATTGTAGTTTTTGCATTTGCAATCAGCTTTTCAGCAGCAAACGAAGCATTTTCGCAAAAACGAAAGTCTGTTTCAGCACCAAAGCTTCCAAAAATCGAACGAAGAAACGTTGAATCGACAATGGAATTTCTTGCCGGCGATGCCATGCAGGGGCGCGGAAGCGGCACGCAGTTTGAATGGATTGCAGGTGAATATTTTGCGTCGCTAATGAAGCAGTTCGGTGTGGAGCCGGGCGCAGTAGGCATCGATGGAAAGCCGAGCTATATACAAACGGTTGAAATTGTTAACCAAACTTTCGATACACCGCAACTTACCTTTGTTGATTCACTTGGAACGCACACGCTTGAACACGGCAAGGATATGATAGTTTCGATTTTGCGTTCATCGAAAGTTAGCGGAAAACTACGTGCAATCGCGCCCGATGAAGTTCCGAATGAGGGTGAAGTTGTATTGATAAAACCGGATGACGACCCGGATGGAAGCAAAGCACGAAGCAATTTTGGTAAGTTATTGAGCTCGAAAGCGGCTGCTATTTTGATTGGCGCCACGCCAAACACCACCCAATTATGGAGCCGTCTTGCGCGCCGTCCTGTTTCCTATTCTGTAATCAATGGAAAAGAAGAAAGTTCGCCTGCACTGGTTATTTTAAATGCTGATTCTATGAAGCAAATTTCCGCTCTTGAACAGGGAAGTGAGATTTCAATTTCTGCCAAGGCACAAGACCCTCAAAGTAGAAGAACGTGGAATGCGGTCGGCAAAATTGAGGGGGCAGATCCAAAACTGAAATCTCAGGTAATTTTGCTTTCTGCGCATATGGATCACTTGGGGGTAGATGAAAACGCGAAAAAAGGCGAAGACCGCATTTTTAACGGTGCAGATGATGATGCATCTGGCTCAACCGCGGTAATTGAACTCGCCCGTGCAATTTCAAGCATGAAAAAGCCGAAGCGTACGGTTTATTTTACATTTTTTGGTAGTGAAGAACGGGGCGGTTATGGTGCAGGTTATTTTGTTGATAATTTGCCTTTTCCAAAGAAAGATTTAGTTGCGAACCTTGAATTTGAGATGATTGGCAGACCCGATGCAAAAGTAAAACCCGATGAACTTTGGCTTACGGGATACGAACGCTCAAACTTAGGACCCGAACTTGCAAAACTTGGCGCGAAAATTGTGCAAGACCCGCATCCGGAACAAAATTTTTTTCAACGTTCTGATAACTATACGCTTGCGCGACAGGGAATTATAGCCCACACGGTTTCGAGTTTCGGGCTTCATACGGATTATCACCATAAAAGCGATGAGGTATCAACGATAGATTTTTCGCATATGACAAACGCGATTAACTCGATGGTTTCCCCGATTCATTGGCTGATAAATTCTTCATTTGTGCCGGAATGGAATCCGGGCATGAAACCTTGATGCGATAAGCACGCAAAGCGAAAAGCCCTGAGAATCAAAACGCGGTTTCAGGGCTTTTTTGAATTGAAAATTCCAACTATTCAATTTCCAGCAATGTGAAATCTTTCAATTTCCCGTCCGCCGTTTGCGCGAAGCGAACCAGATAAGCGTTTTTCTTCGTCAGCACGCGAAAAATGGTGTTGCCTTTGCCATCGCTTTCCGCACGTTTGAAGCTTTGAACGTTTCCATTCTTCTTCAAATTTGTAAATTCCGCTTTCGTTTCCGCGCTGTGGAGCTTGCGAAAGAGCGGTTCGGTTGCTCTTTTGGAAAAATCGTCGCCATTTAACATTCGCTCAAAATCGTTTCTAAACTGCGCGGTTTCGGCGACATTCTTATCTTCAATCGGCTTCATCGCGCGTATTGAAATATTTGGAATGTAAACTTTTGCAACTCCACGTGCCAATTCGGTGCCGGCGCCTTGGGTTCCCGAATTTGAAAGCACGATTACGGTAATGCCCTTATCCACAAAGCGCGAAAAATTTGCGGCAAATCCGGCGGTTTGCCCGCTGTGGCTAATGGTTTTTTCGCCTCGAAAGTCTCCCAAAATCCATCCAAAGCCATAATTTAGTTCTTCACCGGAATTTAATTTTTGCTTTCGCCACATTTCGGCTTTGCTTTTTTCGTTCAAAAACTTATCACCTTCAAGCGCAATTTCCCATTTCGCCATATCGTTTACGGTCGAAACAATCGCGCCAGCGCTGAAAAGATCAGTAAGATTTCCATCCCTTCCGTGGTATGCGCCATCTTCATATTCATATCCGTTTGCGCGTCGTTTAAGTAAAAATTGCGGGTCCCGATTGTTTGAATCGCTCATTCCAAGTGGTATGAAAATTCTTGTGCGCAGAAATTGCCAATATGTCATTCCGGATGCTTTTTCGATTATGTAACCGAGCAGGTTAAAGGCGCTATTGTTATAAAGGTATTTTTCGCCCGGGGCAAAATCCATTGGATGCTTTGCAAGTTCTTCTACCGCATCTTTCGCGGTATAACGGCGCCAAAGTTCAAAGCCGCCGATGCGTGTATAGCTTGGAATTCCGGAAGTATGCGTAAGCAACATTCTTACCGTAATAGGAGCCCAATCCTCCGGCGTTCCATCCAAATAAGTTGAAACAGGGGCATCTAAATTAATTTTCCCATCTTGTACCAACATCATTATACAAGCAGCGGTAAACTGTTTTGTTACCGAACCTATCTCGAACACGGTGTTCGCTTCTGCGGGAACATCAAATTCCAAACTTGCGAATCCGTATCCTTTTGCCTTGATAATTTTGCCATTTCTTACCACAACTACTGCCGCGCCCGGAATATGCTTCCATTCGATTTGCGCACGCATAAAGTCATCGGTTTTATCTGCAAATGCTGTTACTTGAAGCACCAACAAGATGAGCAGCAGTGGTATTTGGTTTCTAAGTTTCATCTTCACAAAGTACATTAAACTTTTATACGAACGTGTATTCGAATGGGTTTAAGTTGCGGAGGACAAATTGAAATGAAAGCAATATCAAGAATCAGGCAATGTTTTATAGGTGTCACGTAAAGTGTCTTCTGCGGCATCGAGATCTAATTGTGCAAATTTTTCATAATAGATGGCAAACTCCATTCGGTTATCAAGTCGCCAAAGCCCCAGCAACAACTGCCTATAACCTTCGGTATCGGTCGGATTCAAATCCACAACCTTTATAAATTGGTTTACAGAGAGCCGATCTCTTTTCGTATCACGATACAACAACGCGAGTGTAAAGCGTGCTTCCCATCCTTTGGGGTATTCTTGGGTGATTTTCCACAGTTCATCCTCAGCTTGTTCGTTATTGCCTAGGTAATAGTCACAATTTGTGGCATATAAACGAATTTCGTAATCAGAATAATTGTTTCCTTTGCGCAACACTTTTTCAAAATACCTTTTTGAATTTTGATAATTTCCGTGAAAATAATTGGCGATTCCAAGTTCGCGCCAGACCTTTTCATTGGCACTTAAACGTTCGGCAAACTCGAGCCATTTTATTTTATCGCCAAATGCAATCTTGTCATCAGGTCCGCGCCTAGCTTCAATATCTTGTGTAATTAGAAACGAAATATGTTCACGCTGGTCAATAGACATTTGTTCCATTTCTTGTTGCGAAGTATTGTAATTTGGAAGCGGATTTCCGTATTCATCATTTATTTGAAATTTCGGAATTCCGTTTACCTCATCCGTTTGAATCGGTCGATTTTTATACGCCGGTTGCGAATTGTGGTTCGCCCTAATAAAAGCAAACGGTGTAATAAACAAAAACGGCAATAGAATAATTAAGTACTTTTTATAGTCGCCTAACGTTTCCAAATCTAGCTTTCTTTTTTCGAGTGATGTTCGATTTGCGTTCCATTTGGCTGACAGTTGTTTCGCGACAGTGTGGCGTTCGAAATTCTTCTTTTTTGCAACTATCAAGAGTGAATCAACCCTTATAGCTGTTTGCTTATAGGTATTTTCGATTTGTTCGCGCTCCTGTTCTAGGGCAAGTAATTCGTTATCGGCAAGTTTCAACGAATCGAAACTACGCTGAATTTTTCGCCGCCAACTTACAAGATATTCAACTACCTTTGAGCTTAAATTAAGATCATGCGAAAGTCGCGATTCGTTTATATCTGCAGCACTAATTACACCTGAATTAATTAATTGTTGCCTATCGATATTTGGTGTGAAATCGAACGTTGCATCTTCAATCAGGTGACATTCAAGAAATTGCCGACTAGACATATTCCCAAGCGCAAGCGGTTTTGTATTACTTTTTGTAAAGCGTGGCTTTCGCAACTTGCTTTTAAGCCTTCTTATCTCAGCTATTTCCGGCTTCACGTCATAGGTTGCGGAAAGCTCTTTATGCGCTTTGTTAAGTTCTGCTTCTTCAAGTTGTAATTCCAGTATTTTTGTTTTCAAATGCCCACGCGGATTTGTATAAAGCGTTTCAGCGATTATCAGAAAGACAAAAGTTGAAAGTACCGCGAAAGTAATTGAAGAAAAACCGATTAGGTTAGCCACAATCAAATTGACAAATATCAGAACAGCAGTAATCGCTGCCATCAAACGGTTAAGAGATTGCTTTGCTTGAAGTGCTTCTTTAGATGCCCAAAGTTCCGACTTTTCTTGTTTCGTAACAAGGTCGGTTTGCTGCTGTTTTTCAAGCTCTTTCAACATTGAATCAAGCGAAACGTTACTAAGTGAGCCACCGCTGATTCGTTCATTTTCAGCCAAAACAAACGGAAACAACATCAAACCGGTTTCCGCTTCAATTCGACACCATGGACATAATTTGCAACCTGCGAAATATTGATGCCCCGGATGAGTTTCACACGTAACCAAGTTAGCCCGTAAGTCATCTAGCGCCAAAATCCAATCTGCAGCGCTTGGTCTTTTGTTTTGGACGTCAAACGCGTGTTCAAAATAAAGTGCAATTTCAGGGGGTAAATCTGAAAGCAAAAGCGTTCCGGGTGGCGATTGCAACTCGAAATTGTTTGCATTCTTTCCGTATGCAAATCTATGGCTTGCAATACATTCTTCAAGCGACAATTCAGCGGTTTGTTCACCAATTCCGGCAAACGGATGCCTTCCCAAAAAAAGCATTTGAAAGATAAGAACTGCAAGTCCGAATTCATCGTGCGATTTTTCCCGTTCAACCAAATGAAGATCTGTACCTTGAAGTTCGGGGGCAAGGTGTGTTCCGACACCAACGCCACACGGAAAACGCTTTTCGCCGGTATTGATCGCAAAACTGTCGCAATCAATCAACATTACAGTTCCATCTTTCTTAACCACACAATTGCCGTGATTTACATCGCCGAGTATTTGTTCTGCCGCGTGCATTGTATAAAACGCCCGGGCAATATTTGCCGCCGTATGCACAAGAAATTCCCACGTGGCAGTTGGAAAATAAATTTTTCGACTTTTTACTGAGTATAGATTGTGAATTTCTTTTGCATCAACGCGCGGTAATACACAGCCGATTATGTTGCCGGTTTCATCATGTACGGTTTCCGTTACCCACGCTGAAATAGAAAGGAGCCTTTCATTTTTATTCCCTCGCATAAACCGAAGTTTTTCGGCTTTTTCCTTGGAAACCGCTTCGTGATAGATTTTTGCAACTGATTCACTTTTGCCCAAAATTTCGAAGACCGCACCTTCGCCGCCGCGCCCTAATTCTTCTCCGAGCGATATTGTGGTTCCGTTACTGAGGTAAAACATTCGATTCATATCAGTTTCTACACACGTGCAACTTACGCACGTGAGGCAAGAAGCAAGGTTTTATCATCATCTGTTTTTTCATTTATTCGTTCGGATACCAAGAATTCGTGTAGCTTTTCATCAATTCCGTTAACTTCACGCGCATTTCTAACCGGCGAAATCATCGGAATTAAGAACGGCTCGAACGGCGAATTATGCTTTTGGTCAACCGCTACCGAATAAACACCATCTGAAAACAAAATCAAATCTTCAATTTGTTGATTTACTAAACAAAATTTAATGCGCCCCACAGCATCTTCATCCGTTAAAAAATCCGTAACATTCGCGTATTCCCAGTCTTCCGGCTCGATGGCAAATTCATAACTTCCTTCCGCACCATTTTGCGAAATCACAATTCCGCCATCTCCAACTTGAAAAAATACGGCTTCGGTTTCGCCCACGACGGCACCCACCAATGTTGAGGCGAATTCACGGATTTCAATTTCTGTTCGGGTGGCGTGGCTTTTTATTTCTGCTTGAAAGTGTTGAATCCAATTTTCTGCAAATTCTTTTCCCAACAAACCGATTCGGGCATTCTTCATCCGCAAAAAAGATTCAACCCGGTCAACAAATATGTCACACGCAAGCAACGCACCTTGTTTTCCTTCGCGTGTACTACCAGCCCCATCGGCAACTACTGCGATCAAAACTTCCCCCTCGTGACAGCGAATTAAACGGCTCTTAAATGCATCCTGACATTCGCCTGTTTGATCTAAATGTGATTTGCCGATGCCGGATGCTGCCACAATGCGCCAATTCTTCATCACACTTCTGACCAACCATAAGGCTTATAATCTGGAATTGGCACCGAATCCCCCGGGTTTGAATGCGAAACGCTCTTAAGCGAAGCGGAAAGCCAAATAAAAAATTCGCGAAATTTTACACCATCAAGCTTTAACGGTTCACGAACCGAAATTTGACGCAGAACGTCGAAATTTGCGTTATGCACGCCGAGTGCGAAAAAAGAAAAGGCTCGGCTCATTTCGCCTTCTTTAACCATTGAAGGAATTGCTTGCCAGTCATCGGTCGGTTCGCCATCGGTAATAAGAAAAATCCACGGACGAAAGAGCTTTATCCCGTTATTTCGTAACGTTTTCTTGCGCTTATTAAGCATTTGAATCGCCGTATTAAATGCATCCGCAAGTGGCGTGTTGCCATTTGCCTCAAGAATTGGCGGGCTAAAATTATCAACGGTTGTAAATGGCTGAGTTATGTTAACGGGTCCAAAAGTGATAATGCCGAGCTCTACGCGCTTCAGGCTGAGAGAATCTCTTTGAAGTTCGCTGTGAAAGTTCTGCAAGCCGTTGTTTAGCTGTGCAATCGCATTCCCCTGCATTGAGCCGGAAGTATCCAAAAGCAAAATACAAGGGCAACGAGGTTCCGGATTTTCAGCAAACTCAGCTGCGGCGAACGGCTGTTGAGCGTCAAAAGTAAAATCATTCATTAAACATATAATAAATGCGCGCCGGAATATCGGCAAATGTTTTTTCGCCCCCGCCGAGGCTCACATAAATTAACCGATTGGGTCACCGGGCGGAGTTTCAAGCGATTTTTGATTTTCTGTGTTTGGTGCCGAACGCGAAAGAAATCTTTCGATTTCTTGGTTTAACATCTGTGAAAAATCGTCGTTTCTTTCCGCACGAAGTCTTGTCTGAATTTTCTTTAACGCCGAATTCGCAATAGCACGCGAATGAACGGATGCGAAGGAATTTGCAGCCAAATTCATCAATCCGTTTACGATAGATGTTTGTACGGCGCGCCGTGTTTCCGCATATCTTACACTTGATCGTGGCGCCCACCCTGCATTAATCAATGCATTTGTAACTTCATCAAAATTTGGATAGCGCGAATCTTGCGCGTGAAAATTTATCATACGAGTCGCGCGATTTGGCTCAAGCAAACCGGCAACGGTCATATCCGCCGCCATTTCAGCAACACCATACGGATCAAAAACCGGGTTTGTGCGCGATGGAAAATCTTCACGTCTAACGGAACCTGAACCAAACGCATGCGGTGGCATAATTCGAAGTATCGATGTGGGTATTTCTAGCGCCTCCGGCGAAATGGTTTCGAGCACGGCTTTTATTGCTACCCTTTGTTTTTCCGCGGGTACAATTTCAAATACCTTTTCCGGATTTCCTTTTTCGCCCTCGCGCACAGAATACGAATAATAAACCCCGCCGATTGATTTTGTTGCCGCCGTTGTTTGATAGCGATGATACAGATAAAGCGGCAGAAATTTTGTTTGAAGCTCAGAAAGTGAATCGCCGTTTCGAATGTTGTTAATACCAAAGTTCTTTATTCCGATTTTTCTTACCGCCAAAACTTTTGAAAGTTCCCCGACCGGGTCTGCGCCATTATCCCATAGGCTCGAAAGCGGTTGCGCTGCACTTGCCGGGCGCGTGTCTGCATCTGTAATAAACAAATAGCCGTTTGCAACGCCGCGTTCAATTATATTTTCAAGCGCCGCGCTTTCATCCGTTCCCGCGGGAAAATCACTGTATGCAAACTGCACCGCCCATTTATCGTAAACCCCAATTCCAACCGCGTAGGCATTTGAAAAATCTAGTTCTCCATTTTTTATTTCGATAAGAGGCGCCGGATAATCCATCACGGAACCGCGTCCATAGGTTGATGCGGCAAAGTTATGTGAAAACCCGAGAGTGTGCCCGACCTCGTGTGCGGAAAGTTGCTTGATTCGTGCAACTGCAAGTGAATCCGCATTGGTGTTTGAACCGGGTTGAAGCAAGTAATCAAGATCCGAAACTGTCGAAAGTTCGCATTCGGAAGCAAACTGCGGATCCAGCCCGCTTGCAATCAAATAATCCTGACGTGCACGCTGCGAATCAAGCGTAACAACGCCTCGAATTATCTCGCCGGTTCGTGGGTCAACAACTGATGAGCCATAAGCCCAGCCGCGCGTAGAACGATGAACCCAATTTATGACGTTGTAACGAATATCCATCGGATCGGCATCCGGTGGTAGCGCCTTTACTTGAAACGCATTTTTATAACCGGCGGCTTCAAACGCCTGGTTCCACCAGCTTGCACCTTCAATTAATGCATCGCGAATTTTCTTCGGGGCGCCGTTGTCAACATAGTAAACAATTGGCGCAACAGCTTCTGAAACTTCCGAATTTGGATTCTTCTTCTTTAGACGATGTCGCACAATAATGCGCCGTTCAAGCGGTTCGCCGATATCGGTCGCATAATCGAAAAAACTTAGACCGTTTACGCCGATTCGGGGATCGAATTTTCGTGGTGTATATCCATCATCTGGTAATTCAACGAAGGAATGTCTTTGACGAACCGAAACGGAATCACCGGTAGGAACCGTATCGTTTATCAACCTTCCCGTTTCGCCCTTTGCGGTAAGCGTTATCATCGTTTCGATTTCAGTGTTCTTTGGAAAGCCCTTAACCAAAGGCATATAAAATGCGCTTCGCGAGAGATCGATTGAATAATTACCTTGTTTGGCGCGCGCAAGCCTTGCGGAGACGCCGTGCGCATCACGCAACAGAAAATCGGTCGCGTCAACAAGGTATTTTCCACTTTCTTCGGCAACAATCTTAAAGCCCCAAATTATTGAACTTGCGAATGAATCTCGCACGGCGCGCTGTTCCGCAACATTTTTGCTATTTGCGCGAAATCCGTAGTTCGGTTGGTTCAACATTAGTTTGTTGCCAACTTTTTCAAACTTTACTACGCGAGTTTCGCCAAGTTGTCCGCGGTCCAACCCAATCGGATTTGAGCCTATGCCGGTAGAAAGTGAAATTTGATAAAGAAATTCCTTGTCTAATTTGTCAACTTCAAAATAAAGCTTATCTTGTTCTGCGTTGTAATATAGCGGCAGAAATCCTTCAATCCTCGAAAGATTCCCGGTAACTTCTGCAAAAGTGTTTTTTGCATCGCCCTTTTTTTCTTTTTTACTGTCTTGCGCAAAGCTTGATAAGCAGAATAATGTAATCAGTAAAATTACAAGATTTTTCTTCATGGCTTTCTCCGGTTACGTTTCTTTTGAATGTGAATTTAGCACTTGTATTACCATCAGTGCAAAGCGACTGATTTTTTGAACTCGAACTTGGTTGCTATTGCGCCTTTAAACTTTTTGATTCGACGGTTCTGGCAAATTACAATTCAAACGTTAAAATACAACCGTAAAATAGATGATTTACGAAACATTTCCGAATCCGAAGACATACTCGTTTCCCCAATACGCACGAATTGGAGACGCCGATTTTTTTGCGCCAGATATTGTAAATTTCGGGGCACCGCTTACCATCAAAAATTTGCGTGAAGCTTACCGAAAGGGAATTTTCCCGTGGCATATCGAGGGGCTTCCTTTACCGTGGTTCTGTCCGCGTTGGCGCGCGATTCTGCGTTTTAGCGAATTACACATACCAAAGAGCCTCGGAAAGGAATCAAGAAAAAATAAATTTGTATTTACAATCGATAAAGCTTTTTCAACAGTTATAAATGCGTGCGCAAATGTTTCGCGAAGTGACGGCGCCGGTACGTGGATTACCCGCGAATATATTGAGGTTTACAACAAATATTTTGAACTTGGCGCAGCGCACAGCGTAGAAGCATGGAATGAAAACGGCGAACTTGTGGGAGGGCTTTACGGCGTGGATGCAGAGGGCGTTTTTTGTGGCGAGAGTATGTTTTTTCTGGAGCCCAACGCTTCTAAGCTTGCATTGCTTTTTGTGTTTGAAAAACTTCGTTCATGTGGGGCGGAATGGATGGATATACAGGTAATGACACCGCATATGGAGCGTTTAGGGGCAAGCGAAATTTACCGTGCGGATTTCCTTCGTCTACTTGAATCTGAACAGGAAAAGGGTCTTGAACTTTTTTAGGAAATGCGATGACGCGTTGTAAAGCATTTGTATGAAAAATTTGTTGATATACGGCGCTAACGGCTACACGGGCGAACTTATTGCGCGGGAAGCCGTTAAGCGCGGGCTAAAACCAATGCTTTGCGGAAGAAGCAAAACGCGCGTAGAACCGCTTGCGAACGAGCTTGGTTTAGTTCACCGTACATTTTCGTTGGAAGACAAAACGTCGCTTGACTACACGTTAAAGCAAGTAGATTTAGTAATTCATTGTGCCGGACCTTTTTCCCTTACTTCCAAACAAATGGTTGAAGGCTGCCTGCGTACGAAAACCCACTATATTGATATAACAGGTGAAATTGCCGTTTTTGAAATGCTTGCCGGTTATGATAGAGCCGCAAAGGATTCCGGAATAATGATTTTACCCGGCGCCGGCTTTGATGTTGTGCCAACCGATTGTTTGGCGAAATTTCTAAGTACAAAGTTGCCCGGCGCCACCGCAATTACACTTGCATTTTACGGTGGTGGCGAAATGTCGCATGGAACCCGGCGAACGATGACAATAAATTTGGGCAAAGGTGGCGCGATACGAAAAGACGGTAAAATTACGCACGTTCCCGCAGCATGGGAAACAAAACGAATCAATTTCGGCAATTTTTCAAAAGATGCTGTAACTATTCCGTGGGGCGATGTTTCCACAGCGTTTTATTCAACCGGAATTCCAAATATAAAGGTCTTTACCGTGGTTCCGAAACAAAGCATCAGGTTGCTGCATTTAACCAACTATTTTGGGTGGCTTCTTTCAACCAAGCCGATTCAAAATTATCTTCTAAAACAAATTCCCAACGGCGGACCCGATTTTGAAGCTCGCGAACAGGGCAACACCTACGTTTGGGCTTGCGCGGAAAACGAAGAAGGAGATGTGGTTGAAGCGGTTTTGACGGGTCCGGAAGGCTACAAATTTACATATCTCTCGGTCATGGAAATTACAAGCCGAATCCTAAATGATGAATTTTCGCCGGGTTTTCAAACACCGTCAAATGCTTATGGTGCGGGCTTGGTTTTAGCTATCGAAGGTGTAAGACGTGAATTGCGGAACACAGGTAAACGAAAAACAAAGCACGAACCGCAGTAATTACAAGATTCGCGCCTTACCAATAATTTGAATTTGAACAAAAAACTCGGTTAATTAAACACCGACCTCGCTTGCAATCGGCGGGGCATCGGTTTCATGAATTTCAGAAGTGAAGAGACTAAAAATCTTCTTCCCTTCTTGTGATCTTGGGTCAATTGTTCTCAAGTGTTTCTCACCCTGCATTTCCCAAATCGCAGTTATCTCACCATCATTTTCAACTGCGTGATACGAAATTTCTTCAGTGGAAGCTTCGGTATTTTCTTCTTCTTGTGCTGTTATTTCCGTAGTGGTTTCTTCCGTTGCTGTTTCTTCTGCAACTTGAATATCGTTTTCTGACATTAAATCTAAAAAATTACTCCTTAATTAATTTCGGCTTTCCGGCAAGTTTTCTATATTAACCCTAAAAACTTGGGGCGTAAAGACACAATTCGTTATTTTCGCCTTTTAAATTCAAGTTCATAAAACCAAAAATCGTTGTTAGGCTGATCGATGCTGAATTTTGAAGGGGTACCGTTTTTATCAATCTGAAATGTAATAAAGCCGGGCGGAAAGTTATAAGCAACTGAGGGTCGCCAATGAAGGCGAAACGTATTGTATTGCCAGTGTTCCAAATCCGCAACAAAATCGGGCGCGGGAAGCAATCGCAACACTAGCTTTCCGCTTTCGTTTGTAACCGTTGCGTTTCCGTAAAGTTCGCCTCCGTAGGTACCGGAATAGGCATCCGATTCGCGAGTAGTGTTTGTATTTTTTACCCTTTTTTCTTCGAGTTTCTTTAGGTTTGCAGCCTCGCGCGCCTCTGCATTTTTAGAAAACTTTTGATATTCGGCTGACCAATCTCGTTGTTCACCGCCCAAGAATTGATCTAAAACATAATACATCAAAATCGAAGGCACTGATTGTTCACTATTTGTCAAAATAACTGCGCCAAGTTTTTCTTCGGGCACGAACACTGTTTTTGAAATCATACCGTCTAAGCCGCCACCGTGGTTTAACACTTTCTTTCCTTTGTAATCAAATATGTTCCAGCCGAGCCCGTAAGCATCGAAGTGCCGCGAAGGTATAAATTCGCTTGAAGCTTTGCTAATTGGCAAAATCACCGCTGGTTGGTGCATTTCCCATATTTCTTTTTCGCTAACTATTTGCTTTCCTTCGAATCTGCCGCCGTCTGCCTGCATTATCAACCAATTTGCGATGTCGTTAACCGAAGAATTCAGCGCGGCGGCGGATTTTGCGTTGTCCACATTTCCATGCGGCAAAACACGCAAGCCGTTGCCGCCGGATTCGTTATGCGGAAATGCCGCGTTTGAATCCAAGTCTTTTACCGTTGTGGTTGTACGATTCATCTTCAAAGGCTTCAACAAGTTCTGTTTTACAAAATCGCCCCAACTCTTGCCGGAAACACGTTCTATTAATTTGCCTGCTGTTATGAACATTAGGTTTTGATAACCGAAGCCGGCACGAAAACCGCGCACCGGTTTCAAATATTTCAAACGATTGATGATTTCATCCGGAGTGTAGGTTGTGTCATACCAAAGCAAATCGCCGCTGAATGTGTCTAGCCCGACGCGATGCGAAACGATGTCCCGAATCGTTACCTCGCTGCTTACGTATGGATCATAGAGTTGGAATTCGGGTAAATACTGCTGAACTTTGTCATCCCAGTCGCCGATTTTTCCTTGTTCAATCAAAAGCGCGATTGATGCGGTTGTGAAAGCTTTTGAATTTGAAGCGATTGCGAACGTTGTATCCGCGTTTACCGCTTCATCGGAACCAAGCTTGCGTACGCCGTAACCTTTCGCAAAAACAACGGTCCCATCTTTTACAACTGCCAACGCCATTCCGGGAATCTTCCAATCTTTTTGCGCCTTCGACGTGTAATGATCAATGTTTACAAGCTTCTGAGGCAAATCTTGCCCGTAAACAAATGAAACCGCAAACAAAACTGCCACGGTTGCCATACGCGATTTTGTGTTAATAAAGCCAACAATTCTATTCATATCTAATTCCATGTTTTCGGTTGATATTGCGTAGATTCGAGCTTATTCGATAATTATTTCGTCAACAAAAATATACGAATCAAAGCCCGCACCGGGATGCCAAGCAGGTATTTTTCCGATGCCTTTCGCGGTCACGCGCACGAAACGCGCTTTCACGGGTTCAATTTCGCGAACAAAATCTTTCGCGATGTGCTCCATTTCAGTTTCCGAAAATTTTGGGCTGATTTCAGACACCTTTTTGAAGTTTACCCCATCATCTGAAATTTCAAACTCGATTGTTTGCGGCATCCAAATCCAACTTCGGGCAGCCTGTAAAAATCCGCCACCCAGCTTATGTATTTCGGTTTCGCGTTTCAAATCAATTATCGCCACAAGATCTTGTCCTTGGTAACCCTGCCATTCGCCCGATGCAAAATTCGTTGTGCCGCGAATTCCATCAACCAAGCCGTTGGCGCCACCGCCCGTGTATTGGTTGTTGTAAGTTGAAAGCAATTTCACATCCCAATTGTTGGGTATTTTACTTAAGGTCGATTGAACCGGTTGGCTTCTTCTGCCAAGTTTATCAACCGAAATAGCTTTCACGGTGGTTGATTTCGATATCGCAAACGGCTTGGAATAGATGTTTGCTTTCAAAGACGGCTCGCTTCCATCAAGCGTGTAATAAATTTTAATGCCTGCTTCAGGTGAAGATATTGAAACCACGGTTTTTTCTGCAAAAGCCCTTTTGCCTTCAATTGTGGGAACCGGCGGAAAATTCGTTTCGATTTTTGAAACCGGCACTTCCGTAAACCAATTCTTAACCGGTTTATCAGTCATTTGAAATTGTAGCTTGGCACCGCTTAAAATATCGTTTTGTGTAAAAAACGCCTTTCGGTAATCTTTGCCGTTAAGTTTAACAGATTGTATATACGGCAAGGCAGATGTGTTTGCCGAATTTTGTTTTACGATGAACGTTTTTCCGTTTTCAAGGTGAATTTGTGCTTCTGCAAAAATTGGTGTGCCGATTGCGTAAATCGGCTGCGAAGGATTTACCTGATAAAAACCGAGCGCACTCATTACATACCAAGCGGACATTTGTCCACAATCTTCATTTCCGATTAACCCATCCGGAATTGGTTTATAGAATTCATCCATAATTCTGCGAACCATATTTTGTGTCTTCCAAGGTTCGCCGGAGTAGTCGTATAAATATGCGATGTGATGTGATGGTTCGTTGCCGTGCGCATATTGCCCAATTAAGCCGGTTATATCTGGTTGTTCACGTCCAATAAGCGTTTGTTCTGTCGCAAAAAGTTCATCAAGTTTATTGATAAACTTTTTGTTGCCGCCATATAGGGAAATTAACCCGGAAACATCTTGCGGAACAAAAAACGTATATTGCCAAGAATTTCCCTCGGTAAAATGGAACGTAACATCGTTTGGCTGAAAAGGTGAAACCCAATTTCCGTTTTGCTTCGGACGCATAAAACCGGTTTTACTATCAAAGAGATTCTTGTAAAACTGCGCTCTTTTCAAATGGGTTTGATACTCTTTTTGTTTGTTTAGGAGCTTTGCAATTACGGCTAAACAATAATCATCGTAAGCATATTCAAGCGTTTTAGAAACTGATTCTTGTTCATCTTCCATCGAAATATATCCGCGCTTGCGGTAAGAATCCAACCCGCGAAAGTTCATTTCGGAAGAATGTTTTGCGGCTTCGAACGCCTTTTCATAATCAAACCCTTTAATCCCTTTTGCCATTGCATCAGCAATTACGGAAACTGCGTGATAGCCAATCATGGTATCGGTTTCATTTGCGGCTAGTTCCCAAACGGGTAGTTTCCCGCCTTGTTCGTATTGGCGGATAAAGGTGTTTATAAAATCGACAGTGCGTCTTTGATCAATAATTGTATAAAGCGGGTGGGCGGCGCGGAATGTATCCCAAAGCGAAAAGATTGTGTAGTTTGAATCAATTTGGGCATTATGAATTTTTTTATCCATACCGCGATAATTTCCATCGACATCCTGAAAGATGTTTGGCACAACCATTGTGTGGTAAAGCGCGGTGTAAAAGTTTGTAAATTGTGCTTCGGTGCCACCGGAAACCTCTATTTTTGAAAGCTCTTTGTTCCATTCGGCTTTTCCGTTGTTGCGCACTTGCTCAAAATTCCAACCTGGAAGTTCGCTTTTTAGATTTTTTCGAGCTCCTTCAATGCTGACCGCCGAAATGCCTACTTTCACAAGAATTTGTTCGCCGGCATCAACAGCAAAACCAAAAACAGCTTTATCTTGACCTTTTAAAGTAGATTCTTTCCCATCGCTTTCCCCAGCCGATAGTTTTGTATAAGAACGTGATTCAAACTTTTCAAATGGTTTTGAAAACTCCGCAGAAAAGTAAATTACTTGATCCTGCGCCCACGATCGCGAACGTCGCACGCCTTCAACTCGATTATTACCAACGGATTTGAGTTGAACTTCAAGTAATTGGTCACGCCATGTCAGGTCTAACAAAATTTTCGCGTCACTTGTTTTTTCGGGAAAGGTGTACCGTTGAAGACCGACGCGTTTTGTCGCGGTCATTTCCGCAAGAATCTTTTCATCATCAAGCAGAACTGAATAATAACCCGGCTGCGCCTTTTCGTTTTCGTGCTTAAATTTTGACGCATATCCATTTCTTGTGTCTTCGGGATTTGCGTCAAACAATGCTGTTTCGGATACATACGGAGCAAACAAAATATCGCAATAATCAGGGATTCCCGTGCCGCTTAGATGGGTCATTGAAAATCCGTAAATTGTGTCATCTGAATAATGATAGCCACCGGAACCATCCCAATTGTCTATACGGGTATCGGGTGAAAGTTGCACCATCGAAAACGGAACCGTGGCACCCGGAAACGTATGTCCGTGCCCACCGGTACCTATAAATGGATTAACAAATTTTGTGTAATCGGTTTGTGCAAAAACACTAAACGGAACCATGATTGTGCCGAGCAAAACAGCACACATCGTTTGAAAACTAAATTTACGTTTTTTCATTACGGAAGAACTGACGTCTAATTTCTTGAATCAGATTAATCTTAACAAATTCGTCAATTCTACAGGCGGGGGAAGTTCAAATTTTAATTCTTTTTTTGTTACAGGGTGTGTAAAAGCGAGTTTTTCAGCGTGCAGAAAAAATCTTCCGCCTTCGCGAATTGCCTTCCTTAAAGCCGCGCTTTTGATTTGATTATCGCGCCCCGCGTTATAGGTTTCGTCGCCAACAATCGGGTGATTGATGTGCGAAAGATGAACGCGAATTTGATGGGTTCTACCCGTTTTTATTTGAACATCAAGCAGTGTAAATTTCTCAAATCTTTGGCGAACTTTGAATATTGAAAGCGCGTTTCTTCCGTTTTTATCAACCGCCATTTTTACCCGATTTTTGCGGTCACGCGCAATGGGTTCTTCGATTTTTCCGGTTAACTTGCGAACAAAACCGTGAACAAGCGCAACGTATGATTTTGATACTTTTCTATCTTGAAACTGCGCCGAAAGCTTTTCAAGCGTTAAATTGTTTTTTGCGACAACAATCAAACCGGAGGTTTCTTTATCTAACCGGTGAACTATTCCGACCCGTTTGTTCTTATTTTCACTTTCTTCAAAGCCAAATCTAAAAGCAATTGCATTCGCCAGCGTTCCGTTTGAAATGCCGGCGCCCGGGTGCACAACCATTCCCGCCGGTTTATTGATGACCGCAAGATATTCATCTTCAAAAACAACATCTAGCGGAATATCTTCAGGCGCGAAATTCTCCGATGTGTCTTCAATCAACTCTATACTTATCTCATCACCCGCCCGCACTTTGTAAGAGCTTCGACACGTGCCACCGTTTACCAGCGCTTCGCCGTCATCAATCAATTTCTTGAGACGCGAACGTGACCAGCCATCAATTTTCTCTGAAATTAAGATATCAAAACGTTGCCCGGCTTCTTCCGTCGCAACCATAAATTTCATCGATTCTTGTTCTTGTGCCAAATTCTTTTTGAAGTTGCTAAAGCGAAGCCGTTTAGCTCGCTTCTACCAACTGTGTTTTCTTGTTTTTGAGACGAATATACAGAAAAATGCCGGAAAAGATTGCAACGCCGAGACTTATCAGTTGAGATGTCGAGAGCCCCGTTGCAGAAGTTAAGCCAAACAAATCTCCACGCGGATCATCACGCACAAATTCAATGGTAAATCGCACAAGGCTGTAAATTAAGCCGTAAGTAAGCAAAACTTGCCCATCTACCTTTTTATGTTTGTGCAAATAAAGCAAGAAGAAAAAAACGGCAAGCATTGTGAATGATTCATAAAGTTGCGTTGGGTGTAGGAAGAGATCAGCTCCGGTTGGACCATAAATTGGAACGCCCGTATTTTCGTGTCCGAGTGGTGTGAAATGCACGCCCCAAGGCAACCCGGTAGGTTTGCCCCAACAGCAACCGGCAGAAAAACAACCCTGTCTTCCAAAAAACTGCCCAAGCGCGACGCCGGGTGCAAATGCATCACCAACCTTCCAAAATGAAAGGTCGTATCTTTTTATCAACAAGGCAAGTACGATAAATCCACCAATAAATCCGCCGTAATAAACGCCGCCTGATCGCAAAAAATCTAGCGAAAACACGCTTACGTTGTCTTCGGTAAAAAGCATCAATATTTTTGAACCAAGCAAGCCACCTAAAATCGTCCACAAACCAAGATCATAGATGCGGTTTTTTGGTAAACCATCTTTTTTGCCGAGATATGCGGCGACAAGCAATGCGGAAATTAACCCGATTGCAAGCAAGACGCCGTAAGTATTAATCGGAAAATTTCTGATTCTGAAGAGTTCTGGGTACATGGTTGTGTATTATAGCGCAAATTCACTCATAGTTTTTAGCTACATCGCGCGCGTTTATTATCCAATAGTTAATTCAATTTCCGGCAACGTGCGAAGAAATTTTTATAACAATGGTCTCAATTATTATGATGCTTGATTTGCAAAGATTTATTCCCGATTTTAAGTTTCGGCGCCTTCGGTTTTTTCTTTTTTAGTGTTGTCGTTAACATTTTTACCTAAAAACATATCCAAAACCAAGAGCCCGGCGCCGATACAGATGGCAATATCCGCGACGTTAAAGGTTGGATAATGCCAGCCGCCGAATTGAAAATCGATAAAATCAATTACAAACCCGAGCCGTATTCGATCAAACGCATTGCCCAGAATTCCCGCAAGAATCAATGCCAGCGCGCTTAACAGACGATCATCTGAACGTGGCGTGCGCCAAAAAAAATAAAGAACAAGAACCGCAGCAAGCAATGCAACAAATGAAAGCGCCCAGCGTCCGGATTCACCGTGTCCATCAAACATACTAAAAGCCACACCGGGGTTTGTTGCATACGAAAAGCTTAAAAAATTAGGAATCAATTCCATTGAGCCGTTAAATCGAATCGATTTTGCAGCCCAAGCTTTTGTAACTTGGTCTAGAAAAAATACAGCGACCGTTGCCCCAATATAAGCAAATTTCCAAAAAGTTGTTCTTTTCATCGTTTGTCCAAAAGTGAAGTTAAAGCTAAGCGGCTTTTGTTAATTCAATCTCCTCCAAAACTGCGTGACATCGATCGCAAACGGTCGGAAAATCTTCGAAGTTACCAACTGAAACGGAATAATTCCAACAGCGTTCGCATTTTTGTCCGTCTGCTTGCGAAACTTGTACCGAAATAGTTTCTGCTTCCAAAAGTTCAACTTGTGAAACGATAAAAATAAAGCGTAAATCGTTCTTATAGTTCTTAAGTAGCTCAAACGTTTCGTGTTCGACAGACAGTATAACCTTTGCCTGCAAGCCTGAACCGATTTTCTTTTCGTTTCGGGCGACTTCCAATGCGCGCAATACTTCATCACGAACTCCAAAAATCACATCCCAATTCGCTCTTAAATCATCTTCGGTTCTTTCGGAAAGTTTCGGAAAATTTGCAATATGAACCGAATCAAATTCGGCATTTGGAAGATTTTCGTAAGCTTCATCTGCGGTAAACGCGAGCACCGGAGCAAGAAGAAGCGTAAGTGTCTCAGTAATCGAATAAACTGCGGTCTGCGCGGAACGTCGTGCGAAAGATTTTGGAGCTGCCGTATATAATCGATCGCGTACAATATCAAAATATCGAGCTGAAAGCGTTACCGTAACCAGTTCAAACAAGTTTCGATATACAACCTGAAAATCAAAAGTTTCGTAACCATTTAATACTTTTGCGACAACGGTTTCAACGGTTGCGAGTGCCCATCGGTCGATTTCTTCAAGCTCATCGTAATTAACGGAATCCGTTTTCGGGTCAAACCCGTCCAAATTGCCGAGTGCATATCGCAAGGTATTGCGGAACTTTCTGTATGCATCAACTATGCGTTCCAAAATCTCATCTGAGCAGCGTACATCTTCAGTATAATCAACCGCTGCCGCCCAAAGTCTCAATATTTCTGCTCCGGATGCATCAATTATTTCCTTTGGCGCGGTAACATTTCCAATTGATTTTGATTGCTTTTTACCTTCTCCATCAACAACCCATCCGTGTGTTAAGACGTTTTTATATGGTGGAACATCGTTTGACGCCAACCCGCAAAGCAACGAAGAATTAAACCAACCGCGATATTGATCTCCGCCTTCGAAGTAAACGTCTGCCGGAAACTGCAACTCGCCACGAGTTTGCAAAACCGCCACGCAGGAAGAGCCGGAATCAAACCAAACATCTAATATATCTGTTTCTTTTCCGAATTCGCTTCCTCCGCATTTTGCGCATTTATAACCTTCGGGCAGCAGGTCTATAGCTTCGCGGTTGTACCAAGCATCAGACGATTCTTCAAGAAAAATATCCGCCACACGGTCAATTACATTTACGTTCGCAACTTCTTCATCGCAACCATTGCAGTAAAAAACCGGAATTGGAACCCCCCATGTTCGTTGCCGCGAAACGCACCAATCAGGACGCCCTTTGAACATATTTTCCATACGGTTTTCGCCCCAACTCGGATGCCAGTTTACATTCTTAATTTGCTCAAACGCATTTTCGCGCAGGGAAGCATTCTTACCCGTAACGGCTTTCGCATCCATTGAAACAAACCATTGCGGCGTCGCGCGAAAAATCACGGGATTTTTGCACCGCCAACAATGCGGATAACGGTGAAGATAATCTTCCGTGTAAACCAGCGCACCGGTTTCACGCAACATTTCAACGATTTTCGCGTTTGCTTCAAAAACCTGTTCGCCGGCAAACCGTGCAACTTCATCAGTAAATCTTCCGCCATTATCAACCGGACAATACACCTCAAGCCCGTATTCCTTTCCGATTACAAAGTCATCATGTCCGTGCCCGGGGGCAGTGTGTACCAATCCCGTTCCTGCTTTTGAAGACTTTGTGTCGGCATCGCGCACATCTAGTTCGGTTTCCGCATCCGCTTCACCTAATGTGACGTGTTCGCCATTCATTAAAAGGGATGTGCGGTCAAGCCAAGCGTGTTTGGCTTCAAGCCTATCAAGCTTTGCGCCCTTAAATTTTGCAATTTCCTTAAGTTCCGCTTTATCAATGGTTTCTGCCAATTGTTTCACCAATTCGGTTGCCACGATAAAGACATCATCGCCCACTTCTACCGCAGAATATTCATATTCCGGATGCACGGTAATTCCCAAGTTTGCCGGAAGTGTCCAAGGGGTTGTTGTCCAAATTATTAGATAAACGTTTCGCCCCGTTAGTGCCGAATCAATCTCTTCCGGAGCACTTTTTAACGGAAATTTTACATATATTGAAGGCGAAGTGTGTTCCTGATATTCAACCTCAGCCTCGGCAAGTGCGGTTTGATCGTGCACGCACCAATAAACCGGACGCAAACCCTTATAAACCATTCCGCGTTCCAGATACTTTCCAAACAAACGTGCCGTTGCGGATTCATATTCGTGCGACATCGTAAGATATGGGTTGTTCCATTCGCCAAGTACACCGATTCGTTGAAAATCAGCCGTTTGCGCCTTAAGCGCCTTGGCTGCATGTTCGCGACATATCCTTCTGAATGTGCCGACCGGCAAATCGTTCTTGTTCTTTCCTTTCTTCGCCAAATCTTTTTCCACATATTTTTCTATCGGAAGTCCGTGGCAATCATAGCCGGGTACGTAAGGCGAATCATATCCGCGCATAGTGGCTGATTTCACAATAAAATCTTTCAGAATTTTATTAAGCGCCGTGCCGATATGAATGTTGTCGTTTGCATAGGGCGGACCATCATGCAAAATAAATTTCTCTTTGCCTTTACGCGATTCGCGAATTTTTTCGTACAGCGCAATTTCGTCCCACCTTTTCAAACGTGCGGGTTCGCTTTGCGTTAGGTTTGCCTTCTGCGAAAAATTTGTTTTCGGCAGATTTATTGTGTCTTTTAATTTCACGGGTTCCGTCATAGTTATATAGAATTTCAATCAAATAGGAAACGATAATTCTAATGGCTTACGTTGAATTGCTCAATTGAAAAAGCCCCAAGCCGTTTTTCAGACTTGGGACTTTCACAGTTAATCATGCTGCCGGAGTTTTATTTTCCGAAGTCCCTGCAAGATATAATAATCGGTTCCTTATGTTCAGTTGTTAATTTCATCTAAAAAAATTACCGTAACAAACTATACTACAAATTTGCTAATTCTTAACATCGTCGGTAGCGCCCAACGTTTCAGTTTCTTCGGCAAGTTCGGGCATCTTTGTAATTTCGACATCATCGCTCAATTTGCCTTCGGTTTGTTTTAGCACAATATCCGTCATCGATAAAAGCCCTACGAGTCTTCGGTCAGCCTTTGAATTTACAACTGCAATTTGTCTGCGATGTATGTTGTGCATTCTTTCAACGGCATCAAGCAATGTTGATTCTTCCAACACATACGGTCTTGCGTCAAGAAATTTGGAAATCGGAATATCTTGGCTACCTTCCGCAAGAAGAAGTCGCAATCTGCTTTCGCTGATTACACCCACATATCGACCGTTCTTGTTTATTACAGGAAATGAGCTGTAAATTTTTGACTTTACAAAGTTTACAGCTTCGCCGATAGTCATTTCGTTAATAAGTGAAACAGGTTCAGGTTGCATCGCCTGCGAAACAAGTATGTTTTCAAGCGCTTTGTTGGCTTTATCACGCTTTGGCAATTTAATTTTGTCTTGTTCAAGTAGTGCTTCATAGATCGGTACGGGCTGATAACGCGAAGTGATCAAATAAGAAATGGCATTTGCAAGCATCAATGGCAAAATTAACGAATACGCACCGGTCATCTCAAAAATAATAACAACTGATGTGATTGGCGCGCGGACAACACCGGCGAAAACAGCCCCCATTCCTACGAGCGCAAACGCACCGAGTTCGTGTTCGTTGTGCCCTAGCGCGGCAATATCGGCAAATCCAAATACGCCACCAAGCATCGCACCTATAAACAACACCGGCGCGAAAATTCCTCCGGCACCGCCGCTTGCATATGAAAACACGGTGGCACCAAGTTTCAAAAAGCAAAGCGCGAGCATAACCTTTAACGTCAAATCGCCTGAAAGTCCCATTGTTAAGGTGTCATAACCGCCGCCTGCCACCCCGTATGTGTTGAAGAACAACAGCGCGATTAAGGCAAAAACACCCGTCATAAATCCGCCGATTGAAGGACGCGCCCAAACAGGCACTTTCTTCATTTCTTTAAACTTTCTGCGTAAGTAAAGCAATGATTCGGTAAACAAAAACGAAATGCCGGCGGCAGCCAACCCGAGCAAACCGTAAAAGAAGAGCGATGATGCGTGATCAAGCCCGTAATTTTGCGGAACGTTAAACACGGGGTGTTCGCCAAGCACGCTGCGTTCAACAACGGCAGCAAGTGCCGCGGCGACAACTACACCCGAAAGTATTGTTTCATCTAAATCACCTACTACTTCTTCAATTGTAAAAATCACCGCCGCAATCGGCGCGTTGAATGCCGCCGCAATTCCGGCTGCCGCACCCACGGGAAGCAAGCGCGTTAAATTTATGCGTGAAAGTGCCGCAGCTTTCCCGAAAAACGACGCAATCCCGGAGCTTATCTGCACCGTTGGACCCTCTCGTCCTAAACTCGCGCCCGTTGCTATTTGAAAGCCGCTTATAAAAAATTTTCCGATAATTACTCTGAAAGGGATTCTGCCGCCTTTTACGGCAAATGCCACCTTTACTTCCGGAATGCCACTACCGCGCGCATCCGGAACATACTTAAAAAGCATCCAGCCTGAAATCAAGCCACCTAAAGTCGGAATAATTATCACGAACACCAGCCACCAGCTAATTTCAGTGGATACAGCGGCATCTATCAAAAACGCAGATAGCGTACTGATAAAAAGCTGAAAAGCGACGGCAACCAAACCGCAAATTAATCCGATGGCAATTGTTAACCCGAATACCCGTTGGTTTTCGGAAGGAACGAGCTTAATGAATATTCTAAGAAACTCGATATTTGCGGCGTGTAATTTTCGGCGCATCAAACGAACACGCGTTTTATATCGTCGTTTTAATACCATTTCTAAAACCTTACGGCGTTTTGCGATTGTAATCCAGCAGTGAGGCTTTCTTTATACTAACAACTTTCTTACTTGAATTGTTAATTGATGCAAACTAAATTCGTTTGGCATATATTCGCCGTAGTTTGGTACAACGGTATAATTGGGTTTGTCATCAATAAATAGATATGAAATCAATACTTTTGGTCGTAATTGTTTTGGTCATTTCGTTTGCGGCATATGCCCAGACAGAAACGCCGATTTCGCAGGCGGAATATGTAAAAATGCTTTATAAACTTGATTCCGATCCCGCAAGCAAAGACAGTTTAATTCAAGAAATAAGAACGCGAGGAATTGGTTTCAAGCTTTCGTCCGGTATCCGAAGCCTTACAACTTCGAAATCAAAAAACGATCAAGAATTGAAGCGCGCACTTGAAGAAGCAAATCGCAGACGTGAAAATCCTGAAGCCGCCAAGAGACCAAATGTGGTTGAAGCTTCGGCGCTGCTTGAAAAAACTCGTGAAAACACACTTTCGGCAGTTGATGAAATGCCCGATTTTGTTGTAAAGCAGCTGGTTAGACGGGGAATCGCATACGCGGGCACCAATAATTTTCGCTCAATCGATCATCTAATCGTTGGCGTTAGCTATCTAGCCAAAGGTGAAGAAGAATACAAAGTGCTATCGGTAAACGGAATTCGCCAGCCCGATCCGAAATATACTCGAAGTTATTCAAACTTGCAGGGTACAAGCTCAACCGGCGAATTTGTAACCGTGCTTGCGACTATATTTAAGCCCGAAAGTGATACCAAATTTGAAGTGCTTGATACCGATTCAATAGGCGGAAAGCGCGCCGTTATTTTTGATTTTTCAATTCAACGTGAAAAGGCACGCGAAACCATTACTTCACAACAACTTGTTTCGCGCACAACAACTGCAGGCATGCGCGGAAAAATTTGGATTGATCGTGATAAGGCACGCGTTTTAAGAATCGAAAGTACGGCGACTGATATTCCGATTGATTTCCCTGTGACTTCGGCAAAAAGGATAATTGATTACGGCTGGGTAAAAATAAACGATGAAGCCTATCTGTTGCCTTCTGATTCAGAAGTGCGCCTAACCAGCAGACAGGATGGCAAAGAATACGAAACGAAGAATCAAATTTTATTTAAAGATTATCAAAAATATGGTTCCGAAGTGATAATTTTGGATGACGATGAGGTCGTGGATGAGCCGAAAAAGAGCGACGAAAATTTAAACGACAAACTCTTGCCACCACCGCCGCCGCCAATTGATCAAAGCGAATAGCCGAGCCAAATTAAGATTCCGGGAACTATTAACCAGAGAAGTCCTTTTACCAAGAAAAAGACAAAACCGGCAACGCCGAAACGCTTAACCCATATAACAAATTTTCCTGTTTTCCTTTCCATTTAAGGTAAAAGAATAGCATCAAGTTTGCTTGAACTCAAGAGCTAATGAAACGTAATTTCAATAAATATTTGTAATTTGTTGCGCTTGCGTACTTAGTTTATTTCGGTTCAAATATGAAACGCGGTTGAAGGAGGAAATTTGCAAGAACTTATTAAATTGGATAATTCGATAAAGTTGGATATTCGCTACGCGCGCGAAGATAATTTTGTCGGAAAACCCGTATATAATGAACCGCGTGCATTTCTTCAATCTGTTGCAGCGACAGCACTTATACGAGTACACAAAAATATTCGCAACGCAGGTTTCGGAATTGTGGTGTTTGATGGATATAGACCGTGGTCAGTAACAAAACTGTTTTGGGAAGTTGTTTCTGAACAACAACGAAAATTTGTCGCAGATCCCGCGGAAGGTTCTCGGCACAACCGGGGGTGCGCCGTTGATTTAAGTATGTTCTATCTTCAATCCGGCGATCTTTGTGAGATGCCGTCCGATTTTGATGAGTTTAATGAAAGGGCTTCGCCGGATTTTACCGGTGGCACCGAAACCGAAACATTTAATAGAGATTTTCTGCGAAGGTCTATGGAAGCCGAAGGCTTTTCGGTAAATCAAAACGAATGGTGGCATTTTGACCACAAAGATTGGGAAAAATTCGCGATTACAGATCTGAGCTTCAGTGAACTCGACAAAATGAGTTTGCAACAGCAATAAAAGGTTCTTAAATTATCTTAAATTAAATGAAGAAGTTATCAATATTTACTCGTGTGGTTCATGCAGACCGAAGCGAAGGCGAACCTTCGGTTTCAGTACCGATATATAACGCAAGCGTTTTTGCACTACCCGACATTGAAATGGGGGCGAAAATTCACAATTTTCAAGCGCCCGGCTTTTTCTACGGTAGGCTTGGAAATCCAACACAAGCTGCACTCGAAAAGACCATTGCAAACCTTGAACACGCAGAAGCGGCGCTTGCTTTCGGCAGCGGAATGGCAGCTATTTCTGCCGTGCTTTTTGCGTTCCTTTCCGCAGGCGACCATATAGTTGCGCCAGCATCAATGTATTCGGCAACAACGAACCTTTTAAAATATCTTAGTTCGCATTTCGGTATCGAAGTTACCTTTGTGGATGCAGAAGACGCAATTAATTACGCAAATGCCGTAAGAAATGAAACAAAGTTGGTTTGGATAGAAACGCCTTCGAACCCGCTTTTACAGATAACCGATATAACCGCCGTGGCTCAAATCGCGCGTGAATGCGGTGCTGTTTCGGTTATCGATAACACTTTCGCTTCTCCTTTTAATCAAAATCCGCTTCAGATGGGTGCCGATATTGTTATGCACAGTGCAACCAAATACCTGGGCGGACACAGCGATCTTTCTGCCGGAGTTTTGGCGGGAAACCAAGAGTTAATGAATGCGGTATTCGATTCAAGCGTGAAACTCAATGGCGGAGCTTTATCACCGCAAACCGCTTGGTTGCTAATGCGTGGAATAAAGACGCTGGCGCTTCGAATGAAGCAACATAATTCAAACGCATATGCTATTGCGAATATGTTGGTATATGATTCGCGTGTGAAAACAGTTTATTACCCGGGTTTGGACACACACCGAAATTTCGAAATTGCCAAGAAGCAGATGATTGGTTTTGGCGGAATGCTTTCAGTTGATTTTGGCGATTATGAATCCGCGGTAAAATTTGCAAATTCCTTAGAAATTTTTTCGGTTGCAACCTCGTTGGGTGGCGTGGAGTCTTTGGTTCAGCACTCTGCGGGTATGACGCACGCGGCAATTGCGCGCGAAGAAAGAATCGCTGCAGGCGTAACGGATGGGTTGCTTCGCCTTTCAATTGGAATTGAAGATGAAGCCGATCTTTTGGCGGATATCGCACAAGCGTTGAACAAGTTGTAGCCAAATTATATATGTGTACACAGATATAGAAATACGGCTCCGGTTTACGAAGCCGTATTTCTTTCTATCAGCGAAGGAGAATCTGTATGCATTAGTTCCTTCGTATTTAACCGGATGTTGCGCCGGATAAATCTAGTTTGAAGTAGTTGCCTTTACTGCTTTTGTAGCCTTGCTTTTACCTTCTTGCCTTTCCTGTCTCATCTTTTGGCGTTCTTGCATTTTTGCTTTCATCTCAGCTTGCTTTGCTTCAAATTTTGCTTTTTGTTCAGCAGTTAGAACGTCCATAATCTGGTTGTGTATGCGTTCCATGTTTGCTTTCCGTTCGTCGCCTATTGCCTTCAGGCGCGCTTCCTGTGCACTAGTCAGCAAACCACTTCGTTTTGCAGCCATCAATTCGCGCATCTCATCTTTATTTTCTGCAGATTGCTTTTTCTGAGCTTCGCGGTTGTCCTGCATAATCTTTTGAATTTGAGCTTTTTGCGCATCGGTTAAATCCAAATCCTCAAACATTGAGTTATGTCCACGCATTCCTTGACGGGAATCGCCTCGCATTCCCTTTTTCTTTCCGCCACGTTGTTGAACTTTATCTTTATTGGTTGTCTCGGGTTGTGTTGTTTGCCCAAAAGCGTTTTCCGAAACCAAGCCAAATGTAAAAACCAATGCAAACAAGGTTGCAAACTTCTTCCAATCAAATTTCATAATATTCAATACCTCTTAAACTTTCTTATTAAGACCCGTAAAGGTTACCAACAACTACTTAGACGAACAGTTTTTGGTTTTGGTCTAAAAAAAACTTCGCAAAACTTTGATTAGGCATTTAACATTTGCTTTTTAGCAATATAAAATTTGTTAGCTTTAGAATTCTTATGCGTTTTCTTTCAGAAATTAATACGCCGAACGACCTTCGCCAACTAAAGGTTGAAGATTTGCAAGAAGTCGCTGACGAGGTTCGGCAATACATATTAGAAACGTGCTCACGAATTGGCGGACACACGGGTGCATCTTTAGGCGCAGTGGAACTAGCGGTGGCAATGCACTATGCCTTTGACACGCCAACCGACAAACTGGTTTGGGATGTTGGACACCAAGCTTATGCCCACAAGATTCTTACCGGCAGGCGGGATCAGATGCACACCATCAAACAATATGGTGGCTTAAGCCCGTTTCTTAAGCGTGATGAATCAGAATACGATACCTTTGGCGCCGGACACGCATCCACATCACTTTCGGCTGCGCTCGGAATGGCAATTGCCCGTGATAAGAAGAATGAAGATTTTCACGTTTGTGCATTAATCGGCGATTCTTCGCTCGCGGGTGGAATGGCGATGGAAGCGATTAACCAAGCCGGACATTTGAAGTCGCGATTAATAGTTATTTTAAACGATAACGATATGGCAATTGCGCCCGCGGTTGGGGCAATCACACGGTACCTAAACAGAATAAAGGGGGCGCAAAGTTATCAATCGATTAAAGAAGAGATTGGTGACACGCTTGATTCGGTTCCGGGTGTAGGACAAAGTTTGCGACGCGCGGCGAAATCTTTTAAGGATGCAATCGCCGCGGCGGTTTTACCGGGTGCATTGGTAAATGAGTTGGGCTTTAAATACATCGGGTATGTTGACGGACACAATGTTCCGATGCTTGTAAGGGCACTTGAAGCGGCAAAAAAGGTTGATGATGGTCCGGTAATTGTTCACGCGCTCACAAAAAAAGGAAAGGGATATCCTTCGCCTGAAGAAAATTATTACGCATGGCACGCAACAGGACCATTTGATATCAACACCGGGAAAGCGATTAAATCCTCTGCTACTGAGCCACCCAGTTACACATCCGTTTTTGGAGAAACAATGTGTGAACTGATGAACAAAGACGAAAAAATTGTTGCAATAACGGCTGCAATGCCTGATGGTACCGGCGTGGACAAAGTTTTAGAACGCTTTCCGGAGCGGGCGTTTGACGTAGGAATTGCCGAACAACATGCGGTTACGTTTGCCGCCGGAATGGCTACTGAGGGTTTGAAGCCTGTTGCGGCTGTTTATTCCACGTTTCTGCAACGCGGGTTCGATCAGATTATTCACGATGTTTGTTTGCAAAATCTTAACGTAACATTTGCGATGGATCGTGCCGGGCTGGTTGGAGCAGATGGTCCCACACACCACGGGTTGTTGGATATCGCATATTTGCGGTGCTATCCAAATATCGTACTTATGGCGCCGAAAGATGAAGCCGAACTTCGCGATATGTTGGTTACAGGAATTGATTACGACGGACCTTCTGCAATTCGGTATCCGCGCGGTGCAGGCGTTGGTAAATCGCTAGATAAAGAGCCTCAACATTTGGAAATAGGAAAGGCTGAGGTTTTGCGCGAGGGCAACGATGTTGCGATTTTGGCATACGGAGCGATGGTAAATCCATCCCTTGAAGCCGCGGAATTGCTTGCGAAAAAAGGAATTACCGCAACAGTTGTGAATGCGCGTTTTGTAAAACCGTTAGATGAGGGCTTGATTCTGGATTTCGCAAAGAAATTTGGCATAATTCTAACGGTTGAAGAAGCATATTTGGCGGGTGGTTTCGGCGCCGCCGTTATGGAATTGCTGGAAGAAAACGGGGTGCTTGAAACCGTAAAGGTGGTGCGCATGGGCGTTTCCGATACCATCGTGCCGCATGGCGAGCCCGCATTTCTAAAATCTCAGTTTGGATTGAATTCCGAGGGAATTTATACGAAGGTAAAAGAAACAATAGAGGCAGCCGGCAATAAAACAATCGGTTCAACACGTCTTAAAAACACAGGGTAACAAATGGCGAATAATACAAAGGAAAGCGATACAAAGAAGGGTAAGCAACAGAAACCGGGTAGCAAGTTGACTCCTTTTATAATCATCGGAGCAATATTTTTGCTAACTGCTTTGGGAATATGGTTTATCACAAAATCCGGCGGAACCGAAGGAACTGACACAAATACAAATGCGCAAACTTCGGCTACGCCAAATCAAACTTATACAAATGCGCCTCCCGGTGCGATGCCCGAAAGATTTAAGGGAAGTGCAACCGCATCGGTTGTTGTTGAAGAATTTGCAGATTATCAATGCGGCGGGTGTGCGGGAGCATATCCGGTTATAAATGAAGTTGTTTCAAAATACGGCGAACGCGTTAAGTTTATTTTCCGGAACTATCCGCTGATTCAAAACCACCAAAACTCTTATAATGCCGCAGTGGCGGTGGAAGCCGCGGGAATGCAGGGCAAGTTTTGGGAGATGCAGAATATTGTGTTTTCAAACCAACAAAATTGGGAATTCGATCAAAATCCGCGTCCGAAATTTGATGAATATGCAAAAACGCTTGGAATAGATATGGATAAGTATTCAAGCGATTCGCTCGGGCTTGCGGCGAAAAACCGTGTTGATGAAGATATGAAACGCGGAAACGCAATCGGCATTAACACAACGCCCTCAGTATTTATAAATGGTAGGTTGATTCCAAACAGCCAGATAACCGTTGAAGGGTTGAGTGGCTTGATTGATAAAGAATTGGCGAAATTCGAAAAGCCAGATGATAAATCTGCGTCTGATTCGAACGGTAATTCGGCAACCAAAGAAACGAATTCCAGCTCCCAAACCGAAAGTTCCAATTCAAATGCGGAAGGCGCACCGAAGAATAAATAGTGGAACAAAGCAATCAAAACCAAAAACCAGCCGCGATTTATTCTGTGATTGCGGCTGTAATTGCATTAATAGGCTTGGCTGATTCCGCCTATCTTACAGCAAAGCATTTTTCCGGCACCGCGGTTCCGTGTAGTGTTGTTTCCGGTTGCGAAACTGTTTTAACAAGTTCGTATTCGGAAATTTTCGGCATCCCAACCGCTGCATTTGGTGCACTTGCATATTTTGTTGCCTTTAGCGTTGCGTTGTTTGTTTACTTTGGAAACTTAAAATTGTGGATTGTTTTCGGGCTTGTTTCGCTTGTAATGTTTCTTTTTTCGGTTTGGCTTGTTTACTTACAGGCTTTCGTAATAGGTTCTTTTTGTCAGTATTGTTTGCTATCGGCGCTTTCATCAACCTCGCTTTTTATCGTTTACATGATTTCTATACTTCGCAAGAATCGTCGTCTTTTTTGATCTGTAGTATCCTTTTAACATTAGAACATTTTTCGGATATATGCGTATAATTTCTCAAAATACGTATAATCACCAAATTAGGGAGAAGATTAGGATGAAGCGAGTTTGTTACGCATTTATGTTTCTTTTAACGACTTTTATTGCCGGCAATGTTATGGCTCAAAAAAACGAAGAACTTCCAAAGTTAAAATATGAAGAGTTTACGTTAAAGAATGGGTTGAGGGTAGTTCTGCATCAGGATAAATCTACACCCATTGTTGCCGTGAATGTGTGGTACCACGTAGGTTCAAAGAACGAAGTTCCGGGAAAAACAGGCTTTGCGCATTTATTTGAGCATATGATGTTTCAAGGTTCAGAAAATTATAACGATGAATACTTCGGTCCGCTTCAAAAAGCCGGTGCGAACATAAACGGTTCAACAAATTCAGACCGCACAAATTATTTTGAAGTTGTACCCTCAAATTTTCTTGAACTGGCGCTCTTTATGGAATCAGACAGGATGGGCAACCTTCTTCCTGCCATGACGATGGAAAAACTTAATAACCAGCGTGATGTCGTAAAGAACGAACGAAGACAAAGTTACGACAATCGTCCTTACGGAACGGCGTATGAAAAGATCTCAGAGCTTATTTACCCGGCTAATCATCCTTATCATTGGACAACAATAGGTTCGTTGGAAGATCTGTCAAATGCTTCGATGGATGATGTAAAAGCGTTTTTTAGAAAATACTATGCTCCAAATAATGCTTCGCTCGTAATCGCGGGTGATTTCGACCCCAAAATCGCAAAGCAATACGTTAAGAAATATTTTGAACCAATTCCGCGAGGCGTAAAAATTGACCGTCCAAACCCTGCAAAACCAAAGATTAACGGCGAAATTCGAAAAACCTTTGAAGATGCGGTTACGCTGGAACGAAGATATATAGTTTGGCACACCAGCCCTGCAAGAAGTGCCGATGAACCGGCGTTGGACATCTTGGCAAGCATACTTTCAAGTGGGCGCGGTTCGCGTTTACAGAAGAAGCTTGTTTATGACAACCCTGTTGTTCAAAACGTATTCGCGTCAAATTCAACGCGTGAGCTGGATGGTAACTTTATGGTGGTTGCCACTGCGCGCCCGAAACAATCGGTGGATGAAATTGAGAAAACTATTCTTGCAGAAATCGAACAAATCAAAAACACACCGCCAAGTGATGAAGAAGTAAAACGCGCAAAAATGGCGTATGAATCGGGCTTTGTTTTTGGCTTACAAACGGTTTTGGGAAAGGCAGACCAAATGAACGGAAACTTGGTTTACCAAAACAATCCCGATACATTTGTTTCCGAACTTTCCAAATATCGCGCGGTAACACCACAAGACGTTTCGCGTGTTGCTAAACAATATCTTGACGGCAACAGACTTGTGATGTCGTTTGTTCCCGGAAAAAATCAAGGCGCACCAACCAATAATTTGAGCAATCGTCCAACTTCTGTAAGTGATGGTTCAGAAGATGCGGCAGTAGCCGATAAGAAAAAAGACAAGGTTGATTATTCTAAAAATCTTCCAAAACCGGGAGCAGACCCGGCATTAAAGATTCCAAAAATCGAAAAGGCAAAACTTTCAAACGGCTTGGATGTTTGGTTTGTTCCTCAAAAAGAATTGCCGATTGTTTCAATGTCTTTGATTATTAAAACCGGTGGTGATGTAAATCCAAAGGGAAAAGAAGGGCTTTCGGATTACACATCGAATATGCTGGATAAAGGCACCACGACCCGAAGTGCATTGGATATTGCAAATGCCGCGCAGGATTTGGGTATTTCGCTACGTACATCTTCCGGCTGGGATGCTTCATCCGTAACGCTCGATACGCTTACGAAGGATTTGGATGAATCTCTTTCGATTTATTCGGACGTGGTTCTAAACCCAAGTTTTCCGGAGGACGAACTAACGACCGTGAAACGACGTGCAATGCTTGGCTTCAAACAAATGAAAGAAAGCCCAACGGCAATTGCTTCAAGCGTTTACGGCAAGGTTTTATATGGTGAGGATCATCCATACGGGCGTCCGCTTGATGGAGATGAACAAAGTGTTTCCGCATTGAAACGCGACGACCTTGTTGCTTTTTACAACGAATACTATCGCCCGAATAATTCGATATTGATTGTTGTTGGCGATACCGATAAAAACTCGTTGATGCCAAAACTTGAAAAAGCTTTTGGCGCATGGAAAGCTGCCGAGGTTCCGGCTTCCACGGTTGTGGAAACGAAACCATTTGATAAGCCCGGCATTTATCTTGTTGATAAACCCGGTGCGGCTCAAAGTGAACTCAGAATCGGTCAAGTTGGAATCGCACAAGACAGCCCTGATGAATTTCCGGTTTTGGTTATGAATCAAATTTTGGGCGGGCAGTTCGCCGCACGCGTAAATATGAATTTGCGCGAAGATAAAGGCTACACATATGGCGCGCGCACGTCTTTTTCCGAAAGACGCGGGGCGGGTCCCTTTACCGCTTCCGCAGGCGTTCAAACGGCGGTTACGAAAGAATCGGTTATTGAATTCCTAAAAGAATTAAACGGAATTCGGGGCGCGATTCCGATTTCGCAGGATGAACTTGATTATGCAAAACAAAGCTTGATTCGCGGCTTTCCAAGGTCGGTTGAAACAAATCGACAAATTTCCGGAAGGCTTTTGGATTTGGCGGTTTACGGGCTTCCGGACAACTATTTCGATAATTACACAGCGAACATAGCAAAGGTAACGCTGGCGGATGTAAATCGTGTTGCGAACCAATATATTACACCGGATAAAATGGCGATTTTAGTTGTTGGCGATCGAAAAACTATCGAACCTGGACTACGTTCGATAAAAGGCTGGGGCGATAAAATTACAATTCTTGATGCGGATGGCAATCCGGTAAGAGAATAATTCTATACTAAGGGTTATGAATGGGAATGGTTTTGTTATGCAACAGACCGTTCCCTTTTTTCTAAATTGTCACGGCTTGTTCAAATTTTGTTCTCACAACAGTTGATTCTATAAACGGTTGAACCGAACTTTTTATGATGTTATTCTCAACAAAGTTTTGATACTTGGGGTCGTAGCTCAGCTGGGAGAGCGCATGACTGGCAGTCATGAGGTCAGGGGTTCGATCCCCCTCGACTCCACCAATATTTATGCCAGCTTCCACGTGGTTTCTCTTTAACAAAAGAGTTTTAGCGTATTTAGTGTAGTTGAAATCCTAGAAACTCAACAGATGTTAATTAATCCGGCATAATCCTTCAATTCACTCCGGCTTCGAAAATCGAAACACGTGAACCCAAAGCACTGTGTCGCCTTTTCGGATTGATTCTGACCTCCTGAGGCAATTTGCGCTCAGTGATGTTCCAGTTTCCCGAAAAGAAAGAAGAAAAAGCGAATTTACTCAAATGAACTTACGTTAACACGTTTTGCGCTGCCAAATACTAGTTCTTCACTAGCAAACAATTGCACTAACCAGAAAAGGGAACAAGAACGATTGACAGTTTAAACAGTGTTGGCTATGATTGAAGTGCTCGAATTCTGAGCAACGCCCCACAACTATTTGACGTTAAACTACATTTTAGGTTTTGTGGAAATAGAACTGACCCAGAGCATTTGGGAAGGGTCAATATGCAAATTTCATAGGCTTTGGCTAACTATGAGGTTAGCTTGTATTCGAACCTACGCCTAGTGAAGTTGCAAAAAGTTTTTCCATAAACCTCAAATAATATTCCGCGTCTAAAGTCTGCATTTGAAAGATGCGATACCGGAAATAGCGGGTCGGATTTGCAGATGAAGTGGCGCGCCACCTTTGGGATAAATCAATGTTTTATACATCGTTATTTGCTTTGCGCGCCGGTATCAAAGTATTTTTGCTCATTGTTTTGCTTTCACTAAGCGGTTTTGCACAGCAAACTGTAACGGCAGTAGTTACCGATTATAATGGTGGCTGGGCTTCAACATCTAGTTCGCCTTCCACAACTCAACCAAACAATCATCATAATCTTCTTGCATTTCGAATAGGCACTACTTGGTATTCGACCGGTGTTAATAATTCCATGATTGCGGGAGTCTCCGGCGGTCCGGGCTCGGCATTTACCGTAAGTGATTGGGCGGCATTGGTTCCTTCGGGGGCTACTGCGGGTAATGTGGGACAGGGCGCGGCATCCGATGGAGATGTAAACGTGGCAGTAGGGCAAATCTATCCTACGCCAAGCGGCAATGTTGTTCAGTATGTATCCGATGGTATTAAAGGGCTGGATGTAAGCACGTTTGCTAACAACGTAACCGGAACATTTACTTTTCCGCTAGCTACTATTGATCCGGCAGCAGTTGGTGACGGGGTGCCGGATATTCTATATACAAACGCAGCGGCAACTACTAGCGTAGTTGTTACATTCAAGTTGTATAATTCCAGCGGAACATTGTTGGCAACCGCAACATCAGGTGCAATCGGTAATCTTCCTGTTATCGGCAATTTTATGGATGACCGCTTCGATACATCCAACGGTGCGGCAATTGTAAAAAACACTAAACTTCCGTTCCGCGCTGTTACGATTGAACTATCAGATTTTGGAATAAGTTCCGCTGTTATGGCAACGGCAACGAGATTGGATATGAATTTGCCGGGTGAAGTTGATCCATCTTTCATTGCCGTAAATCGAAATTCGCTTGCGGTGCTTGCTGATATAAGTGGTAAGGTGTTTGAAGATGTCAATTACGGTGGTGGTAGCGGAAGGAGTTTTGCCGCTTCTGCCGGAATTGCCAGACCAAACGCCCGCGTTGAGCTATATAAATCAAATGGAACTTTTGTATCATCAACCATTACCGATTCTAGCGGAAACTATAATTTTCACGTTGCGACGGGCGACTATATTGTACGGGTTGTTAATTCCACAGTTACATCTTCGCGCGCGGGTTACACAACGGCGCTTTTGCCGGTTCAAACTTTTAGAACAAACGGCACATCCGGTTCAACCGTAGAAGTTACAAACATGGTAGGTGGCGAAAATCCTTCTTTGGTCGATGCCGGTTCAAACACAACAAGCGCAACACTTTCGAGTCTTACAACAGCCACCACTACGCCGGAATCAATCGCTGCGGTCTCCCTTGGTTCAGGTGGAATTAGCAATGCAGATTTTGGTTATAATTTTGATACGATTGTAAATACGAATTCTACGGGGCAAGGTTCGCTCGCGCAATTTATAGCAAACAGCAATGCCCTCGCAAATAGCGGCTTAGCGCAGAACCTGCCGGCATTGGTGGCTTCAAACTACTCCACAGATGATGAAGTTTCGATATTTATGATACCCGCCGCGGCGCTAAACGGTAGCGGTGCAAATGCGGGAACCGCGGTTATATCAATTCCGGTAAAACTCAATATTACTGGGGCAAATACGAAATTAGATGGTAGAACGCAAACTGCGAATATCGGAAATTCGAATGCCGGTTTGATTGGAACAGGTGGAACAGTTGGTGTAGATGGTTTAACGTTGAGCAAGATTGAACGTCCCGAAATTGTCTTAAAATCAACGGGTTCGACAGCGTTTGGATTCGTAGGGAACGCCTTTGATTTACGAGGCGTTGCCGGTTATGGCGCATCTTCCGGGTCTTCGTCATTTGGGATAGTAAGTTCGGGAGTTTCGGGCAAGATTGCCGGAAACATCATCGGTGGTATGGCAGATGGTTCAGCACCGGTTGCGACCGAACAAAACGCGTATTCTGGAATTACTTCATCCGGACAGATTTTGTATGAAAACAATTTCGGCGGATATTCGCCTTACGTATTGATTCTTGTTGGTTCCGCCACGAGCACGATTAACAACAATGAATTTTCGAATATGGGACCTGCTTACGGTTCCGGGCGCCCCGATGGCGACACAATTTCCATTCAAGCCCCCACTGTAATTACAGGAAACTTATTTCGAAATTTTTCCGGCACGTATGATACTTCGGGTGGATCGCATTTGGAAGTGTTAAGCACTTCAACGGTTTCGAATAATACTTTGAAACAGGCTATGCGGAACAACATACGTTTGTTAAATGGTAGTGCCGGTACAACAGTTTATCGAAATATTATTACTGAAGCTCACGACGATTCGGGAGTTGGCGGTAACGCAACAACGGTGACGAGTGTTATTTCGGAAAACAGTATATTCAATAACAAAGGACTTGGAATCGACCTCGGCGTAAGTACATTGCTTAATGACGGAATCACACTCAACGATGCTAACGATTCGGATGCGGGTCCAAACGGAAAACTAAATTTCCCCGTATTTTCCGGCGTAACGTTTGTCAACGGAAATTTGCTCGTGCGTGGATGCGCCCCAACCGGTTCGAAGATCGAATTATTCGTTGCCGATGGAGGCGGTGCAGCAGGTGGAAACCGTGCGATTGCCGGTGGCGGAACCGCTTCACGAGATTACGGCGAAGGCATGAAGTATCTTTCCACTCAAACCGAAGGTGTTTCCGATTTTGATTCGGGAACATGTGCGGTAACCGGTCCGGATGGAAATGTGAATACGGGAATGTCCGCATTTGCGTTTTCAATTCCGGTGCCTTCAGGTGTTGTGGATGGAACCTTTATTACATCAACTGCAACACTTTCGGGGGCAACATCGGAATTTTCACCAACCATAGATGCCGTAATACAAGATAAATTTAGTTGTGACGCCAAGTTTTACCTCGTGCGTTCAAATGCATCCGCCGGGGCTATGCAGCTTTCAAACATCAATTTTGGGTCAACGGCTTCGTATGCCGATATTGGCGATTTAAGCCATGGCTTTAGCACAGAAGCCATTGGCTATCGCGGAGCGGACAATTACATATACGGCATCGCAGATGGAAATAAGCTGATAAGGGTCGGTGCAGACGGTACAGAAGTTCAACTTGCAATTGTTGCGGGTTTGCCTGCCGGTGTAACCGATTCCGGCGATATTGGTCCAGATGGTTTTCTTTACGTAAAACCGAGCGGAAGCAACACATCGCTTTATAAAATTGATGTCACAAGCGCAACCCCTTCAGCGGTTTTGATTACGTTGACACAATCGATTGCGGTAAGCGATTTTGCATTCAACCCCGTCGACGGAAAAATCTATGCGGCTAATGGTTCCACACTTTATGTAATTGACCCGGGTTCCGGTCTCGTTACCGCCTTCGGTTCGGCGACACCTTTTACAGATGGTGATTCAAACTGGTTCGATTCAAGCGGAAATTACTACGTACTTAAAAACAGCAATGGTGCGATATATGTTGTTGATGTTGGTACAAATGGTTCCGGAAGCGGGGTTTATTCTATTATCGGAACAGCTTCTGGGTTAACTCGTTCAGATGGCGCAGCTTGTCCGGGCGCTTCACCCGTAACGCTTGTGAACGTAGGGGCTTACAAATCCATAAAACTTACGAATGATGCTGATGGCAACAGTATTCCAACTCCCGGCGACACAGTTGAATATACAGTTCGGTATGCAAATCAGGGGCTTGGATTTGTTCGAAACTTTCAAGTTTCCGATATGCTTCCGAGCGGGCTTACAATTACTTCGGCAGGTGCACAAACCATTGTAGCCACGGGATCAACCACATCGGTTGCAAAAAACGCCGCTTATACCGGCGCAGCAACAGGTGCCGTGAGCAACTTGCTTGATGGTGGCGCCCGGTTAGGTGCGCAGGGAACGGTAACAATTACGATTCCCGCAACAATCGATTCCGGCAAAACAGGGGCGATTTCCAATCAAACAAGTGCGTCAAGCGATAATTTATCAGCAGCGGTCCTTTCGGATAACGCAGGCAAAACTGCTGATATTTCATCCGCACTTCAAGCTGCCCCGTATAATTTTGCAATCGCTGCGGGCAGCGTTGCACAAGTAATAAACGCAAGCGTTGATCCTACGGTCTTTACAATCGCCAGCGTGCCGATTGTGGTTTTGACAAAGGATTGCATTTTGCCAACGGATTGCACCACGGCTGCACAAGTTCCAGGCACTGATCTTGAATACAAAATAAAATTCAAAAATACCGGCACATCTGATGCATTGAATTTGATTGTATTTGACCGCGTACCGAAGTTTACCGATTTCAAACTCGGTAGTGCCGCCGTAAATACCGCAACAACCGGATTAACCGTAGTGATTGAGTATTCAAACGATTTTGACCCGCTAAATCCTTCATCGGCTACATGGACATATTCCCCGATGAGCGGCGGCGGCGGTGCAATTTCCGGATACGATCGAAATGTCAAGGGTGTACGTTGGCGCATCAGTTCGGGTTCACTTCCAAACACATCCCCTAACAATGAAGGCGATGTTTCGTTTGTGGTAAGAATTCAGTAAGTTTGCGCTACTTGCTTAGGCTGCCAAAAACACACGAATGTTTTACACATCACGTAAACAGGGGCGGAATGCGACCTAGTTCTATTTCATACATTTGCATTACGCACGAAGTTTGCTATTTTAATATATGAATACCTGCTCATATATGCAGGCATATAAATTAAATTATGAAGAAACAGTTTGCGGAATGTGCCGAAGAATTCATACACAAAGATAAAGTTTTGCGCGCGGAAAAAAGGCTCTTAAACGGGTTGGATTCAACCGAACTTGCGCGCACTTTTCAGGCTTTGGCTGACCCCACGCGCCTAAGAATCATTTCGGCACTTGTGCGAACGGAACTATGCGTTTGTGATATTGCAGCACTTTTGGGAATCAGCCAAAGTGCGATATCGCATCAGCTTCGTTTGATGCGCAATCAGCGGATTGTAAAATCGCGCAAGGAAGGGCGAATAGTTTATTACACTTTAGATGACAAGCACATTAGCGATCTCTACAAGCGGGGGCTCGAACATTTAAAACATGGATAAGTCTTACAAAATTCAACCTAGGAATTCACGCTATGGGCTTTTAGAAGATACAAAGTTTCGTTGGTTAATCGCTAGCGTTTTGGTGGTTGTCTTTTTTGAAATTCTTTCGCTTTCAGGTGCTGAATTGCATGGTTGGTTCGCAGGGTTGTTTTTTGCCGCAATAATTGTTGCGGTTGGACACGAAACCCTTTTGGGCGGAATTCGTGCTCTGCTAAAGCTAAATTTCAGCAGTATAAAGCTCTTGATGCTTATTGCCGTTGTTGGCGCGTTTTATTTGGGTGAATATGTTGAGGCGGCAGTTGTAATAGTTCTATTTTCTTTGGGTGAACGTCTGGAAGCGTATGGAATAGAAGCAAGCAAAAGTTCACTGGAGGCGCTTTTGGAAAGCGCGCCTAAACGGGCAAACATAAAGCGCGACGGGTTGGAAGTTACGGTTCCGATTGCAGAACTTGAGCCGGGTGATACAGTTATTTTGCGCCCGGCTGATCTCGTACCGGCGGATGCCGAAGTAGTATCCGGAAATTCTTCGGTAGATGAAGCAACAATCACCGGCGAACCAATTCCGGCGGACAAAGCTCCCGGTGACCCCTTATTTGCTGGAACAACCAATTTGCAAGGTTACCTTGAAGCGCGTGTAACAAAGCCTGCATCAGATTCTACGCTTGCAAAGATTGTTGAAACAACGTTTCAAGCAACAAAGGAAAAGGCGAAAACTCAAAGGTTTATTGAAAAGTTTTCAAAGCGGTATACACCCGCCGTCATTGTGCTGGCAATTCTGTTGGTGGTGGTTCCCGTGTTTTTGTTAGGAATGCCGTTTCAGCCGTGGCTGCTTGAAGCATTAACGTTACTTGTTATCGCTTGCCCGTGTGCGCTTGTAATCTCAACGCCGATTTCAATTTATAGCGCCGTTGGCGCGGCTTCAAAAAAGGGTATTTTGATAAAGGGTGGTAAGGCAATTGAAGCGGCAGCGAATCTAAAAGCAATAGGAATAGATAAGACCCGCACATTAACTTACGGTAAACCTTTGGTTACCGATGTTGTTCCGTTTGGAAAAATTACGCGCGAAGAACTTCTGGGTTGCGTTGGCGGAATTGAAATTCATTCAGAGCATCCCTTTGCACGCGCAATCACAGATGCGGCACGCACGGAAGGTATTAAACTACATGAAGCAAAGAACTTTGAAGCGGTAACGGGAAAGGGCGTAAGGGCAAACTGCGTTGTTTGCTATGATTCGCATTATTGCATTGGTAAATTACCGTTTGTTTCGGAAGAACATAATGTTCGCGATGAAGTGATTTCTATTGTCGATCGATTAAACGGGCAGGGGAAGAGCTCAATAATTGCAAGCTCCGACACAGAGGTTAAAGGCATAATTGCGTTGGAAGATGAATTGAAAGCTGAGAGCATTGAAGCCGTAAACGCGCTGAAATCCATCGGTGTAATTCCCGTGATGTTGACGGGCGATAACCGCGCTCCGGCAGCACATATCGGAAAGAAATTGGGCATTACAGATGTGCGCGCAGAACTTCTGCCGGAAGAAAAATCACGCGAAATTAAGAAATTGATTGAAGAATACGGCGCTGTGGGAATGGTGGGAGACGGCGTAAATGATGCGCCTGCGCTTGCCGCCTCAAGCTTGGGAATTTCTATGGGGGCGGCGGGAAGCGATACCGCAATCGAAATTTCAGATGTTGCAATATTAAACGACAAACTTTTATTGATTTCGTTCTTAATTCGGCTGGGTAGAAAAACCGTTTCCACAATTCGGTTTAATACCGCGCTTGCGATTGTTACAAAACTTGTAGTTGTTTTGCTTGCTATCTTTGGGCTCGGCACGCTTCCTTTGGCTATTTTTGCGGATGTCGGCATTACGATAATTGTGATTTTGATAAGTTTACGGTTGATGAATTTTGGTCGTGAAACAAGTTAACAATACATAAAGCCCTTGTTATGAAAGATGTAATAAATTTCTTAAAGAAGCTAAAGAAAAACAACAACCGTGAATGGTTTAATGCACACAAGATTGAATATCTTGCGGCACGTGAAGAATTTACGCAGTTTGTGGAAAAACTTATCGCGAGCGTATCTGAATTTGATTCGAGCGTTGCCGGCGTAAATGCTCAAAAGGCTGTTTTTAGAATCTATCGTGATATTAGATTTTCAAAAGACAAAAGTCCGTATAAAACAAACTTTGGTGCGGCAATAAATGCGAGCGGAAAATCAATTTCTTCGCCGGTTTATTACGTCAATATCGAACCCGGTGACAATTTTATCGGTTGTGGTGTGTATATGCCGCAGGCAATGCAATTGCTTTCAATTCGTAATGCGATTGTAAAAAATTCCGAAGAGTTTTTGCGGATTGTAAACGCAAAAAGTTTTACTGAGGTGTTTGGAAAGTTGGAAGGTGAACGCGTAAAGACCGCACCAAAGGGATTTTCGCGTGACCACGAAATGATAGATTATTTGCGGCTAAAGAGTTTTGTTGTGATTAACAGAGAAATTTCGGAATCAGATGTTGAAGCAAAGAATTTTGTCGCAAAAACCGCCAAAATGTTTAAATTGGCTTATCCGCTTATCGCGTTTCTTAGAAATACTTCGTAACGGTTTCAACTGTTTCGTTTTCAAAACTTAGTTCATTTAGCGCTTGCGAAATTGAATCGACACGATTGTAAAAAGTTGCGCCCTCACGTTCAATTCTTGCAAGCTTATTATTTATCTCACGCAGTTCATTTGAAATCGAATTACGCTCTAAACGCAATTCTTGCACTTGTTTACGCAGTTGTTGCAAAGTTTTGAGTTCTTCTTCAAGCAAAAGTACAGCGCGCTTTGTTTTATCCGAAACGAACGCAACCTGTTCAACCGAAAGTGAAGTTTTTGGTCTATCAGGTTTCATATCGTCAAATCGTAAAGATTGTGTCTCGGGAATTTGCGCTGTTTTTTGTTTTTTCATCATCAAACCAGGGTACAACAGTAAACGGAATACAACCTTCAATCACAGCCGGAATGGTGCGCGTTAAACCTATGTGAACAACAAGAAAAAACCGTGAAAAGCCTGCAAAAGCAGCGCGTTGAAGCATTTCGCGCAAACTTTCAAGCGGTACATCAACTTCACGAAAGCGCCAAACATAAACGGGAAAGCCACCAATTTCCGCATCAAAATTAAATCCACGACGCGAATCGGGCTTATGCGCAATTCCCACACTCTTAAGCTTTTCATCCACAAAACCGAAATTTTCTTCGTTAGCTGAATGAAGAGCCACTAATTCTGATTCAAATTCGGATTCGTAAGAATACATTGTTTGCTGCATTTCATCAAAAAGCGCACTCTCATAAAATCGAATTTTTAGCTTTGCCAAAATCAGCCTGCGTTCTTCGATAGTAAACCGCGAAGTTTCGGTGCCGCCAAACCGAAAATTCAATACATCAATTTCATCATCTGTAAGAAAAAGAAAAAGTGCCTCGCCAAATTCATCCCATAACTCATACGGATATAGTTCGTCACTTTCCACAAACAAAAATTCGCGGGCAGCAATCATTATTTCAAATTTGAATTCTGAAGCTGGCACTATAATAAGGCTCCTATTTTTTGCGTGAAATTGGACAAATCGTATGTCAGAAAAAAGAATAATTTAACCAAAATCAAAAAGCAATAGAATTAGATATTCTGTTCATCAATCTTTAGCGTGTAAGAATCTGTGGCAAAATTGTATAATCAAGAATTATAGGTACAGGCAGAACAAATGTTGCTTTGTTTTGGTTTGCGGTGTTTGTCGCGACGTGGTTTAGTGCCTGCCAAAGGAATGTAACCACCGCGTTTATGCCCGGCGAAATTCGCGTTGTGGGCGTGGCAGATGGCGACACGATTATGGTTTTACATCTGAAAGATAAACGACAAGAAAAAATTCGCCTTGCCACAATTGACGCGCCGGAGCTACACCAAGCATTTGGAAACGCATCAAAGCAAAGCCTTTCGGATTTGGTATTCGGAAAAGATGTAAAGATTCGAAAAATCAGCGCCGACAGATATGGCAGAACGGTTGCTGAAGTGTTTGTGGGAGATATAGATGTAAATATCGAACAGCTTAAACGAGGGTATGCGTGGTATTTTTTGCGATACAAAACACAGCAAACATTTGAAGAACGACGTAAATATTTCGCGGCGGAAAAGTTCGCCAAAGAAAATAAAAACGGCTTGTGGAGCGATTTAAATCCAGAGCCGCCTTGGGATTTTCGGAAAGCAAGATCTCAAAAAGGCAATATAGAAACTGAACAAAAACAACCTCCATCGGAGAAGCTTTATGAATGAAACTTATGAAAAACTTGGGCTCTTTTATCTGGGAAAAGATTATGACCCCGAAAAACAGAACACAACTGAAAATTATACGCTTTATGAATCAAAGCATCTTGTAACGCACGGCGTGTGTATGGGGATGACAGGTTCGGGTAAAACCGGGCTTTGTCTTTCAATATTGGAGGAAGCCGCGATTGATGGCGTTCCGGTAATTGCTATTGACCCAAAAGGTGATCTTACAAATTTGTTTTTAACGTTTCCGAACTTGGCACCAAGCGATTTTCAACCTTGGGTAAGTGCTGATGAAGCCTCACAAAAGGGAATTTCAGTTGAAGAGTTGGCTGCGCAAACTGCGGATTTGTGGAAGAACGGATTGGCGAAATGGGATGAAGCGCCGGAAAGAATTAAGCTTTTCTCCGATTCGGTTGAGCGGAAGCTTTATACACCGGGCAGTTCCGCCGGCATTCCGATTTCGATTTTGCGTTCGTTTGAAAAGCCGGAATCAGTTGATGACCTTGAAGCCGTTTCTGAGCGGGTTTCAACGCTCGTAAGTGGGCTCTTGGGGTTGATAGGAATCGATGCCGACCCGCTAACCGATAAACAGCACATCTTGCTTTCCAACATAATTCAAAACGAATGGCTTGCCGGAAGAAGTGTTACGGTTGAACAATTGATTGCGTTGGTACAAAGCCCGCCGATGAACAAAATCGGAGCGTTTGATCTTGAAGCCTACTATCCAAAAGATGAAAGATTTAAGTTGGCAATGCAAATAAACAATCTTTTGGCTTCGCCGCAATTTGCAGCGTGGACACAAGGTGAAGGTTTGAACATCGGAAATCTTTTGCACAATGAATCGGGAAAACCCAAGGTTTCGGTTGTTTCAATCGCGCATCTTTCGGATCAGGAACGAATGTTTTTCGTAACGCTTTTATTGAACGAACTGGTTTCGTGGATGCGCGCACAATCCGGAACGGGTTCGCTACGATGTTTGCTGTATATGGATGAAATTTTCGGTTATCTTCCGCCGGTTGCTAATCCACCATCAAAACGACTTTTCTTAACGCTGTTAAAGCAGGCACGCGCGTTTGGGGTTGGTTTGCTTTTGGCAACACAAAACCCGGGAGATTTAGATTATAAAGCGCTGAGCAATGTGGGAACTTGGTTTATTGGGCGTTTGCAAACCGAACGCGATAAAGAAAAAGTTTTGGAGGGTTTGGTTACGGCAAACAGCGGTGCGGATGAAAACGAAATCAGCAAGCAACTCTCCGGTTTGGGTAAACGAATTTTTATGTTGAATGACACATCAGAATCACACCCGATACTTTTTGAAACGCGCTGGGCACTTTCTTATCTTGCGGGACCGATTATGCGAAATAGGTTCAAAGAATTGCCGGGCGGCGCAGTTGAATCAAACGCGGGCACGGAAGCATCTGCGACAGGTGCCGGCGGCGGTTTGGCAGCAACTGGAACAGTGGCGGAAGCTGTTTCACAGCCGGTTTCACGACCGATTCTCGACCCCGCAATTCCACAAATATTTGTTCCGGGTGCGGGAACCGCATACCAACCCGTGGCATTGGGTGCGGCAGATGTTTTGTATAAAGATGCGAAACTCGGAATCAGCGAATCACGCGAGGTTATGTACGTTGCGCCGCTTGCAGATTTTGTTACATGGACAAACGGCGAGCAAATCGAATATACGGTTAACGATTTGGAAAGCGACCCACGAACGGGTTACGGCTTTCAACCTTTGACCGCTGAAGTTAGTGCAAAAACCATGAAAGTATGGGAAAACGATTTCAAGGATTTTCTCTATAAAACCAAACCATTGGTATTTTTCAAATGCGAGCTTCTGGGTTCTGTTTCTCAGCCGAATGAAGATGAACGCGCGTTTAGAATTAGGTTGTCTCAGGAAGCGCGCGAACGGCGCGATGAATTTATTCAAAGAATAAGAGACGAGTTTGCAAAGGATATCGATACACTTTCGCGCCAAAAAGCGCGTGCAGAGGAAAAGGCTGCAACACAGGCTTCGCAGGCGTCTTCGCAAACGCTTGGAACGGCAATTACAATTGGAACCAGCCTTCTTGGTTCAATTTTCGGAAGCCGTAGAAGTTACGGCACTGCTATTTCAAGCTCAACTTCCAAGATTAGCACAACAATGAAAGAACGCCGTGAAGCCGCTGATGCCGCGGCTTCTGTTGAAGAAATTGATGCGCGTCTTGCCGAAATTGAAACACAAATTCAAACAAAAGTTGATGAATTTCAAAATTCCGATTTAATTGAAATTCAAAACGTTGAAATTTTGCCAAAGAAGACCGATATAAACGTTAGAAAGGTTGCGCTCGGGTGGAAGCCGATACCGTAAGCAAATGGTATGCGCAACGATTTAGTTAATGGAAATTCAATAAAATTAGGAGAAGGTTATGGAAACTGCAGAAAGAAAACATTCAACAATTGGAAGCGCGCTGGCGGCTGAGCTGGATGCTGAATCGGCAACGCTTTTGAAAATGATTGAGCGTTTGCCCGATGATAAGTTTGACTGGAAGCCGCACGAAAAATCGATGTCGGTTGCCGAATTGGCAAATCATTGCGTAAATATGGCAGATTGGACGGATTTCGCAATCAATAAATCCGAACTTGATTTTGCGGAAAATGACGGTCCACCGAAGGTTACAAATTCATCGGCTGAACTTTCCGCGCAACTTAAAGAAGCTACGAAAAAATCAGTTGAGATTTTGCGAAGCACGCCGGATGAAACGTTGTTTCAAGATTGGACACTTCGCAATGGTGACCAAGTTTTTTTCACGATGCCTAAGATTGCGGTTATTCGTACATTTGTGTTGAGCCACATCATTCATCATCGTGGGCAACTTTCCGTTTATATGCGCCTTTTGGATATTCCGGTGCCGTCTATTTACGGTCCATCCGCCGATGAGCAAACTATGTAACCGCGTTTTTGAATTGTTATCTTAACCGCCCGTAAAATTATCCAGCATTTGATGGTTGCAAGATAGTGGGCGGTTTTTTGCATCGAAAGAATTTGAAGTAATGCGCTGTTGGTTAATTTACCGTTTATTTAAGCCAATAAAATTCAGGATTTTGAAAACGACAAAATTCTGTCGAATTCTGCGTTTGAAACCGGCATAACGGAAAGTCGCGAATTTCTTACAAGATAAAAGTTATCGAAAAATGCATCAGCCTTTATGGTTTGAAGTGTAACTTCGTTTTCAAGTTTTTCCACCGGTGCAATATCAACCCAGTTCCAAGTAGGGTCATCGGGTGATTCGTATCCGCCGTTTGATACAACTTTTGCCACACCGGTAACGGCTTTTGTTTCGCCTGAATTGTAGAACAACACTAAATCCCCTTTCTTCATTTCACGTATGAAATTGCGCGCCTGATAGTTCTTTACTTTGCTCCAAACATGTTTTTTATCAATCTTTAATTCCTCAAAAGTATACTTTTGGGGTTCTTCTTTCATTAACCAATGGTTCATTTTTATTCGCTCTTCTCCGCAAATTTCTTAAAGTTTTCAAGATTTTGTTGTGAGATATTAGCCATTGTTGAACTCATCCAAAACATCATCGCGCGCCAAACAAGCCCTTTACCGTAAGCCTTTTCCGTTTGTACCATTTCCGTAGAAAGCCCTTTGTTTTCAAAGGTTACAGTTATCTCATCCTTAAAAATATCACTTTCCAGGTCAAACGCAAATTTTGTGTTTGGCACAACCTCGTTTACCGTTTCAACTGCGCTTTGTTCCTGCCCTTCCATATCGAGCACAATTTTGAATTTACTTCCGGGGGTTTCGGGCGCGCCTGAAATAGGTTCGATTCGTTTAAAGTTCGAAAGCCATTTGCCCATATTTTCCGGGTTCATAAACTTTTGCCAAACGTTTTCTGTTGGTTTATTGATCAAAACCATACTTTCATTGTTTACTTCGGGGCGTAAAAAAGCCGGCGCCAAAAATATGACCACAGCAAGAACTACAAACACAACAATAAATATTAGAAGTTTCTTCATAATTTTTCGGATGCAAAAATTCTATTCGAACCCGTTTTCTTTTGCAAAGAATTTGCGTTCAAGAATAAAATCATTTTCAGAAAAACTATGCGAACCCTGGTTAGCCAAGATTACGATGTCAAAAATTTGGATTCACAAAATATTTCGTTCCGATAAAACTGCCGCAGAAAGTGAATTTCAACTTCATTGGCGTGACTCAGCTACTTTGTTTGAAGTGCTTGAAATGGCATTTGAACACGATAAGAAATTGCGCTTGCGTATTCTTGATGAACGCAACCGTTTGCGCCCACATGTAAATATCTTTGTGGGAACGCATAACTGTAAGAGTTTAGATGGTTTAGCAACTCAAGTGACTGACAATGAAGAAATTTTTATTTTTCCATCGATAAGTGGCGGATGAGGATTTTCAAATGCATCAAACCGCCTTTATTTCTTTGTTGTTCAATACACGCGAACTCAAGTAATGGAAAAAAATCATCGTTTGCTGCGCGGTTGGCTTGCATCCGTCAGAATAACGTAATCGCCTGCGTTTTTGTATTTGTCGTTAAAGTCTTTGAAGTCTTTTTCGTAGCGCATAGTCACAACCAGCGCTTTTGCTTTTGGTTTGTACGCAAGAAAATGTTCAATTGTTCCCAAACGATTTTCCGTGTGGAATCCTCCGTTTAGATTCACAATTAAAGAGTGCTTTTTAAGATTACTTGCTACGGAATAAGCCATACCTGCATCCCAAAGGGATTGCGAATCCAAAATGTTTGCCATACCGGCAGCCGCTTCGGGCGCGCCACTCATAAGGGCGCGAAATTTTGCTTCGTAGGCGGGTGATGCTTTTCTATAAGGCAGGGGTGGCAGATAGCTTTTCGCAGTTTTAGAAAGTTTGTTCAAACTTGCGCGTCCCATACGCGAAACCATATTCACGTAGCGACGCGGAGAATTTGCCGCAATAACAGGCAGATTTTTTTCCTTTGCAAGTTCAACAAGTGGACGATAATCTGTCTTATAATTTCCCCACGGGCGTGAATCATCCAAGAATTTCTTTTCGGTTATTAAGTTCGCAAGATATTCGTTTACAACTAGTTGCACATCGCGCTCGAACATCTCCATCGAAAGTTTTACGTTTCTATTTGCCGAGTACTTATCAACAATTCGCTTAAAAATCTCGAATTCAAGCGCGTGTCCAACCGAATCATCGTGATATTCGCCTAGGAAAACCGCGTCATTATTTCCGGCAATTTCTATTATTTCATCAAGGCTTGCGGGGGTGCCATCACCGCGGAATACTGTGTATTTACCTTCTAACGTTTGTGCCATTAAAGTTAAAGTTGATCCGGCAAAAAAAAGTAGCAAAAAGACGAAGCGAACAAATGAAAATTTCATAATTTAATAAATTCTTACGCATGTGATGCGTGGCAGATGTTCCGCGATTGTTTCCCACGAATCACCATTGTCTTCGGAAACATAAAGGCTGCCGCCGGTTGTTCCTATTGCGAGTCGGTTCTCATCCGCTGCGGAAAAATTATCGCGCAAAACACAATCAAAAGCATTTTCCTGTGGCAAGCCGTTTTCCAAACGCTGCCAAGTTTCTCCGGCATCCTGTGTTCGGTAGACCCCCATTTTTCCTTCGGGAAACACACGAAACTGATCGCTGTTTATTGGTAAAATAAACGCCGTGTTTGCACGGTTTGAGACACACGCAAAGCCAAAATCGGTCGGAAGATTCTTACCTTCAGAGATATTAGCCCAATTCTTTCCCGCATCGTTACTACGGTAAACACCCCAATGATGTTGCAAAAACAGTTGGTTACTATCGAGCGGATCGCGCGCAATCTTGTGAACGCATTGTCCGAATTCGGGCGTTGGTTCAGGTAAAAAGGGCGCCACGATATTCCTATTTGCGGCTTCCCATGTTTTACCGTTGTCATTTGTTACATAAGCGCCGCCGGAAGAAACCGCAATTATCCGATGTTTATCTGATAAGAGCTGAATTGTATGCAGACACAAGCCACCAAAGCCGGGCTGCCATTGAGCGCGATGTGGATGATTCCAAAGCCCTTCACACAATTCGAAGGTTTCTCCGTTATTTTCGGATGTAAACAACGCAGCGGGTTCAACGCCGAAATACAACTTGCCGTTTAAATCTGCTTCGATTTGCCAAACTTTTGCAAGTGCCACATCGGTATATTCCGGGAATGTCAGTGAGCCATTTGTTTCGTTCCAAGTAGTGCCGTTATCTTCAGAAAACATTATTTCGGTACCTGTCCATTCGGTAAAAGGTGCTGTCCAAAGCTTACCCTCACTTTTCCCGATTGAAAAAACACCCTTTCCTTCGAAGTTGTGCTTAGGTTGCCAATGGTCACCTACTTTTGAAAATGTAAATAAGCCTTTCTTTGTTCCGGCGAGTACTTTTGTGTTCATAGTTTTAAGGAATTTTGATTCGTTTAATGTGTGATTCTTAGCAAAATGCTAATCATTGAAGATAAAGAAACCGAGACATCCGGGGTCCAACAAACTTACATTGTCCACAACATTATCGTCGTTAAACACAGTAATTTCTTCAAAAAATCTTATGCCTTCTTCGCGAAGCAAGCCGATTGTTGTCAGATTTTTGCCGCCGTTAAAAAAAGTAAGGCTTGGGTTTACAAACAAATGCGGACACATAAGCGATTTCATAATGCTAATGCCAAGTGCGGAGCCGTTGGAAACTTCAACAAAGCCGTGTGCAACATCGCCTTTTGTTTGTTTAAAGCCGATTGCTTCCCAAAATCGCACGGTTGCCAAAAAATCGTGCGCCTCAATGCTCAATCCTTCAAAATGTCCCACAAGCCCGACGGAATTTGCCTTTGGTGTAAGATCGAATTTTACGGGTTCCGCTGATAGATATACGCGAACTCCGTTCGGATCAGAGGCGAGCAAGCCTTCTTCCGTTTTAATAACCGCCGAAATTCCATCTAAGTTTGCCTTAATCTTCGAAATATCCGCACCGTAGACCTTTATTCCGTTACGTGCGGAACGAGCCGGATTTATTTCTATAAAAGCCTTACCATCAGAAACAATAAATGGTTCTGTTTCCGAAACTACTTCAAACTTCAAACGTTCGTAAAAACACTTACTTCTTTCAATACTCGCGGTTGCGGCATGAATCAAGGTGTTGTTTTCCATATAGATTCTCCCATTTTGTTTTGCTTGCTATTATCTTAATCTTAAAATGCAAAATATGTGTAGAAATATCAAACAACTTTTTAATTTTGAGCCGCCTGCGACCGATGAAGAAGTTTATGCGGCATCTTTGCAATTCGTCAGAAAGGTAAGCGGCATGCAGAAGCCTTCACATGCAAATGAGAAGGTGTTTGAACGCGCAGTGTTGGAGGTGCAAAAAGCCACACGCAAGGCGATTGATGAGCTTGAAGCCAATTCAACGGCAAAAAACCGTGAAGTGGAGGCGGAAAAGGTACGTCGGCGCAATCAAAAACGGTTTATGGGCGAAAAATAAAAATCCAACTTGCAGCCTACTTTTTTTCATCTTTAGTGAAGACATTTTGAATTCACGATAGATAAATATGTCAAAGCAAAATATATGAAAAGTTTTAAGAAATTATTTTTGGCAGTGGCTGCATTTGCGGTCTTTGTAATTGGTTCGGGCTATGCCGCGAACGCCGAAACCGGTGATTTGGTAAAAGCTTTGCCCGCGTCAGATGGTGTTTTTACGGCGGATTTGCGCAAAATATTGAGTGAATCTTTACCAACCTTGTTTCGCTCAAATCCCGAAAAACTGGCGAATGCGAAAGAATGGATTGAAGACGTAAAAACGAAAACGGGAATCGATCTTTCAAAATTTGATGAGGTAGTTGGTGGCTTCAAGAGCAAGACTCTTGAAAACGGCGAAACCGAAATGGAGCCGGTTGTTTTGGCGCGCGGCACGTTTGACAACGCAAAACTCGAACCCGCGATTAAAGTGGCATCAAAAGGATCGTATAAAAAAATTAACTATAAAGGAAAAACAATTTACGTTTTTTCTCCAAAGGCGGTTTTTGAAAAAACAACGAAAGCAACAACAAAAGAAGATTCCTTCTTGGTTAAAACCGCAAAAAGTATTTTCCGAAGTGTTTATGAAGAAGTTGCGATTACAGCGCTTTCCAATGATGTTGTGGCGATGGGAACACTTTCACGCGTGAAAGAAACAATCGACCCCGGAGCCAGAATAGACGCATCAACGCTTGCTTTGCTTGATCAAGGAACTGACCCGGTAATGCGTTTTGGTGCAAATTTGCCCGGCGGTTTGTCATCAATAATTAAACTCGATTCCGATGAATTAGGAAAAGCGCTCGACGCAATCAAGCAATTAAAAGGCGCGTTATCTATTACCGGTGAAGAATCGGTCTTAAATATCTCGGCGGGAACGGACGATGAGCAATCGTCCAAAATGTTGTTTATACAGCTTTCGAGCGTAAAACAAGTTGGCTCGATTTTATTAAGCGGTTCGGCGGGTGGAAACAAGCAAATTTATTCGAATATTATCGACAACACGGTAATCAGGCGTAATGCAAACAATGTTTTGATTGATGTTAACGTGCCGCAAAGCGATATTGATGTTTTGCTTGCAAAGAAATAGAAAGCAAAGCTGATTTTATATTGGGGTTTCTGCAATAAAGTTTGCATTGAGACCCCTTTTTTGTGCACGAAGGCACACAAAGAAAGTTCGGTTTCTAAAAATCGAGTTTGTTACGTATTATTAGATTCTATGTTCAAGAAGCCACAAATAATCAGAAGTTTTTATACGCTTATCTTATCAATGGCGTTCGCGGTTGCAATATTTGCGCAAGATTCCGAACGAACCGTTATTATTGTCGGCGGAAAGACGCCACCGAAGCCGCCGGTTACTTCAATTGCCCCGGCTTCAACCGATGCAGTAAGAGGATATGTAACAACGCGCGTAAACAGCATACTTTCAAACCCGATGCTAAAACGCGGAAGATTTGGTGTAAGAATTGATTTACTTGATTCGCGCACGAATATATACAGCCGCGATGCAGATCATTACTTCATGCCTGCATCGAATATGAAAAGTTATTCGGTTGCGGCGGCAATGGATGCGCTTTCGCCTGAATACCGAATTAAGACATCCGTTTATTCCACACAAAAACCCGATTCAAACGGAACCGTTCGTGGAAGCTTAATAATTTACGGTAGGGGTGACCCAAGCATTTCAACATCGTTTTATCCGAATGATTACTATCGTGGTTTGGATATGCTGGTTGATAAAATTGCGGCTGCGGGAGTAAAGAAAATTGAAGGGGCGTTGATTGGCGATGAAACGTATTTTAATTCGGAACCGGTTCCTATGGGCTGGGAATGGGATGATCTTCAATGGTATTACGGCGCTGAAGTTTCTCCGTTAAGCATAAATGACAACGCGGTTGACGTAAATATTTCGGCTTCAACAGAAGGTACACCGTGCAATATTTCAATTTTACCCGCCAATAGGTTGTATTCAATCATAAATCGCTGCCGAACAACGGCTACGGGAACCCCGCGAAAGGTTAGCATTAACAAGCATTTGGGCGAAAATGTTCTGGAAGTTGGCGGCGTTATGCCGCAAGGCGATGCAGGCAAAACATGGCAGGTAACTATTACAAGACCCGGAAACTTGTTTGTTGAGCTTTTGAAGCAGCGTTTAATGCAACGAGGAATTTCGGTTGCGGGTCCCGCAAGATCCTACAACACGTATGACCGCAACGGTGTTCGCCTTGATCCAACAAATCTATATGAGGTTGCGCGCCTTGAATCGCCACCACTAAAAGAGCTTGCCGCGCATACGATGAAGCCGAGCCAGAATCTTTATGCAGAACTTTTATTGCGGGTGGTTGGTGAAGAAAAAGGAGATAAAAACGATAAGGAAAAATCTAGCTTGCAAAAGGGAATTGATGTGGTAAATGCACTACTTCAAAAGGCGGGTGCAACTGCGGAAAACACGGTTCAATATGATGGAAGCGGGCTTTCTAGGCATAATTTGGTTACGCCTGATTCAAACGTGTTGCTTTACGAATATATGGATCGAAGCCCCTATTCCGTGGCTTGGCGAGATTCATTGACAATCGCGGGCATTGACGGAACTTTGAAGAACAGGTTGCTCGGAACTGCGGCGGAAAATAACGCGCGCGGAAAGACCGGAACAATCGATCAAGTTTCGGCACTTACCGGTTACGTTACGGCAAAATCCGGCGAAAGATTTGTGTTTTCACTTCTGGCGAACAATTTGCCTGATGGGCGTTTACGTGTTTCTATAATTGATCAAATTGTGCAGGCTTTGGCGGATTATGACAAAAACGCGGGCGTTTCAATGCCGGTCAACCCGAATCAAAGGTGAATTATGCCCTTCGCTGGTAACTAAAATTGAATTTCCATTAAGCGAATAGGCGATTGCTTCGCCTTGTTTGCGTTCGCCGATTTCAATTGGGTTTGGTGATTGGGTAAAGATTTTTTCAAAATCGTTTTCTCGTTCGGGTAGTACGTATTCATACGCAAGAAAGTAGTCCGTTAAAACAAGATGTTTACCGTCCGGCGCAACATCTCCGCCGGTTACCGAGCCTTTCGGTAATGCTGGAAGATTGATTGCGTAAAGCTTTTCTGCAGTTTCAAACGGTTTTTCACCTGTGATTTTATAAACAACCGCGGAATCATTCAGATTTTTTGTGATGATATAAAGTGCATTAGTATTCGGGTTTACAACTAACGCCTCGGCATCCTGGTTCTTATCCGGATACTTAAAGACAAGCTTTGATGCGGGTTCGGTTCGGCTTAATGTGCCTTGTTTTGCATCGGCTGGGGAAACCTTAGGCTCCGCAACCTTAAAAATTACGAAGTCATTGCGCGGGGCGGCATTTCCGCCGAAATCGCCGATTAAAAGAAAACATTTCTCGCCTGTCTTTTTAGTTGCAATGTCTTCCCAATCAATGTTCGTGGAATTTGTTACCTGCCACCTGCCAAGAAATTTTCCTTCTGTGTTTAACGCAAAAATTTCGTTCGAATTACCCGAATCATTGTGTGTCCACAGAACACCGTTGTTGCATTTTGAAAACACCAATCCGCTGCTTTCACTTATATATTCCGATGAAATTCTGCCCACAACCTTTGGTTCATCGAACCCATCCGCAATCGAATTGCCTTTTTTTGAGGCAGAATTTTCGGCGTTACCGCAAGCTATCAGGTTAAACCCCGTCAAAATAGCAACAATGACAAAAATTCCCAATTTAGTTATCATTTTTGAAATCAACTCTCTCAAATGAATTATAACGTCTAATTAGGACGCGATGTTTAAAACTATTTTGTTTAACAATTCGTTAGTATGTATTAGAGTGTAGACCCCGATGATAGTAGGAACCGAATGGCTTGTTGAAGCCGGAAATTGCGATCAGCAAAAATTGCGCGACGAAGAAACGTTTCGCGGAATTTTTTCGATGATAATAGAAGAACTTTCGTTATCGACTCTTGGTAAAGAGGTTTGGCACAAATTTCCCGGTGAGGGCGGCGTTACAGGTTTGGTTGCGTTAACGGAAAGCCATCTTACCTGCCACACTTATCCAGAATTTAGAACGGCTACTTTTAATCTTTATTGTTGCAAGACACGTCCTGAATGGAATTGGAAAAAGAATCTAGCGGAACTGATTGGCGCAAAGGAAATTCTTGTAAACAAAATTGAACGCGGTGAGGTTCAACTGAATTTCGCGGAAGCTACCAATACCGGAGGCGGGGGAAGCGAATGAGTGTCTTAAAAGCAAACTGTCCTTCGTGTGCCGCGCCAATTGAATTCAAAACCGGATCTTCACTGGTTGTAGTGTGTCCATATTGTCGATCGGCAATTGCACGAACTGATCGAAAACTCGAAGATTTAGGTAAGATTGCAGAAGTATCTTCGTCACAATCGCCTTTGGAATTGGGGTTAAGAGGTGATTACAAAGGACACGTTTTTGAATTAACCGGGCGGGCGCAGCTGCAACATCAGGCGGGTGGCGCTTGGGATGAATGGTACGCTACGTTTTCAAACGGATGGGTGGGATGGTTGGCTGAAGCGCAAGGTAAGTTTTACATGACGTTTTATAAACCGATTGCGGAAACCGTTGCACTTCCTGGTTTTGATTCGCTTTCAATTGGGCAAGAAATAACTCAAATTACTTCAAAAACTCCATTGATTGTCGTGGAAAAAGGTACCGCGACATACGCCGCCGCCGACGGTGAAATTCCTTATATCCTTGTGCCGGGTGAAAGATCAAACTATGCAGATTTAACCGGTAAAGGCAACACGTTTGCCACAATTGATTATTCTAAACAACCACCTTACGTCTTTTTTGGTGAAGAAGTAACCCTTAAAGATTTGGGGTTGGCTGAACGTCGCGCGGCAAAACGCGAGGCAAAGGAAGTAGATACGGAAGCGATGAGTTGTCCGAATTGCGGCGGAACGCTTGAGTTAAAAGCACCGGACACAACGGAACGCGTGACGTGTCCGTATTGCAACTCGTTGTTGGATGTTAATGAAGGAAATTTAACTTACCTTAGTTCGTTGGAAAAGTTGGATTACGAAAAGACGTTTGCGATTCCCATCGGAACAAAATTCACTTCGGAGGCGTTTGCTGCCGGCACCGGTTTGGAAGTAATCGGTTCAATGATTCGGAGTGTCGCAATTGAAGGAACCAAATATTACTGGCAAGAATTCCTTTTATATAACGCTAAAGTCGGATACCGGTGGTTGATAAATTCCGATTATCATTGGAGTTTTGGTGAGCCGGTAAATGTTGCGGATGTTGAAGTTAGCAACTCGGAGTTTAACCGAAACGTGAGATTTCATAATCAAAACTACAAAATATTTCAGGTCGCGCCAGCATTTGTTGAATATGTATGTGGTGAATTCTATTGGCGTGTAACTGTAGGCGAAGCGGTTGAAACCGCTGATTATGTTGCGCCACCTTATATGCTTTCACGCGAATTGAACGAGCGAGAAGTGAGTTGGACACTTTCCACATACATTCCGCTAAAAGATTTCGAAAAAGCGACCGGCATAGGTTCTTTGCCTAAGCCCGGAAACGTTGCACCAAATCAGCCGTTTACGGGCGGCTCGTTGATCAAATACGGTTTTGCATTGGTGGGCGTTTTAGTAATTTTCGGTATTTTTTTGATTCCGTTTACCGGAATAAGCAAAACCGCCTTAAGCGAAGATTTTGTCTTGCAGCCGCTAACAACGGCTAACGGTTCGCGAACGTTTGAAACGCAAGAATTCGAGTTAAAGGGCGCAAAAAACATTAGCATAACGTTTGCATCAAATGTTTCAAATTCTTGGGCGGAATATAGTGCGGATTTGATTCAAGATAAGGGCAACGATATCGAATCGGTTACCGTGCCGGTGGAGTTTTATTCAGGCGTAACTGATGGCGAAGCTTGGTCGGAAGGTGGAAAATCAAGTTATGCGACAATTTCATCGGTTCCCGCCGGTAAATATAAACTACGCGTTGAAGGTAGTTGGGAGAAATATACGTCGCCAATGCCGGTTCGTGTAACGGTTGAACAAGGCGTAACACGTGGCGTAAATTTTTGGCTCGCATTTATTGTACTTTTAATTGTGCCTACAATTGCTTTATTAAGAAAACTAACTTTCGAAGGCAGAAGATGGAACGAAAGTATGTTTGGAAGCTCATAAAAATGTTTAGAAAATTTTATTACGTATTTGGAATTGCAGTAATCGGGGTTTACATAACCTCTTCCTTGTTGGGGTGGGAGTTTATGAATTCCGGTAAGACACGTTCGGTAATGGGTGTACCGTTTCTAACAAGCGGTTACCGAGGAGGAAAATAATGCTTAGTAGTTTTTTAGGTATGCTTATGTTCATTGTTGTGGAACCCGCACAGCTTCTTAATGTTGTGCTTACAGCTTTGATTTTTGTAGTTTTAGGGCTAATAGTTTTTGCAATTGCGTTTGTTATTTTAGATAGAGCTACGCCGTTTTCAATTCGTAAAGAAATTGAAGAAGATCAAAATACCGCGTTGGGAATCGTAATTGGTTCGATGTTGATAGGCATTGCACTAATTATTGCAGCCGCGATTCAAGGATGAGCTTCGAAATCGAAAGATGAACAAAGCACCGTTGCTGTTTATAAACGTATTTGTTATTGCAACTTGTGGGTTGATTTACGAGTTGCTCGCCGGCACGCTTGCAAGTTATGTTCTGGGCGATTCAGTTACGCAATTTTCTGTAATAATCGGCTTGTATCTTTTTGCGATGGGAATCGGTTCGTGGCTCTCGCGCTATGTCGAACAACACATTGCAATCAGGTTTGTTGAAGTAGAACTTGCAGTTGCGGTTCTAGGCGGTTTCTCAGCACCTCTTTTATTTTTTGCCTTTGCGAAGGTTAGTTTCTTTTCGGTTGTTCTTTACAGCGTTGTTGTAGGAATTGGCACACTGGTTGGGTTGGAAATCCCACTTTTAATGCGGATTTTGAAAGATGACCTCGATTTCAAAGAATTGGTTGCTAAAGTTCTGACGTTTGATTATATCGGTGCACTGGTTGCATCGCTTCTAGTCCCGATTCTTCTCGTTCCAAAACTTGGGCTTGTGCGTACATCGCTGGTGTTTGGGATGGCAAATGCCGCGGTTGCGATTTGGGGTACAAACCTTCTCGAAAATTCTATCCCCAAAGGGAGAATCAAAATCTTAAGAATAAAGGGAGCCGTAATAATCTTTCTTTTGTTGATCGCAACTATAAAAGGAGATGCGCTAACCGCTTTGGCAGAAGAAGAACTGTTCAGCGACACAATTATCTATGCACAAAGTTCGTCGTATCAAAGAATTGTCGTAACAAAAGATAAGACCGGCTTTGCGCTTTTCTTAAACGGAAATCTTCAATTTAATTCTTACGATGAATACCGGTATCACGAGGCACTCGTTCATCCCGCGATGGCTAGTTTTGACGGTGCGCCGAAGCGTATTTTGATTTTGGGCGGTGGCGACGGCTTGGCATTACGTGAAGTTTTCAAATATCCTTCGGTTGAGCAAGTTACTTTGGTTGACCTCGATCCGGCAATAACAAAACTTGCGGAAAGCGCCGGGATGTTTTCCGAGCTGAATAAGCACTCTCTAGATGACAAACGCGTGAAAATTATAAACGAAGATGCTTTTATTTGGCTTAACAAATCTGAAACACCTCCGTTTGATGTAGCAATTGTGGATTTTCCTGACCCGAATAACTTTGCGCTGGGCAAGCTTTATTCAACGAGATTTTATAACCTCCTGAAAAAGAAACTTACTCCAAAATCTTCTGTCGTGATACAAAGCACGTCACCACTTTACTCACGTAATTCGTTTTGGTGTATAGCTGAAACAATTGAAGCTGCGGGTTTCTCGACACATCCATATAAAACCACCGTGCCTTCTTTTGGAATTTGGGGATATGTTTTGGCAAAAGAGCAGCCCTTTGAGATTCCACAAAAGATCCCTGATTTACCGTTGAGGTTCTTAGATTCAAAAACAATGACAGAAATGTTTGACTTTCCACCGGATTCATCAAGACCAACTGAACCGCTGGAAATAAACCGCCTTGATAACCAAGCACTTGTTCGGTATTACGAAGCGGAATGGCGAAGATTTGAATAGTGTTTCCACTGGAAACAGGGAATTATAAGTCAAAAGAAAGCGAAAGTTGTTTATGTTTCAAGTGATTACCGTTATTCTGAATAAGAAAAATGACACCGAAAATTGGTATTTAAACTTGAAGTCAGTTTGTTTTTACAAGTAGATGAAAGATTACAAGTGAGAGAGTTTAGTTTTTATTGAATATCTAGAATCTCTAATCTTTGATCTGAATTGGAAAAATAATTATTGACCGGATTGGTAATCTAAACCGTTTATTTTACAAGTAGATGAAAGATTACAAGTGAGAGAGTTTAGTTTTTATTGAATATCTAGAATCTCTAATCTTTGATCTGAATTGAAAAAATAACGACGGACCGGATTGGTAATCTAAACCGTTTATTTTACAAGTAGATGGAAGATTACAAGTGAGAGAGTTTAGTTTTTATTGAATATCTATAATCTCTAATCTTTGATCTGAATTGAAAAAATAACG
>JBKEBT010000147.1:0-49700 GCA_047973305.1 Pyrinomonadaceae bacterium
CAAGCGGAGTAATACAGGTAGGAACAAGTGTAACACCGACGCCGACCCCGACGACAACACCTACACCGCAACCGGCGGGATACACGGTTGTTGCGAATGCTTCCGGATATCAGCCGGGAGCGAGTGCGACGGTGAATTGGACATCGCCGACGGCAACCACAGGAAGTGATTGGATAGGGTTGTATGAGGTGGGAGCGCCAAACAATGCGATTATCCAGTGGCAATGGGCATCAGCGGGCACAAGTGGCAGCAATATGATGACAATGCCGACGACACCGGGAAGCTATGAGTTCAGGTATTTTACTGACAATTCATACACGGTTGTGGCAACAAGCGGAGTTGTCAGCGTTGATATCACGCAGCCGTTAGCTGTTGTCGATTTACGCGAAATATATTCTAATCCGTTTTTAGTAACGAAATCGACGTTTGGCATATTCTCGAATCCTTCAGGAATCGGAATACTCAGCGGTAATATTGGTGGCTTATCAAGGTGAGCAACTAATTTCCAATTGTTGGGACCCGCAAGTCATAGTTGAGCGGGATATTTTAGGTGATGGGATTATGAATTTTCAAATAGAACCGAAGAAAAGCCAATCGGGTTGGATTTTCCGATATTCTCCTAAAACAATAATCGGATTACTTGCTTTATTGATTTCTACAATTACCGTTTACCCGCAAAATAGGTTTACCGGTAATCAACCCAACCAGAATATTATTGCAAATTCGAGTGCTTTTAAGCAGGAAATTGCAAAGCTCGAGATAAATGTTTATCGCGACGGTTATGATCCACTTCCTTTGGCAAAGGTTCCTAGGCTAAAGAAGGATGACGTATTAAAAGTACGCCTTCTCGACGAACCGATCAATGGCGTTAAGCCGGATCAATCCAATTATGATTGGACGTTTTTGATAGCCTATATAAACCCCGGTATTAATGACGAAGGAGTTAATACCGTATCAGCCGAGGTTAACTTTAAGAATAGTGGGTGGTATACCGAACATGCTTTCGTTGTTCCGTACGACAGCCAGCCAATAGTGTTTTTGTATCCGAAGCCAAAGTACCGCTCAAAAATACTCAAATTTATAAAGAAGAATCATGATCAAATTCAAAAGGTAGGTGAAAAGACAATTGAAATCGCGGATGCCTACGGACGAATAAGCATGTTTTTAAACGAGTTACAGGGCGTGGTTAACAGAAACTATTATGGCAACTACGGGTATTATGGATCATACTACCCAAATACCGGCGGTGGGGTTCATAGCGGAAATTACTATAGTAACGGTTATTACGGAAATAATTACTATGGTGGATATTACGGAAATAACCAACGCGCGGTTGCGGAACAAGCAGTAGAACGGTTAGCAAAGAGTTTTAATATCGAATTGCCAAATTGCTGGAACGGTGGAGCTTCCGGCATGCAAAATCAGCCCGGTTCTTATAACCAGAACTACGGTTATGGATACTATAATCCTTATCAACCCGGTTTGGGTAACGATTTTATCGGAAGAGTTCAATGTGTATCGCAAAGTGTAAACATCGCGGATTTGGATTTTAGTATTTCAAAGATGTTTCAACAGGGAGGGGTGTTGCTTGCGTCACAGCTTGCACAACGGTATCCGCAGTTGGCGATTTGGATAAACATAGCAGCTACAGCAATTGATTTTATTGCGAGGGTTACTAACAAGGCTCCTTTAAAACTGATACCTACGATTATTAACACGAGCCCACTAACTCAGGTGTTGCCCGGGCAACCTCCTACGTCATCGGGTAAATTCTCGCTTTTTGCCGAATCACAGCCAAGCGACAATCAGTTTGTAACTGCTTACCCCATTGTATTTAACAAATGGCAGGCGACAGATGATCCTAAAGTAATAGGGCTTCCTCTACCTGTTTTAATGGATTCCTGTTTACATGTTGGTCAAAACATCGTTCGAACCACAGACGTTATTAATGATTGGATGAATGATAGATTTACTAGGGATTTTAAGTTGACTTTGGTTGCACAAAATGGTTTTCAAAAGAAATTTGATATAAAAAAGAACATTGGTTTTGGAGGATGGGAACTAGAACTTACCAAAGAACAGCTCGATTCAATACCGAAGATTAATATGATCCTTGAAGGTTTTGTGTCGGGTTCTCGGGGATTTAATCAAATAGAAAGTCCAAGGTTTAGGGTTCAGATGGGTTCGGTGGATGGATGGCAACTTGAAAACACATCGAAGCTTTCATTTTCCGTAGGGGGTAAGCGGAGAGTAACCTTGAGAAATGAAACCGGCAATTGCCATTGCTTGGCGACAGTAGAGTATAAGCCGGGCTTTGGCGGAGAATTTGTGTTTAATTCCAGAGAGTTTCAATATTCACCTGACGACAAAGAGCTTTCGTTTGAAATTGATACTACTAATTTCTCACCGGATTCCGGCACACTTGTTCTACATCAGTTCGGTGGCGAAATTAAAACAATACCGATTGTGTTGTTTGATACACCGCCAAGCGTAAGTAATGTAAGTTTGGCAAAGGGCGATAGGAAGGTAACGCTTTTCGGTGATCGTTTGGAACAGGTTGATGGAATAATCCTTGGAGGAATGAAAGCATTTCCGATTTCTGATTTAAATAAGAAACGTGGCGAAGTACATTCCAGGGCTACCCAAAAGTTACCTTCGCTAAACGAGCGTACTTTTTTGTTTGAAGATTCGTCAACTTGGACTGGCTCAAATGAGTTTTCGCTTGAGTTGGTTCTTCTCAACCGGCGAGTCGTAAAACTTCCAAACCGTTTTAATGTATCTTCGTCGCGTCCCAGGCTAGTCGCAAATCAATTGAACGAAATAGACGGATATGCGATTAGTTTGGAAAATCCTAATGACCTAGTGAGTACTCAGTCACTACCTGTTTTATCGACGGAAACTTCGGAAGTGGGAATAAATTTACAGAATGCTCTTATTGATCAAGATTTTAGAATTGAACAATTGCGTCTTGAAGCTAGAATTGAGGGCTCTGATGTAATGCCGTTTGTTCCGCCTGATATTAAGTTTGAAGTTTTAGATTGGCGGACGATTCGCCTAAAGCTGAAGATAAGTGAACAAACACGAAAGTATCTCGCCGGAAAGCGTATTCAGTTTCGAATTATTGACTCGGAACGAGGAAATTCCGATTGGTATACACTTAGTAAGACCTTTGTAAGAATGCCAAGCGATATTTCAGTTCGATGTAAAGCAAACGAATGCGTCATAGCCGGTCGTGGCATTACATATCTAAAACAAATTTCACTTGATGGGGGCAAAACGTGGTATCCCGATGCGAACGAGAGTTTAATGCCAATTCCGCAGAAAGACGGCACCGACAGGCTTGTTATACCCAATTCGGGTGGCAGAGATGGGGTACGAGTTCGTCTACGTGATTTTGATAATGACCAGGGATTTGTATTAAACGGAATTCGCTAAATTGTAGTTTATTATTGGTGAAAAATGCTGGATTTTTTTGGTCAGTTTCAAATTGTTTCAACCGGTTATTTCAACAACTTTTGGAACTAGGTAAACTTCGCCTAAAATGGTCTTGCGAAAAATTGGAACTAACGGTCGAGTGTTTTACATGCGAAGATTCGAACGCGAAACGAAGTAGATTTGGTTATGATTAGGTATCCGCAGTGCAGATTTCTGCTGGCGCAGGGCGAAAGGTCTCAGATGTTTGCCGTGAGGAAACGTAGTTCGGAACCGACGTAATTCAATGGTAAGGAGAGTTTCAGAGGGATGGAAGCAACTGAAATCGGATGTTTACCTTCCTATATTTGGATTGCGTATGTCACGAAGTCACTTCGAAAAACTCGCGGAATTGGTAGAACAAAAAGGTAAAACTAGGATTAAACAAACTCTTACTTCCGGAGTGAGATGCCTTTTTCGAATGATCGAATCAAAGCCATCGGTAAGTGTTCTTGAACGAATAACTTTTTGAAAACCTGTGCGAGGCGCACAACAAAACCGCAAAATCGCTGTAGATTTATAGCAGCCGACGTCCGTGCGATTCGATGGATTCGGATGCGCCTTCCCGCAAACTTCAAGAACACACCATGCAGAAAACTAGATCTTAAACCGGCACCAACAATGGGAGGGGGTACATGAAGATTTCGAAAGGCGTTCAATTAAGTTTTTTGCCGCAATTCCGCGCCTCTCTTTTTAGGTCATTTAATTCTTTTTCGTTAAATGCTCCATCATCCGTAAACCCCGCAGCTAGAAACTCCTCATACATGTTGTAAGTTGTTTGAAAATAATTACATGAGGTGCGCTTATCTGAAGCTCGCTTACTTTTTTCGGCAAGGGTTTTGTAAGCGTAGCCAAGCTGAAGTTTTACTTCGCCAATTTCAAAATATACCAATTTATCACTTGGCGATGCTTTATATTGAGTTTCCAACGATTCAAGCGATTTATTAAGATTTGGGATTACCTCAATTCCTTTTCCTAGTTTAATCAAAATTTTTGAGTTCCATCTTTCAGTTTGTGACGCAAATCGTTTTATTTCTTCGTTTTTTGGATCTCGATTTTTTGCATTTTCCGATATTTCTGCAGCCTTCTGACAGTTTCTAAGTGCAGCCTCGTAATCCTCATTATAAAAGTAGAAATAGGCGATATTTAAATACATTTCGGCGCGGCTTTGTTGATAAGTGATATTGTTTGGATTGGCGTTCGATAAGTTATTCAGGATATTTATCGCTCGCTGAAATGCTTTAACTGCTTTGTTGCTGGTTTTATTATTTGAAAGCAGATAAGAGCCATAATTATTTAGTGAGTTTGTCAAAACCATCAAATTGTTTTTGGTGGGGGCATTTTTACTTGCTTCTTCTGCCAGTTTCAATGCTCTTTCTACGTCTTTTCCCCATTCTTCCAAATTGCCTGACTGTGCTTCGACAGCTTGTAAAAGCGAATAACCTGTGGCTGTAACTGATTGGATGTCAGAATGTTGAGGATTTTGTTGCAAAAGTCGTTCAAAAATATCGATACCGTTTTGAGCCATCTTTTTACTTTCGGTGATATTCGCCTGTGCATAATACAATTTGCCGATATTGAAATAGGTGATGCCTAATTGCTTTTGAAATTCGACATTGGATGGTTCGATTTTAACTAAGTGCAATTTAATAACAAGGGCTCTTTGAAAGCTTTTCAACGCTGCTTCACGATTTCCCAAATGATTGGGAACGTAACCGCCTTGGATATTTGCAATTTGTTCATAACCTTCCGCCAATTCCATCTGAAGTTTGGAATCCTGTTGATTTTCAACCGCTAGTTTGTCCAAGTATTCAAGCGAAATTGTTACCAACAGTTTTCTGGCGGCGATTGAGCCAGGAATGTCTTTGATTGCATTATCGAAGTCAAAAATTATTTTCTTGGACATGTTTCTGACATCGTTAAAATTTTCTTCTGCTCTCGCGCGTTCTCTTCTAGCGACGAATGCCTGCCATGTTGCAAACGAAATTCCGCCAACCAGTGAAACCAAAACCAACGCCGCCGCTAAAACTCCTGCTTTGTGACGCTTGATGTATTTGCCGAATCGGTATCCCCTTGTTTGCGGACGCGCGATAACCGGAAATCCGTTCAAGCAGCGGTCAATATCTTCCGAAAACTGCTGAGCCGAGCCATATCTTTCGGCGGGTTCTTTGCGAATCGATTTGAGCGTGATGTTATCTAAATCGCCTGAAATTCCTTTTGAAAATTGGGAAGGAGAGTTGGCTTCGCGCGTTTGCGAAGACTTGAAATCCGTAATTGCTTCGCTTGGTTTGGTAATCTTTGATTCGCAAACGATCGCGATAATTTCTTCGAGTGTTTTACCTTTGGTTTGATACGGGCGATGCCCGCTCAAAATTTCGTATAAAATAATTCCCAAGCTGTAAATATCGGTCGCCGTTGTGACATTTTGCTCAAGGATTTGTTCCGGCGAAGCATATTCGGGCGTGAACACGCGATTTTCCATTTGCGTTGCTTCTGCTTCTGAATCAGATAAGAGTTTTGAAACACCAAAATCGAGAAGTTTTGGAACTCCACCCTTGCTTACAATAATGTTTGACGGTTTCAAATCTCGATGAATTATCAAATTTCGATGAGCAAATTCGACCGCCCCACAAATCTGCTGAAACAATTTCAGGCGATCTTCAACCGAAGGATTCTTCGCTTGACAAAATTCTGTAAGTGTTTGCCCTTCAACATATTCCATCACAAAAAACGGCAACCCTTCTTGAGAAATTCCGCCATCCAAAAGTTCGGCGATATTTGGATGTTTAAGCGATGCAAGAATTTTTCGTTCTGTGGCGAAACGTTTGAGAATCGCCTCAGAATCCATTCCACGCTTGATGATTTTTAGAGCGACTTTCTGCTTGAAATCGGAATTTAAGCGTTCAGCCAAATAAACCGTTCCCATTCCGCCGGTTCCGATTTGCTTAAGAATCAAATAATCTTTAACTTGTTTGCCTATAAGGTTGTCTTCTGTTTCTACTTCGACAATTTCTCGTTCAACAAAAATAGGCTTATCAATAAATCCTTCCGCGGCACCGTGAGCATTGAGCAAATTCGTAATTTCTTGACGAATTTGTTGGTCTTCAATTTCAGACAAATACACGCTGCGTTTTTCAAACGGTAAATCAATCACCTTTGAAAATGTCTCTTTGATGATTTGCCACTTTGCCAAATCCATAAAGCTTTCTCCTTACTGCTACGCGAAATCCCGATAGAAGGCGGTTCAAAAAGATAAAACAAAAGTAAGAGAGATGAAAAGGATTTGCTGAACTTCGATTGATTTCAGCTCTTGATCCGCTTAAAAAGCCACGCTCTTGCGATTGTCCATTCACGTTTAACCGTTGAAGGCGAAATTTTCAAAACTTCCGCAGTTTCCTCAATTGTCAGACCTGAAAAATATCGTAATTCGACAATTCGGCATTGTTGCGGATCAAATGTTTCCAATTCATTTAATGCGTTATCCAGTTCAATTAGTTCTGAATCAACTTCCACCGCGATATTCGGAGCATCGTCAAGCGGAACTTTTTCTACACCGTGTTTTAACGATTTTCTGTTTCGAGCGGCATCAATCAAAATTCGACGCATCGCTTGCGCCGCAATCGCAAAAAATTGTCCGCGATTTTCCCAATCTACTTTTCGCTGATTTGTGAGCTTGAAATAGGCTTCGTGAACGAGTTCGGTCGTTTGCAAGGATACGGCGTGTTCACGATGCAAAAAACTGGATGCCAATCGCCGTAACTCATTGTAAACAATTGGCAATAGCTTATCTAACGCTTCCCGATTTGCAGCTGAATTTTCATCATTTAGTTCTTGTAATAAGAGCAAGGTCTCTGTTGCCATAAAGTTTTTTTTGGAAATTGGACTAAATATGTCACGCTTTCCGCGTAGTCTGTTGAAACAAAAATTAATTCAAACTTTTTTGGGGACGAAATTTTGTGTCAAATTTGCCAAAAAGCAGAAAATCTAAAGCTAGAATTTATTGTTTTTGAGTTTCGGCAAATGCAGAGGGAAACGGTTGCTCTGCGACATTTCAAAATGCTTGAGTTTGTAATTCTTAATTACGATTTATGCAGATTTTGAAAGACAAAAAGGAGCTAAATATGAAGCGAAAATTAATGGTTTTAGTCGCAAATGTTATTTTACTAAGTGCAATGGGTATTGCGGTTAACGCTCAAGATGAAATCGTCGAAAAACGAATCAAAGTCACCAAAAACAAACAAGTAATAATCAAAGATAGTGTTTACGATGGCACGGAATACGATTATACGTTCAAGGTAAACGCAGCGAAAACTATTTCGGTGAAGATTATTAGCAAATTTGCTGATTTTAAGTTGGCAATCGCTGATGATATTGAGGTATATCCGTTCACGAACTGGATAAAAACCTATAACGGCAAGATTAGCACTGAGCTAGATTATAAAGACGTGATAATCAAGGTTAGATCAAATTATAAATCATCTGATTTTAAGCTAATTTTTATAGTTAAATAGTGCAAATATAGAAGTTAAAGATGTTATGTCAGGAGAAAATATGAAAAAAATAATTTTGCTGATAACAATTTGTTTTTTGATGTCCGTCATCAGTAATGCCCAAACTGCAAAACGTGGACGCTGCTTGTTAGAGGTGAATGGCAAAAAATACATTTCCGGTGCGTGCAAGATTGAAATGGACAAAGATGGTTCATTTCGCATTTACGATCTCAAAAAACGCGGATTTTTTGCGTATGTCAATATGGCTGATGTTGGAGCAGTAGGCTATTGGAATGGTCCGAATAGAGATTCTCACGCTCACGAAAATTTAGGAGAACTATTTCGCAATGGTGGATGTTGGGAAGGCGAAAACGCAAAAGTTTGTGCTTGGCGTTAGAAAGGTTTGTTGGGTAAATATGAATTGCCGTCTGCTTTAGCTGACGGATTGTAATTGAAAGAATAACAAGGCTTTAGCCAAAATTGAATGAAAATATCTATCATCCTTTTGGCTTCAGCCAAAGCTAATTCGTTTCGAGTTCCGTCAGCGAAAGCAGACGGTAATTGATTAAATTAATAATCGCAGATTATTTAATGACAAAAAGTTTATGAAAAATACATTATCCAAATTTGGTTTGATTTTGTTTGTTTTGCTCGTAATGACAAATGTTTCGGCATTCGCTCAAGAAAAATTCGATATTTTGTCGTTTCAAGCTCCGAACGGTTGGCAGAAATCAACCGAAGCAAATGCAGTTCAATTTGTAAAACAAAACGGTAACGCTGTTGGAATAATGATGCTGTTCAAATCAATTCCGACTGAGAAAGATTCGAGAACGACATTTGACGCTTCGTGGGATTCAATCGTTAAAGATCTATTCGATAAAGTTGATGAACCGCAGATGCAGCCGACGGGAAGTGAGAACGGCTGGACGATTGAAAACGGGGCGGCGATTGTTGAAAAAAGCGGCGATAAAGCAGTAGCAAATTTGATTTCAGCAACAGGTGGCGGAAAGGTTGTAAACCTCTTGATTATTTACAATAGCGAATCGTTGCAATCGGATGTTGAAAGGTTTTTTGCTTCGATAGATTTACCGAAAGTTAGTGCAAATACGTCAACAACAACTGAAACTCCCTCCAATGAAAACGCTCGTTTAATTGGCAGATGGCAAAACACAAGTTCATTGCAAAGTGGCAACTATTCGGACAATTATATTACGAAGCGATATGAATTTAGGGATGACGGCTCATACAGCTTCACGCAAAGAATGTTTGGAATGAGTATTTCAACAGTAAGTATTGTCAAAGAAAATGGAACATACAGTATCAAAGGAAATCAAATCACCATTACACCAAGAAATAGCGTAATCGAGGGCTACGCAAAAGATGGAGGCGGTGACACTTTGGGTAGGCTTAATTCATCGCAAAAACGCAAATTAGAAACTGTTTCATATCAATTTACTTTCCACTATTTTGAAGGGATCAACGAATGGAATTTGGTGTTTCAGGCGGCACGACCCACGGAAAGAGACGGACCCTTTAGCAGTAATACGACCTACAAAAATGCGTGGTATTTCACGCAAAAATATACAAACACAGATTTAACATCGCCGAAAGGCAAATAAGAAAATGTGCAGGAGGAATTTCATGAGAACATTACTATCATCATTATTATTGGCGATTTTTATCGTTCCGGCTTACGCCGATTACAAGATTTCGCAAAAGATAACGATTGAAAATGCAGACGGAATGGGAACGGAAATAACCGTTTATGCCAAGGGCGTGAGAGAGCGTCGAGAGTCCAAAATGGTGGCGGATGATCCACAAATGGCGGCGATGATGAGCAAAATGGGAATGGGAGCAACTCCAACTGTCATTACACAATGCGACCAAAAACAAAACGTAAGTTTGAACGACGGAAAAAAACTCTATTTTATTGACTATTACGATTGGACAGGACTTCCACCGGCACAAAAGCAAAAACGCCCATCCCCAAAAATGGTTATAAAAGGCACAATGACCGTCGACAGCATTGTGACGGATTCCGGCAAACGTCAGACGATGTTTGGCTTACCTGCAAAATGGCTAAAGTTCGTTTTGACAATGGAGAGTTCGGCGGATTCTTGTGATGGCAAGGTTTCTTCAAGAATGGAGCAAGAAGGCTGGTTTGTTGATCTGATGTTGACCAAAGATTATTGCGTCGTGCCGCAAACTCAAGGTGCTTCCGGCGGATGTCGTCCGAAAATGATTGTAAAATCGGCTCAAAATCCCGGATTCTTTTTAGAAGGAACGACCAAGAATTTCGTCAACGGCAAGCAGATGTCAACTATGAAACTCGAAACCCTCGCTCTTTCAAAAGCGACGCTTGATCAAGGTCTATTTGAAATTCCGACGACATATTCGGAAGTTGATTCGATGAGCGAATTGATGAAAGGAATTACAAATATTGATAACTCTGCTTCAACAACTTTCGCCGATTCAAACGGTAAGAGCGCGAAAACCGTTGCGATTGATTATTTTTCAGGCGATTCGGCAAAACTCGATCAAGACACGCTCCGCAGTTATATCTCAAGCAAACTTTCTACGGCGGGAATGAGCGGATTTCCAATCACATCGCAAGCCGATCTTTCCGGCGGAAATTTTGTCAACACAATCGGCGTTAATGTGAAAAAAGTGAAGGAATCAGGAGCGGCAAAGGTTGGCGGACTTTTTGGAAAAGTAATGGGCAATAGCGATGCAACAAAACTGGGAAATTCGAAAGCCGAAGTTGTTGTTACGATTTACGGTAAAGATGGAAAAACCGTGGTTGCAAGTGGAACCGGCAAATCTGATGTCAAAGGAAAATCTGATGACGCTGTAAAAGCGGCGATTGATCAGGTGATTGATGGATTAATTGCACAAATAAAATAAATGTTTGGAAATAATTAGTTCGGCTTTTTGTAATTCGTCGAGCAGATGACGAATTACACATTGCTTCCGGTTTGAACAAACATTGTGAAAAGGCGGAAACGCAAGCGTAAGCGAGCGTGCCAAAATCGTGGAAAACACACTCCTTGACAGTCGCGTTTCTGCCGAAAGAAAAAAAAACACCACTATGAAAAGAATCGTTCTATTTTTTTTATTGTTTGCGGTTTTCTCGTTTGAATCATTTGCTCAACGTCGCCCGGCTGGTAAGGCAAAAAACACTTTGCCTCCGCCCGCAAAAATCAAAATCGTTTCGACCAACGATCCGCTTGCCAATTTTGCGAAAAAAGGCTTGCCGAAGGCATATATTTTTGGCGGAATCCCCAACAAGGCTTTGGCTCAAAAAGCTGCGGATATGATTTTGAAAAACGACGAAGATTCGCTTTCCGCCTTGATTGGTGCATTGCAGCTTTCCGGGTTCTACATCGTTGATAAAAACAAAAAGATTCTTTTCGCCCCGCAAAGAGCAAACGGTGCGGCGTTTAAGGATTTTGAAGTAGCCGGATTGCTTCGCGGATCATATTTCGGCTATGGTTCTTCGCTTGAAAAATATGGTCAAACAATCGCAGGTGATTCCGCCAAATTGAAGTCTATTGATATTGGCGGCGGACTTTTTCTATTGATATTGGCGGCGGACTTTTTAACGATTTGCAATTGGCTAGAACTTCAAAAGATGAGCAAAATCTTTTTCTCGCCGAACTGATTTTTGCTCTCGGAAAAGGAACGGCTGAACTAACTTCATCGCAATCAAAGTTGAATTTTATCCAAGCCGCTTTAATTGAACGACGATTTTTGACCGATCTTGTTTCTGCTTTTGAAACCGCATCCGGCGGACAGGCGATTTTAAATCGTCAACCGAATTTCAATATTCCGTTTGGTGCGTTTTTCGTAAATGCTTCTTACAAAAACCGACCAAAAATGTTCGCAAATCGCATTGCCGATTCGCCTTGTCCAACGGTTGACACAATCGAGGATGCAACGGGTTACAAAAGCAAAGGTGAAAAGGTGGCGAAAATGTTCGGTTACGAACACGCCGGAAAACAGGCAGTAAATCAAATAATGGAAAACTCTGAAATGTTGCAGCAGCTTGGAAAAGGCATCGAATATGCAAACCTCATAATGAGTTATATCAAACTGCTGATTGCAAACTTTTTCATCGAAGCGGATATTGATATGCCAAATTCACCGCTTGTCCGAACAAAAAGCAATATTCAAATGAATCGAGGAGAAACTCGAAAAATTACCGCAAAATTTAGGGTATATTTTCCAAATTCGGGTGAGATAAATTGTGTTGGAAAAGCCGTAAAAATTGCGGGCGAAGCGATTGGAATTGATACGCCTGAAATCGAGGTTCCTGAAGAAGGTCCGATGAAGGAAATCCCGGTTGAATGGGAACCTGATTTTAAGCAAAGGGACGGAATACTCTATTTTGACGCTGAAAATCGTGGAGATGTTAGGAAACAAAAGACCGATAGCAACGGCGAAAATCGGGTTATTGCAACAGGTTTGGAACAGAAAAAAGACCTTGAGAAAATTCCGGTTTCGGCAGTTTCCAAGAAGGAACGTTGGAAAGTTAGCGTTGCCACTGCTGAGATGGACGCATCAAAAGACCTTCCAAAGTTATTTTTCGGAGCAATCAGCGGTGGAAATCCATTTAAGCTTTTTCTAACATTTATTCCGGAAGTGCTTTCGAAAATGGCACTTAAGTCGTTTGACGTTGAAATTCCGATTAAAGATTGGGAGCCTTGCACCGAAGATTGGAGCGGACGCGTAAACTATACAAAAGATTATTTCAAGAAAGAAGTTGTTAAAGCTTCTCGAAGCTCAAACGGAAACTCTACCGGTGATGGAGTGCGGACGATCGACGTTCACGAAGAAGCGGAAATCACGCTCAATCCGCGAACAAAGGAAGAAATCGTCGCAAAACTTGATAGAAAACCGGCAAAATTTGATGTGTTTGGATACTATTCGATAAATTTTGAAGGCAATCGTGAGGCTGATCCATGTTGCGGCAGAAACGCCGGGAAATTTAACACCAAATTTCAATCCGGCAAGGAGAACAAGTTTTCAAAAAGTATGGAAGAGCGCTTTGACATAAGTTTTTCCGGTGGAAACAACGATTTTTCGTTGGGTTTTGGATTCGATTTAGATTCAGTTTCTTCAAAAATGCACGACTATTTGCAAGTATTGGAAACTTCGTGTCCGCTGGAAAAGCAAGAATCATATGACAAAACCTCTGATTCGATTCTGAATATTCGTTCAATGTTGGATTCGGGAAGATATGGCGAACGCTATTTGGATGCAACCGGCGATTTTCTGGTGGGTTCAAAGAAATATCAACTTCCGGGTGGCGAAACAGTAAATTGGGAATGGGAACTTTCGCGGTGTAAGCCGACTAATTAGCTTTCCGCGCACATACGTTCGTTTTTCTCAATTGGTATTTAATATAAATCTGTAGCAAATAATCATTTTCTCTAAAACCTTCGAACGAAGAACTGCGTTCGGCTTTTACCGGTTAAGGAACTGTTTGTTACCCCAATTTTAGCAATTTGCGACCTATTATCGTTATTCCGCATTTCGAAACAAATTTTTATTGAGCTCATTGAGCAAAGTGTTGTAACCTTTCAAAACAGATTTTAAGTAAAAATTTTTAAGAGTCGTTTTTAAAAGGTGTTTTATGACTAAGATATTAGTACGTTTGCTTTTTTTTCTTGCGGTAATAGTGATCTTAAAAGGGTTTGCGTTTATTATTGTTCCGATTACGGTTGCCGGAATCCTCGCGATTTTGATTCACCCGTGGGCAAAGCGCATTGAAAACCGATTCGGGCTTGGAAAGGTGCCAGCCGGGCTGATTGTGGTTTTGACACTCGTAATCGCGTTAATTTTTCTATCCGTATTCATCGGTAGTGATATCGCGCGTTTGGTTTCGAATGCTCCACAGTATTCAGCAAATTTGATTTCAAAATTGAATGGGTTGACGCAGAGCGTACAAAGCATATTGCCGGATCAAATTCAAAGATCAATAGTGGCGGGCTATGATTTTGATAAACTTGTGCAACAAAGCTTCCAGGCGCTTATAGGCGTATTGGGCTCAGTAATCGGGTCATCGGCGGGCGTTCTTTCCGTAATGCTCGTTTTTCCGCTCTATATCTTTTTTATACTTATTTATCGTGAATATCTAATTGAATTTTTGATTCGTTTGTTCAAATCAGCTCCGCGAGAAAAGATTCATTCTATCGTTATTGGTGTTTATGAAGTAGCGCATAAATATATTCGCGGGGTTTTGACGGTAATGTTGATCGTAGGAACGTTGAATTCGCTTGGGTTATGGGCGCTCGGAATTCCATCGCCATTCTTTTTCGGATTTTTTGCGGCGTTGCTGACAATTGTTCCGTATGTTGGCGTTTTTGTAGGTTCTATCATTCCGATCACAGTAGCTTTCATAACAAAAGATTCGCTCTGGTATCCGTTTGCCTGCCTTGTGTTGTTTATGGTGGTTCAATTTTTGGAAGGGAATTTCATAACACCAAACATTACCGGTGCGGGCGTGAGCCTAAATCCTTTTGCAGGAATAGCTTCGCTTGTTTTCTTTGGATGGCTTTGGGGAACACCGGGCTTTATTATTGCGTATCCGATGACGGCGATTTCCAAAGTAATTTTCGACAATATTGATGACTTGAAACCGTTTGGATTTCTTTTAAGTGATTTCAATGCAGAGCCGAAAACAAAAGAATTGGTTAGCGAAGATATTGATGAATTAAAGGAGAAATCAAAGAAAATGATACGTGTTGAGGAAAAAAAGGAAGACGATGAAGCTGAATAGCATATTCAACAATGCACGTTAAAAATGCGTAAAGCCCTGTGTATCAAGTTCGGTTACATTATCGCCCGTAATAAAATTGATCTCGTTCGGGGCAGCCGTAATTTCGCCGATGCAGAAATACTTCTCCAAGTGTTTTGAACCGGCATCTTTGACAGAAACGGTAAATAGAAGTTCGAAGTCTTCACCACCGTTTAATGCGAAAGCACGAGCAGTTTCACGCGAAAAAAGTTTGTTCGAGATGTTTTTATCGATTGGTATGTTCGCAGAATAGATGTTTGCTCCTACATTGCTCGCCGCACATATTCGGCGTAAATCTCCGGATAAGCCATCGCTGATATCAATCATCGCGGTTGCAATTTGGCTTTCCAAAAGTTGACGACCGATATCAACTCTTGGCTGCGGGTACAATTGTCGTTTGATCAAATTGGCAGCTTGCTTTCCACGCATACCTTCACCCAAAACTTTAAGTCCGGCGGCAGCCCCGCCAAGTTCACCGGAAACGTAAATCAAATCACCGGGGTTTGCGGTGCTACGCCTTATCGCCTTTCCTTTTTCGATTTCGCCAAGCACCGTAGTTTCAAAAAAGCACGAATCGGTAACGGAAGAAATATCGCCTCCGACAAGGGTTACATTCCAAACTGATGCCAGTTCGAAAATTCCCTCGTAAAATCGATCAATAAGGTTTGAGTTCCAAGTCTCTTTTGTTATTCCAAAGGTTACAAGAAAGTATCTCGGAATCCCGCCCATTGAAGCAATATCTGAAAGGGAAACGGCTAAACATTTGTATCCAAGAGCTTGAGGCATGTTCCAATTGATTTGAAAATCGATGTTTTCAACAAGCACATCACTTGTTATCAATAGATCATACTCGTCGTTCTTCGGAAGAATGGCGCAATCGTCACCAATTAGGTTCAAGTTAAAGTTGCTTTTTAAGTTTTCAATGAATTGAAATTCACCGCGCATATTAAATCTATTGACACAAACCTTGTATTTACATAGAATAACGATGAGTTATTTATATTAAACTTTAACACATATGCTTCATTCATGACACAATCAACAACGATAATTCCGGATAAGATATTCTTTAAGATTGGCGAAGTTTGCTCGCTTTTGGATGTGCAGGCGCACGTTTTGCGATATTGGGAAACTGAGTTTCCGATGCTTTCGCCAAAAAAGAATCGTTCGGGACAGAGAACGTATCGGCGGAAAGATGTGGAAATAGCGTTTAGGATTCGCGAATTGCTTTATGAAGAAATGTTCACGATTGCCGGTGCGAAAAAGCGTTTGCAGGGAGAGCTTAAAGGCGAAATTGAGGTAGAAGATCGAAAAGACGATGTTGCAAAAGCAGAGGCAACTGAAGATACGACAAGTAAACCTGAGCGCGTTCCGGTAGTTGCAGTTAGTAATGAATTAAGCGAAGAAAAGCAAGAAGCGCTAAAGAAACTCGTGACACAATTGCTTGAGGTTCGTGAGATTTTGAATTCACCAAAAAACGGCGGTTCCGATAATCAAATATTGCATTCCGGACACATTTGACATTGGCATTTTTCACCCGTAATCTTACTAAGTTCTGACGGGGCGTAGCGCAGCCCGGTAGCGCGCTTCCTTGGGGTGGAAGAGGTCGTGAGTTCAAATCTCGCCGTCCCGACCAATTAAAAAAGACGATTTCGTAATAGGCGAAGTCGTCTTTTGCATTTTTGAGATTATATAAGTGCTACTCAGCTTTTATTCCATCGTTTGCGTTTGTGCCGTAAAGCTTATCGCGCAAGCGAAGAACTATAAACTGATTAAAAAAGACGGCAATCGCCGCAATCAAAACCAATACCGCACCAATAAAAGGTTTTAGAATATAACCATCACCCGTCAAGTTGTTTTCTTGCGCGAATGAATAAAATATCGAATTTAACCAAAAGGTTTGCGCAACCAAACAGACGGCAAAAAAGAGAAAAGAACTCCAAAGCGCCCAAGCCCGCCTTGATTTCCAAAGAATTACATTTGCAAAAATAATCAGCAAGATGAAGCAAATCCAAAGTGCATTCCAGCCAATATTCGCGAAATATAGATAGCTTTGGGCAACATCAGCCGGATTAGTCACGCTTTGAAGCCAACTGTAACTCAAATAAGTTACGATTCCCATCACGATAAATGCAACAAACAGTACACCTAGAAATATCTTGCTCAGCATAATTAATTTGAATCAAGCGTTTAGTATTAAGCGAAGTTAGAGTTTAACACAAAAAAAGAAGGCGACGCATAGAATCTAAGGATTTTGCGTCGCATTCAAACAGGAATTTATTGTTATTTTCCGGGCTTTACGCTTAAGTAAACAGTTTGCCCCTGTCTTTGAATCAACAATAAACTTGAATTGTTGCCCGCTTTTTCAAGCGCGGCGCGCGCATCTTCAAGTGTCGAAACAGGCTGCCGATTAATTTCCACAATTACGTCACCACGCATAATGCCTTCCGCCGCTGCGGGTCCGTTTGAATCAACAGCCGAAACAACCAAGCCTTTTGTACCGCTCGGCAGTTTTAGCTCATCTGCAATTTCGGGAGTAAGTGGCGTTAGGTTTAAGCCAAGTTTACCGGCTTCGCCCGCAGGCTTGGAACTTTCGCCGCCTTGCGAATTTTCCGGCTTTTCAGTGTCGGAGGTGGTCAGTTCATCGAGCGTCGCTTTAACATCGGTAGATTTTCCGTCCCGCATAATTGTAAGCGTGACAGACGTTCCCGGTGCCGTGGCAGCAACCTTATTTCGGAGGGAATTGCCATCTTCTATTGCTTCACCGTTGAAACCGGTGATTATGTCACCCCGTTTTATTCCGGCTTTATCCGCAGCGCTATTTGGTTGAACGTTTGATACAAGCGCACCTTTCGTGCCTTCAATACCGAATTGTTTCGCAATTTCTTCATTTAGATTTTGGATACTTACACCAAGCATCCCGCGTCTTACTTTTCTATCCTTTAGAAGCTGTTGCATAATCGATTTCGCCATATTGGACGGAATCGAAAAACCAATGCCGATGCTGCCACCCGTAGGCGAAAGTATTTGCGAATTTATACCAATCAATTCGCCTTGTAGGTTTATCAACGCACCGCCGGAATTTCCACGGTTTATTGCGGCATCGGTTTGTAAAAAGTCTTCAAAACTTCCATCACCAAGTCCTGTTCTTCGTCCTTTGGCGCTTATTATTCCGGAGGTTACGGTTTGCCCGAGCCCTAGGGGATTTCCAATTGCAAGCACGATATCGCCAACCAGCACCTTATCGGAATCACCGAGACTCAAAAAAGGGAAATTCTTACCTTCAATTTTCAAAACGGCTAAATCGCTTGGCGGGTCAGTGCCTATCACTTTTGCGTCATAAGTCTCGTTGTTTTCCAATTCAACAGTAATTGTTTCGGCATCCGCGACAACGTGGTTGTTTGTGAGAATTGTTCCGTCTTGCGAAACCAACACTCCTGAACCTAGCCCGGCATGCGGCTGCGAATCCTGTTGTTCGGGAAGTTGCTTAAAAAAGTCGTCGAAGGGATTTCCGGTTGATTTTGTGGGTTCAGCCGCCTTAATCATCGATTTTATCCTTACAACTGCCGGCGAGGTTTTCTGTACCAAATCAGCATAAGAAGTCCTCATTCCGTCCACCACCACACGTTCAGGCGCGACTTTTGACGTTTGCGCGTTGCTTCCGTTTGTTGTTGTACCCGAACTTTGTCGACAACCAGCTACCACTGCAAACGCTACAAAAACCAGTAAAAACTTAATGAAAAATTTGTTCATATCTATTTCTCCGAAAAATATCTTACCTGCAATAAGATTGGCGAATAATCAGGTTTTGTTCAAAAAAGGTATTTACGAAAACTTTAACCTCGAAGTTCCATTTCTTCAAAAGCAAAAAAGCGTACTCGCAATGAGCACGCTTCTTCGCCAAAAAGTTACAAAGGATTAAGGAACGTCAACAGTAATATCGCGATTTGCAAGTGAAAACTGCGGTGCCTTTCTAGATTTTACAAACTTGGCTGCCGTTTGCGATAACGCCGTTACAAGCATTGGCAAAGCAATTGACGGATCACTTGGAACATAAGCCGTAAGCGCGTTCTTAAGTAGCTTTCCAAAGAGTTCGGTGTGTCCGGAACCGATTGACGGCGTTCGAACGGATGTAGGCTCAATATGATTGCTTATCGAAATTGCATACTTATGTCCGCGAACGTTTGAGCGCGTAATGTATGAACTAATTTCCGTTGCATTAACCATATTTTGTGCCGTCGAATCACCAAGTGTAATGATTCCAGAATTTCTTGTTTTTTGTGCAATCTGCATCATTTCGAGAGTATCGAGTGTTGAATCCATCACAAAATCGATCTTCTTTTCAAATCTGCAACGGGCAATGCCAACTGCCAAAGGTGTCGCCGTTAGATCCGGACAGAAGACCGGAACGCGCGCCTTAAAGGCTGATGTCAGAATACCGTCTTCGTGAGCGATTTCTGCAAGCTCACGACCAACTAAGTGCATCGTTTCACGTACAGAATACGGACGTGTTAAATCCAGCTGGTTTATTACGCTGCCAATCCACTCATCCGCTTCCTGATATTCTTCGTTGCTTGAAAGAATATCGCCGATTCGTGCAACTTCTGCCGCCTCAAGTTCCGCATCCGTCATACTTGGATGAGCCTGAAAATGGGTTCTTCCAAGTGATTCGTGAATATCCTGATACAGAACCGTGCCGGAAAGCACCAACACATCAACAAAACGATTTTTTATTGCGTAAGCCAAAAGTCTTCGCAACCCGGAAGAAATTAAATTTCCGGAACCCGCAAGATAAATTGTTACATTATCATCCAGCATATCAATCCAAATTCGATGTGCTTCTGATAACTGTTTAGCACCGAATCCGGCACCTTCCATCTTTTCTAACAACCCCGCAACTGAACGATCGCGATCGACCGGGATTGGTCGCGTGGGAACCGTCAAATACTTTGACGACTTCGATTTTTGCTTAACCGCCATATAATCTCCGTTAAAAATATATAAAATAGCCTTCTAGACACAAAGGCACTCTTGTATCATATTTTGCTAAGGATTTTCAACACCCCGCCGTTTAATCCAATAGAACCGTAAGCATAACATAAGATTTGTGTTTTTTGTTTGGAAATAGAAATCTTTTTTACCAAAAAAGCTTTATATTCAAATATTTGCGGCACATTTGTTGCATAAAAACCGGTGGGAAAGTTGGAATGAAACGTTCTAACATCGTAAAAACAAGAGCGCCACTAAACGTCCGATCAAATTTGTGATTGATTGTGACGAAATTTGTCATTTCGTTTCTAACAAATTTTGGCATTGTCGACAGAAATCACGTTTTTCAGCCCGTAAAGAAACTCAAATCAACCCGCTGCACTTCCATATCAAATTTACCTATGAGCATTTTTCAAGAATTTATCGACGAATTAAAGGAAGAAAACCTTATTGAAGATTCGGAAACAGTTGTTGTTGACGCGGAAATTCAAGAACCAAACCAAAATGGTTCATTGGAATCAATTGAAAGTAGCGAACAAGTTGAAGATGAAATAGATAGCGTAGAAAATGAATTCGCAAGCGTCGAGATTGCTAATCCAAATATGGCTTTTGACGCGGCGAGTGCTGAGAATCTTCAGTCCAATGGCGGTCTTGACGAAGAGAAGTTCGCAGTGACTCACGGATCTTCGGATTCCTCGGATTTTCCTAGCCAAGATTTATATGAATCGTCTAAGGAAGTATTAAATCCCGAGCGAGAGGAATTTGAACCTGTAGAGGCTCAAGCGCCACCCGTAACTGCTGAGTTTGAATCAAACTCTGATTCCGGTGTTCAAACAACGCCCGAAGACGTTGCCGAAGAGTGCGAAATTGAATCCGTTTCCATGCCCGTAGAAGGGTTATCCAACCCCGTAGCCGCATCGGAAGATCGACCCACAGAATCAACGGATGCTGGAGTATTAGGCAGTGAAGAAGCAGGTTTTGAAATGATTTCGAACGCGGAAGAAGCGCCGGCGGAGCTTCCATTGCCCAAAGAAACCCAAGAAGTAAAGACTTTTCAGGAAGAAAAGGATGGCTACGCACAACGCCTTATCGACGAAGTTTCCGGTTTGCAGGTTGTGGAATATATTTTAAGCGGTATTGAACGTGAAAAGATGCGAACCGCACCGCACCAATTTGATTCTGTACCCGTAAAACAATCCCTGCACCTGTTTCTGGAAAAGATTGAGGTTGCAAAGGAAATTGTACAAACCAGTGAAGAGCAAAAGCTTCGTTCGGAAATTCAACGCTGGAACGAGGCACTTTTGGAGCGCGATGCAAAAATTACAACTTCATTTCTTCGTCAATACTGCGAAGAAAATAACTTAACATCAAAATCAGTTGTCGCACTTGCGCGTTTCTATCGAAATTCTACGTTTAGCGAAATGGTTCGCAGCAAGTTTGATCTTGTCGTCACACGCCTTTTTTCGCGGGAAAGCGGTGCACATCAGCGCGAACTAGTTCTCAATCGGGAAGAGGTTGTCCGTTCGCTAAACGAACTTTATGCGGATTGGTCAAGCATACCTGTATATTCTACGGACGAGGAAGATTCGGAGCTGCTTATTTCGGCATTTAAGTTTGAAGATTTTATAGGCGAAGCGAAACAGTGCAAATCTATTGATGAACTTCTCACCTCCGGCTTTTTTAAGCGCGTTAAAGCTTTCAAAAAGAAGACGGCGGAAAATTTCTACGCACCGTTGCTGGTGACATCTGCTATCGAATGCAACATCGCAGTTGGAAATCAATATGTGCGCCTAATCGAAAAAGAAAAAACTAATGCTGAAGGCAAAAGCGTAAGCGAAAAATTCGGTAGAACTCACGATAAAAATGTTTCCGATGCCACAAGCAAAACGTTGCAATTGGTTGAACTCTTAAATGAAAGAAAAACAACCGAAGGCGCACACGGAAAGCGATCCAGGCAAACGCGCTCTGAGCCCCGGCAAGTTGAAAAAGCCAAAGGGAGATCGCCACTTGTTAAAGCGGTTGTTACTTTCGTAATTATTGTTGGAACAATTATTGGCGTATATTCGCTTTATTCTGTATATCTTTCTCCGAATAAGGAACTTACTGCTTCCGAAAAGAAAGTGCAGCTTGAACGCTCGTTTCTTCACGAATATATCGAATCGGCAACTATCAAAGACAGTACTTTCCATGGAACGGTTTCATCAAAATGGAATGAAATTCCAAAAACAAAGAAACAGGAAATTGTAGGAAAACTGTTTCAAGTTGGCAAAATCAAGGGTTTTTCGCACGTGGAACTAAAAGATTCTACCGGAAAGGTTGTGGGAACAACTCTGGGCTCGACAATCGAAATCGCAGATTAGGAATCTTTAGTTAATTGCAACTTTCAAATTCGCGAATATTGTAATAGTATTCACAACTTAAGTTCTCTGTGTGCACGACCCATTTCTACAAACACACTTTCTTAGGAGAATAAATGAACGGCAAAAATGTATTAACTTACGCTGCTGACCAAGGTGCGCGCTTTATATCGGTGCGTTTTACCGATTTGGTCGGTGCTTGGCATCATCTTACATATCCGATAGAACAGCTCGATGAAGATACCTTTGAAGATGGATTCGGTTTTGATGGCTCTTCATTACGCGGATGGGCTGCGATCAACGAATCGGATATGCTCTTGATTCCCGACCCTTCCAGGGCGTGGATTGATCCGTTTTCAGAAGAAACAACCATTTGCCTAATCGCAAAAGTTGTAGACCCGATTACGAAAGAAGGATATTCGCTCGACCCGCGCTCGGTGGCGGAACGGGCGGAAAGCTATTTGCGCTTTACCGGAATCGCCGACACGGTTTTTGTGGGACCCGAAGCCGAGTTTTTTGTGTTCGACAATGTAAATTTTCATAACAACCAAAATTCCTCGGGCTATTTTATCGATTCCGAAGAAGGGCATTGGAATAATGCGCGAGTTGGTGACGACATAACGCCGAACTTTGGTTATCAGGTAAAGCCGAAAGGTGGATACGTTCCTGTTGCGCCGGTTGATTCGTTGATTGATTTAAGAAACACGATGTCAATGATAATGGCGGAAGTTGGAATTCACGTAGAATGTCATCATCACGAAGTTGCGACCGCCGGACAGTGCGAAATAGATTTTCGATTTTCAAATCTTTTGAACACTGCGGATAATTTGATGCTGTTCAAATACATTGTAAAAAACACCGCATTGGCACACGGCAAAACGGCAACCTTTATGCCGAAGCCACTTTATGGCGACAATGGTTCCGGAATGCACTGCCATACTTCATTGTGGAAAGATGGAAATCCGCTTTTTGCGGGCGATGAATACGCAGGACTTTCCGAGATGGCGAAATTTTATATTGGGGGGCTGTTAAAACATGCACCTTCTTTGGTTGCATTCGCCGCACCCACAACGAACAGCTTTAAACGATTGGTTCCCGGCTATGAAGCACCCGTAAACTTGGCATATTCGGCAAGAAATCGCTCAGCCGCGGTGCGTATTCCAATGTTTTCGGCAAGTCCAAAAGCAAAACGCGTTGAATTTCGTCCGCCGGATCCATCTTGCAATCCGTATCTTACGTTTGCTGCAATTTTGATGGCTGGTTTGGATGGCATTCAAAACCGAATTGATCCGGGCGAACCGCTTGATAAAGACATATATGACCTTCCGCCGGAAGAATTGAAAAACGTACCTTCATTGCCGGGTACACTTGACGATGCCCTTGCGGAGCTTGAAGAAGATCATGAATATCTGCTGAAAGGCGATGTCTTTACGACCGAAATTGTTGAACGCTGGGTTAAGTATAAACGTGTATCTGAAATCGCACCTATGCGACTTCGTCCCCATCCGCTTGAGTTTGCGATGTATTACGATATCTAAAAAAATTCAAAGGTAATGAATTGGCGTCTGCTTTATGGCAGGCGCCATTTTCTTTTTCTGCAAATTTAAATAAACTGTAACAACTTTGTGAGGTTAGGAAATGGATAAAATAACTATAATATGCCCTTGCTGCGAAGCTACTTTGGTTGTAGATGGTTCAACCGGTGCAATCATTTCACACGAAGAAAAGAAGAAGAAGATAGGTACTTTTGAGGAACTTCAATCTGAAATGAACAAACGCAAAGAATTGGCAGAGCAACTTTTTGCACAGGAACAAGAAACTCAAAAAGATCGAGAACGCATCTTGGAAGAGAAGTTTCAGGAAGCGTTGAAAAAAGCGGATAAAAATTCAACCGAACCATTTAAGAACGCGCTCGATATAGATTAATAAAGTGCGTTATGAACGTAACGTTGCTGAAGTTTTTCCTTATGACCATTTTGGAGTTCTTGAACTATTATGGTGGCTACAAAAGACAAATTGATTGTTGCGGTTGATGTTCCAACAGCGAAAGAAGCTTCGGAAATAATCAACCTGCTTTCCGGTGTCGTTGGTGCTTTTAAGATTGGTTTGCAGCTTTTTACCTCAGCCGGTTCCAAATTTGTTAAGAAACTGGTTGAGGATAACGTAAAGATTTTTCTTGATGTAAAGTATCATGATATTCCCGTAACTGTGGCAAACGCAGCTGTTGAGGCGACCCGTTTAGGTGTTTGGATGTTTAACATTCACGCTTCGGGCGGAAGTGAAATGATTCGTAGAACTGTTGGGGAAGTAACAAATATCTGTGAAGCCGAACGAATTCAAAAACCAAAAATAATCGGTGTAACCGTGTTAACAAGTTCAAACCGGCAAACTCTTTTGGAAACGGGAATCAACGGTGATGTTCAATCACAAGTGTTGAAGCTCGCACTACTTTCTGCTGAACACGGTCTTGATGGCGTGGTCGCATCCCCAAACGAAACCGCGCTGATAAAGAGCCGCATTTCAAAAGGAAACTTTGTCGTGGTTACGCCCGGGGTACGGATGAGTGACGTTAAGGATGACGATCAAAAGAGAATTCAAACCCCCGTAGATGCAATCAAGAATGGTTCGGATTTTATAGTTGTCGGAAGACCGATTCTGCACGCACCTGATCCATTATCCGCTGCAATTTCGATAATAGAATCAATCGAAATATTGTAAATATCAGATAGATGCAATTAAGAAGAACAACCCTCTACTGAAATTGAAAATTAATTTCAATTACAATAGAATAGTTCTGTATTTTTGAGTAGTTTTGGCTTTGAAAAGTGCGGTTTGTTTGAAGTTTTGAAGTTTTGCTGTTTTTGGACTGAGTTTGCGAAAAAGAAAATAGATTGCGAGAAACGTTTATGAATTTGTCGGATTTGGGAATCGGTGAAACCGGAAAGGTTGTAGCGGTTAACGGTAGCAACGCTATTTCGAAGCGTCTTATGGAAATGGGAATCGTGCCGGGTGTAACGATTCGGGTCGTAAAAACAGCTCCATTCGGAGATCCGATTGAAGTTCGCGTACTCGGATATAGTTTGGCTATGCGAAGGAACGAAGCCGAAACAATTGAAATCGCCGTCTAAATCAAACATTTTATACGAGAAAGTTTTGAGCAAACACGAAAAGGAAAATTCATCGCCAATTGTCGCGCTCGCCGGAAATCCAAATGCCGGAAAAACAACTCTTTTTAATGGATTAACCGGGCTTAGGCAAAAAACTGCAAACTATTCCGGAGTAACTGTTGAGCGAAAAGAAGGGAACTGGAAGGCAGGTTCGGAAGAAGTGCGTTTGATTGATTTACCGGGACTCTACAGTCTTGATGCGACTTCTTTGGATGAAGAAATTGCACGAGAAGTGTTAACGGGAACTTCCCGCGATATTGGAAAACCCGATGTGATTATCGCGGTTGTTGATGCGACAAATCTTGAACGAAATTTGTATTTGGTTACGCAGTTAATGTCTTACCGCATTCCGGTTGTTGTTGCACTTTCAATGATGGATTTAGCCCGCAAGCGCAACCTTCAAATCGACACCAAAAAACTCTCAGAAATGCTCGAAGTTCCTGTTGTTGTAGTAACGGCTTCAAGAAAACAGGGCTTAAGAGAACTATCTGATGTAGTTGAATCATTGGTTTTGCACAAAGAAGAGCAAAACATAAGTTGGCTTCGTGAATTGGGTGAAGACGTTGATGATATTCACCTAAGCCTTACGGACGATGCGGGGGCGAACCGCGTAATTTTTGCACGTTATAGTTTTATTTCGAGAGTATATCAAGATTCAGTTCGGCTCATAGAAGAAGACCACGGCGGATTTTCCGAAAAGCTAGATAAAGTGTTAACGAACAGATTTTTTGGCTTAATAATTCTTGCCGCAATCTTACTCTTGATTTTTCAGGCAATATTTACTTGGGCGACCGTGCCGATGGATTATTTGGACTCGGCGTTTGGCGCATTTGGTGAATTCGTACGGTCCGAAACGCCTCCGGGAATTTTAAGCGATTTACTTGTAGATGGAATCATTGCCGGGGTGGGAGGAGTTTTGATTTTCCTTCCGCAAATTCTTTTGTTGTTTCTATTTGTGTCGATACTTGAAGATACCGGATATATGGCGCGCGCCGCATTTTTGCTTGATCGCTTGATGTCGCGCGTTGGCTTGCACGGAAAGGCGTTTTTGCCTCTGATGTCGAGTTTCGCGTGTGCGATTCCCGGAATAATGGCGACGCGAACAATCGAAAACAAGCGAGATCGGCTGGCAACAATATTGATTGCCCCGTTTATGAGTTGTTCAGCGCGGTTGCCCGTATATTCGTTGATGATTGCCGCGTTTTTTACAGGCAAGAAAGTGTTTGGATATATTTCCATGGGGGCTGTTCTAATGCTTGGTATGTATCTTCTTGGCATTGTAATCGCGCTTGTTTTTGCTTTCATCTTTAAGAAGACCATACTTAGCTCACCACCACCTCCCTTTGTTATGGAGCTTCCACCGTATCGTTTGCCGAACTTTCGCAGCGTATTTCAGAACATATTTACCCGTGGTTGGATTTTTGTAAAACGCGCCGGAACCGTGATTTTTGCAATTTCAATTCTGTTATGGGCGTTGGTTTATTTTCCACATAATTCCGGTAAGGCAAACGGTGTACCGGCAAAGGAATCGGCGCAGATTGAGGATAGTTTCGCGGGTCGTCTTGGTAAAACGATTGAACCTGCGATTGCACCACTTGGGTTTAATTGGCAAATTGGAATCGGGATAGTTGCGAGCTTTGCCGCGCGTGAGGTGTTGGTGTCAACGCTCAGCATAATTTACAACGTTGGCGATGACGTTGAAAATTCGAAAGGACTTATTAATGCGCTCCAAACCGCAAAGAATGATGATGGGACATTGGTCTGGACACCGCTTACGGCACTATCATTAATGATCTTTTTTGTCTTGGCAATGCAGTGTATGTCAACACTGGCGGTTGTGCGTCGCGAAACAAACTCTTGGGGTTGGGCTTTGTTTATGTTCACTTATATGACGCTTATTGCTTATATTGCATCGTTTATAACTTATCAAGGTGGCAGGATGTTGGGCTTTTCTTAAGTCTTAACGGGTGAAGGGCTTGTTCTTCCGATTTTCAACTTCATTTACGCGTCAAAAATCATCAAATAGAAAGTTGGATTGCCAAAACACTGAGTAATTCGCCTCTGTTGTTTCGGCAATCCGCTACCCAATATTTAAGCCATACAGGTTCCACCAATTGGAGGGCAATCAGCAGATGTAGTACAAGGGGTGGCAGTAAACATACATGTACCAATTCCAGTGTCACAGGCGTCCGGGATTCCATCACACGGTGCACCGATTGGCGAACACGGCGCAAAACCACTACTACAATAACCCTCCACACCGCTTTGAGCACTTACCGCGGTTGGGGCGATTACTGTTGTGATCAATGGCAGCGCAATTGCCGATCCAAATGCCACCTTTCGTAACAATTCTCGTCTTCCCATTCCAGAAAGATTATTTTTAACTTCCTCAGCATTTTCCAAGAGATTGTGTTTCAAAAGTAGATTCAATGATAAGTCAATAAATTCTACAGTTACCTTTCCCGGAAACCTTGATTCTACCAACACTCTGATGTCCGAAATTGAATTTTTGCCATTGCATTGAGTCCAAACAAAAGCAGAAGTCTCATTCAAACAATATGCGGTGTTATTTTCCAAGTCATAAAGCAAACATTCATCCTGTTGTTGCTGTAAAATTAAGCCCGAAGTTCGAGCCAATGGTCTAACTTTCTTCATATTTTCCTCTGACGGCGATAAAATTTTCTTAATTTGAAATCTCCCCAAGGAGGCGCTAACGTGGAAATTTGTATTAATTGTGGATTGAAAGTTAAACTTTGTCAAACACGAAAAACCCACTCTGTTCACCTGCAAGATGTGATTGTAGATAATTGAAAATTATTCCGAACGCAACTTAAGGCGCTCTAAGTAATAGTTTTCTTCGTTTCGGATTCGGATTGTGTATCGACATTGGCAGCTGTGCGTCGCGAAACAATCTCGTGGGTTTGGGCTTAGGTTATGTTCGTTAATATGAAACTTATTACATATGTCTCATCGTTAGTAACTTTACTAATGCGGAAATTGCTTGGATACGGATAGACGTTGACGAACCGATCTCGGTTGATTGCGGACAGTATGACGATGATTCTTAGCTGAAGGCGCATATTCGCGCTTTCTTAAAATTGAAACTACATTTTTACGCAATCTTGCGCGCACACGGTAAGCGCGCACACGCAGAGCCTCAACACTCAACCCCATACTTGCCGCCAAAAGTGCCCGCTTTTCTTTTTTGTTTCCGGCACTCCATGAATAATAATCTATAATCAAGCGGGCTTGTTCGGCGGGTAGATTCTCAAGCGCTGATTCTAGGCTTGCCAGATAAGCATCGTCATTCTCGTATGAAGGATAATCAACCTTAGTTTCTTCAAATAGCTCCACAACACGGGGCTTTCGCAGATATTCAAGAAATACGTTTCTTGCAACTCCGAAAAAATACTGCTTCGGATCTCCTTTGTACGTATCAAAAATGCGATCAATTTTCCGCATTACGCGGTCAATAGTAATATCGGAAAGTTCGTTCGGGTCATGTACGTCTCGTACAGCAAAGAAACGATTTAAGTCATCGCGTATTGCTTCGTAATTTCGTGCAGCTAATTCACGATTCGGGTTCAGCCAAGTTAAGAATCTATTAAACTTATCAATTTTGACCCGATTGGTTGACTGTTTCGCACTCGGTGTCCGGTACCGAACATCAGCTACATATGATTTCATCTTAAATCACCATCCTTAAAATAATAATTCCCGGTTTTAGAACTATTAAGCGAATTGCGTGCCATTCAATCAATAATTTCCAATGTCCTTGAATAAAGGGGAAACGTGCTAGCTTCGCGGAAACGCAGAGGGATACTATATCAATTGTGATATTTTAATTAATCAACAAAGATAGCATTCGAACTGCAATCGAGCCTGTTGTGGCGCTTTTGTTTATGATGGTTTTAATTTTTTCGTAGAGCAGAAATTCTTGTGGGAGAATTTTCGGTGTGTCTGAAAAGTAACGCTTAACTTCAATTTCGCATCGTTAATTACTATCTGGCACAACGACAAGCTTTAATTTAGATATTTTAATACTAGTGTTTAGCTTGACTTTCCGCAAGGATACCATTGATGCGAATTGACGATATAAAAAAGGTGAAATCAGATTGCCAAAACAAAAGGAAACTCATTTCTTCTATTTCGGCAATCCAATAGCATATTGCGTTTACATGCAATTTCCCACATCAGTACAGTCCGCATCTGAAGTACAAGGTCGAGTAGGCGTGGTACTACAAGTCCCGGAGCCCAAATCACAGGTATCCGGTATATAGCACGGGCTACCGACTGGTGAACAAGGCGCGCCATTCAAATCACAGATTCCCGAACCACCACTCTGGGCGCTGGCGGCGGTGGGCGCGAATATTGATGTTACCAACGGCAATGCAATCGCCGCCCCAAATCCTACTTTTCGTAAAAGCTCTCGCCGGTTTACCGTGGCAACATCTTTTCTAATTTCATTGGCGTTTTCCAAGAGTTGCTGTTCACTAAGAAGATCTATAGATAAATCAATGTACTCGTTTGTAACATTTGCTTTAAATTTCTTCTCAACCAAAATTCGTATATCCGAAATCGAATTCTTGCCATTGCATAAAGACCAAACATAAGTGGCAGTCGGATTTAAACAATATGCCTTGTTTGTTACCAAATCGAAAAGCAAACATTCATCGTTTTGCTCCTGTACGATAATACTCGATGTTCGAGCAACTGGTTTAACCGTGTTCATATTTCTTTTACCTTCTTTGAGTTTTGTTAAACGTTGTAAAAGATAATACGACTTTCTTTCAAACCTTGCAAACGTGAAGTTAAAGTACAATTAATCTAAACTTTTCGAATTGTATAATTAATCAATCTCAAGTTTCTAGATAAGAGGTTCGCTTATGCCAAAACGTACGAATATAACCAAAATACTCGTAATCGCGTTAGATTCGACGATAATACACAAGCATGTGAACGTAAACATTTCGGTACACGGGTTGCCGCTTGCTAAGCGAAGCGGGCTTTAAGGTCAAGTATGCCGTTTATTTGTCTTAATATGAGACAAGCTAGGTAGCTTATCGGAACATGCAGTTTCATAATTTACCTAGCCGTTTGCAAAATATTAGTCTATCAAGCCGGACTAAGGATTGCAGGTACCATTTGCTGGAGGGCAGTCGGCATCTGTAGCACAGGGTGTTGAACCGAAAATACAAGTACTCGTACCTGTGTCACAAAAATCTGTACCTGTGCAAGGTGAACCAATCGGTGAGCAAGGACCGTTTCCGGCACTACAGTGACCTGTCCCACTTTGAGCGCTTGCGGCAGTTGGCGCAATAATTGTTGAAACCAATGGAAGCGCAATCGCCGATCCGAACGCGACATTTCGTAACAATTCTCGTCGGTTGATGCCGGCAACAATCGGTTCAACTTCTTGCGCGTTTGCCAGGAGATTGTGCTTTAAAAGCAACTTCAAGGATAAATCAATGAAATCCGCAGATACGTTTCCTTGGAACTTTGATTCGACCAAAACCCTAATGTCTGAAATCGAATTCTTGCCGTTGCATTGATTCCAAACATAAGCGGAAGTCGGATTAAGACAAAATGCTTGGTTGGTTCCTAAATCAAACAGCAAATACTCATCGTTTTGCTGCTGTACAATAATACCCGTGGTTCGGGCTAGTGGCTTCACAGTTTTCATATGTTTTCCTCGTATTTCATTTAATTTCGAAATTAATGTTCCTTAAAGGTGTTAGGTACAATCTTAACCGCAATTTTAAGGTTTTTCAAATAACAAGAATAAAAAACATAAAACAACAGAACTTTTTGAATTGTCTTATTAAACAAACGCAAGTTTTCTTGTAAACTTTCTGCTTATGCCAAAATGCGCCGATATTAAAAAGATTCTTATAATTGGCTCGGGTCCGATTGTTATTGGGCAAGCATGTGAATTTGATTATTCCGGAACACAAGCTTGCCGTGCACTTCGCGAAGAGGGCTTTGAGGTGGTGCTTGTAAACTCAAATCCGGCAACCATTATGACCGATCCGGAAATAGCCGATTCCACTTACATTGAACCACTAACAGTTGAAACGCTTGAAGCGATAATTAAGAAAGAAATGCCGGATGCACTTCTTCCGACCGTGGGCGGGCAAACCGGTTTAAATCTTTCAGTGTCACTTTATGAAGCCGGAATTTTGGAAAAGTATTGCATAAAGTTAATCGGCGCAAACATAGATTCAATAAAGGTTGGTGAAGACCGTGAACTTTTCCAACAGGCGATGAATGAAATTGGAATTCAATCGCCACAAGGCGGTTTCGCCAAGACACTTTTAGAAGCACGCGAGATTGTTGCTGAAATCGGGTATCCGGCAATTATTCGTCCGGCATTCACACTCGGCGGAACCGGCGGCGGCACCGCTTATAATCCCGAGGAATTTGAAGATATTGTTGAACGCGGGCTTTCGGCGTCGCCCGTTTCACAAGTGCTGATTGAAGAATCGATATTAGGTTGGAAAGAGTTTGAGCTTGAAGTGATGCGCGACCTAAACGACAACGTTGTAATAGTTTGTTCGATTGAAAATTTCGATCCGATGGGTGTGCACACCGGCGATTCAATTACGGTTGCGCCTGCGCAGACTTTGAGCGATGTTGAGTTTCAAAGACTTCGTGATATGTCTATCGCTTGTATCCGTAAGGTAGGGGTAGAAACGGGTGGCTCGAATATCCAATTTGCGGTGAATCCGGAAAACGGAGAAGTTCGAATCATAGAAATGAATCCGCGTGTGTCGCGAAGTTCGGCGCTGGCGTCAAAAGCCACCGGATTTCCGATTGCAAAGATTGCGGCAAAGCTGGCAGTGGGTTACACACTCGATGAAATTTCAAACGATATTACAAAAAAGACACCTGCAAGCTTTGAACCCACAATAGATTACGTCGTCACGAAAATTCCAAAATGGGCGTTTGAAAAGTTTCCCGGTACAGAAGATGTGCTTGGAACACAGATGAAATCCGTTGGGGAAGCAATGGCGATTGGGCGAACATTTAAAGAGTCGCTATTTAAAGGGCTGCGTTCACTTGAAGCAGTTAAGCCTCTGCGTTTACAGGATATAACGGATCATGAACTGCAACAAAAACTCGCGCGCCCAAATTCGCAAAGATTTTCTTATATTACCTATGCGTTACAGCACGGTTATTCAATTGAAGAAGTGCATAGACTCACAAAAATCGACCCATGGTTTTTGGATCAGCTTGTTGAGGTTATGCGGTTGCAGGATCGAATTGAAAATCGCAAATTGAGTGAACTTCCGAACGAAACTCTGCGAGATGCAAAAGAATATGGGTTGAGTGACCGAAGAATTGCATTTCTTACAGAAAGTTCTGAATATGATGTACGTAAGCATAGGCAAACAAATGCGTTAGCTCCGGTTTATAAACGAGTTGATACCTGTAGCGCGGAGTTTGAATCGTTTACGCCATACCTATATTCAACTTATGAGGAAGAATGTGAAGCGGCGCCGACAGACCGAAAGAAGATTATGATTTTGGGTTCGGGACCTAACCGAATTGGGCAAGGAATTGAATTCGATTACTGTTGTTGCCATGCTTCATTTGCTTTGCGTGATGCCGATTTTGAAACAATAATGGTCAATTGCAATCCGGAAACGGTTTCGACCGATTACGATACGTCAGATCGTCTTTATTTTGAACCACTTACGTATGAAGATGTAATGAACATTGTAGATGTTGAAAAGCCTTTTGGCGTAATAGTTCAATTTGGTGGACAAACGCCGTTAAATCTTGCAGATCAATTGAATAACTCCGGCGTTCCAATTGTCGGAACATCACCTGATTCTATTGATCTTGCGGAAGATAGAAAGCGGTTTTCGGCATTGCTTGAGGATCTGAATATTCCGCAACCTGCAAATGGCACCGCGATTTCACCTGAGGAAGCGAGCCAAATTGCGAACGATATTGGCTTTCCGGTGGTTGTACGTCCGAGTTTTGTGCTTGGCGGAAGAGCAATGGCTATTGTTTATGATGATGAATCGCTGGAAGAATATATGCGAACGGCGGTTGATGCTTCGCCCGAAAAGCCGATATTGATAGATAAGTTTTTAGAACGTGCGGTTGAAATTGATGTAGATGCCTTAGCGGATGAAACAGCTTGCATCATTGCCGGCATTCAAGAACACATTGAAGAAGCCGGAATCCATTCCGGCGATTCTTCTTCAGTTTTGCCAGCCCAAAAGGTTGCCGCGGAACATCTTGAAACTATCAAGCATTACACTAAGAATTTGGCGCAAGCGTTGAAAGTAAAAGGTTTAATGAATCTGCAATTGGCAATAAAGGACGATCGTGTTTTTGTGATTGAAGTAAACCCGCGCGCATCCCGTACAGTGCCATTTGTTGCTAAAGCCACGGGCATTCCACTAGCAAAAATTGCATCGTTGATAATGGCTGGGGCGAAAACACTAGTCGAATTTAACTTGCCGGAAGTACTTGTGTTATCAAAGGTTTACGTTAAATCTCCGGTATTTCCGTTTAAGAAATTTGAAGGTGTTGATCCGATTTTGGGACCTGAAATGCATTCTACAGGGGAAGTAATGGGGATTGGCGATACCTTTGGCGAAGCTTATGGAAAGGCGATGGAAGGTGCAGGCACGGTTTTGCCAATGAGCGGAACCGCGTTTATTTCGGTAAATGATGGGGATAAAGGCGCGGCGGTTGTTTTGGCGCGTCGGCTTGTCAACTTGGGATTTTCCTTGGTCGCAACTTATGGCACTGCGAATCGTTTGAAAGAGGTTGGGTTGAATTGCGAAGCTGTTTTTAAGGTAAACGAAGGTCGCCCAAATGTTGCCGATTACATAAAACAGGGTGATGTTGCATTAATAATCAACACGCCACTTGGCAAAACTTCTCACTACGATGAGAAAGCAATTCGTAAATCTGCTTTACAATATAATGTGCCTTGTGTTACCACCATCACTGGTGCGGAAGCGTTGATTGAAGCAATTGCGGCAAAGAATAGTGAAGTAAAATTAAATGTCAGAAGCCTTCAGGAAATTCACGCTGAAACCTGTGCAGCCACTTAAATCTCTACTAATATGCGTTTTGCCTTCAAAAGAATCGAACATTAAACGTTCAAAATGGGGTTCCGGAATTTGTCTAGGTTTTGTTTCAATCCGAGACTTGATGATTTTTGGGAACCACTTTTCCTATCAAATTGGGTTTCGCTACGCGCAGGGAAAGTTCCATCGTTTTAAAGCTTCGCAAGCTTATAACGAAAGCATATTCCAACCGTAACATGTTGTAAGACAGTTATTTACGTTACTTTTATCGAAACAGGGGGTGGGGAAACGAAAAGCTTGAGACAAGCTACTATTAAAGTATAGGGGGTTGGCATCCACGATGGGAAAATTCACGACAATGTTATTACTCAAGTCAACCCACAAAAGACTTCTCAACCAATCACGAGAAAAGTCGAATCGCGTCACCGTTAACGAAGCAAAGGTCGCATTTGCTTATAGAGGTGCTTTTATGGGAAAGTGTTTTGTTTTCAGCAGTGAGCTCAATCGTTGCATGTGATAATACACAAACAACTTCGGAATTAACAAAATGATAAAAATTTCAAAATCAGAGTTTAAGAATTATCTGGCTTGTCCGCGGGAGTTTTGGCTTTCGAGAAACAAGCCGGAATTTGCAGCAACGACACCTGATGCGGCTGCTCTGTTCAGATTTAACCAAGGGCAGGAAGTTGAGGATGTATTAAAGAAGTATCTTGAAGATCGCGCGGATCAAGATTACGAATTTCAAAAAACGGTGCAAACTGATGATGTAATCGCACGTTTTGATGTGTTTGTGCTGAATGCCGGCGATGGTGGCGCACACATTTATGAGGTTAAGTCTTCAAAAGCAGCGCCCGCAAGCGATTCAAAACGCAAGGCAAAGCGAGAAGAATTTGCATATGACCTCGGGTTTCAGGTTTTTGCGGCACGTGAAGCGGGCATTAAGGTTTCAAAGGCGATTTTAGTGGCACTGAATCCGGAATACGTGCTTGCGGGGGATTTAGAACCTGAAGAGTTATTTGTGTTTGACGATATGACGGACGACGTTAACAATCTTCAAGACACAATTCGTGAGCAAGTTAGCGCCGCAAGAGAATGCGCGGAAGAAGAACCCACGAGCGATTTACACGAGGTTTGTGATAAAAAGCTCAAATGTGAATTTATACGGTGGAAATTTCCCGAAATTCCAGAGCTAACTATTTTCAATATCCCAAGGCTAAGCGTCGCCAAACGAAACGATTTGTTGGATATGGATGTTTTGGACATATATGACGTTCCCGATGATTACAAACTTACCGAAAAGCAACGTGAATTTATCGATTTTGTGAAGGCTGGCGCATTGGAGATTGATGTTGTCGCAATTCGCCGTGAACTTTCGCAGCTAAAATATCCACTCTATTTTTTGGATTACGAAACCGCTAATCCTTCAATTCCGCAGTTTGAAGGTATGCACCCGCTTGCGCAAATCACGTTTCAATATTCGTTACACGTAAGACGCGAACCTTTAGGCGAATTAGAACACTACGAATTTTTGTCGGATGGCAGTGGAGAGGTACCGCATGAGCTTGCGGCGGATTTGAGAGAGAATTTAGGCGAAACCGGTAGCGTAATTGTTTGGTACAAGCATTTTGAGATGGGTAGGAACAATGAAATGGCGGAGCTTTATCCCGAATTTAAGCCGTTTTTTGATTCTGTAAACTCCAGAATTTTTGATCTTTACGAGATTTTTTCAAAAGGTTTATATCGTGACCCGGCGTTTGAAAGTAATTCTATTAAGAATGTTTTGCCGGTTCTGGTGCCTATAATGAGTTACGAAAATCTTGAAATCGGCAACGGCGCGCTGGCTTCCGCCAATTGGTATCAGTTGGTTTATAAGGCGGAAGATGAAGAATTTAAAGCAAAAACGATGGATGATCTGCGAGTGTATTGTACGCAAGACACAATTGCAATGGTTGAGATTCTAGATGTTTTGAATCAGCTTTAACCTACGCCCCACAAACGTTTGAAAACACGGGACTTTATTTAGATTAAGGGTGCTTTAAATTGCTTTAAAGCACCTGTTTTTCATTTTAAAGCATGCTTAAGCGCGATTAAACGTGCTTTAAATTCCATCAATAATTGCGTTTAATGTTTTTGATGGACGCATTGCGGCATAGGTTTTATCGGCGTCAGGGTGATAGTAACCGCCAATATCCTGTGGTTTTCCTTGCACTTCAATCAGCTCTTTGGCAATTTCGGGTTCATTTTCGCTTAACGCATTGGCAATGGGTTTAAAGCACGTGGCAAGTTCTTCATCTTCTGTTTGATTAGCCAGCGCTTTCGCCCAAAACATCGCAAGATAAAAATGTGAGCCGCGGTTATCGGTTCCTCCAAGTTTTCTCGAAGGCGATTTATTTTCAGCCAAAAATTGTGCGTTTGCTTCATCCAGTGAATCCGCCAAAACTCTTGCCTTTGCGTTATTTTGTGTTTGGGCAACATATTCCAATGAAGCCTGAAGTGCCAAGAACTCTCCCAACGAATCCCAACGAAGGTAGCCTTCTTGAAGGAATTGTTCGATGTGTTTTGGTGCGGAACCGCCCGCGCCGGTTTCAAATAGTCCGCCACCGTTCATTAGTGGAACAATTGAAAGCATTTTTGCGGAAGTGCCAAGCTCCAGAATTGGAAACATATCCGTTAAATAATCGCGCAAAACATTGCCCGAAACCGCAATTGTATCTTTTCCGTTACGTGCACGTTTTAATGTTTCGCGCACGGCATCCCTAATCTCCATAATCCGAATATCTAAACCTTCGGTATTATGATCGGAAAGATACTTTTCGACCTTTTTGATGATTTGCACATCATGTGCGCGGGTTTTATCAAGCCAAAAAATTGCGGGCGTGTTTGAAAGGCGTGCACGCGTTACGGCAAGTTTAACCCAATCTTGAACGGGGGCGTCTTTTGTTTGTGACATACGAAAAACATCGCCGCGTTCCACTTTTTGTTCGAGAAGCATTTTGCCGTTCTCGTCTTCAACTTTTATAAAGCCGTCGCCTTCAGCCTGAAATGTTTTATCGTGCGAGCCGTATTCTTCGGCTTTTTGCGCCATCAACCCAACGTTTGGAACGGAACCAAATGTGGTTGGGTCAATCGCGCCATTTTCCTTCATATCTTTCACTATTTCGTCATAAAAGCCGCCGTAAGTTCTATCCGGCACTACACTTACGGTGTCCTCTTCGGCGCCATCTTTATTCCACATTTTACCGCCGCCGCGCATCAATGCCGCCATCGAAGCATCTACAATCACATCAGACGAAACGTGAAAATTTGTAATTCCTTTATCGGAATTAACCATTGCAATCTTGGCACCGTTCGCAATTGCGGCTTCTATATCTGCTTTTATTTCAGATTCTTTTTCGGTTCCCGCGATCTTTTCGTACAGTGTCGCCAAACCAAAATTCGGGTTGATGTCCAATGCCTTAAATGTTTCCGCATATTTTTTAAATACATCATTGAAATAGGTTTCAACGATTGCGCCGAAAATAATCGGGTCGGAAACCTTCATCATCGTAGCTTTTAGATGTGCTGATAGAAGTACGTCTTTTTCTTTGGCTTCTTCGATTGCTTCTTGCACAAAAAGTTTTAATGCGGAAATGCTCATCGCTGCCGAATCGATTATTTCGCCGGCTTGCAAAGGGGCAAAATCCTTCAAAATCTTGTTTTTACCGTCGTTCGTGTAAAAAACTATTCGGAATTTTCCATCGTTTTCCACCGTGGTTGAAGTTTCGGTTCCATAAAAATCGCCCGAAGCCATGCTTAAAACGCGCGTTTTGGAATCGGAATTCCACACACCCATTCTATGGGGATTCGACTTTGCGTAGTTCTTAACTGCCTTTGGCGCGCGCCTGTCGGAGTTACCCTCCCGCAAAACAGGGTTTACCGCGCTACCCAATACTTTTGCGTATTTCTTGTTGATTTCAAGTTCGACATCATTCTTGGGCTCTGCGGGATAGGATGGAATGTTGTAGCCCCCGTTTTGTAGTTCTGCGATTGCCTCTTCCAATTGCGGAACGGATGCGGAAATATTCGGTAATTTAATTATGTTTGCTTCTGGGCTCGAGGTTAATTCGCCAAGCATTGCCAGCGCGTCGGGTGTTATTTGATCTTCGCGAAGGTATTCGGGAAAGTTCGCCAAAATTCTCCCCGCCAATGAAATATCCGGAACTTCAATCTTGATTTCGGCAAATTTCGTAAACGCCTTTAATATGGGTAAAAAAGAATGTGTTGCCAGCATCGGCGCTTCATCGGTTAATGTATAGTAAATTTTTGACATAGTTTGTTTTTATAGAAAACGCGATGTTTTCAGCAAAAAAGTGATTTGATTTTTTTCAAGAATTAATAAAATGCAATTCGGGAATTGCTAAATTTATCGATGACAATACTTTGCAAAGAAAAAATATAGCGTTTATTTGATTGATTCCCAAACTCGAAAATAATGTTCGAAAAACTAAAGTGTGATTGTGCTTTGCTTGAAAGGTAAAACGCCGGGCAATATCTTGAAACGAATTGAAATCGATTTGAATTTTGCTTGAAGATACAAAAAAGCGACTAAAAAAGCCGCTTTTTCTTGAATGAAAATGGTAGGCTGTGCAGGGATCGAACCTGCGACCCACGGATTAAGAGTCCGTTGCTCTACCAACTGAGCTAACAACCCAAATCTCATATTGTCAATAACTTAACAAAGTACGCTTCCAATTAAAGCTCAATACTTTATTAAAAAGCAAACAACATAATTTTACGCAGTTTGAAAAATCTGTCAATTTGCGGTTGGCGCAAACGGAAATAATTTCCGGCATCAAAGGCTTTTAGAAAGAAGTTGCAAGAGATTTGACGAATGCCGTTCAAGGTTTGGATTCTTTTTACAATAACGCGAAAATAGAAGCGATGAAAGAATGTGGAAAATGCGGGTTGTGTTTTGCCGATGAGGCGCAAACGTGTCCGAATGACGGCACGAAACTTCGGGTTTCACTTCCGGGAACCGAGGTATTGGCTGACCGGTATCGGCTCTTGAAGCGTTTGGGACGTGGCGCGATGGGGCAGGTTTATTTGGCGCGTGATGAAAATCTGGGAACACGTGAGGTAGCCGTAAAAACGGTTCGGCAGGATATTTTAAACAGTGAAGATATGGAAGAAGGCGAGGCGATCGCGCGTTTTGAGCGCGAAGCAAAATCGGCGGCATCGATTCGGCATCCGAATGTTGTGGATGTAACCGATTTCGGTGAATCCGCGGATGGCGTCTTCTATTTGGTAATGGAGTATGTTGAAGGCGAAACGCTTCACAAGCTTTTGCGCAGAGAGGGAACGCTGCCGTTAAAGCGTGCGGTTCGCATTCTACGGCAGATTTCGGATGCCGTTGACGCCGCGCATTCGATGCAGATAATTCACCGTGATTTAAAGCCCGCCAATATCTTTTTGATGCAAAGCGCGCGCGGAAAGCATGAATTCGTAAAAGTGGGAGATTTTGGGCTTGCAAAAATCATAAACCAGACGGTTACGGATACCGCATCTTCTTCAACTCCATCATCGCGCGGAATAATCGGCACGCCTGAATTTATGGCGCCAGAGCAAATGCAGCCCGAACTTGGTGTGGACCGCCGGGCGGATTTGTATGCAATAGGCACAATCGCATATTTAATGCTTGCAGGTCATACGCCATTTACGGGCGATATGATGGAACTTGTAATGCAAAAAGTAATACACGATGCGCCACCTATATCGTCACAAAGAAGCGATCTTCCGGAAGAGGTTCAAGCAGTAATAATGAGTACGCTCGAACGTGAGCCGGAAAAGCGTCCGTTGACGGTTTCAGAATGGATTGACGCTTTGGAGCAGGCATCGAATAATGTTGCCGAGCGCGAAAAAGGCGGCGCGGCAAAACTTACTGTGCTTGCCCCGTTTGGTTCCGAGGTTTACGTGGATGACGAAAGAAGGGGAAGTATCGGGCGCTCAGGCAGGCTCGTTTTAACTTCGGTTCCACCCGGACAACATATCTTGCGTGTTTCAAACCAAGGTTCAAAAGATGATGAAAGAGTTATTGAGGTGCGCGAAAGTGGTGAAGAACAAGTGATTCAGGCACAATTTCGCAAGAATGTAGGGAGCGGCGCACCGAGCTCTGATGCTAATCATTCGGGTGTGGGAAGTGAGCCGAGCTCAATAATTCCCGGCATTGTGGCATGCACGCAATGTGGTGCTAAATTTGCAGAAGGCGTACAGTTTTGCGGAAAATGCGGAAATGCAAGTTTTGATTTTGTGACGGGAAGTTCGGAAACAACGCGGAATCTTTGCCCGCGCTGTTCAAATCCTGTACGCATAGATTCACAGTTTTGCGGAAAGTGTGGCTTGAACCTAACAAACACGGCACGCGCAAGTTTTCCTGTGAATCCGAATGCGGAAATTGCGTGTTCAAAATGCGGAAGCAAGTATTCGACACCCGTAAAGTTTTGTGGGCATTGCGGAACTGCATTCTGAGTTATTTTTGGCGCATGGTTTTAAATCTTTTCTTAAGTTGGCTAGAATTTAGCAGATAGCTTTTTGTTTTTCGATTGAATCGACCAAAGAATTTTTGCCGTTTAATGAAAATTTGCCCGAAATGTAAAAAGGAATACGCCGATGATTCGTTGAATTTTTGTCTTGATGACGGCTCTTTACTAAGCGTTTATGAAGCGTCGCCAACGCCGCAACCCGTAGCTGCTACCGTTCCGGCTGAACCACCTGCGGGAAAATCAAAACGTACCGTTTTTATAGTGCTCGGAATTTTATTGGGAGTTGGTTTTCTGTGCACACTCGGCGCGTTCGGGGTAGTGACAATCCAGCAAATTTATTATAAGAATTCGAATACCACTACCACGGGAAGCACTCAATCTGAAAAAGAAATTGATTCGTTGCCCACATCGGAAGACGGGCGCAAGCTGGTAATATCCATCAATTTTGAAGATTGGAAGGTTGAAAACAGCGGTGACATTACGGCAAGCCACATTAACGGAAAACTTGTGCTCAATACGCGCCAAGAATTTTACTACATTCTACTTTCCCAAGGTTTGGTAAACCGAAATGCAACCGTGCGAGTTTCGGCAACTCGTATGGATTCACAAACAACTCCTTTTGGATATGGTTTGGTTGTATTTAGCGACCCGAATTCGATCGCGGAAAATGATTATTCGTTTGTAATTCGGGCTGATAAGAAGGATTTTCGCATTGTACGACACTTAAATCGAACAGAAAATGTTATCGTAGATTGGAAGAAATCGAATGCAATAAAATCGGGTGAAAGCGAAAACTTGTTGGAAGTTCGTTCAAACATGGATAAGGTATTTTTCTTTATAAACGATGTACAAGTTTACGCAATTCGCGAATTTGACGGTAAATTAGACGGCGTAACCGGCATTTATACCAGCGGAACGGCACATATCGGATTCTCCAATCTTGAGTACTTCAAATAAGGGTTAAACAACTTAAATGAAAATTTGTCCCAAATGCAACAAAACTTATACTGATGAATTCCTAAATTTCTGTTTGGCGGATGGTGAATTACTTCAAAAATTGGATGAAAATGATGCACCACCAACAATACGGTTCGATTCGCCGCGGGACACAATAGAGTCACATGCGCCTCCGACATTTCAGCCACAAAATGAAACGCAACGGTGGACGCCCCCGACCCCGCCGGTGTTTAATCAATCGCAACCTGTGCAGCAATATGGAGACGGGGGCGCGTTTACCGGTTATGTAAGCGAAGAAAACACCCTTGCGACCGTTTCGTTGATTTTGGGTATTGTGGGGTTTGTTCTGGTTTGCTGCTATTTGGGAATCCCTATTGGTTTGGCGGCGGGGATTACAGGATTTTTGGCGTTTCGTAAATCAAATGAGATTGCAAGTGGAAACGGTAAAGGGATGGCAATCGCTGGAATGATTTTAGGCGGGCTTTCGATTTTGTCGTCGTTAGTTATGGTGATTTTGGTGATAATCAGCAATGTTTAACGCTTTTTTGCGTCAACATAAAGCAATATGCGAGTAGTATTAAAAGTAATAGCGGGACCTCACACAGGGCGCACGTTTACGTTCGATCAGCACGATACGTTTTTGATTGGACGAAGTGAAACCGCGAACTTTTGCTTGCCTGAAGATAGGTTCTTTTCGCGAAATCATTGTCTTATAGAAATTGCCCCGCCGCAGATTTTTCTTCGAGATTTGGGTTCTACAAACGGAACTTTTGTAAATGGCTTGCGTGTGGAAGCAACCCATTTGCGTCACGGAGACAGGATACAAGGTGGCGAAACCGTGCTCGAAGCCGAATTGGTTGGAGATGATGAACCGGCTTTTGGCGGGCACGGGGTTCAGAAGACAATTCCTTCCGTCATTACCGTAGAATGTATCAATTGTGGGGCACTTGCCGAAACCGAAGCGTCGCGCCCCGATTCAAAATTAACCTACCTTTGTGAAGCGTGCCGTACCGCACTTAAACAAAATCCGCAGCCGATTCCAAATTATCAAATGATACGCGTGCTTGGGCAGGGGGGAATGGGTAGCGTTATGCTGGCGCGTTCCGTGGTTGATGGAAGGGCGGTCGCGATAAAGACTCTCTTGCCGGAAGTTGCCGTGAGTGAACAATCGCTCAAACGATTTATGCGCGAAATTGAAGTTGCGGCAAGTCTTCAACACCCGCATATTGTCAGTTATATTGAACATGGAACGCACAATGGAATTGTATATTTGGTTACTGAATTTGTAGGCGGACAAGATGCTTCGAAACTTGCGAAGGAACGTGGTGGCAGGCTTAGTTATCAAGAAGTTGTAAAAATTATCGAACACACCTTATCTGCGCTAGATTTTGCGCACAAACAAGGTTTTATTCATCGTGACATAAAAGAACAGAATATTCTTGTTGATGGAAGTTATCCTAATTTTGTTTCGAAGCTTACGGATTTCGGTCTTGCAAAAAGTTACAAGCAAACCGGAATGAGCGGCGTTACGATGGTTGGAGATGTCGCCGGAACCATTGCGTATATGCCACCGGAACAGGTTCGAGATTTTAAGGAAGTGCGCCCGCCTTCCGATATTTACGCAACGGGAATGACTGCCTATTCTTTACTTACCGGTTCCCACGCGTTAAACATCGCGCCGAATTCTGGAATATCTGCGACGGTTAAGGCGATTTTCGAAAAACCGCTAGTTCCGATTGCGTCTCGCGTTAGTGATGTACCACCCGCAATTGCATCGGTTATTGAGCGTGCACTTGAAAAAGAAGTTGAAAACCGTTGGCGCACAGCCGGTGAAATGCGCGAAATGCTTTTGCGTGCGGCAAATTTCTAGCTTGAAAGTTTTGGAACAGCCGCGCAAAATCCGATCCAAACCCATATATGCCTTGCATCTTCAAACGATCCGGAAAGTCCTGCATACAAAAATGCGCCCGTTAAACCAAGTGACAACATAAGTTTCAAAGTTCCCGAAGCCGAATTGAAATCACCGGTGCGCACCCCTGAATAAACCATATAGAGTAAATATATAAACGTGATTAACCCCAAAACACCGGTTTGCGATGCAATGCTAAGCCACATTTGATGCGCATCCAAAAGCGTCTCCATGCGCCCGGATGGATTTACATATTCGGCATAGGCGGCATCTATTCCGATTCCTTTACCTGTAAGCGGATTCGCAAGAAATGTTTGTAATGCACTTGTTTGAACAAGCGTCCGCGATGAAGGGTAAAGAGTTACATTTGAAATCGGGAGGTTCAATTTCCAAGGTGCTTCAGCGTACGGAATCGGTGTAACCAGTGTTGAAAGAAAAAACAGCACGGAAATTGCGATGCCGGCAAACCCCGCAAACTTTGCACCTCGCCCCTTGTTATAAGCAATCATCCAAAGCCCGGCAATCAAAAATAATCCGCCAAGACACGGTGATATAGTAAAAACAGCCGCAATAGATAACCCGCCCAAAAGCAGATAAAAAATTCCCGCAGAAATCCATTCGAGTTTTCTGCAGCCCAAAAGTGCCGCGAAAATCAAACATAAGAAATCGCAAAACATATTGGGGTTATAAAATGTAGATTGTATGCGCGGATAATTTCCGGGGGGTAGGGTTCCATAATGTGAAAGGGTGTAAAAAAGCAAATGCGAAGTTCTATCGGCGTAAAAAAGAAGAATTGTGATAATTGCCGTGGCGCAGCTTACCGCAGCCCCGACAAAGAGTGCGTATAACGCTTGTTTAACGTGTCGTCGCGTGCGTAAGAGATTGAATGAAAGCACGGAAAGCGCAAGCAAATATGTAACGGCGAGCATTTTTATCGCACTTTTTGATGGATTTGTCGAAAAAAGTGCCGATACGAAAAAAGCCAAAATGTAGGCTGCAAATCCATAATAGACCGCGCTAAAGCGAAGCTCGAGTTTTCGCATCAATACGAGAGCAAACCAAATGAAACCCGTTATTAGAAATAGAAAATCGGTTGCAGGAATGCGGTTTTGAAGCAAGAAAACACTTGGTTGTGCGAATGGCAACGAAAAAACGAGCAGCAAAAACGGAAACCAAACAACCTTTTCGTATGGCAAAAATGCGTTCGTTATTTGCTGCTGATCCACAGTCATTTTCTATCGAGTTTTTGTGACTTTTGAAAGTGAACGCGGTTGATCCGGGTCCAATCCTTTTGCTTCGGAAAGATGCGCCACAAACAATTGCGCGGGTATTATGAACGGAATTGGCGAAAGCACCTCATTAATCTCGTCGGGCAGCATTAAGTGTCTGGTGCTTTTGCGTGCTACGCTTTTATCATTTGTAATCGCAAAACTATCCGCGTTTAGTGACGCAAGCTGTGCAAGCAGCCTAAGGTTCAAATCTCGCGTCTTTCCTTTCGGTGAAAACATAATCACGGGAAATCTTCGTTCAACAATCGCGAGCGGACCGTGGAAAAAATCAGCCGAAGAAAACCGTTCGGCAACCACATAGCAAGTTTCCATAAGCTTTAACGCAAGTTCAAACGAATTGCCGTAATTTAAGCCGCGCCCTACAACAACGCAGTTTTCCATAAAGATGTAGCGCTCAGCCAATGACTTGATTTCAGAATCAAGCGCAAGCACATTGTTTGAATACTCCGGAATACCGTGCAAGTCTATTCGTTTTGATTCCGGCAGAAGCGCATTTGCAAGCAAATAGAAGTGCAACATTTGCCCGGTATAGGTTTTTGTTGCCGCTACGGAACGTTCCTTTCCGGCATGAATCAAGAGCGTTTCATCTGCAATTTTTGTGATCGAAGATGCCCGATTATTTGTGATGCCAAGCGTAAAAGCACCGAACTTTTTTGATTGTTCAAGAACTTCGTTTATATCGGAGCCCTCGCCTGATTGCGATACGCCCACCACCAAAGCGCGATCCAGACGCATTTTTGCGCCGTAGAGGGTGTAAACCGAAGGCGCTGCCAGCGAAACCGGTATGCCCGTGCGCGTTTCCAGCAGGTATCTGCCGAAAAGCGCCGCATTATCCGAACTTCCGCGCGCGACCATTATGATTAAATCTATGTCACGATTGCGAATAAGCTTGCCAATCGTGTCTAGTTTTGATTCCTCTGCTTTGATTGTTCGCTCTAATACCTCAGGTTGTTGCGCAATCTCACGTAGCATTTGGGACATATTCTTCTTTGTTTTCCTCGCCTTGTTTATTTTTATTCATCGCGGCAAGCGTTACTTCCATTGCCGCATTTATCATTCCGCCGATTATTATCGTTAGTGCTGTCAGATAAAGCCAAAGCATCAAGATGATAACCGCGCCAATCGAACCGTAGGTTCTATCGTAAGTATTAAAATATGTTAGGTAAATTTTCAGTCCGGTCGAAATCAATAGCCATGCCACGATTCCTACAATGGCGCCGGGCGTTATCCAAAACCACTTAAAGGGCTTTCTGTTAGGTAATACGTTATAAATTATCTCAAAGATTACAAGGAGTATTAAAAGTGTTGTAATCCATTCAAAATAAACGAGTTCAGTTTCCGAAGGAGGTGTAAACCCGGCGGAATTAAACAAGAAAAGCGTAAACTCCCATCCGTAAAAAACGCCACCCAATGCAAGCGTCACCAACGCTGAAAATACAAACGTAAGAAGTATTGCGAGCGGGCGCGTAAACCAAATCGCACGAGTTTCGACAAAACCGTAAACCTCGTTTAGCGCGATTCTAAGCGTATCAATTCCGGTTGAAGCTGACCAAAGCGCAACAAGCAGCCCGATTGTTAATTTTCCTGTTGTACTGTTTTCAGAGGTTTCCTTGATTATGTTCTGCACTAGATTAAACGCCGAGTTCGGCATTACGTGACGTAAATAGAAAAATAGCTGAGCGCGAATTTCTGCGGCGCCATCCAAATAGATTCCAATTAGGCTGATTAAAAACAACAGCAGCGGAAAAATTGCGAAAATAAAATAAAACCCGACCTGTGCAGCCCTGCTAAATATCTCAACAGACATAAAGCTTCGATAAAGCTGCTTGAAAAAGGTTTTAATTGGCAACCACATTTGAACATTCTGCCACACATTGCGTGCGAAAAAGAAACCATTGCGATTTGGCTGAAAGCGCAAGTGAACTATAATAAAATCAATTACTTAAAACTATCGGTTAAATGCGGGGGGTTGATATGTTCTTCAGGATGCTTAAAATCGCAATTCCATTTATTTGGCTTGGCGCCGTTTTGGCAATTTCATTTATGGAAGCGCCGTTAAAGTTTACCGCGCCCGGAATTGATTTGAAGCTGGGGTTAGGAATCGGCGCGATTGTTTTTCACGCCTTGAATAAGGCTGAAATTGTTTTGATGTTGATCTATGCGTTCGCTTTTATCAAAGCGAAGCCCCGCAAGAACTCTTCGCGACTTTTGTTTTATGGTTTGGTGATAATCTTGATATTGCAAACGTTTGTGTTGTATCCGATGCTGGATGAACGTACGGCAGCGGTTCTTGCCGGAACTGCCGCGCCATATTCAAGCACGCACGTTTTTTACATAGTTACTGAAGTAGTTAAGGTTTTTATGCTTGTTGCATTGGGAATCATAAATTTGCGCATTGAATTTTCCGCACAAATATCGCAGGCGCGTATCGACGGCGTGAAAGAAATTAAGCAGGTTCAAGATTAGCGAATTTTTCTACTAACTTTTTTTGTCCGTAGCCGGGAAAACTTACGGTAAGTTTTACGGAATCACCGTTGCCTTCGCGTCTTAAAACAAGCCCTTTACCATATTTCGAATGCCGTACATGCGCACCCGGAAGAAATTTGCCTTTAGGAATATCGGTACGTTCTTCACGATTTTTTGACGCAAACTCCTTTAATTTGTCTAAACCGCTTGGCTCCGCCTTTGGTTGTGTCGCTTCGTTGCGCTCAGCCTTTTTTTTGTTAAAGAAATCCGAAATTGCTTCTGCGCTATTATAAGTTTTGCCGGTAAATTTTGCGCGTGGTTTGACGTTTTCGCCACGCAATGCCTTTGCGGCGTATTTGTTGTCGCGTACCGTTGAACTCTTTGCAAATGAAAGCCAAGAATTTCCGCGTGAGACATCTTCCAACAAATCAAAAGGAAGTTCGTTGAGAAATTGCGAGGGCTCCTGCGACATTTCGTCACCGTAAACGCGTCGCCTGGTGGCGTGCGTAACAAACAGCATACGTTCCGCGCGCGTTATGGCTACATAAGCCAACCGGCGTTCTTCTTCCAATTCATTCTTGTCGTTTAAGGAACGCGAATGCGGAAAAGTGCCGTCTTCAAGCCCGACAAGAAACACAATCGGAAACTCAAGCCCCTTTGCTGAATGCACGGTCATCAATGTTACAGGCGCCTGCCCGTCATATTTATCTACATCTGAAGAAAGCGCGGCGTGATCGATAAAATCGCGTAAGCCGTCTCGCTCTTGGCTGTCATAATCAACTGCCGCGTTTACAAGCTCTTCAAGGTTTGCCAAGCGCGATTGCGAATCTTCGGAATTTTCACTTCTCAACATCAATCCATAACCCGAATTTTCTATCGCAGCAACAACAGCACTCGAAACCCTTTTTTCGCCTTCGGCTTCGACATCAATTACACGTCGAAGCGTTTCGATGATTTGCGAAAACATCTTCACCGAATTTTTTGCTCGCGGGGTTAGATTTATTTCCGAATCAATGCCGGAAACAGCAATTTCCTTAATCGCTTCCCAAAGCGTTGAACCGTTCTTTTTTGCGCGGAGCGTAATTGCATCAATCGAAGTTTTGCCGATTCCTCGCGCGGGTGTGTTAAGAATGCGCAGCAGTGCAAAGTCATCATTGAGGTTCATTGCAAGTTTTAAATAGGCGATTATGTCACGAATTTCGGCGCGTTCATAGAATGAAAAACCGCCAACGATATTGTATTTCAAACGCATTTTACGTAAGGCTTCTTCAAATACACGCGATTGTGAATTCATTCTGTAAAGAACCGCGATTCGTTCTTTCGGGTTGATTCGAAGGCGATCGTAAATTTGTGATGCAACAAAGCGAGCTTCTTCATCGGCATCAAACGCCTGAAAATAGATAATCTTCTGTCCATCCGAATTGTCTGTCCAAAGCTTCTTTTCCTTTCTGCCAATGTTATTGCGGATTATTGAATCGGCGGCATCGAGAATTGTTTGTGTAGAACGGTAATTTTGCTCTAACAAAACGGTGCGGGCATCATCGAAATTTTTTTCGAAATCGAGAATATTTCGTATATCGGCTTGCCTGAAACCATAGATACTTTGGGCATCGTCACCAACCACACAGATGTTTTGCTGCGCTTGGGTAAGATATTTTACCAGCGAAAACTGCAGCGGATTTGTATCTTGATATTCGTCAATCAAAATATATTTAAAGCGTTCGTTATACTTTTCGCGAACCTCTTCGCTTTTTCGTAGTAACCTGACGGTTTTTATCAAAAGGTCGTCAAAATCAAGCGCATTTGCCTTTCTTAACCGTGCGTTATACATTTCGTAAACCTTCGAATAAACTGCGCGTTTTTCATCTGTATGTTCGATTCGCGATGTGAACATCAAGTGATCTTCACCGCGATTTTTTGAACTGCTGATCGCATTTTTTATTTGTCCGGCGGGGTAAGTTTTCGGATCTATTCCCATGTCTTTGAGGCATGCTTTTATAACGCGAAGTGAATCATCCGTGTCATATATGTTAAATGAACTTGTGTAACCTTCATCGAGTTTATCAATATCGGCGCGTAAAATTCTGACGCAAAGGCTGTGAAACGTTGAAATCAAAGGTGAAGAGGGAAGTTTTGCACTACTTAACAAATCATTTACGCGATAGCGCATCTCTTGCGCCGCCTTGTTTGTAAATGTAACCGCTAGAATATTGTTTGGCGCGACACCACATTCGG
>JBKEBT010000148.1:0-2407 GCA_047973305.1 Pyrinomonadaceae bacterium
GGGAAATTTCAAAAAGAAATTTCAAGCGATTTCAGTTTAAAAACCAAATGGGTATTTGAAGAAGTAATTGAATATGATAGTGATTTTGAATTGGAAATTGTGGAGCAAGACCCCGACATTGATAGCATTGAAATTTTTGGCAAACTTCCACGCCTGAAAATCAAAACCCCGTTGGGAGATTACAACCCCGATTTTTGCTATGCAATCAAAAGCACCGAAGGCAACAAAATATTCCTCGTAGTGGAAGCCAAGGGCTATAAATCGTCAACTGCAATTCCGGTAGATGAAAAAGGAAAGATTGATTTTGCTAAAAAGTATTTTGAGGCATTGAGCGAACATTACAAAGACCAAAACATTAAAATTTCTTTTAAAGAACGAATCAATAAAACGCAATTAGCGGCATTGATAAACAACGCTTAAAACAATGGCAGAACAAGATTTTATACAAGCAGGATATACCGTAATTGGCACAGAAAACAACGAAAACAAATTGTTGCGTTTTCTGAAAGAAAATTATCCCGGTATTATTAAAGATAACGAGATAGACCTAAACGAGCTAAAAGCTGTTGCCGGATTGCCCATTGACGAAAAGGTAAACGGTTATGGACTCAACTTTGTAGGAAGAAACTTTGCCCGAGCTAAATATGCTCAAAAGACAGAAAAAGAACTACGCCTGAATGATACATTGAGCAAGAATATTGAAACAACAGAAAATTTGGTTTTGAAAGGTGATAATTTAGACAGTTTAAAAATTCTAAAAAATCATTACAGCGGTCAAATCAAATGTATCTACATTGACCCACCTTACAATACAGATAAAGACGAGTTTGTTTACCCTGACAAATTCGATAAAGAAGAAGCCGAAGTATTAGGATTGGCAAACTTGAGTGAAAGCGATTTTGCAAGAATGGATTTTAGCTTCAAAACTAAAAAGAGCCATAACGGTTGGTTGGCTTTTATGTATCCACGTCTTTTATTAGCAAGAGATTTATTGAGTAAAGACGGGGTAATCTTTATTAGTATTGACGACAATGAGCAAGCTAACTTGAAGCTACTCTGTGATGATGTTTTTGGAGAGGAAAATTTTGTTGCGGATTTAATTTGGCAAAAAAAAACAGGAGCAGCAGATTCTACTCATTTCTCAGGAATTACAGAATATGTTTTAGTATATGCAAAAAATACCCAACAATTAAGCTTGAAACAAAACACAGAAGCTCACGATGAGAGTCGATTCAGATTTACAGATGAATACGTAAAGGAACGTGGCAAGTATTATTCTGATAATTTAGACAGAGGAACACTTGGTTATATTGAAAGCCTTGACTATGGCGTAGAAACACCAGACGGCAAATTGGCTTTTCCTAACGGTAGGACGAGGCAGTTTAATGACGGTTGGCGTTGGAAATGGGGGAAAGATAAATTTGAGTGGGGTTTAAAAAATGGTTTTATTGAATTAAAACCTTCAAAAGACAAAGAGTGTGGTTGGAGTGTTTATTATAAAATATATATGAATGTTGATAATGAGGGCGAGGATATTATTCGTTCTTCTCCGTTTAAAAACTTAATACAGGGTATTCTCAATACACACGCCTCAAATGAGGCAAAGGAATTATTTAACACAACAAATTTGTTTAGCAATCCCAAACCAATACAACTTATTAAATTTTTCGCAAGTTTAATTACTGATAAGTCTGCTACTATCCTTGACTTCTTTGCAGGTTCAGGCACAACAGGTCACTCCATAATGCAACTCAACACAGAAGATGGCGGCAATAGAAAATTTATTTTGTGTCAAATTGATGAACCAATAAAAGAAGACAAACCAGCTTACAAGTTTTGTGTAGATAATAATTTGCCTCCAGTAATATCAAGTATTACCATAGAACGCTTGAAAAGAGCAGGAGACAAAATAGTCAAAGATGTTGAAGCCGAAAACAGCAAAAACGAATTATTCGAGGAAGATAAAAAACAAGTTCCTGATATTGGCTTTAAAGTCTTTGACAGTGTAGAAGCACCAAAACTGAAAGTTGACGACAAAGGACAAATTTCATTTACTGAAAATCAAACGGATGCTTTAAGTCGTATTTACAATATGATTTTCACCGTTGGTTTAGACGAGCCGACACAAGTTCCCGAAGAAGTGGTGAAAGATTGCATTTACAAAATCGGCAACCACTATTACATAACCAACAGCGAGAAAATAACCAGTGATGATTATTCAAACGCCATTAAAAACGGCAAAGTATTTATGAGTTATAACCGAAAGTGGTGTATGGGATGACTTGAAAAAAGGCGGCGTATCCGGTTATTTAAAGTTGAAAGACTAAAAAAACAAGGTAAGGAGGATACGCCACGTGAAAGATAGTAACGTTATTTCGATAGAAGAGCGAGGGAGTTTCGCTGATCA
>JBKEBT010000149.1:0-2031 GCA_047973305.1 Pyrinomonadaceae bacterium
TAAAACCAGGTCAGAATCTTCCATAGATTGTATAAGCAAAAGCAGCATCAAAAAGGCTGTATTTTTCCGTTCTTGCCTTTGAATTTTGGCGCATCTACTTATAAGATGTTTGTTTCGCAATTGGCGAAGGTGTAATCCTGATTGAAAACGAAAGTAAAAATATTCAGGCGTTAAGTCATACAAGAATACTTGCTTTAATGGGGTTGGTACCATTCTTTATGGCGGTGGTTTCCGCGGTTTTTTTGCCGTACCGATTTTCGATTGGTGTGTTGATTGGCGGTGCTTTTGCGTATCTGAACTACTTTTGGCTTAAGAAAACGTTGCAACACGTTTTTCTGATTGCTTCGGAAGGTGAAACGCCCAGAATTTTCGGCGCTGGTTACATTTTGCGCTACATCGCATTCGGACTTTTTCTTGCGATTATATATGTAACTGACATTGTTCCGATTGGTGCAGTTATTTTTGGATTAGCAAGTTTTGCTTTCGCGATTGTAATCGAAGGGTTTTTAAGAATTTTTTCTACATTTAATAACCGATAGGTATTTTTGAAATGTTTTTATTTGCAGAAGGCGGCGGACATCATACACCGTTAATTGTCGAATTTGTTAATTACTATTTGGGACCTCCGGTATATAAATTCCAAATTGCGGTTACACGTCCGCTGTGGGATTCTATATTAAGTAAGTTTGGAACCACTCCCGAAGCATTGTTTGGTGAATACACCGTTGAAAATGCAATTCCGTGGTACACAATAATGTTCTTTATTGCGTGCCTGCTTTCCATATTTTTTATTTGGGTGTTAAAGGGCAAGCTGTCTGAAGACGACCCTAAAAACGGGCAACTAACGCTTGAAGCCGGTTTTTTAGCGTTAAAAGATATGGTTGTAAATATCATCGGTGAACATGGGTTTAAGTATTTTCCGGTTGTTGCAACTTTTGCGGTGTTGGTGCTGGTTTCAAACCTTATGGGGTTGTTCCCGATGTTTATGTCGCCTACGGCGCACATTAGTGTTACGTTTGCGCTCGGGCTAACATCTTTTATCTATTATAAGTATGTTGGAATAGCTGAAAACGGTTTATTTAAGCATTTTGGACACCTTGCCGGACCAAAGTTACCGCTGATTATTGGGTGGGTGGTAACGCCGCTTGTTTTCGCAATCGAATTGGTTAGTAACTTGATTAGACCGGCAACGTTGGCATTACGTTTGTTTGCAAATATGTTTGCGGATGAACAAATTACAATGCAGATTTCCGGGCTCGCTGCGCCGTTTACGCAGTTTCTTGTGCCGGTTGCAATTATGCCGTTGGCGGTTTTTGTTGCATTTGTACAAACGTTAGTGTTTACGTTACTTTCAATGATTTATATAGGTGAAGTTACACATGCGCCCGGACATGACCATGAAGATGCGCACGATGGACCGGAAGAAGAACTACCGGGCACCGAAGCTGCAGATGCGATTGCAGAAGTGGTTGCGGGGCGCGCGGCTTAGAATTAGAGAAGTTTTTTGAAATCAGTGTTTTGCACCGTGCATAAAATATGCCCGCACGCTACAGGCGACTTGACTCCAACGAGAGTAGAAAACAAGGAATACCGGAAGCGAGGCGCACTAATTCGAAGCGTTGCAAGATGATTGATTCTAATTTAATAAAGAACAGGAGAAGTTAGAATGAAAAAAATGAAGTTTGTAATTTACGCAGTACTTTTACTTGCATTGTTTGCAGTTGCTGCATTTGCACAAGATCCGGCAGCAGTTGGCGGGGGCGATAACGAACATACCGTTGCGGCTGCTAAAGCAATTGGCGGCGGAATTGGTTTTGGAATAGTTGCAGGGCTTGCAGGTATTGGTCAAGGCTTGGTTGGTTCAAAAGCAGCCGAAGGTGCTGCAAGAAATCCAAGTGCAGCCGGAACGGTTCAAACTTTGATGATTATTGCACTTGCGCTTATTGAATCACTTGTACTTTTTGCGCTTGTGATTGTGTTCGCCAAGCTGTAAGAATGATTTTTAATCAAAACTGCGGACGGCATGAAACA
>JBKEBT010000150.1:0-69418 GCA_047973305.1 Pyrinomonadaceae bacterium
GATAAACCGTTGCCGATTTCGTTCATCGTCAAAAGTGTTAATTGCCACGATGATTCGAGCATATCCGCAATTGCGGGAATCAATGAAATATCGTACGGAATTGCAAATTGTGAAATACCCAAGCGGGCAAATATGCGAATGTAACGCGCCGTGGAAAGATCGGGGCAGGAATAACGCTGCTTCCTTATCTTGAGTTCAATGCCCAATAATGTGAATTGAAGTTCAACATTATTTTGCCTTTCCGGAATATCCAGCGAATACGCCCGCGTTCGTTGTGTGCGTATTTTTTCGCGGTACAAAACGGGTAGCCATTCATCACCGAGTTTGTAAACAATTTCGTTTGCAATACTCATAAATACTCTTCAGGAGCATCCAAATATGTTTGAAGATTTCTGTAGTATTTGCCCACGTGAACCCCATCCATCATTAAGTGGTTTACCTCAACTGATACAGGTATCAAAAGCTCGATTTCGGCTTCAAAGTACTTTCCAAAGACGATTCGCGGAATTGTATCTTTCCTAATTGAGCGCTTTGCATTCTTAAAACTCGTAAACGAAACCCAAGGGATAACGGAATAAAAGCATAAATCGATGCGTTCGGTTTCGACATCGAAAGTTTTCAAGCGCGAATATGTCTCGCGCGCCAAAACTCCTGCTTTTATAAATTCACGAAGTGTTTCAGCAGATTTGAAATAGCAGAAACTAAAACTCTCATCATCATTTAGAAGCGTTTGTGTTGCTTCAACTTCGTCAAATTCAACCGGCAAGCCATCTAAAAGTCGGGTCTTGAATTCGCGAATTTGGTTGACGGATTTTTGCGAAAAAAACAGCAGCGCCATTGAAAACGAAATATCTTCACGCTTGCACAAACGAAATAACCGCGAAACATTTACGTTCGCGGTTATGTTAAATGAAGGATCTTCAAATTCGTCAAAAAATTTGAATACTTCTTTACGGTTCCATTTGTCAAAATCAATTTCTTTATACATTTAATTCTGAAAAAGAAAAAAGTATCTATTTTAGTTGCGCGCTAACGCTTTGCTGGCTAAACAATTGAATTGTAGATTCACCGAATATGCCCAAATAAAACACACCCAACACCGCGATAATTAAAAGTAAGCTGATGGGGGCAGGAATTTTCGGCGCGACCCAGCTGGTTGTGCGATCTTTGAAAAACATAACCACTATCAAACGCAAATAATAATAGGCAGAAACCGCGGTATTCAGAACCGCTGCAATTACAACAACAAGCAATAAGGCGCTGCCACTCTCGAGTGCCGGTCTAAACACAAGAATTTTTCCGATAAAACCTGCCGTCAAAGGCATACCGAACAAGGAAAGCATAAATAAAGACAATGAAAATGCGATAACGGGAGATTTAAAACCGATTCCGTTATAGTCATCAAATTCAACGCGTCTGTCATTTTTTTGCGCAATTAAGGTAACAATCGCGAATGCCCCGATATTTGTTATTGCATAACTCAAGAGGTAAAAGGCAACCGCGGCAATCGCGGTATCTTGCCCCTCAGCAGTTTTTGCCATTCCGGCGCCGATAAAACCAATCATTGCATATCCAGCGTGTGCAATTGAAGAATATGCCAGCATCCGCTTGATGTTGTTTTGCACAACCGCCGCTACGTTTCCGAAAGTCATTGTCAAAATTGCCAAGATGCTTAGAACGGTAATCCATGATTCGTGCAAAACCGCCGAAACTTCAAGCCCGGCAATTAGGGGAAAGCCCAACACAAAAATTCTAATAAATGAGGCGAACCCAGCGGTTTTTGGACCCGCAGCCATAAATGCCGTAACGGGTGTAGGCGCACCCTCGTAAACATCGGGTGTCCAAACATGAAATGGAACAGTTGCAATTTTAAATCCGAAGCCAATCAACAACATCGCGCCGCCGATAACATAAAGAAGCGGATATTGCGCATTTGATATCCCGACCGCAATTTTTGATATATTTGTTGTGCCACCCGCACCGTAAAGCAGTGCCATTCCGTAAAGCAAAAAGCCCGAGGCAAATGAACCCAAAATAAAATATTTCATTGCTGATTCATTTGAACGCAAATCGTTCTTTCGCATACCCGCCATTACATAAGTGGCAATCGAAAGCGTTTCCAGACCAAGAAATATGATCACGAGATCGTTTCCCGATGCCATAAAAAGCATGCCTACGGTAGCAAAAATCAGCATCGTATGAAATTCACCCGGGTCTACTGATTCACGTTTCATCCAAATTCCCGACATCAAAATTGTAAGTCCGCTTACAATCAGCATCACCAGCGAAAAGCTCAGCCGAATTCCATCGGTTACAATCATTCCGTTAAATCCGCCGCCAGCCAAAATCGGGTTAGCCCAACAATAAAATAGTGCACCCGCCGATGCCAATAAGCCGAGAATTGCAATTATCGAAGTTTCGCGCAGCTTGTTCGGACGAAAACTGTCGTAAATCATCAAAATAATTCCGGTCAACGCCAAAATCATTTCGGGGGATACCGCCGAAATAACTACGTTGGGATCTGATAGTTCTGCCAAAAAAATATTCATCGTAAATATCAGTGCGAATCTTGTTTAATAACTTCCGTTACCGTTCCGCCTGTAACATCACCGGTGACAGATTGCTGAATTGAAACAATACTTTCTTTTGAGCGATCCAAAATTGGTTTGGGATAAACGCCCATAAATACCATCAAAAAAAGTAGCGGCAGCATAAGCCCGATTTCACGCGGGCTAAGATCTTTTAAACTTTTATTCTTTTCATTTGTAACCTTGCCGAAGAAAACCCTTTGCGCAAGCCACAACAGGTAAACCGCCGCAAAAATAACGCCCGTACCCGCAAACATCGCCGCCACGTGGTTCATGGAACCGGGGAGTATTTTCGATGTCCACATACCCAGCATTATCAAAAATTCCCCCACAAAGCCGTTTAAAAACGGCAAGCCGATTGATGCCATTGTGGTAAATATCCAAAACGTTGCGTAAACCGGCATAACGCTTGACAGCCCGCCGTATTCGGTTATCAGCCTTGTATGACGGCGTTCGTAAATAAAACCGACCAGCAAAAACAGCGCGCCGGTTGTTACACCGTGTGCAAGCATTGTATAAAGCGCGCCCTGCATTCCTTGTTCGGTAAAAGAAAACATTCCGAGCACTACAAAGCCCATATGCGCAACCGAAGAATATGCAACCAAACGTTTGATATCGGGCTGCACCATCGCAACAAGTGCGCCGTAAATTATTCCGATGATTGCCAGAATGATGAAAATCCACGCAAACTTTCGCGAAGCTTCGGGAAAAAGAACAAAATTAAAGCGCATCAAACCGTACGTTCCCATCTTCAGCAAAACACCTGCAAGAATTACGGAACCCGCCGTTGGGGCTTCGGTGTGCGCATCAGGCAACCAAGTATGAAACGGAAAAATCGGCACTTTTATCGCGAACGCCAGGGCAAACGCAGCAAAAAGAAGCAAGCCAGTGTTACCCGCAAAGGTCAATTGACCCGAGCGAATTGCAGTTGAAAGCGTAACGTAATCAAATGAACCGGCGCCTCCCGTAGCATTTGCGTAAAGAAAATAAAGCGCAATAATTGCGACCAGCATCAGAAGACTGCCAACTGCGGTAAAAATAAAGAATTTTAGTGCTGCGTAAATTCGATTTGATCCGCCCCAAATGCCAATCAAGAAAAACATGGGAACCAATGACGCCTCGAAAAACAAATAGAACAGAAGTATATCCAGCGATACAAAAACTCCTATCATTGCGCTTTCAAGCAACAAAAGCATTACGTAAAACGCGGTCTTGTGTTTTTCCACCGCGTGCCATGTTGAAAGCACCGCGATTGGCATTAAAAACGTTGTTAGAATTACAAGCCAAAGACTAAACCCATCAATTCCAACGTGATAGTTTGTGTTGATAGCTTCAAGCCAATTTACATAGCGAACAAAACCGAATTCGCCTACAACACGTCCCCCACCGGTAAACAGAAATAAAGAAAGTAGAAAGTTTACCAGCGTAAAACCCAGGGTTATCAGCTTTAGTTTTGACGTATCTTTCCAGTAAATGCTGTGCCCGATTACCAAAATTGCTCCAAACAGGGGCAGCATAATCAGGATTGTAAGCAGATTTTCGAGTAAAAAATTCATTTAAAATCCTACGATACGAGCTTTAATCCGTAATAAATAAAATATCCGATAACAAATACGGCGCCGAGCAAAATAATCGCGGCATATGAGCGCACATAGCCTACTTGAATTCTTCTAAACACAGCAGCTAGTTCTACTACAAATGCGCCAATTCCGTTGACAGCACCATCGATTATTCCAACATCGAACCCCTTCCAAAGCCCTTTTCTGGAAAAAGCTGTGATTGGGTCAACAATTAATTTGTTGTAAATTTCATCCAAATACCACTTTTGCACAAGAATTTTTGGCATCTTCTTGAGCGGATGTTTTCCGAAATAGAAATAAGCGCCGATTACGGAAATAACCGCGAGCGTTAGCGAAAGAAGTGCCAATAAACGTTCGAGCGAAATTTCCGCGGGGTCATGCGCCGCGTGTGCGGCTTCAGATGCCGACGCAGTCGCTTCCGCAGAATGTCCAGCGTTTCCGTGTGAACCTTCGGGCGCAACTTCCGTCGCGTGCGCGCCCGTTGACGGAACTTCGGCAATTACCGGTTCCAAAGTTTGTTCAAAAACATTAATATCGCCCGCGCCAACGCGGCTTGAAAGTGCATACGGAATTCCGACCAATCCGCCGGTTGTTGCCAAAAATGCCAAAATTATCAGCGGCACGGTCATGGAAAGCGGCGATTCATGCGGCTTAAAATCTTTGGGAAGTGCGTGATGGTCATCATCATGGGCGTGATCTTCGCCTTCTAATTCATCATGAAACCGTTCTTTGCCCCAGAAGGTCATAACCATCATTCGGGTCATATAAACCGCCGTCATTACCGCGGTGATTAGACCTATCAACCATAAAAACTTTGAGTAACCACCGAATGCCGTGTTTGCAAAAGTTTTGTATAAAATTTCATCCTTTGAGAAGAAGCCGGCAAACGGAAACCAGCCGGCGATTGCCAATGTGCCGATTGCCATCGTAATCCACGTGATTTTCATATACTTCTTCAAATTCCCCATCTTTCGCATATCTTGTTCATGATGCATTCCATTGATCACGGAACCAGAACCAAGAAAGAGAAGTGCTTTGAAGAAGGCGTGAGTCATTACGTGAAAAATCGCGGCTCCGAATGCGCCCACACCGCACGCCAAAAACATATATCCAAGCTGCGAAACAGTTGAATATGCCAGAACCTTTTTTATGTCGTTTTGTGCAATTGCTATTGATGCGGCAAAAATCGCGGTTGCCGTTCCGATAGTTGCGACAATTGCCATCGCCATCGGCGCGTTTTGAAAGATGATGTTCGAGCGAACTACAAGATAAACTCCGGCGGTTACCATTGTTGCCGCGTGAATCAAAGCCGATACGGGTGTTGGACCCGCCATTGCGTCAGGCAACCACGTTAGCAACGGAATTTGCGCAGATTTTCCCGTTGCGCCAATAAACAAAAACAGCGCAGCAGAGGTTAAACCGCCGGCGAAAATCATATTCCACGTAAAGGGTTCCGCCGCGTTAATGTTTTGCGCAACCCAACTAAACACGCTCGAAACTTGCGTGCCTCCAACGTTTTTATCGAAGAAATTTAGGGTGCCCGTAAACGAATATATTAGGAACATTCCCATCAGAACGCCCCAATCTCCAATACGGTTCATCACAAACGCCTTTTTTGCAGCGCGTCGCGCTTCATCTTTTTCGATGTAGTAACCAATTAGAAGATACGAACAGAGTCCTACACCTTCCCAACCGACAAACATCAAAAGATAATTATCGGCAAGAACAAGCGTAAGCATTGCAAACATAAACAGGTTAAGATAAGCAAAGAACCTGTAAAAGCCGCTATCGCCATGCATATAGCCGGTTGCAAAAATGTGGATTAAGAGCCCCACAAACGTTATAAAGCAAACGTAAATGCCCGAAAGGCGATCCATTCCGAGGGCGAAATCGACATGGAAGTTTCCCACCTGAATCCACGTCCAGATTTGATCGAGAATCGGTTTATCGGCAAACAATGCACCGGCATGTCCTACGCCAACACCAAAGGCAATCATAAACGAAACGAGGCACGAAATACCGACCGCCATACAAGCTACAATGCCGCTAAATTTTTCATTCTTAAGCCTGCCACCAATCAGCCAATTTACAGCTGCGCCAACTAGCGGGGCGAAAATTATTACGCTTAATAGATTATTCTCAATCATTACTGTTAAAGAAAACAATTTGTTTTCAACTACTTTTTTCTACTTTCTTCCCAATTCACATCGCGGTATGCAGTTTGATTCGCGTAAACACTGCCATCGCAATGGTTTAACCGACTACTTTTCTGCCGTATTCGAAACTGCATCATAATAAACCTTGCCGTTTCGTTGATCGAAAACAACAATTCGGTTCACGCCCACGTACAGCTTGGTCAAACTCGGACCTTTTTCGCCGTTCGGTGTAGCTTCAACGCATTTTGGCGTTGCAAAAACTGCGATTCTAAGATATTCAGCGATTTTCTTCGCCTGTTCACGATCTACAAAGAACGTGAAATCATAGGATTCAGCAGAATTTGCATTTGCAACACATTTTCCACCACCCGCGATAGCCGTTCCATTTGCCAACGAACCAATTGCAAGTTCGTAAAGCGTTGGATATTTTGAAAAATCGCTGTATCTAACTACGTTGCTCTTTCCGTCAAGCATCAGCTTTGAAAGCGCCCATCCAACCGCAAAACTAAATTCTTGCGTTTCAGCAGTGTAATTATTCGCGTTCTGAATTTCCGGAAAGCTTGGTCCATTCCATTGTCGGTCAAAAACAAACGCCATATCCGAAACTTTTCGCGGGTCGCCTTTCAGCTTCAAATTTGAAAAGTCACGATTAACACGTGCTGCATGTTCTTCTGTGGTTTCAAATTCACTCTTCGAAAAATTAATCGTGTTTAGCGCATCTATCACATCGCCAACCGGATAGCTTTTCAAGTTAGAATCAAATATCGAAACTTCTTTCTTTGGCTCACTCCAAAATTCCCAAGTCATATTTGGGTGAAGCACAACCTTAACGCCATCGGGCGTTGAGGCGATTATCGATTTCGAACCGGTTGAACTTTCGGGGGCTGAAAGTGCATCAGTTTTAACCACCTTTGCCGTTTTCGTAGGCTTTGTTGTCGTTTCGTTAACGCGTTTTCCTCCGGTCTTTGACTTAGTTGAAGTGCTTTGCGCTAACCCGCCAACGGAAAGGCTAATGGTAATAATTGTCAAAAAAGTAACAAATCTAAAGTTCATGAATCCCCCTAAGTGCCGAACAAACTCCGTTCTAACTTTCAATAGAATTTCGGGAGTGCAAAAAGCTAGTCTTTCATTAAATCGGCTTCATCTACGTCAACCGAAAGTTTATTACGGAAAAACGTGATGATGATGCCGAGCCCAACTGCCGCTTCCACCGCCGCAACGCTCATTACAACAAACACAAATAGCTGACCGGTTGTATCGCCATAATGCCGCGCAAATGCGACAAATGTTAGATTTACCGCGTTCAGCATTAATTCGATACACATAAACATACCAATTGCGTTGCGCTTGTAAATTACGCCAACTGCGCCGATAGTAAACAGTATGCCCGAAAGGGCAAGGTAACTTTCCAAACCGGGTTCCATTATTCCGCCCCTTTTCCTGTTAAGTTTTTATTTTCCTTAAATCTACGCGCCATTATCATCGCACCGACTATACCCATCAAAAGTAAAATCCCGACGATTTCAACCGGCAAAAGGTATTCCGAATACATCGCCTCACCGATGCTAAGCGAAGTTCCCGCGAGCGTATTCTTGGGGGATGTTTGTGCCGCCGCGCGAACTACATAAAATACAAAAAACGTTTGAGCCAAAAGAATTGCACCAAGAACGCCACCAACCGCATATAGGTAACGGAGGCTGTTTAACTTAAGTTCTTCATCCAAATTAAGAAGCAAAATTACAAAAATCACCAAAACCATAATCGCGCCCGCATACACAAGAATTTGCGCAATCGCTATAAAGGGTGCCATTAAAGTTAGATAAATACTTGCAAGCGCGATAAATGTACCAATCAACGAAATAGCGCTATATAGCGCGTTCCTCTGATATACGCAAGAAATCGCGCAAGCGATTGCAAGTCCGGCGAGTAAGAAAAATATCGGTGTAACCATCGTAAATTTATTCGCAAAAGAAAGTTATTAACATAAGTTTAACGCTTTAATTTTGCATTTAAAGCCGCGCACCAAAAATCTAACGATTAAGAAGGAAAACAATTGTAACCGTCAAAATCAAATTCCCAATCGCAACCGGCAAAAGAAACTTCCAGCCAAAGTTCATAAGCTGGTCAAATCTAAAACGCGGTAACGTTCCGCGAATCCAAATATACAAAAACAAAAACGCAAATATTTTAATCAAAAAGCTGCCAAAGCTTAAAATCGCATATAGCCAGCCTCCGGGTTCAGCCAGGTATCCGATTCCGGGTGTGTACCATCCGCCGAGAAAAAGCGTTACACACATAACCGAAACCGTGAACATATTCACGTATTCCGCCATAAAAAACAACGCGAATTTCAGCGCCGAATATTCTGTATGAAAACCCGCAACCAGTTCTGTTTCAGCTTCTGGTAAATCAAACGGCACGCGATTGGTTTCTGCAAAAGCCGCAATCAAAAACACGACAAAGCCCAAAAACTGTGGCACTATGAACCACTTCATATACCACGGCGCGGTAACTTGCGCGTTTACAATGTCTGCCAAATTCAACGACCCTGCAATCATCACCACACCGATTACCGATGCGCCCATTGCCAATTCATATGAAATCATTTGTGCCGTTGAACGAAGTCCGCCAAAAAGTGAATACTTGGAGTTTGAAGACCAGCCAGCAAGTGCGATTCCGTAAACGCCAACCGAAGTTATGGCAAGAACATAAAGCACGCCGATATCCAATTGCGCAATTGAAAGCGGCATGTTAATCATTCGCGGCGCAAGCCAAGCAGCACCCTCGCCCAACAACGGAATCCCTTGAATATAGGGCAAAATTGCGCCAAGCGGATCCTTTATGGTGGGTCCGAACGGATAAACAATCATTGGCATCAGCGCGCAGGTTAACGCAACTACCGGCGCGAGATAAAAAATCACCTTTGTTGATTTATCCGGTGCGATATCTTCCTTAACAATAAATTTCAAAAGATCGGCGAACGGTTGTAACAATCCCCATGGTCCTACACGGTTGGGACCTACGCGCCCTTGCAGCCATCCCAGCACTTTTCGTTCCGCCAAAACGGTATATGCAACAATCATCAAAACTACGCCAAAAGCGAGTATTGCAGCAATCAAAATTGCGACGATTGGAAAAATTGTGTCAGCCAAAGAAGTTTGCATAATTAATTTACCGTCGCCGCCTCCGTTTCAGCCGATTTCGGCGAACCATCCGGATTCATTTGCGAAAGCGGGGAAACGAAAAGCGATTCCGGCTTTGGGTTTCCGTTTGCAAGCAAATGAAACTGCATGGTTTTCTCTGTCATTGTTGTCAGACGAAACAGCTTGTGTCCGACTTTCGGCGTTACTTCGTTCTTTTTGCCGTTATCAACCAATGAAGCAATGCCACCCGAAAGCCGTTCGAGCGATGCCGAAATATCTGCGGTTTCGTTTATTGAATGTTTTATTTGAACCGGGTTTGATTCATCTCTCAAATCAGGATATCGCAACCCTTGGTAGATACTTACGGATTCCGCAATATCGCGAAAAACCGCCGATGCGGACATTTCGTATCCGAAATCTACACCCATTTTCTTTGCAATTGCCGCTGTAATCATCCAATCTGCCCTGGATTGGTAAACCGGTTCTATTGCCTTTCTAACGCGTTGCACATTTCCCGCATTGTTTGTGTAAGTGCCGTCAACCTCCGCAAAACTTGCAGCAGGCAAAACAATATCCGCGTATTCGGTGGTTTCGTTTTCAAACATTTCCTGAACAACAACAAATTCCTTGCCCGCCAAACCGGAAATATCGTAAACGCCACCGCCGATTAAAAGCACATTTGAAGTTTCGATAACATCCTCAAAGGTTCGTTTGCCTTCCATCATATCGTTTGCGCCGATGGAATTATTATAAAGTGGAAGTGGATGAATTAGCACGCGCGAACTTTCGCCACCCAAATTCTTTGCCACACCCGCAAACACGGCTTGAGAATGTTTTGAAAGATTGCCGCCAATCATCACTATAATGTCACCCGCGGTTTCGGCAAGTGTGTTCTTGATTTGCGTAACCTCATCTTTTGAAACGCCCATTTTTGCACACGCTGTTTCGTCACCACTGAGCAGCGCAGGCGCAAATGCCTCAATCGAACCGGTATTTACGTGTAAAAACTGTGTTGCGGTTGCGGTTAAACGTATTGGTGTTTCATTAACTATTATCAACTTCGCGTTGTTTTTATCTGCCGCTTGGCGAATTTGCTTCGCCGTAAAGGTCTGTTCTTCTTCAGGTTCGCCGCCGATTAGAAGAATAGTTTTTGCATAACGAATTTCCTTGTGCGTGGAAAGCGGGGCGCTAAGATTTTCAAACAACGGCGCGAGATCGTACGCATCCGATATCGCAAAATTGTCGTTTGCAAGCACATCACGCGCGAACCGTTTTAAGGTAAAAATCGCCTCGTTTGTCAGCCTTGAGCTCGCAATAACGCCAATGTTAGAAGTGGTCGCCGCAAAGCGTTCTGCAATCATTCCAAGGGCATCATCCCATGTTGCGGGAATAAGCTTTCCGCCTTTTTTATATCTAACCAAAGGCGTTCTAATACGATCCGGATGATTAATAAATTCGTGAGCGAACCGTGCTTTTACATCCAAAAACTCACCGTTTAAGCCGTTTACGTATCTGTCACGCGCGACAATTCTGTGAACTTCACCGGCGCGTGAACCTATTGAAAGCTGCATTCCGTCAGAACCGTAAGTATCGGTTGTGATTGTTTGGTCAAGCTCCCAAGGACGGGTGGAATGCTTATAAACTCCGTCGAGAAGCGTTCCGGTCGGACAAACTTCAACACAGTTTCCGCACTGTGAACAATCAAGCCAGCCGCCGTATGTGCCGATTACGGAATTTGCACCGCGATTTGCCGCTTCTATTACGTCTTCGCCCATCCATTCATGGCAAACCCGCGTACAACGTTTACATAAAATGCACCGTTGCTGATCGTTTGCCACCATCGGAGAAAGATACTTTTCCGGATGTGCATTTTTATTTTCATGAAAGCGACCTTCAATATCGCCCCAATCGAATATAACTTCCTGCAATTCGCATTCGCCGCCGCGATCACAAACAGGGCAATCCAGCGGGTGGTTTGCAAGAAGAAATTCGCCCATTGCACGTTGTGATTTTTCGATTTCTTCACTTTTTGTCGTGACGACCATACCTTCGCGCACGGGAATTGAGCAAGATGCCTGCAACTTCGGCATTTTTTCAATTCGAACCAAGCACATGCGGCACGATGCCTGCACTTTCAAATCGCTGTAATAACAAAACGATGGAATTCCGCAACCGTTGTTATTGCAAGCATCTATAAGCGGCGAACCTTCCGGAACTTCCACTTCTTGCCCATCAATCGTGATTTTTACTAGATTTTCTGACATATTCGGCAAATTTATTTGCTTTCAGCCTTGTTTTCAACGTTTGCTTTTCGTTGTTTTTTTGGTCGCGGACGAACATTTCCGTACGAACCCGCAAAAATCTTTCCTCGTCTTGTTTTCTTATCGCCTCTTCCCATTGTGTCTCCTAAAAAGTAGTTTTCTTGTTATTGAATAATCTCGAAATACTTTTCTACGTCAAATATTTCTTAAAATCTTCCGGAAAGCGTTTTACGGCACCTTGAATTGACCACGTTGCCGCGTCGCCAAGCGGGCAAAACGATTTTCCTTCGATGTTGTCGCAAAGATCTAATATTAACTGTGCATCTTCAGGTCTGCCACCGCCATTTGCAATTCGGGTAAATATTTTTGTAAGCCAATCGGTTCCTTCACGGCACGGCGTGCACCATCCGCACGATTCGTGCTTGTAAAATTCAATCAAATTTTTTGTGGAATCTACAATATCGACGGTTTCATCCATTACGATAAACCCGCCTGAGCCCACCATCGAACCGCCCTCCACCAAACCTTCGTAATCCATTCGTACGTTTTTGCCGATGATTTGATCGGCGCGCATCACGTAAACCGATGACCCGCCGGGAATGCAGGCTTTTAGCTTTTTATCGTCACGAAGCATGCCGCCGCAGTCTTCAAAAATGAATTTTTCCAAATCCATATAACCCATTGGAAGTTCATAAACTCCGGGTTTCTTTACGTGTCCGGATACCGACCACAGCTTCGTTCCGCCTGATTTTTCCGTACCTAACTTTTGCCAAGCTTCACCACCCATTTTAATAATCTGCGGTATAGCCGTTAACGTTTCCACATTGTTTACGACCGTCGGCGATTCATAAAGCCCCTCAAGGGCAGGGAAAGGCGGCTTCATACGCGGGTGTCCGCGGTTACCTTCAAGCGATGAAAGAAGCGCGGTTTCTTCACCGCAAATGTATGCACCGGCGCCCGTTTGTGTATAAAGATTGCAAGAAAAATCGCTTCCCAAAATACTTGCGCCCAACACTCCGGCTTCTTTCGCTTCATCTATGGCTTTATCCATTATGTCGATCAAGTAACGATATTCGCCACGAAAATAGATGTAACAACTTTCCGCGCCAAGCGTGTAGGCGGCAATCAACATTCCCTCAATCAATGCGTGTGGATCCCGTTCAAGCAGATATCTATCTTTAAACGTACCGGGTTCAGATTCATCGGCGTTGCAAACGATATATTTCTGCTTTGGGGAATCACGCGGAACAAACGACCATTTCATTCCCGTTGGAAACCCCGCGCCGCCACGCCCGCGAAGCGACGATTTTTTTACCTCTTCAATTATTTCATCGGAAGACATGCCCAGCGCCTTCTTCAAAGATTCGTAGCCACCGTGTTCTTTATACACTTGTAACGTATGCCCATTTTCGATGTGCATCATTTTAAGTTGTAGTGGCTCGCAACCAATCGCTTTGATTTCCATAAACTTATTGTCTTAATTACTTTGGGTGTCTCTTATGATGTTTTCCCAAAATATTGCTTCTTAACGGTAATTTTTTATCCAAACTAATAACGGCGCATTTCGGGCGAAAAATGCTCGAAACAGGTTAAGAAAAGTTTCGCCGGATTCGTTTGAAAGGGAGTCTGTCGCACTAGACCTTGCCCACAGCTACCAACACCTTGCTTTTTCGTCAGTTCGTCATTAATCGAACCCGATGCTATTTTGTCGCACCCTCCGAAACGTTGTAATCCATTCTCAAATAAATCGTAAACTGAACAACCGGCGCTATTCCGATTTCGCCAATTGATTTGTCGAAATCAGTTGATTCAAGCGGCACGTAGTAAAACGTAAAACTCTTTCGTTCTAAAACCTGGTTTCCGGTATTGTAATTCGTTCGTGCGCCGCCGGTTTCAAATGCCTGATAACGTTGGTAGCGCGAAGCCGGATAATGTGTGCCGTAAACTTCCCTTGAAAGCCCGGCGGGAAAAAGTTTAACTCCAAATGAATTTCTATACGCGGTCTCCTTTTCCTTAATAACCTTCACCGCTTCCGCAAAAAGTTTAGATTTGTAACTTTCTGCATTTGTCACAAGATAATCAACCTTTATGAGATCGAAAATCCCCAGTTTCGCTGCGGTTTCGATTACCTTTTCAAATAACTCTTCTTGCTTAAACTTAACGGCGACCGTCTTTTTGGTCTCAAATCCGTTTTGAAATTCGGTTGCAGTGTTTCCGACGACCTTAAAATCATAAACACGGTTTTGTGTTATGAAATCTACGTAAATATCTGATTCCTTTATGCCGAATGGTTTTAAATCAGCCTTAAAAGCACTGATTTGTGCATTTAGCTTTTGGTTGTTCAGCGCAGGTGTTTTGTTTTCTTCCTGAATTCCGAACACCGCAATGAATTCATCCGCTTTGACGCTTGTTAAAACACTTGCTTCAATCGAATATTCGTTCTTATCGTTAGAAGAATCAAGAACGCCCGTATTCGCCTGAGCCCGTTTTTCGGAACCGTCATAAACTTGATTCCCGCTCATTTGCGCAAGCGCAGGCAAACAAAAAAACGTCAAAAGAAAAAATACACTTAACTGTTTCATACTGCATCAAGCGAATCAATAAGCTCATCGAGCGATTCCTTTGTCAAATTTTCGTGATAATCAAACCCGATTTGCATCATCGGTGCCGTTCCACAACTGCCTAAACATTCAACCCGCGTAACCGTAAACTTACCATCTTCAGTGGTTTCGCCGGGGTTAATTCCCAACCTGCTGCAAATATGGTTTGTTAAATCCTCTTCGCCCATTATTCGACAGGACAGCGTTTTACACATCTGAATATGGTATTTCCCAACCGGATGAACGTTAAACATCGAATAGAAAGTTGCTGTTTCCCAAACATCGGTAACTTCGACATTCAAGAAGTTTGCCAAGAAATTTACCCCCGGATTATCTACATATCCACGCTCACGCTGCACCACAAAAAGAAGCGGAATAAGTGCCGAACGCTGCCGCCCCTCAGGATATTTCGAAAGATGCAATTTCATCTCCGCAACAACTTCTTCGGAAAACTCCGCGACCTCATTGGTGACGTTAACTTTGTTTGTATAATCAGTTGCAACTGATGCCATATTCTTAAATCCTACATTACCCCAAATCTTACTGAGACTATTTGTTTACCGATCTATTTCACCTAATACGATATCAAGCGAGCCAATGATTGCCACAACATCCGCGATCAATTCGCCTTCGGTCATATCCGGCAAAGCGGACAGATTAACAAAACTTGGACCGCGAAAATGAACACGCTCCGGTTTTGGTCCGCCGTTTGATTTCATATAAACGCCAAGTTCGCCTTTTGAGGCTTCAATCGCATGATAAACCTCACCTTCCGGAACGTTAAACCCTTCAGCAACGATTAGAAAGTGATGAATTAACGAATCCATCTGCGTTCGCATATCTTTTCGATCTGGCAGAACAACCTTCGGAGCGTCAGCCTTAATCGGACCTGGTTTTAAACGTTCAAGTGCTTGTCGGGCAATCTTTGCAGATTCACGGAATTCACGCATACGCACCATAAATCGCGCCCAGACATCACACCCGGTTTCTACCGGAATTTCAAAGTCGTACGTTTCGTATCCGGAATACGGCTCATGACGCCGCAAGTCTAGCTCAACGCCACTTCCCCGAAGGCTTGGACCCGTCAGCCCCCAGTCAATCGCATCGTCTCGACTTATATAACCAATTTCTTTTGTGCGACTCTGAAACAAAGGGTTTCCGGTCAGTAAATTATCAAACATTTCAAGCGCTGCGGGGAACTCATCCAAAAACTGACGAGCGCGATTATCAAAACCGGCGGGCAAATCCATCATCAAACCACCTATTCTGAAATAGCTCGGCGTCATTCGACCGCCTGAAGCGGATTCAATTAGGTTGAGAATTTTTTCACGTTGCCTGAAACAATAAAATAAGAGGCTCATTGCACCAATATCGAGTGCATGCGTGCCGAGCCAAACCAAATGCGAAGCGATGCGCTGCAATTCGCACATTAAAACGCGAATTACTTGGGCACGTTCAGGAATTTCAATTTGCAGGAGTTTTTCAGCCGCCATTACGTATGCAAGATTATTACCTAGGGGGTTCAAGTAATCCATTCGGTCAGTAATAACAATGCCTTGCTGGTATTTACGATATTCGAACAGCTTCTCCATTCCGGTATGGAGATAACCGATATCGGGAATTGTCCGAACCACAACCTCACCGTCAAGTACAAGTTCTAGCCGCAACACGCCGTGCGTAGAAGGATGCTGCGGACCCATCGAAATCGTCATTTGCGATTCCAGCGGTTCATCGGTAATAAAATCTTTATCAACAATTGCACTCATAGAAATTATGTCAAACTATAGGGTTCATAACCGCGCAACGGATAGTCTTTTCTAAGCGCGTGACCATCGAAATCAGACGGGAGCAAAATTCTTCGTAAATCAGGATGATTTTCAAAAACAATCCCAACCAAATCATAAGTTTCGCGTTCGTGCCAATTCGCCGTTTTCCAAACTCCGGTAACGCTTGGCAATTTTGCATCATCTTCTGATAATAATACTTTCAGACGTATTCGTTTGTGATGAATGGTCGAAAAGAGATGATAAATTACTTCGAATCGTGGATCTACTTCCGGACCGTGATCCGCCCCGCATAAATCGGAAAGCAGATTAAACTGGAATTCCGATTTCAGAACTTCACAAAAGTCGGCAATCGTTTCTTTTTGAGTCAAAATTGTAAACTCACCCAATTGTTCGGTCACGTCCGCAACAAATGATTCGTGTCTTGATTTGATTTCAGCAACCAATTCTGTTGTTTCACTAAACTTATTCATATTTAGGCTTATGACGATCGTCGTTTTTCGTGCTTTGCCGGAACCTTATAAGGTTTTTCACTTGCGGCTTCCGCAAGTTCTTCTAGCGCAGTGCCTTCCGTGACCGGAAGGGTGCCCGGTACGACCGATTCTCTTGATTCAACTTCGATTGTATCCGGTCGGTCTTTAACTGAATCTTTCAGGATCTTCTCTTGAAGCATTGTAATTGCGTGAACCAGCATTTCGGGGCGCGGAGGGCAACCCGGAATATAAATATCGACCGGAACAACCTTATCAACGCCTTGAACAATAGCGTAATTATCAAATACACCACCGGATGTGGCGCAAGCACCCATTGAGATAACCCATTTTGGTTCGGGCATTTGATCATAAATTCTTCGAAGTACCGGCGCCATTTTTCTCGAAACCCTTCCGGAAACAATCATCACGTCCGCTTGCCTGGGCGATGCGCGAAACGTTTCAGCGCCAAATCTAGACAAATCATTACGAGAATTTACGCTGTTCATCATCTCAATTGCGCAACATGCCAAACCAAATGTAGCGGGCCATATTGACGATTTGCGTGCCCAGTTAATGACCGCATCAAGTTTTACCGTTACAACATCCGGAAGAGAGTTAAATACTGTATTTTCAATACCCATAATTTTTTTGGCTTACTCATTTAAGCGGCTTTCTTAAGCTCTGACTCAATTTTAGTCTTCTTTGCCAATTTAAGCTTTTGTGCTTCGATTAATGCTTCTTCGCGCGATTCTTTGCTCCATTCAAATGCTCCTTTTTTCCATTCGTAAACTAAACCGATGATTACTGTTGTAAGGAAAAAGAGCATCGTAAAAAATGCAATGGTTCCGTAAAAAATTCCGGTTTGGTTTTCTAAGCCCAACAATTTCTTAAACGCAACGGCAAACGGAACCACAAAAAGAATTTCAATATCAAATAACAGAAACGCGACTGCAACCATATAAAATTTAATCGAAAATCTGTCGCGTGCAGAGCCGACGGGGTCCTTTCCACACTCATATGGCATAAGTTTTGTTGCCGTGCTCTTGCGCGGACCAATTATTTGCCCAACCAAAATTTGGCTGAGGGCAAAACCGGCGGCGACCAAAAACATAATTCCTATCGGCGCATAATCAAGAAGGCTAAATTCTTCCATTGTTCTTTAAAAATCCTCACAGAATTCGTAAAAAGACTCACTAGTTTTCCAGTATTTCAGCGATAATTACTTAACGGTTAATGATCAAAATAAATCGTATGTTATGCGCAAAACACTGTCAAGGAAGCTTAAATTAACGGATTAAATTGCAAAAAAAAATACAACGAAAATTTGCTTCCGCAGTTGCACGAACGACACGTTGTTCGTCTGAGAATTCCTACTTGAATTCATTGACCGTTCGTAAAACCTTGTGATAGTTTCAAGTGTAATAGTTTTCTACATTCCAGTCGGAGGCATTCCAACATTTTCATAGGTTTAATCAAGTGATAACCGGTTTCAATACTGACGTAAATTTCGAGGGCATAACGTATCATGTACAAACCGAAGACAAAGGTTTGGACACGCCATTGATTTTGTCCTTGGTTTACCAACACGGTACGATTTTGGCGAGCAAGCGTTCGAAATATGATGACCTTGTTGAAAAGGGTTTTGATGAAAAGGTGCTTGCTGAGCGGCTAAAACGGCAGCACGCATTAATGTGCGCCGCCGTAAAGAGCGGAAGAATTGAAGACCTTAAACGAATGACCCTTTCACGCGCCAAGCGGAAAGTTGATGTTAAGACAGATTCCAACTTGCCCTTTGTCGATTCCCTCGCTCGAACTGATTCAAACGTTGTTCACGGAAATATTGATACGGAAATAGAAAAGACCGTAGATGAGTCGATTTCTAATTCGGAACCATTTTTGGAAGAGTCTCAACAACCACTGTTGGTAACCGAGATTATTGAAACTTCAATCGCCAATAACGATAGCGAAAAGTTCGAAACGGTTTGGGACATTCCGTTGGTTGAAGACGTTACGATAATCGAATCCGACGAATTCTTCGAGGAAGGTTTTGTTCTTTCGCCTGACGCCATCAGCATTGTTGAAGAAGCAAATTTCTCGGCGCATCCATTGCGCGACGAACTAAAAATCAAGTTTTTGGCTGATTACACATTTCGTGCCGGCGATAAGAAAAACGTAAATTTGATTGTTTGCAGAGGCGAAGACGAAAGGGAAGTAGAAGGCGCACAGGTAATGGTTAAGGTATTGGGTTCGGATTTTCGTCCATTGATTTTTCATGCCAAAACCGATTCACACGGCGTTGCGACCGTTTTCGTTAAGCTTCCGATGTTCCGTACCGGACGTGCGGCGTTGCTTGTTCGCGCAAGTGTTGGTGGCGAAGAAACCGAACAAAGACGCGTAATTTTTCATCAATGATTGAAATAGTATTAAACGGAGAAACAAAAACTTTTGATAATCCGCTTCCTGTCGCGGATGTTTTATCACTACTTGATCTATCTAGCAATTTTGTTGCAATCGAAATAAATAAAAATGTGCTTCGACGTTTAGACTGGAGCACAACCTACCTAAAAGACGGCGATAAGATTGAAGTAATTCACTTTGTTGGTGGCGGATAAACCGCGAAATGTGGTATCTTTTGGCTCAATTCATTACAGTTTTGCTTCCAAGTGAATCGGTAAATCCATAGATTCGATTTATAAGGAATAGTTCACTAAATTTGTACCGTATTAAGAAAAGGTAGCGCATGGGAATTTTGAAGTTTGCTGCAACACTGATCGCCATTGCACTTGTAACATTCACGTTAATTATTGCAAAACAATTACTTATACCGTTTGTGATCGCATTTTTCATTTGGTACATTACGGTAACGTTAAGCCATTGGATTGGTGAATTACCACCGATAAAAAAGTATTTCCCGGCATGGGCAAACACCGCAATTGCAGCTCTTGTAATTGGAATCATACTAGTTTTTATAGCGTTAATGATCGTCCAAAATGCAACTGCAATGATTGCTTCGATTCCAAAATATCAACAAAATTTGGATGGGTTGGTTTCAAGGGTAGAAAACGCCGCAAACTTTCAATTTATTCAACAAATTAGGTCAAAGTTACCGTCCGATTCGGCATCAGCTGAATCAACCGGCGCGTTTGCAAAATTCAGTGCGAATTTGAATATCGGAAGATTATTGTTGGGAATTGTGAGTTCAATCGGCGAAGTCGTAAGCAGCGGGATGATGATTCTAATTTACGTAATCTTCATCTTTTTTGAGCAAGCGGTATTTCCCAAGAAAATGAAGAGTCTCTTCTCAAAGGGGTCTGCCTATGATAGATATTTGCGTACGGCGGATCGCATAAATGAGGCGATGCGTGCATATTTTACCGTTAAAGTGGCGGTTAGTGCGTTAACTGCTACATGTAGCTATTTGGTTTTGCTTTTAATCGGGGTAGATTTCGCCTTCTTTTGGGCATTTCTGATATTTATTTTGAACTTTATTCCAAATATCGGTTCTTTGATTGCCACGGTATTTCCCGCGACCATTGCTTTGGTTCAGTTCGATACGGTCTTGCCGTTCTTTGAGGTTGTTGTGGGAATCGGCGTAATTCAGCTTATAGTCGGAAACTTTCTTGAGCCACGTTTACTTGGCAGTTCATTAAATATTAGTAGCTTGGTTGTGCTTTTTGCGTTGATGGTTTGGGGAACGATTTGGGGAATTACCGGAATGGTTTTATGTGTTCCCATAACGGTCATGATTATGATTGTATTAGCGCAATTCCCTTCAACTCGGTCAGCGGCGTTGCTTCTTTCCGAAAACGGCGAACTTTTGGATGACCTCGAAAAAATACACGAAGCCAGCGAAGAAGATGATATTATTTCGCAAATAGTTGATGATGAAGAAGATTAAGTTTGTTATTCGGCAGTTTTTGATGCCTGTGATTTAACAACCGCTTCATCTTCAATTTCACCGCCTTTGCTGATGGGGATTTCCGCGGGATTCGAGTATTTCGAGCCTTGTTCTTCAATTAATTCCTTCGGAACAATGATACTTGAAACCGAGTTCGACGGCGGAACATAACCCGGATAATCAACCCGTGAATGATAAATCGAAACCAACGATTTAATCATCGATTCACGAATCTTAGTCAACTCGCGCAAGGTCAGGTCACATTCATCCAACTGATCGTCCGCCAAAATTGCGTCAATAATCTTGGTTACAATAAAGCGTATGTTGTCCGGGGTTGGTTCACTTAGTGCGCGCGCAGCCGCTTCACAGCTATCGGCAATCATCATAATTGCAGCTTCCTTAAACTGTGGTTTCGGACCCGGGTACCGAAAATCGTTTTCATCAATCTCAACACCCTTTGCTGCTTCATCGCGTGCTTTTGTCAAAAAATAATGTAGCGTACGCGTGCCGTGATGTTGCGGAATAAAATCGCTAATTCTTTGCGGAAGTCCCATTTCTTTTGCCATCTTTGACCCGTAAGTTACATGGCTGATGATTATTTTCGCGCTTTGTGCCGGTTTGAGACGATCATGGGGATTTCCACGCTGCTGATTTTCAACAAAATGTTCGGGTGCGGCGGTTTTGCCAATGTCGTGATAAAGTGCGCCGATTCGGGCAAGCAACCCGTTTGCCCCAACCACCCGACACGCTTCTTCCGAAAGTTGTCCAACCGCGTGCGAATGTTGATTTGTGCCCGGTGCGCGCAACGCCAACTGACCCAGTATCGGAAGATCTGCGTTGGAAAGCTCCAACAGTTTTACATCCGTAAGTATTCCAAACAAAGATTCGCAGATTGGCAAAAATGCCGCCGTCGCCATTGCCGTAAATAGACCGCTTGCCAACCCGCAGCCAATATTTAACAGCACCGAATTCAAAATAAACGGCTGTTGCGAATATGCAATTAGCGCGACAGCAACAATTGCGCTTGCCAACCCAACAAGTCCTCCGGCGATTGTTACCGATTGACGACTTCTGTAACGACCAATTCCGTAAACAGCAACGGCTGATGCAATTGCCGCGTAGATTGTAAATTCAAGCCCTTTTGGCGCAAGCAAGCCGGCTAGCAAGCTCGTAAACATTCCGGTAAACAATGCCATTCTTCTATCGGAAAGCATCGTCATCAACAAACTTGAAAACGCAAACGGAATGGCAAGTGCCAAAATTGAAGGGTCGTTTAGCGGTGCGCGAACATTCTGTATTGCGGTAAACTCAGCCAACCGAAAGGCAAGAGCCATAAAAGTTGTTTGAACAAGCACAACAAAGCCGAACAAGGCGAAAAGTTTGTTTTCCGAAAGATCAAGCCGTGAAACGATTCCGCGATTTAATACAAACTTCCAAGCAATCCAATAAAACCCGGTGATTAGCGCAAGCAGACCGAAAAACCGATTCCATTGACGCGAATTTCGAGAATAATCACGAATCGCATTAATTTCCGAAAGCATTTGCGGTGTAATCGTATCCCCTTCACGAACAATTGTTTGCCCGCGTTTCAACGAGATTTTCACCGGTTGTACGCTAGCGACCAGTTCGCTGCGCTTCTTTGTTGTCGCAGCCGAATCATAAATAACTGTCGGTTGAATTAACGGTGCAATTGCCTTATCAAAGGCATCTACTTCGGTTTCGGAGAATGAACCAATTTCTGTGAGCTTTGTACCTACACTTTTGCGCGCTGTTGAAAGGGAAACCCAACTTGTTTCAGGCATTGAAACCACGGAATCGGTATTCGGATTTTGTCTGTCAACCAGTGAAACTTCGGGCGCTAAAAACTGCCTGTCTTTGTCGTCGTAAATCGCGCCTTTCTGGCTTTCTTCAATAACATCGCTTAGCTGTAAAAGTTCGTTTGAAGTAAATCTACGCGCGGTAAAAACTTCACCAAGTTCCTTTCCGCCTGCCCCAGACCATTCCGCACTTCCTTTGTTTTCTACAACCGAATTTCCGGCGGGCGTACCTGCACGCGCGTTTGAGCTTTGCAGCTTTTCCCAAGAGTTTTTGAATTCCTGCGAAGCGTTTGGCGGTGGCTGCAAAGTAAAAATCGGTTTTACGCTTGCGCCTATTGATTTCTGAATCTCTTCGGTTTCGTTTTGATCGATGGTCGAAATATCAGCCGGTGAAACAATGCTCTCGCGTGCGATATCGCCTTCTTTGTATTCTGCGGATTGAGTACGCGAAAACGGATTGTTAATCAAAATCGTTGTTACAACGCATAAAAATACAAACCCCACCCAGAACTTTTGTCCTTCGGAAACCTTGCCAAACAATTTCGTAACGCGGTTTTTTTGTTTTGACCATCGCCGCTTGAAGGCGGTTTTTCGCTGTGTTTCGATTCTTTTCTCCATTTCTATTCGCGTTTAATGCACCGCATAGGCGGTAAGATCTCTTGAAATTTGCTCGCCGATGGCATTCAACAAGGGGCTTAAGGAATTTTTTTGAATAGCTGAAACTGCCACGCATTCACTGCCGCTGTCAAGTTTTACTTGTCGCTTAAGTGCTTCAGTGGCTTCCTTAGAAATCTTGTCACATTTATTCAAAGCAACAATAACCGGAATATTCACAATTTCCAGTTCGCGCAAAATCTTGTTTACTGAATCTATTTGATGAAGAGCTCGCGGATTTGATGAATCCACAACGTGAACCAAAAGATTGCTATCGCTTATCTCTTCAAGCGTTGCCCGAAAAGCCGCAACCAACGTTTCGGGTAAATCGCGTATAAAACCCACGGTGTCATTTATTACAACTTCCTGCTCATAGGGCAAGCGCAAACGTCGCGCGGTTGGGTCAAGAGTGGCAAACATTTTCTTTTCCGCCAAAACTTTGCTGTTTGTAAGCGTGTTCAGTAGCGTAGATTTTCCGGCGTTGGTATATCCTACAAGCGAAATTAACGGCAACGCCTTTTGAACGCGTTCTTTCCTGCGTTCCCGACGCTGACGCCCCAAGTTCTTCGCCTGGTTTTCGAGATTATTGATTCGCGTTCGCACAAGTCTTCTATCGGTTTCGAGTTTGGTTTCGCCCGGTCCCCGTCCTCCTATTCCGCCGGCGAGTCTAGAAAATGCGGAATTTTGTCCCTTTACCAGGCGCGGAAGCAGGTATTTCAATTGAGCCAGTTCAACCTGTAGTTTTCCTTCGCGCGAATTTGCGCGTTGTGCGAAAATATCTAAAATCAGCTGCGGTCTGTCGATAACCTTCAATTCAGTTGCTTCGGAAAGCGAACGAATTTGCGCTGGAGTCAATTCGCGGTCAAACACCAAAATATCCGCCCCTAGTTGCATCGCACGAATCAAAAGCTCATTAAGTTTGCCTGCGCCAAGCACAGTTTTCGGATGGATTTCACGCCGTCGTTGAATTATTTTATCTAAAACCACCACGTTTGCGGATAGTGCTAGTTCCTCAAGTTCTGCGATAGATTCTTCGGCAGCTTCTCGCGAAGAATTTGTGACACAAACCAAAATTACCCGGTCGCGGTTTGTTTGTTTTCTAGCGCGAACTTTTCGGTTGCGCGCCATTTCCGCTTCAAGAGATTCAATCAATCTTAAGAAATCGGTATCGAGATGAGCGGGAATTTGGGGGGTTAGAAAATTCCAAGGTTCTTTTTGTTGTTCATCGCCTGCGCTATCGGGCAAAAGGTGTGCGGAATAAACCAGGTTTGGCAATCCATCTGCTGCGTCAACGCAAATCGCGCTCATCAAATCCAAGCGAAGCAACGCCAAATCAGTTAAATCGTCTTCATTTAGTTTTTCGCCAAGGAGGTGCGTATGGATACAGCGCAACCCGCGAAATCGACCTTCGGCAGCGCGAATGCGCTTAAAATCAGGCATTTCAATCTGCTTGGAATTGCCAACCATTACATATTCAACCTTTCCCTTTCGGTTAATCAATACGCCGATTTGCCTTCCCGTTTCATGTGAAAGTTCGGACATTTGCCGCGCTAACTCAGGTGAAACAATTTGCTGTGGTGTTACCTTACGGTTATAAAGCCTTTCGATTCTTTTAAGCTGATCGTGCTTTAGCCCCTTGGTAAAGCCTTGAATATTACTGATATATGAGCCCTCCGATTTATAAATTATATCACAGCGCAACGTATCCACCCGTGAAACAATTGGAGTCCGCTTTTGATTTCAAATGCAAACGCATCGTAAACTAAACGCAAGATTTAAAGAAATGAATTCATTAGGAAAAATAATTGGTGTAAATCCTTCGCTTGCGATTCCGGGTGGAGAGATTGTAATTGAGTGCGATGGGCTTGAGCCGGAAAATTTCGCTGATTTTAAGCTTCTAATCGGCGACGAAAATGCGAAATTCGTAAGTGTTTCAAATTCGAAGATAATTGCGATAGTGCCGAAAGTTGAAGGTGAAGTTCTTATACGGTACCGAGTTGGCGAAGAATTTTCAAACGAAATCGGACTTACTGTTGGAATACAGCTTGCAGATGGATTGCATATGGTTTCCAATCCGGCAGTTGACCCTAAAGACAATTCCGTAGTTTTGACAAATTCCGGGCGTCGCGGTGAAGAATTGCCAAACACACTTTATCGTTTGGAAACTGATGGGGCACTTTTGGAAATGAGCGCAAGTGTTTTGAATCCAACCGGAGTTGCTTTTAATCCGCACGGCAAGCTTTTTGTATCAAATCGTGCAGACGGGGAAGTTTGTAAAATTGAAAACGACAGTGAGGTGATTCCGTTTTCGTCCGGCTTAGGCGTTGCAACGGGAATTGCTTTTGATAAGGACGGAACGCTTTATGTTGGGGACCGAACCGGTTTGATTTTTAAGGTAAACAACTTAGGCAACACGGAAACATGGACAATACTTGAACCTTCTGTTTCGGCATATCATTTAACATTTGGCGCAGATGCCCGTCTATACGCCACGGCTCCCGGACTTTCCGGATTTGACTGCGTTTACCGAATAGATGAAGACGGAACCGATGAAATCTTTTATAAAGGCTTGGGACGTCCGCAGGGCTTAGCGCTCGACACGGAAGGTTTTGTTTATGTTGCCGCTTGTTTGAGGGGGCGACGCGGCGTAATTAAAATTTCGCCCGATGGCAAAGATGCACAAGTTTTGATTGCCGGGAAGGAAATCGTGGGGCTTTGTTTTACGCGAAATAATACGATTCTTATCGCAACGGCTGATGAGCTTTATTCGCTTCCCATAGATGCAAACGGGGTTTTGCTGGATTAATTGATTGTGTTAAAAACAACAAAAGGGCTGCTTTTTTAAGGCAGCCCTTTAGATTTTAGTTGTCGTTATCGGTTGTAGTTGGTGCATCCGTGCGCTTTTTAAGCCGTGGCGGACCACTGTCACTTGATGATGAAGGCGATGTTGAATCATCAGGGGTATCCGAAACATCGGGCGAAGGGTCTCTTCGTTTCAATGTCGGTCTACCTTGTTCCACGCTATCAACATCATCGGGGCTAACAACACCGGCGTTAGATATTCGAAGTAAATGCTCCTTAACACGCTGAAACTCAGATGTGCTTATAATATATTCCTGCTTTTCGGGAAATTTTGCGGCAAGCGCCAAACTGAAGTCACGACGATCAACCGATTGGGGATGCGAAGTAAAAAGCTTTGAAATCGTACCCGGTTTCTTTTTGTTTTGCGATGCAAGTTTTTCAAACATACTTGCCATTGCCGTTGGGTCATAGCCAGAGGCATAAAGATATTGAACTCCGAGTGAATCCGCTTCTTTTTCCGAACCGCGACTAAACTTAAAGAACGCCATAGCTTGTGCCAACCCCGCTGTGTTTTGAATAATCGCACCGCCGATTCCGCCTGTTAAAATCATTCCAGCCAACAATCCGTAACCTAGCAACTGATTCTTTCCTGCGTTCTCCATAGCATGGCGCGCCGCAACGTGGGCAATTTCGTGCGCCATTACGCCTGCGAGTTCTGCTTCATTGTCTGCGGCAATTATCAACCCCTTATTTACGAAGAAAAATCCGCCCGGCAATGCAAACGCATTAACCTCATCGCTGTCAATTACTTTTATCGTAAACGGAATTTTTGCATCGGAATGAAGCACAAGATTTTGTCCGACACGATTGATGTATTCGGTAACCATTGGATCATCCACCATCGGAGCTTGCTGCTCAACTTGCGCCGCAAGTTGTCTGCCAAGTGCGATTTCTTTGTCTCGCGAGCCACCAAGCCAGCCGGCGAACTTGTCAAAACCGCCGTTTATGTTACGTTTGCCAATCATGGCGGGGTCTTCATCTTTGCTTAGTTTTTGTCCGGTTTGTGCAAAACCGCCTTGCGGAAGGAGCACAACCGTAGTCATCCAAACTGACAAAAGCAAAGCAAACGCTACCGTTCTCTTAATCATTTTATTCGCCTCCAAAATCATTTCGAATATGACAGACTTCTTAGATTTTAATCAATTATAGCTTATAAGGGCAACACCCTTTCTGATGCACAACTCAGTTTTATGGTTGTTACAAAATACAAAAATCTGATTCTTAAGAGAAAATATAAAAAAAGCAACAGAAATAGTTTTAACCTTGATCAAAAATTGTTAAAATGGTTTTACGGCGTAAAGATGCCGGAAAAGTTACTCTGTCGCATAGTTTGTAAACACTCATAGAAAACGTTCGACATCAGATGAGCCGAATCGAAGAAAAAGTAAAAGATTTAATCGAGGTGCGAAGGCACGAACAGCTTTTGGATTTTTTGGCTGAACCCGAAAAAACCGTAAGTTCCTATTATTACACGCCTGTAACAGCGGAATTAATGGTCTCCTGGCTTGATGCTGTTTCCGCAGTGGAAAAAGATCGGGGCGCGTGCAAAGCACTTGCCGGCTATCGCGGCGTAGGAAAAAGTCATTTTCTTGCAACTTTCGGAGCGATGTTGGCGCACCCGGAAATGCGTGCGAAAGTTGATGATTCGCACGTTTTTTCGAGCCTTCATCATTTAAAACGAAGACATTACCCCGTTGCCTATGTTCGCAGAGGCACAAAACCTACTTTTACGGAAGAACTTGTAAACGCGGTTTGTTTATCGATGGGTATTCCTTTCGAAGAAGCGCCGAGCAATATCGAAGCATTGATAACGCTTGCGGCGTCTTCCGCAAAGGAAATGCCCTTTGTGATTATTGTCGATACCGACCTCGAAAGATCTTCGCGCGTTGCGCGCGATGATGGCGCACTTCTTGGCGAACTGGCACGAATTTCACGCGGAAAAAATATCTTTATCGGTGTTGCTCTGGATGACGATATTACCGATGCAGATGGAATAAACGCCGCGATTGCAGATTCGTTCACAATCGATTATTTAGATCAAGAACATCTTTACCAGATTGTAAACACATACGTTTTTCCAAAGCATCGGCATTCCGCACACCTTATTCAAGGGCTATATCGAGAGTTTCGAAACACACTTCCAAATTTTCGTTGGAGCGAACAAAGGTTTAATTCGCTTTACCCGTTGCACCCCTCCATTTTAGAGGTCGCACCGTTCGTAAGATTTTACGCACCAACATTTGGGCTGCTGGGCTTTGCCGCAAAGGCAGGCGAACGTATTTTGGGCAGACCCGCAAATTCCTTAATCTCGCTTGATGAAGTTTTTGACAATGTCGAAGCTACGCTCAGAAAATCGCCGGATCTTAAAGAAAGCTTCACGGCATACGATTCCGCTTCGGCAGAAGTAATCGCAAAATTGCCGGTAATGCAGCGTTTACAGGCAAAACTGATTCTTAAAGCCTTGTTTATTTTGTCGCTTGATGGCGATGGAACCACGGCGGGCGAAATCAGCGAAGCGATGCTGATTTTTGATGAAAATGACCCACAGCACAGCATTAGCGCCACAACCGAATTACTAACAAGTTTTGCTTCAAATATCGAAGGTGTTTGGGAAAAGGCTGAAGAAGGTCGCGAGACGCGTTTCGGAATTAAGATCGCAAGCAAAGATGATTTGAATTCCGCGTTGGATCAGGCAATCGCATCGGTTACGGATGCCGAAGTTTCACGGACACTTTTGCGCGTTGCGAAAGATAAATTCAGCGATTGGGTATTGGATCCAAATAACCTTGCCGCACGAGCAAGCGAATTTACCGCAGAGTTTGTTTGGCGCGGTTCAAAAAGAAAAGCGGATATTGTTTGGGAATGGGGTAATAACTTGCCGGCTGCAAACAAGCCACGAGAAAAGCAACAAAAAGTAGACTTACATATTTCGATTGTTGCACCTACATTTGCCGCCACGGAAGGAAATCCGGCAGATTCAGGCATAAAATGGATTTCCGGTACACTTACAAAAGATGAAATCGAAACACTAAAGCGCCTTTCCGTGCTTTTGAGCGATTCAACATTAAAGAAGAAATTCGGCGAACAGGTTCGCGCCGCCGGTCACACAAATATAGTTGCGGCGGAAAAAATTTGGGAGCGCATCTTCTTCAAAGCCGCAAAACTTCAAATAAGCAGTGAGATTCATCCTATACCCGAGAACATACGAACTCACGGCTTGTTTGGCGAAGTGCTAGAAGACATGTTCGATGGATATTTTGAGAAGAATTATCCGTCACATCCGCAATTTAACGGCACGCTTGATATGGAAAAAGTCGGGCTGCTGGTAAACGATTTGTTTAGCGGCGTTCGCGGCGTTACACCAAACGTTCAAGAAGTTGCGCAAAAATTTGCATTTCCGCTTGGTCTTGTGCATGTACAAGATGGAAATTTGACACTTGTAAATGAAAAACAGTTGGTGTCCACGCCATTTCTGAAGCCGTTTGTCGAAAAAGTCGAAAACTTGGGTGAAGGAGTTCTTTCACTTCAGCAAGTGGATTCCGATTTGGGTGCGTCTCCCTACGGACTTTCACCCGAAGCGCAGTATTTGGTGCTTTCCGCCCTCGTTGCGCTTCGCAACATCGAATTTGTTACATCGCGGGGTGACCGCATCTCCCATCGTTCACTTGATTTAAAGATTCTTTGGGATGACATAATTGGAATTGCGCGTCCCGAAGACGTGACCGCTGATTACGAGAAGTTAAACCAGTGGGCACGCGCGCTTTTGCGTAACAATGAGATTCCGGAATTTAAGGAGTCAGAAGGAAGAGTTGAAGTAGTTTCCGCGCTTTCAGAGTGGCGAAATCGCTGGCTTGAATCCGGGATTCTTGAACGGTTCGCGGAGGTACCGGATGAAGGACTAAACCGCCGAATTTGGAATCTTTCGGTTACAATCGAAAAATCTTTCGGTGTTGTTGCGCGCATTTTAAATCATATTGGTGAGGATTCATCCGTGCTTGAGGATGTTCTTCAACGAATTGCGGAAACGTTTTCAAACTCGTTTTCTGAACTGGATGAGCGTTATAAAGACTTGATGCGGTTTAAACGCTTTATCGAAGGTTTTGGTAGGCGAAGGCAAGTTTGGTCTTATCTTGCAGTGTCTGAAATTACGCACGATGAAGAAATTGAGAAGTACAGACAGCGTTTGCTTGCTTTAATTGACCAAGGCAATAACTATTCGGCAAATTATTCAAGCGATGAATTTGAAAGCACTTGGAACGCATTTCACGAGAAATTTACCGAACATTTCACAATTCGGCATGACGCAATAATGAATTCGCAGCAAATGAAGCGGGAATTTGAAGCGATTTTAAAAAGCGATGAGTGGTGGGAATTTGAATATCTTTCAAAACTTGCGATATTTAAGCCTATTCATTGGCGACGCGCGCAAAAAATATTGAAACGCTATCGCGAACTTGAGTGTAGCTTCGATGCAAAAGCAAATCTGAACACGCATCCGTTTTGTGCCTGTTCATTTAGCCTTTCGCGAATTTCTGAACTTGCAACTCTGGCAAAATCGCTTGAAACCACAATTCGCGCTGCACGCAGAAGCTACCGCAACACGCTTCGAACGTTGAAAGAGTTTATTGAACAAAGGATTCAACAGCTTGTTGCGGCAGAACCCAAAAACGGTATGCAACAAGCTGCCAAGGAGCTTTTGACACATTTGAACAGCCCGAATTTGGCTCCGTTTACCGGCGACCAACTCGTAGTTTTGTATAACGCAATGTTGAATGATTCGACATCCACAACGGTTTCAATCGCGTTTCCCGGACAGGGAAATCTTTATACATCCGAAGAACTTCGCTCACGCGTAAATGCGTGGATTGATGATCTTCCGGACTACCCTATAATGTTAAAACTCTGATTTTCAGGCTAACTCGCGTTTCGTTGGCAAAGCTTTTTACGGAGCTTTGCCCTTTTTTAATTTGCAATTAATATCGTAAATATGAAATCGGTTGCGATAATCGGCATTGGCAGAATGGGAGGAAGTTTGGCTTATGCTTTGGATAAAAACGGCTTTACCGTAAGGCAATTTATTGCACATCACACCGAAGTTGCGCTTGAAGTGGCGCGGAATTTGAAGAACAAGCCGCAAGTTCTCGAGAGCGAACAACTTGATGAGGTTGATGCGGATGTAGTTTTAATAGCGACAGGCGACGATAAAATTGCGGAAATTGCGAAAAGTCTTCCCAAAACACAACATCAAACCGTGCTTTTGCATTTAAGCGGATCGCGATCTTCTTCCGTGCTTTCGCCCGCAAAAAGCTCCGGATATTTGATTGGTTCGGTACATCCGCTAGTTTCTTTAAGCGATGCGGTCTCCGGCGCCGAACGTTTTGCGGGTGCATACTTTTGCCTTGAGGGCGAACCGGAAGCGGTCAAATTTGGTACAGAATTTGTTGAAGCGCTCGGCGGAAAATCTTTTACGATTTCTTCTGATGCAAAACCGCTTTATCATGCGGCTGCCGTAACTTCAAGCGGTAACTTGGTCGCCTTGATTGATTTCGCTTATGAGATGCTTCGTGAATGTGGGTTAGATGTGGAAACAGCCAAACAAATTCTGTTACCATTGGTTTTCAGCACGATAGAAAATCTAAAAACACGCTCGACGGCGGCAGCGCTAACCGGACCTTTTGCTCGCGGCGATGTGGAAACCGTTGAAGCCCATATCAATGCGATTGGTGAAAAATGCGCGCCGGATGTGAAGGAAATTTATCTAAAACTTGCTATTCGTTCAGTTAAACTGGCGATGGAAAGTGGGCTTTCGCGCGACCGCGCGAAGATGATTTTAGAATTATTAAACCGTTGAACGCACACACCTATTTGCGAACTTTTTTACGAATATCAAAAGACTTCGTACTGACTAAACCTACAACAAACTTACTTTTTGCTGCATCGAATGCTAGAATGAATCTTGAAATTATGGCGTCAAAGAATAATAAATTTCAACGCGAACGCGAGCTGTTTTATGAGCATATTCAAGATGCGGGGTTACGCAGAACCTCTCAGCGAGATTTGATTTTGGATGTATTTTTGGCTACCGATGATCACGTTTCAAGCGAAGATTTATACATGCTTGTACACAGCAAGGATGAAAGTGTAGGGCACACGACCGTGTATCGAACTTTGAAACTTTTGACAGAAGCGGGGCTTGCCAGGCAGGTGCGTTTGGGCGACGGAAGAACTTATTACGAGCTAGATCATGATCACGAACATCACGATCATATGATTTGTACGGAATGCGGAGCCGTAATCGAATTTTTTTCTGCGGAAATTGAAGCGTTGCAAGATGCGATGGCGAATAAGTTTAGGTTCAAGCCCACGTATCACTCGCTTCGAATTTTGGGAATTTGCGAAGCTTGCGATCTTGGCACAAAAAACATTGGTGAAAAGAAAGAAGTAGGTACACAGAAGCGAGTTCGTGTAAAAAGTGTTGTTGGTTGAAAATGGGCGAAGTTTATATTGATTTTGGTAGTGAGGGGCACGCTGCAACGGTAGCTACGGGAACGTATTTGCTGGATGCGGCTAGACGGGTTGGGATAAAGGTTGCGTGCGATGATGACAACATAGTTGACGAAGCATACAAAGACAAAAAGCATTTCTGCGTTGTAATTGTAAGCGAGGGCGTCGAACTTTTATCTGAGCCTACGAAACTTGAAAAAGAACAATTGGGCGACACCGGCTTGAAAAAGGGAAATCGCTTGGCATGTCAAGCAAGGGTTGAAAAAAGCGGGGAAATAAGCGTTATGTTTGAAAAGAAAAAAACGCAGGGTGATAAGACGAAAAAAGAAGAAAAATTGGGGGAAGAATATCGAGCCGATTTTGAAGAAATGCCGCTTAGCGAAAAATACTCGTCGCTTTTGGATCTTGAATTGATTGCATTGCGTGACACAATTGAATTTGTCGTAAATTCGCCTTACGAAGTCGCCGGAAAGGTTGTGGAGGTTCTTGCAGGTTTTGGAATGAAAATAGATAAGAAAGAACGAGAGGCTAAAGTGCCGGCAGAACACGCCGCAGGCAAAGGTAAGGCGGGTGGAGAACAAGCGAAAGTGGAAAACGCGCCCGAAGTATCGAAAGTTACTCGTGCAAAAAGTAAAAAGAAAGAAACTTCCGAAAGCAATAAAACCAAAAAGACAGGGGAAAAATTCGGAACAAAAAAGACTTCGTCAAAATCATCTTCAGAAAAAACTGAGACAACGGATAAAGAACAAAAAAGCAAGGAGTAATTTAAGCGTAAGTCCGCTTTTGCCAACGTGTCTGAAAAATTACAACCAACAAATAAAACCGTTAGAAAAGAACGCGTTCAATACGGAGCAACTTTTGCACTTATTGCGATGATGCTTTATGTTGTGGGATTTCCGTTGATGGTAATTTTCTTCTTCGGCATATTTGCATACTTTATTTGGCTAACATTTTCATCACCGAATTACGACAACTCAGCGAATATTTTCGATTTTTATATCTCGGCAAACTCGATATTGCGTGATGGAAATAGGAAGTTTTTTGGGTTTGAAGTTGTTGAAGCAATTGAACACGGCGAGCGGATTATATTTGAAATGCACGGTGCACCGCCGCTAGTTTATTTTGCACTAGGTGCGTTAAACGAACGTGCGCAAAGATATGATCAAGCCGCGCGTATGCTTTCATACGTAGTTGAAGATGAGCATTCGGATGAATCTGCGTATTTGCACCCTTCATCAGAACTTAGAACCTATGTCAGCATTCTCAGAAAAATCGAACAAAATCCCGAAGATGCACCGCTTACATCTGCAGCAATTCGTTCGCTGGAACGGATGCGAAAACGGGAAGCGGCAGAACTTTTGCGAACAAGCCGCGCGCGTCTTGAGGCAAACGCAAATTATATGCAAGAACCGGCACTTCCGGAAAATAATTCCGTTATTGAACGCGTAAGTTTGCAGGAAAACTCGGTGTTTGAATCGGAGGCTACGCTTTTTGGGAAACAAAAGCGAACCGAATCAGACAGGCGGGAAATTCACGATAAAAAGGATTTGGAATTTGACGAAAGACACGAGCATCGTAAGCCGATTTCAGAAGTTTTAAGAGATATTTACGATAAAAATATTCAATAAAGATGCCTACGGCTGAGATAATCGCAATTGGTTCGGAGTTGCTTACTCCCACAAAGACAGACACAAATAGTCTTTGGCTAACGGAACGCCTGAACGAAATCGGCGTGGAAGTTCGGCTAAAAACCGTGGTTGGCGATGATGAAGCGCGTCTAGAGGAAGCGATTCGCGATGCCGTAAAACGCAGCGATGTTGTAATCACCACCGGCGGGCTGGGACCGACAGAAGACGACATCACAAGAAAAATAGTGGCGCGCGCGCTTGACCGAAATCTTGTGTTGTCTAATAAAATTCTTGAAGATCTGGAGAATAAGTTCAAAACATTTGGTTATGAAATGCCTTCACGAAACCGTTCGCAAGCCTATTTGATTGAAGATGCGGAAGTTTTGCCAAACCCGAACGGGACAGCAATCGGTATGTTTATTAAAACCGCGGGTTTCACTTTAATTGTGCTTCCGGGTCCGCCGCGTGAAAATCAGCCGATGTTTTCTGATTTTGCACTTCCTCATCTGACGGAAAAAGCCGGCGAAATAAGTGTTAGGCGTAAAATTCTTCGCGTTGTTGGTTTGGGCGAATCTCTTTTAGACGAAAAAGTTGCGCCGCTTTACACCAAATACCAAAATCCACAAACTTCGATTTTGTTTAATAAAACCGAAGTCGAAATTCAATTGACGGCTTCAGCTAAAAACGCTGAAAAAGCTGATGAATTAAACGAAAAGCTTGCAAACGAAATTTTAGAAGTTATCGGCGAGAATGTCTTTTCAACCGATGGAAGGCAGATGGAAGAAGTTGTTGCTGATTTGTTGGTTCGCGGTAAATTGACGCTTTCAACAGCGGAAAGCTGCACCGGTGGCTTGATTGCTATGCGTTTGACCGATGTACCCGGTTCTTCTGCATATTTTGTTGAAGGCGAAGTTTCCTACGCGAACGCGGCAAAAACTCGTTCGCTGGGTGTTGCAAAGAATTTAATCGAAACCCATGGCGCGGTTAGTTCAGAAGTAGCGGAAGCAATGGCAACGGGTATTCGAAATTGCGCCGAAACCGATTTTGCTGTTTCAACAACAGGTATTGCTGGACCTACCGGCGGAACCGTTGAAAAGCCGGTTGGAACGGTTTATATCGCGATTGCTACGGCAAGCGGTGTATATTCAAAGAAATTTGTCTTTCCCGGCGATAGATATTTAATTCGATGGCGTGCAAGTCAAGCCGCGCTTGAGCTTTTAAGAAGAGAAGTTCTGAAAAATGGAAGAAAATAAAAAACCAAACATCAATGCTCCGGCAACTGCCTTGCTTACGGCGGGAATTCTGAATTGTGTGCTTGGTGTATTTGCTATAATTTCCGGCTTACTGCGCATATTTGTTTACGGAATTATGTTGCCGCAGGATAAAGCGCAAAGGAGTGTCTTTTTGGTGGTAACCGCGCTGTTTTATTTCTTGGGACTTTTCGGCGTAATTGTCGCACCATTTGTAATCAAGGGTGCTATGAATATGAAGAAGCATGTGCATTTAAAGCGGGCACGGCTTGCGGCAGTGTTGGTAATTGTTCCGCTAAGTTGTTTATTTATAATCACTTCACCGATTGGCATTTGGGCGTTTCTGACACTTAACCGAAAAGATGTAAAGAATTTGTTTGTGTCTTAGGCTTTTTGCAAATTGAAATGCCTCTTGCGTCCAACCAGTGACATCCGGTCAATTGAAGATGAAAAATCTGTATGTAACAACGCATAAGCTACTCTGCATAACAATTGTTTCGATTGTTTATTCATTTGCCATAAATGCGCAAGCTAAACTTGATATTACAAATACCCCTGATTCGCGCGTGCTTCAAGTGAGCCGCAAGGAGTTTATAAAGAGCGACAATATAGAAATTGATATAAATTATCCGAAGATTGCCTCAAACAATTCCGCCTTTAACCAAACGGTTTCAAACTTAGTTGATGAACGCCTAAAGACATTTCTTGAATACAAATACAAAATGGATGATGTCGCGCGAAAGCAAAGTGCAACGCAAAAGTGGTTTATTTCAGTTGATTATGACATTTCGTATATTGATAACGATGTGATCAGCGTAGGTTTTTCCGAACGCAGCTATGCCGGTGGCACACACCCAAATACCAACACTTTCTCTGTAAATTTTGCGTTTGGCATAAATCATGAGCTTCAATTAAATGATTTATTTAAGGCGAATTCTGATTTTGTTTCGATAATTTCAAAAGAGAGCATCAACCAAATAAAAACGGCGTTGGGAAAAGATGCCGATGATGATTGGATTGAGCGCGGCGCGGGTCCGAATATCAAAAATTTTTCATCGTGGACGTTTTCAAAAGATGGCTTACGTTTTGTTTTTGATAATTATCGCGTAGCACCGTATGCAATGGGACATTTTGAAAGTGAAGTTCCATATGGTGAATTTTCGTCCGAAATTCGCTCAGACAAATTTAAGTTCGAAGAATTGGGGTTTGATAACACGGGAAATCCATATTTTTGGTGTCGAGGGGGTCATTTTCCCGGTTATACGGAAAATTTTCTCTCCGCGAAAGCAGCTGCTGCGCGAGCTCACTTTTTCAGTGATTCTGATTTTAATCCCTATAAAAACAATGCTCCGATGAAGAATTTCATTGTGAAAGGTGATGAAGTATTGATTGGTAAAACGTTGGGGAATTATTCATGCGTTTTGTTTCCGTCATCAACCAAAAGAAATTACACAGGGTGGGTGGAAACGAATGAATTAGAAATCAATCGAAACGAAAAACTGCCCGCATCCTCAGATTGGTTAGGAAAATGGGTGTATTCCGACAAAGACCTAAATATAAGCGCAACCGGTAAAGCGGATAAATTCACCGTCAACGGAAATGCAATTTGGATTCGTTCAGCCGAACTCGGTGCCGTTAATACGGGCTTGCTTGAAAATGAACAGGCGGTTCGCAAAGGAAACAAACTTGTCATTGAAACCGAAGATGATTGCAAAATAGAGATGTTTCGAGTTGGAAAATATTTGATTGCGCGTGACAATTTAAATTGCGGTGGAATGAACGTAACGTTTACCGGCGTTTACACAAAAAAATAACGGCACTTCATCTTAGCAGTTTAGTGCGAACGCTGATTATGATTGGGTTGAGCATGGAAGAAATATGGTGCCAAAATAAGCGCAATAAGCGCTTTTTGTTTGTGCAAATCTCAAATACGATTTCGTTCAAACGAGCTTGGTTTTACAACGAGTTGAATGCAGATGTAAATCGAAAGCATTGTAAACGTGGAAGTAGTTCAACGGGAAATTCTTCTATTAATAACCGCCGTTTTGCAGCATGCGGAAATTGTTGCGTGAGTTAATTTGTTCGCGAATTAGCCTATTTGGATAGATCTTTTGAGATTTTGTCAGCAGTTTTCACAACTAGATCAGTCATTTCAGAAAACGTTTCTTTGGTAATTTGTTTTTTGTATCCAGCAACACTGATCGCGGCTACAACTCTGCCGGTTTGATCTGTTATTGGCGCACCAATACAACGCGAGCCAATTGTTTCTTCTTCGTCGTCGAGCGCATAACCTTGAGTGCGCACAAGACGCAATTCGTCTTTTAGCTTTTTAGCTGAAACTATTGTGTTTTCATTATAGCGGGGAAGTCCGTATGTTAATATTCTATCAACAACTTCTTCTTCCCAATCACTCATAACCGCTTTGCCCACTGCAGTGCAGTGAATTCCCATACGCATTCCAACCCAAGTTTTAACTTTTGGTGTGTATGGCGATTCAAGTTTTTCGATTATCACAACTTCGTTGCGTTCTTGCATCGCTAAATGAACGGTTAGATTGCACATTCGCAACAGAACCTTTAGGTGGGGCGACGCTATTTTGCGGATATTTAATCCACTCATTGCGCGATTTGCAAGCGTAAATATTTTCATCCCGAACATATATCGTCCGGTTGCTTCGTTTCTATGCAAATAGCCAAGCCGTTCAAGGGTTAACAGTAATCCGAATGTTGAACTTTTTGGAAGCGAAAGGTTTCGGGTTAATTCTGAAAGGCTCAATCCGCTTTGCGATTTTGCAAGCTCTTCCATAATCAACATCGCTTTTTCGATTGCGGGAACCGATTTGGTTTTTGAATCTGACATAATTAATCTAAACAACAGATTATTCTTGCTTTTGTTTAACAGTTTAAACTATTACCTGTCAATAGTCGCCAAAAATCTACCTAAGTACAAGACTAAACCAAATACGCAGTTCAGCCGGCTGAACAATAAAGAGCAATTGCTCAAAAAAACGGTTTCATTGAACTCCTGTGCAAATTATACTTACGCAACTAGAAAATCGTTAAAAACATAATTTATGGAAATTAATGCGGACTTGAATTGGTATGCTATTCGAACCAAATCGAATCAAGAACGAATAGCTGAGCTAAATTTGAATCGGATGGGCTTGGAAGTTTTTAACCCAGAGCTTAAATCAGAAAAAGAAGTTTTCGGCGTTACAAAAACCGTATTGAGTCCCTTATTCCCAAACTACTTATTTGCAAAGTTCAACCCTTCAAAGTATCTACACTTAATTCAATATGCACGCGGAGTTCGGCAGGTATTGCGAACAGGAATAGCATTGTTGCCGGTTGAAGAACAGATTATAAAGGAAATTAGGCGTCGGCTTGTTTCCGGCGAATATGTTCAAGCTGAAAAACTATCAAGTGGCAGCTCTGTCGCAATAAAACAGGGCGCATTTAACGGGTTAAACGCAATCTTTGATCGCGAAACTAGCGATCGCAAACGGGTTGTGCTGCTGTTGGATATCATGGGTGTAAATGCAGAAGTAATTCTGGATAAACGCGCGGTAAAAACCGCGGTCTAAAAGTTCTCGCACAAAAATCAAAAGAGTTTTAATCGGAAAAGTTCGCCGAAATGGCGGTAGTCTGTCATTCAATCGAATCCAAAATTATTACGAACAAGTTTGTGCTTTCAGCTTGGTTTTAGTTCGTGCGTAAAATAAAATGAATTATCAAACTTCCATAAAATATTCTACAAAAATAGATGAAATTAAAAGATAAAGTTGCCATTGTTACCGGCGGCGGAACCGGAATCGGAAAAGGAATAAGCCGATGTTTGGCAAGTGCCGGCGCGAAAATTGTAATTGCACAGCCAACGCTCGAAAAAGCAAACGCAGCTGCCGAAGAATTTCGTAAAGAAGGGTTTGAAGTTTTGCCGATGAGCGTAGATATAAGTTCGCGAAAAACGGTAAAAGCAATGGTTGCGGAAACGCTGGACAAATTCGGAAGAATCGACATTTTGGTAAACAACGGCGCCCTGACCGGATCAAAAGCAACCGCACCTTTTCTTGAAATTACTGACGAACTTTTGGATAGAACGGTTGATGTGAATCTCAAGGGAACGGTGATTGTTTCGCAAGAAGTAGCCCGCAACATGATTGAACACGGTGGTTCTATTATCAATATTTCATCAGTCGGCGCTTTCGCTGCTCAAGAAGGAGCATCAATTTACTGCGCAACAAAATCGGCACTCTTGGGTTTAACGAAAACTATGGCATTGGAACTTGCACCGCAAAATATACGTGTAAATGCAATTGCGCCGGGAGACATATTAACTGAAACCAGCGAACGCATTGTTGAAGAGAAAATGGAAGATGGATATTCAAATAAGTATCTGCGCAAGATTCCGCTAGACCGACGCGGCAAACCTTCCGAAATCGGTAAAACCGCCGTGTTTTTAGCGTCTGACGATGCCTCTTACATCACGGGTGAAACAATTGTGGTTGATGGCGGTTTCTTGATTTATTGATTTTGAGCTGGGCGATGTTTTTCGCAACGCAAATGATTTCAACCATTAGTATTGAAACCGTGGATTAAAGATTTGAATGGGTTGGAAGACAATTGAGAGCCAAGCCGAACGATTAGTAACGAGAAACGCACGACGATATTTTCCCGAGGCGTTTTGAAAGTTTTGAACCAAATCATAAAAGTGGATGGAGGATAAACTGCAATAAAAGCAGCCTACAAAGTTATGAAGTTGAAAGGAATGGTTCCGCCAATCGGAACACCGATAAATGAAGACGAAACTGTTGATGAAAATGGCTTACGCAAGCTTGTAAACTACTTAATAGACGGCGGCGTCGATGGAGTTTTTGTCAATGGTTCAATGGGTTGTTCCGCGCTTTTGACTGATGCAGAACAGTTTCGCGCCATTGAAATTGTTGCGGATGAAGTAAACGGACGTGTTCCAGTAGTGGCAGGAATTTCAGATAGCAGCACGAAAAGGGTAATCGAAAAAACCAAAATTGTGGAACGCTTCAGGGTTGATTTCTTAACCGCGGTTGTGCCGTACTTTTTCAAATTAACACAACAGCAAGGAAAGCGATTTTTTCAGGAAGTTGCAGCCGCTGCGCAAAAGCCTGTCTTGATCTACAACAACCCGTATTTAACTCCAATGGATTTTGAAGTTTCCACGTTACTAGAACTTTCTGAAGAACCTAATATAGTGGGCGTTAAAGATTCAAATCAAGATTTCAACCGCTTAACAGGGTTGCTGGAAGCATTTCGTGGCAAAGATGAATTTACAATTATGCTCGGAACTGAACTCTTGATTCCGCAGGGCTTGATGATGGGTGCTGATGGTGCAATAGGCGGTGCGCACAACATTGCGCCGGCATTCGCTGCCGAGCTTTATAAGGCACATCTGGCTGGCGATTACGAAACGGCGTATGCGCGCAGCAACGACCTAGCGCAAATTTGCAAAATATTTCAGTATGGTTCAATTTGGGGAGGGTTTGAAGCGGCTTTGCAATTGCTGGGAATTTGCGAAAAGGTGGTTTTTGAGCCATACGCTTCTGCAAATGCCGACGAAAAACTGAAGGTTGAAGAGATTTTAAACGGTTGCGGTTTGCTGCAACAGCCTGTAGGTTCGCCAATTTAGCTAAATGAAAATCACTGATGAAATTTATTTGGTTGGAAGTTTGCAGCTTGGAATTTCGGGGCAATGGGATAGCCATGTTTACTTGATAAAGGGAACTGAGGGCTTGATATTGATTGATTCGGGCGGCGGAACTGATTGCGAAATGATATTCGATAATATTCGGCGTGAAGGGTTTGATCCGAATGAGATAAAATCAATTTTATTGACCCATTTCCATTTTGATCATTCATGTGGAGCCGCTGAAATCAGGGATAAAACCGGATGCGAAGTTTATATTTCTACCAAGTCAAGAGATTTGCTTGAAACCGGAACGGCAAAAGAAGCGGGACTTGAGCAGGCGATTGAACAAGGGGTTTACCCGGAGGGGTTTAAGTTTCGGAATTGCGTTGTAGATAAAGCATTGAATGACGGTGATGTGTTTGAAACAGCCGGGTTGAAATTTGAAACAATCGGCGTTGAAGGACATAGCGCGGATTCGATTTGTTATTTGGTTGAGCTAAATGGCAAGAAAAATTTATTTTCAGGCGACGTTCTTTTTTACGGCGGAATAATCGGCTTAATAAATGCACCGGGTTCCACTATGGATGGCTATAGAAGGGATCTTAAAAAGCTTGCCAATTTGCATATTGAGGGACTTTTTCCGGGACATTTTTTGTTTACGATAAATGGCGGGCAGAAACATATAGATGCCGCGATTGAAATGTGTGAAAAAGGAGTGATTCCGCAAACCGTTGGGCAATACGGTGTAGTGTTTTAGAAATGACTGTTTCAATTAAGGTTGACGAGTTCAGTTTTGAGCGAGTATCGGAAATCGGCAAACACCGATTGTTCTTGGAAATTGCTTCTGCCGGCGTTGGTGAACAAATCGGACTTCCCTTGTTGATTGCAAATGGTGCTAGAACCGGTAAAACTCTCGTAGTTTTTGCGGGGGTTCACGGCGATGAACTGGAAGGCATTCAAGCGGTTCATGAGGTTTTTAATAGCCTTGACCCTGAAAGTTTGTGCGGAAGATTTATCGCCGTTCCGACCGCGAATCTTCCTGCAGTTCGGGCGATGCAGCGAAACAGTCCCATAGATTTATTGAATTTGGCGCGCGTATTTCCGGGCAACAAACACGGCAGTGTAACCGAGCGCATTGCCTTTTATCTTTCCACAATAATACTTCCGCAAGCCGATTTTTTTATCGATCTGCATAGTTCAGGGATAACTTCGTTGATGCCCCTAATGGTGGGTTACGATGCCGGTGAAACAATTGCGGGAACCGAATCAAAATCTGCGGCTTTGAAATTTGGAACGCCTGTAATGTGGGGACACGCTGAAATCGGACAAGGACGTTCGATAACTTCAGCCGGCGAACAGGGAATTCCGTGGCTTTATGTTGAATCACCAAGCGGGGGAAAAGTTTCTTCTGATTATTTGCCGTTTTACAGCAATGGTTTGTTCAACTTGCTAAAGCATCTGCATATTATTTCGGGTGAAATAGCCGAAAGCACGCCTAAATACAGCCTGCTTGGCTCAGGTGATACGGATAGTGCACAAGTTGTAAACACTTACGGATTTTTTGTGTCGAAAGTAAAATTGCTTGATTTTGTTAAACGCGGAACGCTTATAGCTGAGGTTCGAAACGTTTACGGCGAAACGATTGAACAAGTTGTTGCCAAGAATGCGGGTTGCGTTTCAATGTTGCGAGCTGCGACGGTTGTTGAACCGGGCACGTTGGTCTGTTTGGTAGTTGAAGCAGAATTTGTAAATTAACAAAGTTCATTCCAAATAAATCAAATAAAATTTAAGGTATTTAGTCTACCGGAGTAAAAAATGGGTTTTTCAACTTTTGATTGGGTAGTAGTAGGAATCTATCTGTTGGCAAGCGTTTTGATTGGCGCATCATTTTTTAAGAAGCACGAAAACGCAAAAGATTATTTGCTGGCAGGTCGAAACATGCATTGGTTTCCGATAGCAATTTCGATTATTGCCACGGATTTAAGTGCGCTTTCTTATATCGGCGTTCCGGCATTGGTTTATAAAACCGACCTAAAATATATGATCACTGCAATCATGATGCCGTTGCAAATGCTTTTGGTTGTGGTTGTATTTGTTCCACTTCTTTATCGGCTGAATATTTACACGGTTTATGGATATTTGGAACGCAGATTTAATAAGACTACAAGATTATATGCAGCTTTGTTGTTTATGGGGGGGCGCGGCGCATGGCTTGCAACCATGATTTTTGCAACATCGGTTGTATTAACCGAAATTACGGGAATCGATACAGTTACAGCCATTATTATCTGCGGCTTGGCAACAACTGCCTACACATTCTTAGGAGGAATGGAAGCGGTTGTTTGGACTGATTTTATGCAGTTCTTTGTGTTGGTTGGCGGTGCAATAGCCATATTGCTTTTTATACTTTACGGGTTTGGATGGGATTTTGGTCAAATTTGGACAATTGCATCGAACACCGGTCACACAAAATTTGTTGATTTTTCGTTTGATTTTACCAAGGCGTTCACGTTTTGGGGGTTATTGTTTGGCTCTTTGATTTATCAGATTTCGACTTATGGAACCGATCAGCTCAATGTTCAGCGATATTTCGCGACCAAAGATTTGAAAAGCACTATCTGGGCAACGCTGGGTTCGGCAGTAATCTTGTTTCCGATTTTGATTTTGCTTTATGTTATCGGTCTTGGTTTGGTGGCATATTATCATTCGCATCCGGAGTTGCAAGCTACTTTGGGAAATCCGGACAGGGTAATGCCGCATTTTACATCCAATGTACTTCCAATGGGGCTTCGCGGTTTGGTTATTGCCGGAATCTTTGCGGCAACCATGTCCAGCATGTCTGCGGGAATAAACTCGTTGTCTACAAGCACAATGAAAGATTTGCTTGAACAAATCAGTCCAAAATTGATTAAGAACGAGTTGTTTTGGGCGCGCTCGTTGTGTTTGGGATGGGGAGTGCTTGTAACAATTATTGCGCTTGTGATGATCAGCGGACAACTTACGATTATTGAAAGATTTAATTCAATATACCAGCTTTTTGCGGGACCATTGGCGGGCATCTTCCTGTTGGGAATTCTTTCAAAAAGAACTTCGGCAGTTCCGGTGTTGCTCGGCTCGGTTGTTGGATTTGCAACGGCGATATATGTTCAGCAAACAACAAACATCCATTGGCTTTGGTTTGCTCCAATCGGTTTTGCGGTAACATATTTTATTGGGTACGTTGGAAGTTTCATAATTTCGAGTTCAAACTCTGCAGAACCTGAAGCCACTCAAAACGCTAGTTAGGTAGGTGTTTTGCGGTTTTTTGTTCGAACAACAGCAAGAAGAGTGTTTTATTTGGTGGTAGTTGGATTTGTAAGTAAAAAACAGAACAGACAATTCCTTGGGCAAAAATACCGAATAGATTTCGGATTCTATTATTTGATTAATATGATTGAACATACAGTAGTTGGTGAACTGAAGCTTCCTTTTTCGCATGCGGTTCGCGTTGATAATTTTGTATTCATTTCCGGACAGGCTTCGGTTGATTTATCAAGCGGTGAAATTATTTCAGGCACACTTGCTGAAGAAGTTGGGCAATCCATGCAAAACTTACGAACGATTCTTGAGAACGCCGGTGCGCAGTGGGAAGATATTGTTAAAGTTGGATGTTTCGTACGCCGAAATGAAGATTTGGCTGAATTCAATGTGCTTTACCGTCAGTATTTCTGCGAGCCATTTCCGGCGCGTACAACCGTTACCAATTGTTTGCCACCCAGCTTGCTTTTTGAAATCGATTGCGTTGCGGTAATTAAGAAATAAGCGTGTCGATTTCGGCAATCCAACCGTTTGTCAGTCAACAAAAGCCTTTCTTCAGTTAAAGAACACAGTTTTTTACAGTTTGGTTCAACGGGCTGAACAAAGTGCCGGAAAAGTACAAATTGGGTATTTTAATTGTTTAATAATTAACCTATTGTTACCGAGATAAAATCAAAAAGAAGTCGGAAGACTTAGAAATAGCAAATAAGATGATTCGAAGTTGTTTATTTTCGAATCGAAAATCCTCCTTTAGAAAATGGGTTACCTTAATTCCAACCTATTCGATTTTGGAAAATAAAATCGAAATGGCGGTAGCCCGTAATTATTCCGAATCACCTACCTCAAATTGTAGATTGACTAAGCGCTTTTAAGAAATTTGCGCGAGTTGATTTTATGTCGAGTTGTCAAAATAAAATAGGAGCGTTCAAACATGAAAAATGTATTTAGGCTGATCTTTTTTTCACTTTGTCTTATTGGCGTGCATACAGCATTTGGGCAAACTACCAATCAAGGAACGATTGTTGGAACAGTTAAAGACCAAATGGGCGATGCAATCCCTGCAGTGGTTGTATCAATCACAAACAATGAAACCGGTGCAGGCAGAACTGCCACAACAGATGAGCACGGAAACTATCGGGTTGATTTTTTGACACCCGGGGTATATCGAATATTGGCGGAGCTTTCAGGATTTAAGAAAGCCGAATTATCACAGATAACTGTGAATGTAAGCGATATTACCAGAGCCGATATTAAAATGGAGATTGGGCAAATTTCCGAACAAGTAACGGTTGATAACGATACTGCGGGAATGGTAAATACAGAAAACGCCACATTTGGTGAAGTAATAAACGAGAACATCATTCAAAATATGCCGTTAAATGGAAGGGAATTTGTTGAGCTTTCAGGATTGGTTCCCGGGGTTTCCGATGGAAGCGGTAAAACGGGTTCAATTTCCAGCAAAGGCGTAGCGACCGCGGTAGGCGGTTCCCGTTCATCATACAACTCATTTTATGTTGATGGGGCAGATTCAACCGATAACTATTTCGGGCAGTTGGTTTCATCACCGGCATTGGATGCAGTTAAGGAATTTCGCGTTGAAACTAGTTTGTATTCCGCACGCTTCGGACGCGCCGGCGGTGGCGTAATAAATGTAGTCACAAAGTCCGGCACAAATGATTTTCATGGTTCACTCTACGAATTTCATCGAAGCGAAGATTTTGATGCAATGCCGTATTTCTATACCGGTCCAAAAGAAGATAGACCCACGTACCTGCAAAATCAATATGGCGGCACTATAGGCGGTCCGGTTTACCTTCCAACTTTGGGTTTTGGCGGAAAGAAATATTACAGTGGCAAAAACAGAACATTTTTCTTTTTTAGCACGGAGTTTTATCGTCAAAAGAAGCCCGGACAGTTCATTGAAGGTATTGCGCCTACGGCGTTGGAACGCGTAGGAAATTTCACGGAAACTATCAATCCGTACACGAATGCGCCCGTTACACTCGTTTATCCAAATGTTTACAAAGTTACATCAACGTGTCCCGATCCAACGCAACCACCGGTAACTTCGGGCACTCCTTCAGCCGGACAGCACTGTCAGCAGATGCCGATTACCAACAAAATTTTACCGGCAAACTTAATCAATCCTTTGGGTCAGAAGTTGATGGATTTAATTCCGGAACCGAATTATGATGATCCGATATTCAACCTACGAGTCTTTAAGAGCGGCAGACATACAGCTGACAAATATCTCATAAAACTCGACCACAATTTCAAAGACGGCAGCAATCTAAACGGAAGCTACAATTACGGAATTTACGACAATACGAACCCGGGGATAACTGATTTTGCCGCAACCAATTCATACGATTACGGAAAAACTTTGGCAATTGGCTTTACCAAGCCGATAAATCGAAATTTGGTTTCGGACACAAAGTTTAATTATACGTGGAGCGACAGCGGACTAAGACAATTGGCTTCGGACAAAAACTACGCTGAAGAATATGGTTTTTGGGTTGGAGGACAAAAGCCCGATATAAACGGATTTCCAAGAGTACAACTCTACACCGTTGGAAACAGGTATATGACATTGGGCTCATCAGGTCCTAACATGCGAAGCAACAAAACAATGTATGTACGCGAAGACCTGATCTATATCAAAGGCAACCACACAATTTCATTGGGTGCCGATTTTAAGGCGCAGGATTATGGCTGGATTTACGATGTTGCAATGTTTGGCGCGTATTACATTGGAATTCTTGAAAATGGAGTTACATCCGGAAACCTTTACTACAGAGTTACGGGGCATACATTTGGAAACTTGCTAACAGGAATTTCTTCTTATTCATCTTATAGTTACGGCGATTCCAGATATGCTAGATCGCAGCGCAACAGCATTGGTACATACTTGCAGGATGATTGGAAAGTTTCAGACCGTTTAACGATGAACTTGGGGCTCAGATACGATTTTGAACCGCCTTTCAGTAGCAAAGATGGCAAGTTTATGACGCTTAATTGGGAAAATGGCATGCCGCTTTATTCCAAACAAACCAATTCTTCATTGCTGCAAGATTTAAAATTTAATTATCAAACGGGTGGTCCAAAAACTCCGTTTGATGCAAACAAACTAAATTTTGCTCCACGAGTTGGCTTCGCACTCAACATTTTTAATGACAATTCAACTGTGCTTCGCGGCGGATTCGGGCTGGTTTACAATAGCGAAAGCTTTTACACCACGGGTTACGGATCGTTCGTTGCGCCGTTCGGCGGTACTTTTATTTGGAGAACGCGTGCAGCGTTGCAGCCCGATTTGGTAAATCACTTGATTCCGATGGATCAAGAACCGTATCAGCTGCCGCTTACTGAGCCAACTTCTCCGGGCAGCACTTGGGTAAACCCCAGATACTATCCGACAGGATATGTTCAGAATTGGAATCTCGGCATATCGCGAGAAATAGGCTGGGGAGTTGTTGCTGAAACATCTTATGTTGGTTCGAAGGGAACCAACCTAAACGGACTTGGTTCATTGAGAAGTTACGATCCTGCACTATTGGCAAAAGCCAAAGAAAATAACCCCGAATGGGTTACAACCGGCGGAAGTAACGTAGTAAGCCTTAGATTAAAGGGTTTTAATTCTAGTTATCATTCTTTACAGGCAAAGCTCAGGAAACGGTTCCGAAATGGAATAAGCTTTTTAGGTGCGTATACATGGTCACATACAATGGCTGAAGCATCTAACGATCTTGTAGATGAAAATCTTGATTCGTTGGATACAGAAACGCAAACCTATGTGTATAAACGAATAGATACAAATGCCGATTTCGATATCCGCCACCGCTTTACCTTTTCCGGCACATACGATTTACCGTTTGGTAAGGGGCAGCATTTTGGATCTGATTGGAATTCATTTGTAAATACATTGTTTGGAAACTGGCGTCTAAATATGATTACCAAAATGCAATCGGGTCAGCCGTTCAGCGTTCGTGGTACAAATGGTCGCCCGCCGAACAGACTCTGTGACGGAAACCTTCCGGCAAGCGAAAGAACCGTTGAAAGATGGTTTGATACAAGTTGTTTTGTTGATTCGGCTTCAAGCACCATAAACGGTAATGCATCGCCAAACATCATTTGGGGACCAAATTTGATTGCATTCGATTTTGGTCTTCATAAAGAACTAAAGTTTGGTGATAATGTTAAATTGCAGCTTCGCGGTGAAGCCTTTAACGCTTTTAACAGAGTTAACCTAATAGGACCAAGTCTTAATTACTTTGTTAATGCGGATTCAGGCGCAACGCTTACTCGGCAGCGTGACAACAGAAGTCTTCAATTTGGTTTAAGACTTATTTTTTAAACTCAATTGAATAACAAGCGAAGCTTTTTCGCTTTTCAAACTGTAGCCGACGCCGCCACTTCGAGAAAGGATTTCAAACGGAAAGAAAGCCGGAAATCCTTTTTCGCAAGGCGGTTTCAGTTGCTTAAACTTGATTTCGAAAACATATCCAAATTAGTAAGCAAGTTTCAAAATGAAAAAATTCATCGCCGGACTTTTCTTTTTCATCTGCTTTGTTCTTCCAAGTTTTGGACAGTCTGCTGTCAAAATCGGTTCCGAACTTCAGTTATTTACAGACAAGTACTTAATAGAAGATATGAGTGGCGAAATTGATTTGCGTCTGCATCATCCAACCCCACGGGAAGTAGTGTTGGTTCATGATGCGCCTTGGGAAGGCAACGGTTCTGGCTATCACAGCATTTTTAAGGATGGAGATAAATACAAGCTTTACTATAAAGCATGGCGAGTTTCTCAACCAAAAGGCGCAAAGAAGGAGAATACTTCATATTTAGCTTATGCCGAAAGCAAGGACGGCATCAATTGGATTAAGCCAAATCTAGGAATTTACGAAATTAACGGCACAAGAAACAACAACGTTGTGTTGATTAGTGAAAAAGTAGGCAATTTTAATGTAACCGCCGGTTTGCCCGGTGTTTTTAAAGATGAAAACCCGAACGCGCCCGCTGATGAACGCTACAAAGCGCTAATTGTTTCTTCTGCGCATGGAACGGATTATCACGGTTTGTTGGCATATAAATCCGCAGACGGCATACATTGGGAAATGATGTCGAACAAACTCATTATTACGGATGATGCATTTGATAATCAAAACGTAGCCTTTTGGGATCCCCGCACAAAACAGTATCGCGCATATTGGCGTTCTTGGTCAGAAAGTGACAAAAAATCACTTTACAAGGGAATTCGCGGCATTAAAACAGCTACAAGCAAAGATTTTATTACTTGGGAAAACAAACAATTACTTAGCTACGAAAATTCGCCCGAAGAACATCTTTATACAAATCCGATTGAACCTTATTATCGCGCGCCACAGCTATATATTGGCTTTCCTGCAAGATATATCGAACGTGCGTGGGGAACTTCTTTGCGGGCATTGCCGGAAGGTGATGAGCGCAAGGCGCGTTCTGAGCGTGTGATGCGGTATGGAACCGCAATTACTGATTCGCTCTTTATGACAAGTAGGGATGGAGTCAGGTTTTATCGTTGGAATGAAGCTTTTCTTACCCCCGGAATTGAACGCGACGGAAGTTGGACGTACGGTGACAATTATCTGGCTTGGGGTATGGTTGAAACAAAATCGGAATATGCGGGCGCACCCAATGAACTGTCGCTTTACGCAACCGAAGGTTATTGGAAGAACAATGGAAGCAAACTTCGTAGGTTCACTATAAGAATCGATGGATTTGTTTCGGTAAAGGGATCGGCAAACGGCGGCGAACTGTTGATAAAAAATTTAGTCTTTAGCGGCAATTCATTGAACTTGAACTTTTCATCATCTGCGGCTGGCGAATTGCGGGTTGAAATACTTGATTCTGATGGCAAAACAATTCCAAACTTTTCGCTCGATGACTGTGATGTTATTTTTGGTGATTCTTTAAACCGAAAAGTTAGTTGGAACGGAAATTCTGATGTGTCGTCATTGGAAGGCAAAACCATTAAACTGAGATTTAAGTTAAAGGATGCCGATTTGTATTCATTTCAGTTCCGTTGATTGCGATATAAACTGCGATTCACGATTTTTAAGAAGGTTCAACAGAATTTAAGCTATTTATAGGAGCAAATTAGAGTGCATTTTTTCGTTCGTTGGTTCAAAACACATTCCTTTAAATCGTTACCCTTCTTTGTTTTATTCATTTCGTTTACAGTCAGCGCTTCGGCACAAAATTATCTGTATGAATCAGACAGATGGGAAAAATCCGGCGAAGCAATAATAATTTCCGATATGTCGCAGGTTGAACCAAGAAATGCTCTAACGTTTGATCTTAGGCGAAAAAGACATTGGAAGGTTTTGGATTATGAAACCAAAGACGGTTTAAAAGGCAACAGCATTGCGAGCTTGCCGGATACGGGCGCGCCGGCGGTTACGCTCAAACTGAACAAAACCGGTTGGTTTGCGGTTTATGTAGGTCTTGGCGGCGCCGGCAGATTTGGATACGGACAAACCAGCGAAGCGCGCAAAAAATTGACAAACGATGTTGCATATCAACATCGCAGATACAGCGGCGCAAGCGATGATATTGATGAGGTTTTCTTTAAAAATGCCGATCTAACAGGACAAGATTTGGAGTTTGCACAGATGAGAATGAAGGCGAGAATGAACGTCGATATTCCCGCCGTAAACCCGCGTCATACCGTAATAATGTACGTTAAACTTGTTCCTTTAACTCCAAAAGAAGTTGCATTCATAAAAACCGAAAGCGAACGTACAGATACAAAAAATTTGATTGGTACAATGGATGGGTTTAGTTGGCTTAATAAAAACTATCCAACCACCAAAGAAGAGTTTTTAGAAAATTTTGAGCATTTTAGGGATTCAGATTTCGGAACTCTTTCGTGGCAGATTATTGGCGGCGATTTGGTCAATTACGATTCTAAATTGGGAACAATAATTGGCGATTTATCAGATGATCCACCGCGTTCCGGAGATATTGACGTTACAAGGGCGGTTAAGAAGTTTATAGAAGATGGAGCAGATGAAACAAAGCTGGCAGTTGAAGCGGCTCATTCAATGAACAAGAAAATCAGCATTGGCTTTAGAACTCAAGCGTGGCAGGCACCGCCGGCTTTTGAAGATTATTTCAGCTCCAGATTTTATCGCGAAAATCCGCAATTTAGAACCTATGACCGCGATGGAACGCCTGTTATGAGAATGAGCTATGCGGTTCCGGAAGTTAGAGAGCATATTTACGGAATCTTTAAGGAAATTCTGAATTACCAGCCCGATGGACTTGAAATAATATATTTTCGGGGTTTGCCATTAATGCTTTGGGAAGATGCCTTTAGCAACCGATTCAAAGAGAAATACGGAGCCGATGCAAAACAAATTCCCGAAGACGACCCGCGACTTTCTGAACTCCGCTGCGAAATCATGACCGATTTTATGCGTAAAACACGCAAATTGCTCGATGATGTGCAAAAGGCACAAGGAAGAGAAAAGCGTTACGAGCTTTCCGTTTCCGTTGTACACACCGAAGAAGACAATAAGAAATATGGGTTGGATGTTGAGCAATGGGTGAAAGAAGGCTTAATCGATAAAATCTCAATTTTTCCGGCGGCTTTTCATACCAACACCAGAAAACCCGTGGATTTCAAGTGGTTTGCGAAAATAACAAAGGGAACAAAAATCGGGTTTTACCCTATAATGATTGGTGCGGGCATGGCTAGTTATGAAGACCTGATTAAGAATGCGCAAAAGAATTACGCTGCGGGTGCGGCAGGAATGATGTTTTGGGATCCGGACCCGATAAATCAATATAAAAAGCCCGATTCGCACTATTTTAATCGTCCCGTAAATACTTATTGGTCATTGGTTTCGCGAATCGGGCACAAAGACGATTTGAGTATTTTTGAAGCAGAAAACAGACCCAGTGCGAAATATATTCCGTTAAAGAAATGGGGAAATCATTATTTTGGGCGTTGGATTCCGGATGTTGGATTTTAGCCGTTGCAAACTTTTTCGAAGTTTATAGTTTTTAGATGATTGTTCGAATTTGGTTAGGCATTTCTATTTTGCTTGTGATCTTTTCAAACTCTGCCATTGTTGCCGGACAAGATTGGATTGACAAAAGCTTTGATGATTTTTCAGCCGGAAGTTTTGAGGCTTCCGGACAGAATCTTTTTGCAGATAAAAAGGGCGGCATCAGAGCAATTCGCCGCTTTGATTTGAATCAAGATGGTTTCATTGACCTGCTTTTCAACAATACCCACGATGATGATGTGTTTGTTCCCGCAACTTTGACATCAATTGACAACAGTGGCGCCTTCAACAATCGTTTTTTAGAAATAGACGGAAGCATTGAAACAGAAATCGCCGATTTGAATAAGGACGGATTTGAAGACATCATCTTTTGTCCGAATCAATCGGGAATTCAAAACAATCGGCGTTTAATCACAATTGTTTGGGGTGGCAAGGATGGCTGGTCAACTGCAAGAAGCAACGGGGTTTTGCCGGTTAATAACGTTAAATCTCTAACCGCGGCTGACCTAAATGGCGATGGATGGCTTGATATTGCTACGCTAAATTCAAACGCGTGGCAGCCAAACCAGCCGCCGGGCAATATCATACGAATCTATTTTGGTGGCGAAAACGGGTTTTTACTAAACCGGTTTAGCGATATCGGCGTTGAAAATGCCATTAAGATTGTTTCCGGCGATTTTTACGACAACGGAATAAATGCCGCAGCTGTTCTTGCCGAAGATAATTCGCTTACTATTTTGCGAAGCGATCACAACCCAGCGGAAACGAATTCGAAGCCTGAGATTGTAGTTTCAAAGATAGATTTGAAGCTAAAAAAAGGGAAAGTTGTAACGCTGGCGAAAGGCGATATAGATAACGATGGGAAGCTTGATATTGCAATTGGAACCGATCAGAACTCGATAATCTTGTTAAAAAATACAGGTGGCGGAAGTTTTTCAGAAGCAAGAGTTTTAGAAGGCGTAAACGCTTCATCAATAACAATCGCGGATGTAGATGCAGATAATTCCGCAGATTTGGTAACTTCAAAATTTTCTATGCGCAAAGCAGCCGGCGGCGAAATGCTTGGCGGTGGCGAAATTGAAAACGACAACGTTACGGTAATATGGGGACAAAACGGCGATTTTAACAAACAGAATTTGACCGTTTTGGACGCCGCATACACCGCCGCAACCGCTGTAACCGATTTGGATGGAGATGGAATTCAGGATATTGTTTGCGCCACGCATCAGGGCGAAAAAGTATATAAAACCGAATCAGCCGTGTTTTTTGGTTTAGGAAACCGCCGATTTAAAAAATCAACCAAGGGCATTCCAACCGAAGGGGCAACGGATGTAAGCGTAATTCCCAAAACCGCATTCAACAATACGACCGTGGTGGTTTCAAACAGCAGAACCGGAACGCTAAATGAAGCCGTGCCGCTTTCGTTATATTACGGTGGCAAGGCAGGCTTTAATAACTTGGTTGAAATTCCGTTTACCAGCGGCTATCAAAGTTCGGCGGCTGATTTAAATGGCGATGGGTTTGTTGATTTGGTTTCGGTAAATTCCGCCCATTCACAACTAAAAAACGATAAAACGGCGGGAATAAACATCTTTTGGGGAAGCAAAAAAGGATTCGATTTCAAGAACAATCGAACAGTTCTATCTGAGAATTTAGCGTCAACATCAAATATCGCCGATCTAAATAAAGATGGATACTTGGATATCATAGTCGGTTTTTTTAATCCGCCGGATGGAACTCCAACTGATTTGGCAATCTATTACGGATCGGAAGCCGGATACGATAGAAAAAACCGCGTTGCAATTCCTTCTTTGGGGCGTTCGGGTAGTCCGAATGTTGCGGATTATAATCAGGATGGCTGGCTGGATATTGCGGTTGTTTCGTATGTAACAAATTGGGTAAGAATCTTTTATGGCAGTGAAAACGGGTTTTCTGAAGAAAACCAACTAAAGGTAAGTGTTCCGGCACCAATTGATTTAGAAACAGCAGATCTTAACAATGATGGCTTTGCAGATCTGATTGTTCCAATTTATAAAGACTTTGTAAACAACTATCACGATGCCGGTGTTTTGATTTTATGGGGCAGCAACCGGGACTTCAAATACTGGAATTCCCAACGGTTGCCTTCGTTGACCGTCTTAGGACCAACAGTTGCCGATTTTGATTCTGATGGTTATTTGGATCTTTTTTTACCTGCATATTTAGGTGACAACACGCGCCAATCTGTTCCCATGTATTTGTATTGGGGAAGCAAAAACGGGTTCAGCGTAAACGATACAACAGAATTTATAGCCGATTCAGGAGCAGATGCCGTTGCCGCAGATTTTGACAAAGACGGCAAAATTGATTTGGCAATTGCGGAACACGCCCGAAATTCAGGACACAGAAAAGCAAAATCGCAAGTGTTTTATAACGACGGAAATCGCTTTCGAAATGCAAACAAACGTGTTGAATCATTGACGGCAATGGGTACGCATTGGATGTGGAATTACGACATCGGACACATCCTCACAAGAAAATACGAACAATCTTTTACTTCGCGAGTGTTTGAACTAAATGCCGGTTCCGTAAATGGGCAAATTTCATATGAAGCCGCATTTATTTCCGGCGGCAGAGTAACGGTTCAGGTGAAATCATCGGAAAACCGCGAAAGTTTGATGAACGAAAGTTGGCGTGAGGTAAAGAATTCAAAATTTTCTATAAATCGCAACGAACGAGTTTTGCAATATAGGTTAACTTTAAGATCCGATAACGGCGACAATTTCCCAACGGTAAAAAGTGTTGCTTTAAGAGTTGCGAAGTAATGTTATAAGCGTCGTTTTGGCGATAGGTTTGATGCAGAAGCGAAAATCGAATTTTATTATGAAAAAGTTAGTGTTTATCGCATTTATTTTGTTTGGTTCGTATGTATGTTTAGCCCAAGAAAAGGTTGAGCTAACTTGGTACAACGCCGTGGATTTGGGAATTGACGGTCGCGGTTGGGAAGACCCAAAGGCGCCGTTTGATAGGTTGCCGGATAAGGCAAAGGGAAAAGTTTCCAAGGATGTTTGGTCAAGAGCCCTAAATTCTGCGGGGCTCAATGTTTCGTTCGCAACCGATTCAGAAATGATTGTTGTACGTTGGAAGCTTCGTCACCCCAGTATTTATGGCGCAACTCTCTCTCCACTAAGCGTTGGCGGTCTAGATCTTTACCTTCGTGAAAACAATAAATGGTATTGGGCGGCTGCAAAATCACCGAAGCCGCCAAGTGTTCAACCTGAATCGATTGAAACATTCTTGCGCGGACTTCCAAAAGAACTTCTCGAATTTCGAATGTATCTTCCAAGTTATAACGGACTCGAAAAGCTTGAAATCGGCGTAATTAAGGATTCTAAGTTCGGAAAGGCTGTTGAAAACACCACGGAGAAACCGTTAGTTTTCTATGGCGGATCTTTAATTCAAGGCAGTGCCTCGTCAAGACCGGGGATGACCTTGGTCTCCCAATTAAACCGCCGTTTGAATCGTGAAACTATCAACTTGGGATTTTCCGGAACGTGCAAAATGGAATCTGAATTCGGAGATTTATTGGCTGAACTTGATCCGGCAATGTATGTAATTGATTGCCTCCCAAGCATGACCGCGGCGGAAATCAAGGAAAGAACCGAGAAGTTTGTAAAGAAAATTCGTAAGGCAAACCCTGAAACGCCAATAGTTTTTCTTGGAACGCCAAATTATTCGCAATCGCTTTGGAACCCTTCCGTTCAGAAATCAATTGCTTCAAAAAATCGAATTATTGCAGCGCAGTTTGCCCAGCTTCAAAAAGATGGATATAAGCGCATCTATTACCTCAAAGGAGAAAATCTGTTTCCGAGCGATGGCGAATCGACCGTTGATGGTGTGCTGCCAACGGATTACGGCTTCAAGGTATTCGCGGATGCGTTAGAACCGCTTTTGCGACGCATTTTGCAAGAATCTGAGAATAAGTAATGTGAATTTTTATCCTGTGATTTTGTTGTTAAGGCTTCCTGTAATACGTTAAGAAATTATACGTGCAGCCTAAGATTTTGCATGAAACCCGTTGTGTTTCTTAATTTACTTTAAGCCGCTTGATGAGCCTTAAGTATTCACAAATAGAGATTCTATTTTCAGAAAGCGAATTAAAGAAGAAGTATATTGATGAGAAGTTTGTTGCAAATCATTTTATTTTCGGTTTTGCTTGCTACGTTTTCGGTAAAGGCTCAAGAGGCATTGCTTTTTGAAAACGGTACGGTTGCTGCACCCGCCTACAAAGGCGAGCAGCATTGCTATCCGGTTTTAGCACGAACTTCAACGGGAAACCTTTTTGTAGCGTGGGCACATTTTCAGAAAAACAAAGACAGTAAAATTCTGGGAGCGGTTTCGACAGACAACGGAAGAACTTGGGGCAAGCCGTTTAAGGTTTTGGAATCGAAAGGAATGTCTGAATCGGATCCTGCAATAATCATTGATGGCGATAGGATTTTGGTTTACAGCTCATCGGTAAAACGTCCGAACAAAATCACCAATACTGATACGCTTTTGGCGGAAAGCCGCGATGAAGGCAAAACATGGTCGAAACCTCTAAAATTGGCTATTCCGTTTAATTATTTGGTAGGCAAGCGGCACCTTGGGTTAAAGTTGCAAGATGGAACGTTGGTTTTGCCCGCTTCATACGATATTTGGGCACAGAAAGGCGGTATTCCGGCTAAAAGCGAAGGCGAAATGGATTTGAAATCGGGTGTTTTGCTGTCTAAAGACGGAATCAATTGGACACCGTATCTTGATATTCATCTGTTGGCTCAAAAGGTTTCGCCTTTCGGAACCAACGGCGTTGTCGAACCTGCTGCGGTAGAACTTGAAAATCGCGAAATTCTATTGCTTTTGCGAACCGGCACTTCAAATCTTTATGAATCGCGAAGTGCCGACGGCGGAAAAACTTGGACGCAACCTTCAAAAAGCGCATTAACAAGCCATAATACACCAGCTTCGTTGTGGCGTTTGGATAAAGGCTCAAACGAAATTATTGTAATTTGGAACAATCATCCGCTTGAGCGCGATAACTTGAGCGTTGCAATTTCAGCCGATGGCGGGCGAAATTGGTCGAAGCCTAAAACCGTGGCGAGCAAAGACGGCAGACCCAAAAACTATCACGATTTACAAGTTTCATACCCCGGAATTACACAGGATAGGGAAGGGAACTTTGTTGCGGTGTGGCAAAAGCAACTTCCAAATGGCGACGGACGTGAAATCCGTTGGGCACGTTTTAACCGCGCTTGGGTTTTAGCGCAGTAAAAAAAATGCACACACTTTTACAAAAATACAAGGATTTTTTGCCCGCAGCAGAAATCGAGCAATTCATAAGTTTGGGTGAAGGCGCAACACCATTGGTGAAAAGCGAAAATCTAAGCAACAAAGGCGAACTCTATTTCAAAATGGAGCAGTTGAATCCAACAGGTTCATTTAAAGATCGTTTTGCTGCGCTTGAAACCGCGTTGATAAAACAAGCCGGAATAGAAACTTTTATCGCTACATCCTCCGGTAATACAGGATCTGCCCTTGCCGCTTATTCGGCAAAACACGGGTTAAGATGTTTGCTTTTTGTGAACGAAATCGCGCCGGTTCCAAAGCTGAAACAGATGCTTGCGTATGGTGCGGAAGTGTATAGGGTAAAGGATTTTGGCGTAACCAATGAGCTTTCGGCGCCTATTTTCAAACGATTGCAGGATTTGGCGGCAGAAAGCGGCACGCGTTTAGTAATCTCCGCATACAAATATTCGCCTGATGGAATGGAGGGCGTTAAAACAATCGGATATGAATTGGTTGAACAACTTGGCGAAGTGCCGGAAAACATATTTGTTCCGGTAGGCGGCGGTGGATTGCTTTCGGGAATTCGACGTGCTTTTGAGGATTTGAAAGAACGAAAATTGATCGAAAATCTGCCGAAAATAAATGGGGTTCAACCCGAATTGAATGACACAATTGTTACATCATGGTTGCAGAATGCAGATAAAGCCCAACAAATAGAAACCACAACTTCGATTAGCGGCTTGGCTGTGCAGGTAGATATTGACGCAACGCTGGCGTTAAATGCCGTAAAAGCAACGGGCGGCTGTGCAATCTCAGTTACAGATGAAGAAATCTATTCGGCGCAACGTATGTTGGCAACCAAAGAGGGCGTTTATGCTGAGCCCGCCGGTGCCGCTTCTGTTGCCGGATATTTAAAAGCACTTGTAAACGGTACAGTTGGTGAAACCGGCAAGAACGTTTGTATCCTGACCGGACACGGTCTGAAAGATACAAGTGTTTCAACGCATCAAGAAATTAGAGATATTGATGCAAGTTTCTTAACGCACGAATTAATCGCAAACTGATATGCATATTCTTGGTGGCGGCATTTATCACGAATCACCTTCATTTTCGAGCGAACCAACCGATTTGGAATCCTTCAGGAAAGTTCTATTGTTGGAAGGGAATGAATCGGTTGAAAAGTTGCGCGAAACCGAAAGTGAAATGTCCGGATTTATAAAGGGTGCTGAAAAATTCGGCTTTGAAATTATTCCAACACTTTGGGCTTGGGGTGTTTCAACCGCGCCCGTTCAGGCTGAAACGTTGGATTATTTAATTGGAATTGTTCAACAAGCATTTGAAAATTCGCAACATATTGATGGAATTCTCTTTGCTTTACACGGCGCGCTTGTTGCGGAAAATGCCCTTGATGGCGATGGCTATATTCTTTCAAAATTCAGAGAATTTGCCGGAGATGAAATTCCAATCGCAATTACACTTGATTTTCATGCAAACATCTCTGAATTGATGGTTGAAAAGGCGACTGCAATTGTAGGTTACGATACATATCCGCATATTGATCAAGAAGCACGGGGGTTAGAAGCTGCGGAGATTTTGGTTAGAACTATTCGTGGCGAGATAAATCCGGTAACGGCATTGGAAAAACCGCCGATGATTACGGTTCCGAATGTTCAGTTTACAGATGTAATGCCAATGAAAGCTCTGATGGAAGCCGCGCATAAAACTGAACAGGAAAGCGATGTTGTTTCTGTAACCGTTGCAGGCGGTTTTGCTTATTCTGACGTGCCCGAAATCGGACCCAGCGTGCTGGTTGTAACAAACAACAAACCCGAACGCGGGCAACAATACGCACGCGCAATTGCTGAAAAGTTTTGGGAAATGCGTGAAGATTTCTTGCCAAAACTGCCAAGTGTTTCAGATGCCGTGGCGGAAGCAGCCGGCAGCGATGCGTTTCCGGTGATTTTGGCGGATGTGGGCGACAACATTGGTGCAGGAACTACGGGCGACAGCACTTTTATATTGGAAGAATTGCTGCGTCAAGAAGTTCAAAGTGCTGTTGTAATAATCGCAGACAAAGAATCCGTCGAAAAAGCATTCGATGTTGGAATTGGAAAAAACGTAGAACTTTTGGTTGGCGGCAAATGTGATGACTTTCACGGCAAACCGGTTTTTGTAAATGTCACGGTAAGATTGATTTCAGATGGCACATTTCTAAATCGGGGACCTATGCGCGACGGTATTGTTGAAAATATGGGAAAAACAGCAGTTGTGGAAGTTAAAGGTATCAAAATAGTTTTAACAGAATTCAAAATGCCGCCCTGGAATCTACAACAGCTAAAATCTATCGGCATTTCGCCGGAAAACGAAGAAATAATTGTTCTAAAATCGGCTGTCGCATTTAGGGCGGCGTATCAACCCATAGCGTCAAAAATTATTGAAGTAAATTCACCGGGGCTTTCTTCGGTCGCTCTGGAATCGTTTGAATACAAGAATATTAGAGAAAAACTCTACCCGCTTAATTAGTTAGTTCGGCAAAATAAGTTGTTTTATTTAATGAAGTTGAGAAACCGGTGCGGAATCGGTGCGCTTTTAAATCGAAGTCAATTATAAACCAAAATCATAAGGAGTAAATTAAAATGCGAAGTTACGAGAAATCACGCGAATTGTATGAACGTGCCTGCAAATCAATGGCTGGCGGTGTCAGCAGTCATTTCAGAATGGCAGGTTCGCCGCATCCACTCTTTTTTAAAAAAGGAAAAGGCGCGAGGATTTTTGACGTGGATGACAATGAATATCTTGATTTTACATTAAGTCAGGGTCCGTTGATTTTGGGACATTCTCATCCGAACGTGATTCAACGCGTACAAGAAGAAATGAATCTCGGACAACTTTTTGCCGGACAGCATTTAATGGAGCTTGAGCTCGCAGAAAAATTGCAAAGCCTAATTCCTTGTGCTGAATTAATTCGGTTTAGCAATAGCGGGTCAGAATCTGTGCAAGCAGCCTTGCGTTTGGCACGTGGCGCAACCGGACGCAATAAATATGTAAAATTTGAAGGGCAATATCACGGTTGGTTTGACAATGTTTTAATAAGCCAGCACCCATCAAAAGAAGCGGCAGGCGAATTTGATTTGCCCACGAAAATTTTGGAAACAACAGGACAAGCGCCGGGCGTTTTGGAAGAATTGATAGTGCTGCCTTGGAATGATTTAGACGCGGTTGAACGCGCATTTGAAACTTGGGGCGATGATATTGCAGGGCTTATCACAGAGCCGATTATGTGCAATAACGGTTGTATTGAACCACAACCCGGATACCTACAAGGGTTGCGCGACATTTGTGATAAATATGGAACGGTTTTGATTTTTGACGAGATTATTACGGGCTTTAGGCTGGGGCTTGGAGGCGCGCAAACCTATTACGACGTTATTCCTGATTTGGGAACGTTCGGAAAGGCAATGGCTTCGGGATTTCCGGTCAGCTTTTTAGCAGGAAAACGCAAGTTTATGGATTTGGTGGCAAATGGCACTGTAATGCATGCCGGAACCTATAATTCAAATAATCCTTCGATTGCGGCTTCTGCGGCTACTGTTGAAGTGCTGGAAAACGATAAAGACCTTTACAACAGAATTCAAAATCTGGGGTTAAGGTTGCAGGAAGGCTTAAGAAAAGCCGCCGAAGAAAACGGTCAAACTGTTTTGGTAAGCGGTCCGGGGCAAATAACACACCTTGGTTTTACAAACCGTACCGAACTGGTTAATTACAGAGATTGTTTGGAATTCGACGGAGCCAAATATGCGGAATTTACCGCGCTGATGCTTGGTCGTGGAGTTAGGGTAATTGGACGCGGAATTTGGTATATCTCTGCAGTTCATACAGAAGCTGATATTGAGGAAGCTATCGAAACCGCCGCTGCGGTATTTGCCGAAATGAACAAAGAATCAGAAGCCTTTGAAACAGTTGGCAATTTATCCGCCGCCTAGTTTGCTGATTCGGCAAGCTATACCTATTTAATGATATGCGTTTAACGACATTTAGAAACAATGCCGCAAGCGAAGCGGGATTATATCGCGTTGGTGCGCTTTGGAATGACGATTCGGCGATTTTGGATTTCTTTAAGGCGTTCGCACTTGAAGAAGTGGATTCATATTCGTTACTTCCATGGTTTAATTTAGACGGAAATTTGCTTCCGCGTGCATTGGAATTTTATGCAAGGTGTTTGGAGAATCCTGCCGAAGCAGAAAAATTCTTAATCGCACAAAAAGAAATAGAACTTTCAGCACCCGTTCCGCGCCCCGGCAAGTTGATTTGTATCGGCTTGAATTATCGGGATCACGCAATTGAAAGCAACATGGAAATTCCGAAAATACCCATTGTGTTTTCTAAATATCCAACTTCTGTTGTTGGCGACAATCAGCCCGTGATTCTTCCTAATGGTAGTAAACAGGCTGATTATGAAGCCGAATTGGCGGTAATAATCGGCAGGTATGCGAAAAACATATCGCCTGAAAATGCGCTTGATTATGTGCTTGGATATGCAAATTTGAACGATGTGAGCGAACGCGGGTTTCAGTTTGCAGATGGTCAATGGCAGCGCGGAAAATCATGCGATACATTTGCACCGATTGGAAAATTTATTGCCACAAAGGATGAAATTGTGGATCCACATAATCTGAATATTGCTTTTCGGCTGAACAATGAAACGCTGCAGCAATCAAATACAAACCAATTGATATTTGATATACCTGCAATAGTTTCATTCTTGAGCGAAACCGTAACACTTGAACCCGGCGACGTTATTGCGACCGGTACACCACCGGGGGTAGGTTTTGCCAGAAAGCCTCCGGTTTACTTAAAAAGCGGAGACATTATGGAAGTTGAAATTGAAGGGCTTGGTATTTTGCGGAATCCCGTTGGCTAAAAAGAAACTTCCAATATGATTAAAAAAGCGGCGTCTATCGCCGTTTTTTTTTGTTCAGGAGGAAATTTCGGCTGACCCAATATCTTATTGTTCCGCGGAAAAGTTTCTTGAAAGCAGATATGTTGATGCACCAAAACTAAAAATCTAGCTGATATTGCTTGAATTGTGCACCTTTCCTTTTGGAAAGTTCCAAATAATCTGCAACGAATTTTTCATTTTCTGCCGAATACGATTTTAGATTGTATCCTGCTTTTGACAGTTGCGCCGCGATAAACGAGCCCGCGGTTTGGATTGCCTCATTTCCAGCCGGATGTCTTAACAAATCAATGTCTTCCGGGCTTGCTTCTTTATTTGCCAACACGCGATTAATTGCGAGAAACGCTTGGCTAACCACTTCGGCATTTGTTGTAAATGCGCCGTTGGATTTCTCGTAAGCCGCTCTTCCGTAATCAAACAGCATTTGTGAAATCACTTCTCGAGGCGACTTTTTTGCGTCGTCAACCGGCGCAGAAGCCTTCCATTTTTCACTTGTAACCATCTCAAATAATTTTGAAGCAAATGGAACGCGCGGGGCACCTTCACGGTTTGCGGCAACCGCAATCACAATTCCAACTTTCGGAAAAACAAATAAATGCGTGGCTGTTTCGGGCTGCCCGCCACTGTGGCTTATTGTGAAATGTCCGTTTATTGGCGTTGTGTTCCAACCCGCGCTGTATGCAACAAATTTGCCGTCTTTTGTTGTCGCGGGGTTGTACATTAGATTGATGCTGTTTGGTGAAAGTAGTTTTCTATTTGCTATTGCATCGCCGAATTTGAGCATATCTAACACGTTTGAACGAATTCCGCCGGCAGCAAATCTGCTGCTTATATCCACATAATCAGAATTTTTTATTTCACCTTCCAACAGCTGGTAACCGCGTGTGCGAAAGGGAATAATCTCAACCGCGTCATCCATTCGCGTTGCATTCATTCCCAAAGGCAGCCAAACATTTTCTGTCATAAATTTTGAATACGGTTCGCCCGAAGCACCTTCAATTACGGCACCTAGAAGATTATAGCCATAGCTGGAATAAGATGCCCGCGTGCCGGGTTCTGCAACAAGATCGAATTCTTCAAAAATTGCGATTGCTTCACGCGTTGTTTTCTTTTCTTTTATCCTTCCTTCAACTTCGTAATTCTTGTAATGACTTATTCCACCTGTGTGCGAAAGCAGTTGCCGAATTGTTACGGGAAAGTTTTTCTTCGGAAAATAGGGAACGTATTTTTGAACTTCATCATCAAGGTTAAGCTTGCCGCGATCTGCCAATAGCAATATCGCAGCCGCCGTCATCGGCTTGTTTACCGAAGCCATCCGATACATTGTTTGTGCCAGAGCGGGCGAACGATTTTCAATATCGGCAAATCCGTAACCTTTCACCCAAGTTTTTCCTTTGTAAGAATATCCGATACTTAAACCGGGAATCTTATCTTTTTCCATTTGTTCTTGAACAAATTTGTCAAAAGCTGCGGAATCAAATGAATCTTGCGCAGCAATTTGAACAACAAATGCCACAATTAATATCGGAAGCAGAAAAAGCTTAAATGGTTTCATTCGGTAATGATAGCATCTGAGCTAAATTTTCCTATTGTGGTTGGTCTTATTTTCAGACTTGTAGGTTAAAAAAATCAATCCGTTGGTATGACCTGGTTACCCAAAACAAGAGACGAAACTCTCGTTCCTCCTATTGTTTTTAGATTCTTTCAGATTCCTTTCAAACTCCAACGGGCTCAGATATCTGAGGCTTGAATGCCTTCTGATTCGGTTATAGTAGCCTTCGATATAGCTGAAAACTTCCGTCCGGGCTTGCTCTACGCTTTCGAATTTGCCACCTTCCAGCAGTTCTGCTTTGATTCTCGAGAAGAAACTCTCTGCCTGGGCGTTTTCGTAGCAATCGCCTTTCGCCGACATCGATTGTCTCAATCCTTTCAACAACTTACGGTAATCTTTTGCGCCATACTGACTCCCACGATCCGTATGAATAATCGCGTTTATGCCGATTAATCCTCGTCGTTTTGCCATCAAAAGTGCGCCGATTACAAGCTCAGCTCTCATATTATCCGCCACCTGCCAGCCAACGATCCGTTTCGTAAACTTATCTTGAAACATCGCCAAATAGCAAAACTTTCCGCCCGAAAGCGGCAAGTATGTGATGTCGCCCACGATTACCTCACCCCGAGTGATCTTGTCGATTTCTACCTCTTTCAAAAGATTCGGACTGTAGCCCAAATCATGTTTCGAATCAGTCGTTTTCGGCACAAATCGAATTTCAAAGGACTCTTCTGGTTGCGAAAGAATTTCGGGAAAAGCGTGTGATCTAAATAAAATTACGTGACGCGAATGGAATTTGATTTTACTTTGAGGCTCGGTTCAGCGAGCAAAAGAGGTTGCAGATTGAAACAAGAATGCTGATTTAGCTCTTACTTTTGAGAGTCATCATTTGGCGGATCGTATTTATTGAACAAAAACCGGGCGGTAAAAAAGAAAACGATGCAGCCAATAATTGTAAACGTGCTTACAAAAACAACTTCCTCTTTCGGTCTGGCGAAAAAACCGATTAGAGCTAAAAGGATGAAAAGCCCCGCGAATGCGAGAAAAATCAATGCACAGATGGCTTTAATCAGTTCCATAACCGTATTCACTTTACCATGAATGGGAAAAAGCGGATTAACAATTTCAGTGAAGGTTGATGACGGCAAAAGAACTGTTGAGCAATTTGCGCCTTAATCAGTATATCCTTAAGAATCCAGATTCAATAAAAATACGCTTCGTTTATTTAATGAGAGCCGCAAAAACAGCCGCGTCAACATTTCCGCCGCTTACAATTACACAAGTCTTCTTGTTATTGAATTTTTCTGCTTCGGTTAAGATTGCACCCAGCGAAACAGCGCCGGTAGGTTCAACTTTCAGATTTGCCAGCACGAAGTAGCTTTGAAGTGCTGATTTTATTGCATCATCCGGAACTTGGATTATTTCAGAAAGTTCATCTTTAATAATCGCCCAGTTTCTTTTTCCGAGTGAAAGCGTGCGTGCGCCATCTGCAATGGTTTGAGGTTCACTTTCGTTTTTTACCAATTCACCGGCTTTAAGCGAACGCGCCGCATCGTTTGCGAGTGCGGGTTCAGCTCCGATCACAATTGCTTTTGAGCCTGAATCTTTTATGCCTTTCAAGATGCCTGAAATCAAGCCGCCTCCGCCAATCGGCACCACAATATAATCAAAATCACTGTCAAACGCGGCAATTTCCGCACCCAAGGTTGCGTTTCCTTCAATTACATAGGGGTCATCATAGGGGCTTGCGCGATATGCCTCCGGAAATTCTTCAATCAATTGGTTAACTCTTTCTTCGCGTCCGCATAGCTTTACATCGGTTAAAACGGCGGTTGCGCCATAATTTTCAACGGCTTCAACCTTTACGCGTGCAGATGTATTTGGCATTACAACGTGGCAACGTTTGCCGAAGATTTTACATGCATAAGCCAGTGCCTGCCCGAAATTTCCGGATGAAGATGTAATTATGTGCTCGTTGGAAACCTTGTTTGCAAGATTGTAAGCCGCGCGAAACTTAAAGCTGCCCGTGTGCTGAAATGTTTCAGATGCGATTGTTAAATCAAGCCCGAATGCGGTTATTAGCTTTTCCGGCGACAAAAAGGTGGTTGGTTTTACGATGTTCGGCGATAAACTCATATCAAAAATTTAAACGCTTATCTGAGATTTCGCAAAAGCTTAGACAATAGTTCTTGCAAATTCGGTAAAAGAGGTTTTTCGAAACCGGATGCACTTAATAAACATCTTTCACCAACGAATCTTCGTATGTAACAATGTCGCTTACTATTTTTTGTTTGGGGAAGGCATTGGGGTAAAATCAGGAATATGGAAAAAGCAAAGTTTGGGATAATCGGGCTCGGCACAATGGGAAGAAATTTTCTTCTAAATGTTGCAGACAGTGGATTTTCGTGTTCAGGGTTTGATGTAAACCCGGAAATGGTTGAGCTACTTAACAAAGAAGGCGGCGAATATGGCGTGGTTGGTTATTCCACGCTTGCAGAGTTTTTGAATTCGTTGGAAACTCCGCGAAATATAATGCTGCTTGTGCCGGCAGGCGAAATTGTTGATGCAATTATTCACGAGCTTACGCCACATTTGACCCCGCACGGTTTGGTAATTGATGCGGGCAATTCGCATTTTCCGGATACCGAACGCCGCGAAACCGAAATGGAATCACTCGACTTTCATTTTTTGGGTGTAGGAGTTTCAGGCGGTGCAGAGGGCGCGCGTCGCGGACCTTCAATAATGGTTGGCGGAAACAAGGAAGTTTACGAACGCGTTCGTCCGATTTTTGAAGCCGTTTCCGCTCAAGTTGGTGCCGACCCATGCGCCGCTTGGCTTGGAACTGGCTCAGCCGGGCATTTTGTCAAGATGGTGCATAACGGAATTGAATACGGTTTGATGGAATTAATTTGCGAAGCATACGATTTTTTAAAGCGCGGTTTGGGTTTAAGCAATGCGGAAGCGGCGGATGTGTTCGGCGTATGGAATTCCGGAAATCTTCAATCCTTTTTGATCGAAATTACCGAAAAGATACTTCGAAAAAAAGATGATGAAACCGGTAACGATTTGGTAGATATGATTTTGGATACCGCTGGACAACTTGGAACCGGAAAATGGACTTCGCAAGTTGCGCTAGATATGGGCGTTCCGGTTCCAACAATTGATACCGCCGTTTCAATGCGGCAAATATCCGCACTTAAAATGAAGCGCACAGAAATATCCACTCTGTTAGATTTTAACGAGCCCGTAAGTGTGGATGCCGCCACGCGTGAAGAAAGTATTAAGGAACTTGGCGAAGCGCTATTCCTTTGTTTCATAATAACTTACACGCAGGGAATGGCGTTGCTTACAAAGGCTTCCGGAGAAAAAAATTACAATTTGAAACTTGCCGATATTTCTAGGATATGGCGGGGCGGTTGTATTATCAGATCGTCGTTGTTGGAAGATTTTCGAAAAGTTTACGCAAAAACGCCGGATATCGATAATCTTCTTGAATCTGATCATTTCAAGCAAATAGTGCAAAATTCGCGCAATTCACTGCTCAAAACCATCGTCAAGTTTAATGCCTTAGAAATTCCATCAATGGCATTTTCAACCTCTTCAAATTACTTGACCGCGTTTGCAACCGCGCGTTTACCCGCAAATCTTTTGCAGGCTCAACGCGATTTTTTTGGCGCGCATACTTATCGGCGTATTGATAAAGAAGGAATTTTTACAACGCATTGGGAAGCACTTTAACGCGCATATATGCCGGAATTTACAATCACAACCAAATTTTGGGCACTAAAAAGTCGATGGGAAATTTTTGACCAAAATGGCGTAAAAAGGTTTTCTGCGATTAGAAATTCCACCCTATTTTCAACGCACTTAAAAATTTCGGTTATAGATGAGCAAAACAAAAGGGTTGCCGAAATTGTGCAGAAATCCGCCTTGAGCGATAGATCATATACGGTTGAAATTGCGGGAGCGGGAGTGGGCTACATACAACGAAAATTCGGTTTCTTAAGGAATCGCTTTGAGTTTTATTCGTCCGATCTTGCAGATTTTGTGGTTGAAGGAAATTATTTTCGTCGAAATTTTACGTTTTCCAGCGGCGAACGGTTAATTGCCGTTTGCAAAAGAAGACCGGCGTTTGGAGATTCTTACCGCATAGATATTGTAGAAGGTGAAAACTACATGGCAATATTTTGCATGATTTTGGTTTTGAATTTTTGGTTTCATAGAAATAGCGCGGCTTAAAAGTTGCGCAACGAATTTTACCGGAATGATATATGAATCTGAATTCAGATTAAAAAGAGGAGAGCTGAGTGAAAAATCAATTTAGAACTGTTTTTATGTTTTGCACCGTAGTTGTTTCGGGCGTTTTAAGTGCAAATGCTCAAAGTGTGCAAAAACTCGGACCCGTTTTCAAAGATGGACAAGCGCAAATTGTTGAGGCATTTAATGATTCCGCAAAGTGGATTCGGGAAGATTTATGGGTTGAAACCGAATTTGACTCAGATGGGGATGGAAAGCTAGACAGAATGCACGTAGATGTTACGCGTCCGGCGCAAACAAACGAAGGCTTAAAACTCGCGGTTATTTATGGTTCCAGCCCTTATTATGACGGCACAGCAGGCTTGATTCCCGGAATGTTTTGGAACGTTCAGCATGAGATAGGCGCAACCGCGCCGCCACGTGAGCACGGCGATGTAACGTGTAAATGCACGCGCCCGATGATGTCAAACCAGTTTGTAAACGAGTGGGTTCCGCGCGGATTTGTTGTCGTTCATTCTTCATCGCCCGGCACAGGACTTTCAGATGGAGCCGTAACCGTGGGCGGTGCAAACGAAACCCTTGCGCCAAAAGCAGTAATAGAATGGCTTACCGGAAAGGCAAACGGCTATAAAGAGCGCACGGGTGATGAAAAAGTGGCGGCGTTTTGGTCAAACGGAAAGGTGGGCATGACGGGCACAAGTTATGAAGGAACGCTGCCCGTAGCGGCTGCAACAACCGGCGTAAAAGGGTTGGAAGCCGTCATTCCGGTTGCGCCAAACACTTCTTATTATCATTATTACCGTTCAAACGGTTTGGTAAGAAGCCCGGGTGGATATTTGGGTGAAGATGTTGATGTGCTTTACGATTTTATCAACAGCGGCGACCCCGCAAAGCGCGCGCGCAATAACGAAGTTGTGCGCGATACCGAAATGGCGAACGGAATGGATAGGAAAACCGGCGATTACAATGCGTTCTGGGCTGGACGCGATTATCTAAACCAAATGCAAAATTGGCGCGCGGCACTTCTTATGTCGCACGGTTTTAACGATTGGAACGTAATGCCCGAACACAGCTACCGCATTTATGACGCCGCCAGAAAAATGGGCGTTCCTTCAAAAATCTATTATCACCAAAACGGGCACGGCGGTCC